>NZ_VANT01000001.1:0-815998 GCF_005771485.1 Cohaesibacter sp. CAU 1516 | reverse complement strand
TTACTCGACGATAGAGCCGACGATGCCGGCGCCTACGGTACGACCACCTTCGCGGATAGCGAAGCGCAGTTTTTCTTCCATGGCGATTGGCACGATCAGCTCGACATTCATCTCGACGTTATCGCCAGGCATAACCATCTCGGTACCTTCGTTCAGGGTAACAACACCCGTCACGTCAGTGGTACGGAAATAGAACTGAGGACGATAGTTGGTGAAGAATGGGGTATGACGACCGCCTTCTTCTTTCGTCAGGATGTAGGCTTCTGCCTTGAACTTGGTATGCGGGTTCACAGAACCCGGCTTGCAGAGAACCTGACCACGCTCAACTTCTTCACGCTTGGTACCGCGCAGAAGAACACCAACGTTGTCGCCTGCTTCACCGCTATCAAGCAGCTTGCGGAACATTTCAACACCGGTACAGGTGGTTTTCTGGGTGTCCTTGATGCCGACGATTTCAATCTCGTCACCAACATGAACTTTACCACGCTCAACACGACCGGTCACAACCGTACCACGGCCAGAGATCGAGAACACGTCCTCGATTGGCAGCAGGAACGGAAGGTCAACTGGACGATCCGGCGTTGGGATATAGTCATCAACCGCAGCCATCAGTTCCTTGATGGAATCACGGCCAATCGCTGCATCACGGTTTTCAACCGCAGCAAGAGCAGAGCCTTTAACGATAGGAATATCGTCGCCTGGGAACTCGTAGGAGTCCAGCAGCTCGCGCACTTCCATTTCAACCAGCTCAAGCAGCTCTTCGTCGTCAACCTGGTCAACTTTGTTCAGGTAAACAACCAGAGCAGGCACGCCAACCTGACGAGCAAGCAGGATGTGCTCACGGGTCTGTGGCATCGGGCCATCGGCTGCGGAGCAAACCAGAATAGCGCCGTCCATCTGAGCCGCACCGGTGATCATGTTTTTCACATAGTCAGCGTGGCCTGGGCAGTCAACGTGGGCATAGTGACGGTTCTCGGTCTCATACTCAACGTGAGCAGTCGAGATCGTGATACCACGTGCACGCTCTTCTGGCGCACCGTCAATCTCGTCATAAGCCTTGGCAGTTGCACCACCAACTTCCGCAAGGGTCATGGTGATTGCTGCAGTCAGGGTGGTTTTACCATGGTCAACGTGACCAATCGTGCCGATGTTTACATGCGGCTTATTACGTTCAAACTTTTCCTTAGCCATAGGAAAGTCTCCATTCTCAAAATTACAAAAAGTGCGACGATGTGAGGTTTAGGCGTATTTCGCCTGAACCTCGTCTGCAACTGCCTGCGGCACTTGTGAGTAGTGATCGAACACCATCGAATACTGCGCGCGACCCTGTGACATGGAACGAAGATTGTTCACATAGCCAAACATGTTCGCCAGCGGCACCATGGCGCTGATAACGGTAACAACACCGCGTGCTTCAGTTCCGGAGATCTGACCACGACGGGAGTTAATGTCGCCGATGATGTCGCCCATATAGTCTTCAGGGGTTACAACTTCGACTTTCATCATTGGTTCGAGCAGTTTCGGACCTGCCTTCTGGCAACCTTCACGGAAACCGGCACGAGCAGCAATCTCAAAGGCCAAAACGCTGGAGTCAACGTCGTGGTAGGCACCGTCGATCAGCTCGACCTTGATGTCTACCATTGGGAAGCCAGCAATCGGACCTGCGGTCATGACAGACTGGATACCCTTTTCAACGCCAGGGATGTATTCTTTCGGAATAGCACCACCAACGATCGAAGACTTGAACTCGAAACCGGCACCAGGCTCGTTTGGACCGATGACCATCTTCACGCGACCGAACTGACCGGTACCACCGGACTGTTTCTTATGCGTGTAGTCGACGGTTTCTTCACGGCCGATGGTTTCACGGTAAGCAACCTGAGGTGCACCGATATTCGCCTCAACCTTGAATTCGCGCTTCATGCGGTCAACGAGAATGTCCAGATGAAGTTCACCCATGCCAGCCATGATGGTCTGACCGGATTCTTCATCGGTTTTCACGCGGAAGGACGGATCCTCAGCAGCCAGACGATTGAGCGCGAGGCCCATTTTCTCCTGGTCAGCCTTGGTTTTCGGCTCAACAGCGATCTCGATAACCGGATCAGGGAATTCCATACGCTCGAGAATAACAGGACGCAGCGGATCACACAGGGTGTCACCGGTGGTGGTATCCTTCAGACCAGCAATAGCAACAATGTCGCCAGCGCAAGCCTGCTTGATGTCTTCACGAGAGTTGGAATGCATCTGAAGCATACGACCAACGCGCTCGCGCTTCTCTTTCACGGTGTTCAATACAGAAGACCCTGCATCGAGCGTACCGGAATAGATGCGGCAGAAGGTCAGAGAGCCAACAAACGGGTCGTTCATGATCTTGAACGCCAGCATGGAGAATGGCTCGTCATCAGAAGCAGGACGCGTGGTCTCTTCTTCGGTTTTAACATCGATGCCTTTAATGGCAGCAATTTCGACCGGGCTAGGAAGATAGTCCACAACAGCGTCAAGCAGAGGCTGAACGCCTTTGTTCTTGAACGCGGTGCCACAGAGGATCGGAACAACGAGGTTTTCGATGGTGCACTTACGGATCAGCGACATCAGTTTCTCGGTGGATGGCTCTTCACCTTCGAGGTAAGCTTCCATAGCTTCTTCGTCGGATTCAACAACCGCTTCAACGAGCAACTCACGATATTCGGCAGCCTGATCTGCGAGGTCGGCAGGGATCTCGCCGATCTCGAATTTTGCGCCAAGCGATTCTTCCAGCCAGACGATGGATTTCATCTGAACCAGATCGATCACACCGGTAAATTCACTTTCGGAGCCAATTGGCAGCTGCAGGCACAGAGGAACTGCACCCAGGCGCTCTTTGACCATTTCAACGCAGCGGAAGAAGTCGGCACCAAGCTTATCCATCTTGTTGACGAAGATCATCCGTGGAACGTGATATTTGTCTGCCTGACGCCAAACGGTTTCAGTCTGAGGCTCAACACCAGCGTTGGCATCGAGTGCACAGACAGCACCATCGAGCACACGCAGAGAACGCTCAACTTCAATGGTGAAGTCAACGTGGCCCGGAGTATCGATGATGTTCAGGCGTTTTTCCCGCCAGAAACAGGTGGTAGCAGCGGAGGTAATCGTGATGCCACGTTCCTGCTCCTGCTCCATCCAGTCCATGGTGGCTGCACCATCATGAACTTCGCCAATCTTGTGGCTTTTACCAGTGTAGTAGAGGATACGCTCAGTAGTCGTCGTCTTACCAGCATCAATGTGTGCCATGATGCCGAAGTTACGATAATCCTCAATCTTGTGGCTGCGTGCCATGACTTCGCCCCTAAAGGTTTACCAGCGATAATGCGAGAAGGCACGGTTGGCTTCCGCCATACGGTGCGTATCTTCGCGTTTCTTGACTGCAGAGCCGCGGTTGTTGAATGCATCCAGAAGCTCGCCGGACAGACGATCAATCATGGTGCGTTCGTTACGATTGCGGGCCGCTGCAATGATCCAACGGATAGCCAGGGCCTGCTTGCGCTCTGTACGAACATCAACAGGAACCTGATAAGTCGCACCACCAACACGGCGGGAGCGAACTTCTACGGCAGGCATCACATTTTCCAGAGCAGTGTGGAACACTTCAACTGGGTTCTGCTTCAGCTTGCCTTCAACAGCATCGAGTGCACCGTAAACAATCCGTTCGGAAACAGATTTCTTACCGTCCAGCATGATGCTGTTCATGAATTTGGAAATCACGATATCACCGAACTTAGGATCCGGGTTGATAACGCGTTTTTCTGCACTATGGCGACGTGACATGTGACCAAAACTCCAATAAGCGGCTTATTTAGGCCGCTTCGCGCCATATTTGGAACGACGCTGCTTGCGGTCTTTAACTCCCTGGGTATCGAGCACACCACGAAGGATGTGATAACGAACACCAGGCAAGTCTTTCACGCGACCGCCGCGGATCATCACAACGGAGTGTTCCTGAAGGTTATGACCCTCACCGGGGATATAACCAATCACTTCGAAACCGTTGGTCAGGCGAACCTTGGCAACCTTACGCAGAGCCGAGTTAGGCTTCTTAGGCGTAGTGGTATAGACGCGCGTACAAACACCCCGCTTCTGGGGGCAGGCCTCCATGGCCGGAACTTTATTGCGCTTTACCGGCATTTTGCGCGGCTTGCGAATAAGCTGGTTAATGGTTGGCATTTAAGTGTGCCTTTCAGATCTCTCTGAACTTGAACATTCCCCAACGAAAAAATCGCCGGAAACAGTTCTCATTACCAAAATGCACCGTCCGCACGCACAAAAGCGCACCATCGCGCGACTCTTGCCGCGAACGGCGCTGTGAAAACCAGAGGATTACGGCATGAGCCGCAATCATGAGCCAGTCAATCTCAGCTTCATTAAGACGAACAGCGTTTAGGCGGTCGTTCATCGAAAACGTGGCGTCTTCGAAAGTGAGCACTTACGGCCTGTTCGAGAAGTGGCGCGAAACTACTCTGTAGATTTCATTCCGTCAACCCCCCTCGCAAAGATTCCCGGACTTCTGCGAACGGCATGTTAACGACCCCATTTCCTGCGAAAATTGCACAATATTCAGCACAATATATCACACTTAGTACTAAGGCACGGAAATGACTCGATTCTTCCCCAACCACCCAATGATAAGCCTAAGGAATCGCCAGTCAAAAGGCCAAAAGAAAAGGCCGCTCCAATTGAAGCGGCCTTTCAAAGATTCGAGTGAATCGCTGCTTATTCAGCAGGCTCCACTGGATCACTTGCACTGGTGGTCAGCTGCGGGGTCGACGTCAAAGACTGTGCCCGCTGCTTTTCTTCCAGGATCAGATCATCGCGATGGGTCGCAACCCGACGCAGACCCGACATCACACGACCGGTACCGGCCGGGATCAAGCGACCAACGATCACGTTCTCTTTCAGGCCTTCGAGCGTATCGATCTTACCCTGAACAGATGCCTCTGTCAGCACGCGGGTGGTTTCCTGGAACGAAGCTGCCGAAATGAAGGAACGGGTCTGCAGCGAGGCTTTGGTAATACCCAGCAGGACAGGCTTGCCCTTGGCTGGTTCCTTGCCTTCTGCGAGGAGACGTTCATTCTCTTCCGCAAATTCAAGACGATCAACCTGCTCATTATGCAGGAAGTAGCTATCGCCCTGATCTTCGATTTCAACCTTCTGCAACATCTGACGCACAATCACTTCGATATGCTTGTCGTTGATGCCCACACCCTGAAGACGATAGACGTCCTGGATCTCGTTGACGAGATAGTCAGCCAGAGCAGCAACGCCCTTCACTGCCAGAATGTCATGCGGTGCCGGGTTGCCATCGAGGATATACTCACCCTTTTCGATCTGGTCACCATCCTGAAGATGGAACGGCCGACCTTTCGGGATCAGATATTCGATCGGCTCGGCGCCTTCTGCGTGTGGCTCCAGAATGATGCGACGCTTGTTCTTGTAGTCGCGACCAAAGCGGATGGTGCCATCGGTATCGGCGATGACCGCATGATCCTTCGGACGACGGGCTTCAAACAGTTCGGCAACACGAGGCAGACCACCGGTAATGTCTTTCGTTTTGGCGCTTTCCATAGGAACACGAGCCAGAACGTCACCGGCAGAAATCTTGTTGCCCGGCTGCACCGACAAAATGGCATCGACCTGCAACAGATAACGCGCATCACCACCACGTGGCAGGGTACGCATTGCTCCGTTGGAGTCACGCACAGTGATGGCTGGTTTCAGCTCCGCAGACCGCGGATTCGAACGCCAGTCGATCACGACACGCTTGGTGATACCGGTCGACTCATCGGTTGCTTCGCTGACCGAAAGGCCTTCTGCAACATCCTCAAAGTCGACAACACCGTCAACCTCACTGAGAACCGGACGGGTATATGGATCCCATTCGGCCAGACGCTGACCCGGCTTGACCTTATCACCATCATCCACATGCAGATGCGAACCATAGGCTAGTTTGTTGACCGAGCGTTCGTTGCCTTCCTCATCAATGATGACAATGGCGACGGTACGACCAAGTGCAACAAGCTTACCATCGGAATCGCGGGCCACGTTGCGGTTACGGATCTGAATCGTGCCTTCGAAGTTGGACTCGATGAAGGAACTGTCAACCACCTGTGCCGTACCACCGATATGGAAGGTACGCATGGTCAACTGGGTTCCGGGCTCCCCGATCGACTGAGCGGCAATAACACCAACCGCTTCACCGATATTGACTTCGGTGCCGCGTGCAAGGTCACGCCCGTAACAAGCCGCACAAACACCGTTGCGCGAGTTACAGGTCAGAACCGAGCGAACCTTGATGGACTGCAGACCACAGGTCTCGATTTCGTCCAGATGCTCTTCTGAAATGATCTCGTTTTTAGGAACGATCACTTCACCAGTCTTGGGATTGACAACATCAGCAGCAGCGGTACGGCCACGGGTACGAACACCCAGTGACGCAACGATCTGGCCAGCATCGACAATCGCCTGCACATCGAGACCTTCCTCGGACCCACAATCACGCTCGGTGATGATGGAATCCTGAGCAACGTCCACCAGACGACGGGTCAGGTAACCGGAGTTTGCCGTTTTCAGAGCCGTATCGGCCAGACCCTTACGGGCACCGTGGGTGGAGTTAAAGTACTCCATCACGGTCAGGCCTTCTTTAAAGTTCGAAATGATCGGCGTTTCGATGATCTCACCCGACGGCTTGGCCATCAGACCACGCATACCGGCAAGCTGTTTCATCTGGGCTGGCGAACCACGGGCACCGGAGTGGGCCATCATGTAAACAGAGTTCATCTGTTTCTGGCGTCCGGTTTCCTCGTCAAATTCAACCGCCTTAATGCGCTTCATCATTTCATCAGCAACACGGTCGGTACATTTCGCCCAGGCATCAACAACCTTGTTGTATTTCTCGCCCTGCGTGATCAGACCATCGTTATATTGCTGCTCAAATTCCTTTGCCATGGTCGAAGTCGACTCAATCAGCCCCGCCTTGGTGTCAGGAATAACCATATCATCCATGCCGAACGAAATACCGGCGCGGAACGCGCGATTGAAGCCCAGCCCCATGATCTTGTCACAGAAGATGACCGTTTCCTTCTGACCGCAATGGCGGTAGACGGTATAGATCATCTTGGAGATGTCCTTCTTGGTCATCAGCTTGTTGCAGACGTCGTAGGACACATTGTGGCTGCGTGGCAGCAATTCACCGATCAGCATGCGGCCCGGGGTGGTCTCGTGGATTTCCGAGACAGGATTGCCCTGCTCATCAACCGTTTTGAACCGGCCCTTGACTTTGGCATGCAGCGTAACAGCTTTGGTTTCCAGCGCGTGATGCAACTCGCCGATATCGGAGAACAACATCCCCTCACCCGGCTCATTGTCATTCATGATCGAGAGATAATACAGACCAAGCACGATATCCTGCGAAGGCACGATGATCGGGTCACCGTTGGCCGGATGCAGAATGTTGTTGGTCGACATCATCAGAACGCGCGCTTCAAGCTGTGCTTCGAGGGACAGAGGCACGTGAACGGCCATCTGGTCACCGTCAAAGTCGGCGTTGAACGCGGAACAGACCAGCGGATGCAGCTGAATCGCCTTGCCTTCAATCAGGGTCGGCTCGAAAGCCTGAATGCCCAGACGGTGAAGGGTCGGTGCGCGGTTCAGCATCACCGGATGTTCGCGAATAACCTCATCGAGGATATCCCACACTTCCGGCTTGCCCTTCTCGACGAGCTTCTTGGCCTGCTTGACCGTGGTCGAGTAGCCCTTGGCGTCAAGACGCGAATAGATGAATGGCTTGAACAGCTCCAGTGCCATTTTCTTCGGCAGACCGCACTGGTGCAGCTTCAGTTCAGGACCAACAACGATAACCGAACGACCGGAATAGTCGACGCGTTTACCCAGCAGGTTCTGACGGAAACGACCATGCTTACCCTTGAGCATGTCGGACAGGGATTTCAGCGGACGCTTGTTGGCACCGGTGATCACACGACCGCGACGACCGTTATCGAAAAGCGCATCAACGGATTCCTGCAGCATGCGCTTTTCGTTCCGGATGATGATATCCGGCGCACGCAACTCCATCAGACGCTTCAGACGGTTGTTACGGTTGATCACACGACGATAAAGATCGTTCAAATCAGACGTAGCAAAGCGGCCACCATCCAGCGGCACCAAGGGACGCAGGTCCGGTGGAATCACGGGAACGATCGTCATGATCATCCATTCCGGACGGTTGCCGGATTCGATGAAGGCTTCAACGATCTTCAAACGCTTGGCCAGCTTGATTGGCTTCAGTGTCGAGGTGCTTTCAGCGATTTCCTGACGCAGTTTCTCGGACAGCTGTTCAAGATCGAGCGACGCCAGAATCTCGCGGATTGCTTCCGCCCCGATCATCGCCGTGAAAGTATCTTCGCCATACTCGTCCTGAGCAATGACATGTTCTTCCTCGGTCAGCAGCTGATATTCCTTCAGCGGTGTCAGACCCGGCTCAACGACGATGTAATTCTCGAAGTAGAGAACGCGCTCAAGATCCTTCAGCGTCATATCCAGCAGCTGGCCAATGCGCGATGGCAGAGACTTCAGGAACCAGATATGCGCAACGGGAGCAGCCAGTTCGATGTGGCCCATCCGCTCACGGCGCACGCGCGAAAGGGTTACTTCCACACCGCACTTCTCGCAGATGATGCCTTTGTATTTCATGCGCTTATATTTGCCGCACAAGCACTCATAGTCCTTGATTGGGCCAAAGATGCGCGCGCAGAACAGACCATCGCGTTCAGGCTTGAACGTACGATAGTTGATCGTTTCAGGCTTCTTGATCTCGCCAAATGACCAACTGAGAATTTTCTCAGGGCTCGCGATGGACACGCGGATCTGGTCAAAGGTCTGGGCCTGAGCCTGCGGACTGAAAAGATTCATGACCTCTTGGTTCATGGTGTCTCCTCTTTACGGGTTGACGGACCGCGGTTTTCCTCCGCGATCCGTTCCGAAAATGATGCCTCGGTTTGTGGGTTCGGGCGCTGCTTATTCAGCAGCGTCCGCAGGCGGCGTATCGTTCGGTTCCAGATCGAGCAGGCGCTGGCTGTCTTCCAGCTCCATATTCAGACCAAGGGACCGGATCTCCTTGACAAGGACGTTGAAGCTTTCCGGAATACCGGCTTCGAAGGTATCATCCCCCCGAACGATTGCTTCATAGACCTTTGTACGGCCAGCCACGTCATCCGACTTGACGGTGAGCATTTCCTGCAAGGTGTAGGCGGCGCCATACGCTTCCAGCGCCCAGACCTCCATCTCACCGAAACGCTGACCACCAAACTGGGCCTTACCACCAAGCGGCTGCTGGGTAACGAGGCTGTATGGGCCAATCGAACGACCGTGGATCTTGTCATCGACCAGATGGTGCAGCTTCAGCATGTAGATGTAGCCAACCGTCACTGGACGGTCGAACTGATCACCGGTACGGCCATCAAACAGGGTCGACTGCCCTGAACTGTGAAGCCCGGCTTTCTCAAGCATCTCCACAACATCAGGCTCATGGGCACCATCGAAGACCGGAGTCGCGATGGATACGCCTTTACGCAGCTGCTCAGCCATCCGCGCAACGCTATCGTCGTCATGCTCCTTGACGTCAAGATTCTTGCCATTGTCATGGTAGACGCTGTCAAGCTCCAGACGCAAAGGCTCAATGTTGCCCGATTTGCGATACTCATCATACATCTTGCCGATCTTGCGACCCATACCGGCGCAGGCCCAACCCAGATGGGTTTCAAGGATCTGACCGACATTCATGCGTGACGGAACGCCCAGAGGGTTCAGCACGATGTCAACATGGGTACCATCTTCCAGATATGGCATATCTTCGATAGGCACGATGCGGGAAACCACACCCTTGTTGCCGTGACGACCGGCCATTTTGTCACCTGGCTGGATCTTACGCTTGATCGCGATAAAGACCTTGGCCATTTTCATGACGCCCGGTGGCAGCTCGTCCCCGCGCTGCAGCTTCTCGACCTTGTCGATGAAACGCTGCTCGAGGCGCTTGCGGCTGTCGTCATACTGGTTGCGAAGTGCTTCCACTTCACCCATCAGCTTTTCGTCTTCGGAGGCAAACAGCCACCACTGGCTACGAGGATACTCAGCCATTTCCGCATGGGTAATGGTGGTGTCCTTCTTGAAGCCTTTCGGACCGGTAGAGCCGACGTGACCATTGAGCATGTCAGCCAGACGGCCATAGACGTTGCGATCCAGGATCGCTTGCTCATCGTCACGGTCTTTTGCAAGACGTTCGATCTCTTCACGCTCGATGGACATCGCGCGCTCGTCCTTGTCGATGCCGTGCCGGTTGAAGACACGAACCTCAACAACAGTACCGAACGTGCCCGGAGGCATGCGCAAGGAGGTATCACGCACGTCGGAAGCCTTCTCACCGAAGATGGCACGCAGAAGTTTTTCTTCCGGCGTCATCGGGCTTTCACCCTTCGGCGTGATCTTGCCGACGAGAATGTCGCCCGGCTTCACTTCCGCACCAATATAGGTGATGCCTGCCTCGTCGAGATTTTTCAGCGATTCTTCCGATACGTTCGGAATATCACGGGTGATCTCTTCAGGGCCAAGCTTGGTATCGCGGGCCATCACTTCAAATTCTTCGATGTGAACCGAAGTGAAGACGTCTTCTTTCACGATACGCTCGGAGAGCAGGATCGAATCCTCGAAGTTGTAACCATTCCATGGCATGAAGGCCACAAGCACGTTGCGACCCAGTGCCAGATCGCCCAGATCGGTCGATGGACCGTCCGCGATGATCTCGCCCTTCTGAACGAAGTCACCAACGGAGACCAGCGGACGCTGGTTGATGCAGGTGGACTGGTTCGAACGCTGGAACTTGGCCAGACGATAGATGTCAACGCCAGACTTGCTTGGATCGAGCTCTTCGGTTGCCCGGATAACGATACGGGTCGCATCGACCTGATCGACAATACCGGTCCGGGTAGCCGCAATTGCTGCACCAGAATCGCGCGCCACGATCGGCTCCATGCCAGTCCCCACGAATGGGGCTTCGGCACGAACCAGCGGCACAGCCTGACGCTGCATGTTCGATCCCATCAGTGCGCGGTTGGCGTCATCGTTCTCGAGGAACGGAATGAGCGCCGCGGCGACTGATACGAGCTGTTTTGGCGACACGTCCATAAAGTCAACGCGCTCAACCGGCACCATCATCACATCGCCAGCGTGACGGCAAATGACGGTTTCGTCAACAAAGCCACCTTCAGCGGTCAGTTCGATGTTGGCCTGTGCCACATAGTGCTTGGCTTCTTCCATGGCGGAGAGGTAAACCACTTCGCCAGTCACGCGACCATCCTTGACCTTGCGGTAAGGAGACTCGATGAAGCCATATTTGTTGACACGGGCAAAGGTCGCCAGCGAGTTGATCAGACCAATGTTCGGACCTTCCGGCGTTTCAATCGGGCAGATACGACCATAGTGCGTTGGATGCACGTCGCGAACCTCAAAGCCCGCACGCTCACGGGTCAGACCACCTGGGCCCAACGCGGAGAGACGACGCTTGTGAGTGATCTCGGACAGCGGGTTGTTCTGGTCCATGAACTGCGACAGCTGCGAAGAGCCGAAGAATTCACGCACAGCAGCAGCAGCCGGCTTGGCGTTGATCAGATCCTGAGGCATCACGGTATCGATCTCGATCGAGGACATACGTTCCTTGATCGCGCGCTCCATACGCAGCAGACCGATGCGATACTGGTTTTCCATCAATTCGCCAACGGAACGAACACGACGGTTGCCAAGGTTATCGATGTCGTCAATCTCGCCCTTGCCGTCACGCAGATCAAGCAAAGTACGAATGACTTCGACAATGTCTTCCTTACGCAGAATACGAACGGTGTCTTCGACATCCAGATCCATGCGCATATTCATCTTCACGCGACCAACCGCGGACAGATCATAGCGCTCTGCATCAAAGAACAGCGACTGGAACATTGCTTCCGCGGTTTCGATGGTAGGCGGTTCACCCGGACGCATCACGCGGTAGATGTCAAACAGAGCCGATTCACGATCGGAGTTCTTGTCAACCGACAGAGTGTTGCGGATGTATGCACCAACGGTGACGTGGTCGATATTCAGAACAGACACGTCCTCGAAACCGGATTCTTTCAGAGTTGCGAGGATTTTCTCGTCAATCTCGTCACCCGCTTCGGCGAAGATCTCACCAGTGGTGTAGGACACAGCATCTTCAGACAGGTACTTGCCATACAGGTCTTCGTCCTCGACCTTGAGGAACTTCAGGCCACCATCAACCAGTTTGCGGATTTGACGGGCGGTCAGCTTTTTGCCGCCTTCAAAGACCACTTCACCGGTTTCCGCATCCACCATATCGCGTTCTGGCTTGGTGCCTTTGACTTCATCGCCCTTGAAGGCGACGCGCCAGGCATTGTCACTACGCTGATAGTTGACGGCGTTATAATAGGTGTCGAGAATTTCCTCGGTGTCGAGACCAAGAGCATAAAGCAGGCTGGATACCGGGATCTTGCGCCGACGGTCGATACGGGCATAGACGATATCCTTGGCATCAAACTCGATGTCGAGCCAGGAACCACGATAAGGAATGATGCGCGCAGCGAACAGAAGCTTGCCCGAAGAATGGCTTTTGCCTTTGTCATGATCGAAAAAGACGCCCGGGGAACGGTGCATCTGAGACACAATCACGCGCTCGGTGCCATTGACAATGAAGGTACCCTTGTCCGTCATGAGCGGCATGTCGCCCATATAGACATCTTGTTCTTTGATGTCTTTAACAGACTTGGCACCGGTATCCTCATCCACTTCGAAGACAATCAGACGCAGGGTCAGCTTCAGTGGGGCCGAATAGGTCATACCGCGCAGGCGGCATTCCTCGGTGTCATATTTGGGAGCCTCAAATTCGTAGCGCACGAACTCAAGCTGAGCCGTTCCCGAGAAGTCCGTAATCGGGAAAACAGACGAAAAGACCGCCTGAAGACCCTCATCGAAGCGTCCGGAGGCGGGTTCATCTACTTGCAGGAATTGGTCATATGAAGCCTTCTGTACTTCGATAAGATTTGGCATTTCTGCCACTTCTTTAATATGACCAAAGTATTTTCTTAGCTTTTTGCGACCAGAAAACGTCTGAGCCATCGTCGCTCCTCGTATCGCTCTGTGGGCGGTTGGCCAAAAAGCCCGTCACAGGATTGTGCAGGCTCTTGAGAAAAACGCCCAATTAAAAATTGGACACCTGATTTTGGGCGAATTCCGGAGGAGTGATTCCCCCGGAATTCATCATAAGGATAAACCTTATTTCAGTTCGACGGTAGCACCAGCAGCTTCGAGCTTTGCTTTCAGCTCTTCTGCTTCTGCTTTGTCTACGCCTTCTTTGACAGCTTTCGGAGCACCTTCTACCAGCTCTTTGGCTTCTTTGAGGCCAAGACCGGTGATGCCACGAACTTCTTTGATGACGTTGATTTTCTTGTCGCCAGCAGAAGCCAGGACTACGTCAAATTCGGTTTTCTCTTCAGCAGCTTCAGCAGCTGGGCCAGCAGCAGCGGCAACAGCAACAGGAGCAGCAGCAGAAACGCCCCACTTCTCTTCAAGCATGGTGGACAGCTCAGCAGCTTCCATAACGGTGAGGGTAGAGAGTTCTTCTACGAGCTTTTCAAGATCAGCCATCGTATTGTTTCCTATTGGTACGAACCTAGATTTCTAAATGTTTCGAGAACGGCCTTATGCCGCTTCGTCCTTCTTGGCATATGCGCCGAATACACGCGCGAGCTGTCCGCCCGGAGCCTGCAGAACCTGAGCAACTTTGGTCGCCGGTGCCTGAATGACACCGATGATCTTGCCGCGCAGTTCGTCCAGCGATGGCATGGTTGCAAGTGCATTCACGCCCGCGGTATCGAGTACGGTGGTTCCCATGGCACCGCCCAGAATAACGAGTTTGTCGTTTTTCTTGGCGAATTCAGAGGCCACCTTCGGTGCTGAAACCGGATCGCCAGAGGTGGCGATAACGGTCTGACCCTTGAACAGGTCAGCGAGTGGTTCAGCGTCCGTGCCTTGAAGAGCGAGCTTGACAAGACGGTTCTTGGCAACCTGCACCGTGACACCTGCATCACGCGCTTGACTACGAAGCGCGGTCATTTCGGCGACGGTGAGGCCAGCATAGTGAGCAACGACCACCACTTCCGCGCTGTTCAGCGTTTCATGCAGGGACGCGACAAGCTCTTGCTTTTCCGCTCTATCCAATGCCTTCTCTCCAGTTACCGGCCCATGTTCGAGACAAAAGCCGGAGGTTACACTTGACCAGATCACGCTTATCAATAGCGGTAAGGAGACCTGGCGCGAAGGGACCTGTCCTCCTTGCCGCCTCGATGCACGAGAGTGGCAAGCATAGGTTCGAACCAACAGACAAAATCCTTTGTCATATCAGTCCACCCCATCTGTGCAGGATATTAAGCGTCACACCAAAAGCGATCGGCCCCCACAGTCTTGGACAGGCGTCTGACAGGGTCATCAGATGACCACAACCAGACATCCCCCCGATCGGAATCGGAGGGAATCAAGTTTGACTTCTAATCGGTTTATTCGACAGAAGCAAGATCTACGCGCACACCTGGCCCCATTGTGGAGGACAGGGACAGCTTTTTCATGTAGGTGCCTTTGGCGCCCGATGGCTTTGCCTTGGAAACCGCAGCGACGAACGCCTTGATATTTTCAACAATGGCAGCTTCTTCGAAGCTTACTTTGCCAACGCCGCCATGAATGATACCGGCTTTCTCAACGCGGAATTCTACAGAACCACCTTTGGAATCCTTCACAGCCTGAGCAACGTCAGGGGTAACGGTACCAACTTTTGGGTTCGGCATCATGCCGCGTGGGCCGAGCACTTTACCAAGACGACCAACCAGAGGCATCATGTCAGGGGTTGCAATGCAGCGATCAAAGTTGATCTTGCCGCCCTGCACTTCCTGTACAAGCTCTTCTGCACCAACGATATCAGCGCCAGCGGCTTTTGCTTCTTCGGCTTTGTCGCCACGAGCAAAAACAGCAACCTTGACGGTTTTACCGGTACCGGCTGGCAGCTGACACACACCACGAACCATCTGGTCGGCATGGCGAGGGTCAACACCAAGATTCAGGGAAACCTCAACGGTCTCGTCGAACTTGGCACTGGCAGCACCCTTGATGGCCTTGACCGCTTCCTCGAGGGAGTAAGTGGCGTTGGCGTCGATTTTTTCGCGCGCGGCGCGAACACGTTTACCTAGATTAGCCATATCGAATTACCCCACGACCTCAAAGCCCATCGCGCGGGCGGTGCCTTCAATCTGCAACATCGCAGCTTCGATGTCGTTGGCGTTCAGATCTTTCATTTTCGCTTCCGCGATTTCTTTGACCTGATCCTTGGTGACCTTGCCACCAACGTCGCGACCCGGAGCAGAAGAACCCTTCTGTACCTTTGCAGCCTTCTTCAGGAAATAGGACGCTGGAGGCGTCTTCATTTCGAAGGTGAAGGATTTATCCTGGAAAATGGTGATGATGACCGGAACCGGTGCATTCTTTTCCATTTCCTGCGTCTTGGCGTTGAACGCCTTGCAGAATTCCATGATGTTCAGGCCGCGCTGACCAAGAGCAGGACCGATTGGCGGCGACGGGTTAGCCGCACCAGCAGGCACCTGCAGCTTCAGGTAGCCTTGAATCTTCTTTGCCATAGTATCTTTCCCCTACATCCGTAGATGTATGCGTTAGACATGAGAAAGGCGCGCGGTTGGATGGACTGCTTGGCAAACAGACCAATCTCCCGCACGCATGAGAAATAATCAGAGCTTGTCGACCTGATTATATTCGAGCTCGACAGGGGTCGCGCGACCAAAGATCGACACGGTCACCTTCAGACGTGCACGTTCTTCGTCCACTTCTTCCACGAGCCCGTTGAAGGAGGCAAACGGGCCATCGGAAACCCGAACCTGCTCGCCCACTTCGAAACTGATGGTTGGCATCGGCTTGTCGACACCTTCCTCTACCTGGGACAACAGACGCTCAGCCTCAGCATTGGAGATTGGCATAGGTTTGTTGTCGGATCCCAGAAAGCCGGTAACTTTCGGCGTATTCTTGATCAGGTGATAAGCATCATCCGTCATCGCCATTTTCACCAGAACGTAACCCGGGAAAAACTTGCGCTCGGATTCAACCTTGCGGCCGCGCCGGACTTCAACGAACTTTTCAGTCGGAACCAGCACTTCCTCGAAAAGGTCAGCCAAACCGGTCTGCTCCGCCTTAAGGCGAATATCATCGGCGACTTTCTTTTCAAAATTCGAGTAGGCGTGAACGATATACCAACGCTTTGCTTTTGACATCTTGGCTTATCCTCCCAAGCCCAGAATGTAACTCACACCAAAGCTCATCACCTGGTCAGCAAGCAAGAAGAACAGAGAGGCAAGTGCTACCATCACGAAAACCATCAAGGTGGTAACCAGAGTCTCTTTCTGCGTCGGCCATGTAACCTTGGCTGCTTCAGAACGCACTTGCTGCAAAAAGGTAAAAGGATTGGTCTTGGCCATATAACCGCTCACATATAATAACGCGCGAAACAGGTTCCGCGCGTTCAAAAGATTCTCACCATATATAGTATCTTCTGCACGAAGATCAAGCACGAAAATGGCAGGGGCGGAGGGACTCGAACCCCCGACCCTCGGTTTTGGAGACCGATGCTCTACCAGCTGAGCTACACCCCTACTTCCGTGTCACTCAGTGAAAACCAAGTTGGTGACTACCTATTGAACTTCTCTGCCCACCGCAAGGCCAAATTCTAAAAAAAGTGCAAAACATCAACAACTGATGACAAAAGGATGACCATCTCGAATCCGACATTCCTGCGAAAACGAGTGAAACATCTCACTTTCCCGTAGAGCCCACCACCGCGTTAAAGCGCTCAGAGAAATAAATCCGAGACAGACGCCCCATTGTGGATCGACTCAATCGCCTTCGCAAACATCTCTGACACGGTGCAAATTTCTATCTTTTCGGTCTTCTCGGTCGCCAGAATGGGCAAACTGTCGGTTGCCACCAGAGAACGAATGGGAGAATCGGCAATGCGCGCCACGGCTTGACCAGACAGAACCGGATGCACCACCGCCGCCTCAACGGACAAGGCACCGCGATCCAGAACAAATTTCGCCGCTTCGATCAAGGTGCCGCCACTCGCCACCTCATCATCAATGATCAGGGCATGTTTGCCCTTCACATCGCCGATCATGTGAACGGCGCGCGGCTTTTCATCATCTCCATAGCGGCGCTTGTCGACGATGGCGATCGGCAGATTGAGACGGTTGGCATAACCGCCAATCTCTTTCGCCTCCCCCACATCGCCAGCCACAAGAACATAATTGTCGAGATTCCGCGTCTGTTTGAGATAGTCGCACAGCAAAGGTTCAGCCTTCAGTTGATCCACCGGAAAGCGGAAAAAACCCTGCACCTGTGGCGCATGGAGATCCATCGTCAACACCCGATCTGCCCCTGCCGTCTCCAATAGATCAGCCATCAAACGGGCTGTCACCGAGATACGCGGTTGATCCTTCTTGTCAGAACGGGAATACGGGAAATAGGGAATGACGGCCGTGATGCGCCGGGCCGACGCATGCTTCAAGGCATCGATGGTGATCAGCAGCTCAAGGATTCCGTCTGATACCGGTGGACTGGAGGGCTGGATGACAAAGACATCCGCTTCTCGCACATTCTCCATGATCTGAACCAGAATATTCTCGTTAGAGAATTTCACCACCCGGCTTTCGCATTGCCGAATACCCAGATGGTCGCATATTCTGGTGGTGAACTCCGGATGAGCCGTTCCCCCAATGATCCGAATGTCGTTGCGCATGGCCAATCCTTCCGCTCATTGACTGGTCTGGTCTAAACATCTTCAGATAGGCCCTATCGCCGCTCACAGCCAGAGTCAAGCAAACACGCCAGCCAAGCCCTTCCGGGCTTGATGCTACATGCGTAGCTCTAACAAATCATCGCATTTGATGGAACTCTGGAAGGGTCGGCGAAAGCTCGAGTGGAGCGCCATAGGCTCCTGACGCCAACATATGGGCCCCTTCTGGCAATCTCCGGCCATCAGCCAGATGATCAATCTGCGCCTCAACTGATCAAGCGACCATCGACAACCGATCGGCCTGCGCGGACAAGGGGGGAGTCCCGAGCATGAAATTCCACGCCATCAAGCACGCTGTGCCCGAGCTTGTCATCGACAATGATCAGGCCCTGATGATGTTTCGTGACCGCAATCACGGCCACTTTTCCGAACAAGACCTTGATGAAATGGAGCGGAAAATTCGCGCGGGCCTTGAGTTGACCGGCATCAAGAAGCGTCATATCACGCCCCCCGGCCTGCCCGTCGGCCATCTCGTACTGGATGCGGCCCGCCGCGCCATGCAGGAGGCGGACACAGCGCCCGAGGATATTGATCTGGTGCTCTATGTCGGCATCGGCCGTGGCTGGCTGGAACCTGCCATGGCAAGCTGGGTTCAACATGAACTCGGACTGACCAAGGCAACCGGCTTTGACATTCTCGATGCCTGCGCCAGCTGGATGCGTGGCCTCGACACCGCCCAGGCCTTTCTGGAACAAGGTCATTTCAAAAGGGTGTTGCTGGTCAACAGCGAAGCAGGCATGAGCGCCTTCGCCAATCTTTCGCTCACCAACACAACAATGATGGAACAGGCCTTTGCCATTTTCACGGTCGGCGAAGCCGCCACCGCCACCATCCTGAGCAACGCAAATCCCGAAAAGCCACATATCCGCCTGCGCTCATTTCCCGAAGGCTTTGATTGGTGCCTCATTCCCCTGAGCAATGCCGCCTGCTATGCCCCCGACACAATAGGGAAGCTCGATCCGGGTCGTTTCTATGCAGCATCAGACAAGATTGTCAGCACATCCATCCGCCGCATCGTTCAGACCTATCGCTCGGATGACCATTTCAATCATGGGGCCTATGACATTTTCTTCTCGCACTCCGCCAGTGGCAAGGCCATCGAGATCATTGCCGCGCAACTGGGTCTGCCAATCGAAAAATATGTCAGCACTCACGAAGAATACGGCAACACGTCCAGCGCCTCCATTCCTCTCGCCATGAGCCTTGCCTTGGAAAAGGGCCAGCTCAAACGAGGTGACCGCGCCCTCGCAGTGGTTGGCAGCGCAGGCGTGACCATCGGCCTCGCGAGTTTCACCTTCTAGCCTCGCCGGCCAAAGCCAGAACACTCACCCACTGGGCAGCACAGCATTTTGTGAGAAGAAACCGATGGCAAGCACAGCAGAAGTTCGCAATCATTATGACACGCCAGCCGCTTTGTTCGAACTATTCCTGGACGATCACTATTTATCCTACAGCGCAGGACAATGGCAGGATCATGATGATCTTGAGACCGCACAAACGCGCAATCTGACAGCAATCACGCACACCATAGCTCTGGACGCAGACAAATCCGTTTTGGATATCGGCTGTGGCTGGGGTGCCTTCACCTGCCAATGCCTCGAGCAGGCGACACACGCCCACTATCTTGGCCTGACACCCAGCCCCGCCCAGATCGCTTATATCAAGCACCGCTTTCCCAATCATCCCGCACTGCGGGAAACCACTTGGCAAAGCTACGCACAGAATGGTCAGCGCTTCGACGCACTGGTTGCTCTGGAATCAACCGAACATATTGCCTCCTACAAATCTCGTAGGGATGGCACGGCAATCAAGGAATACAGACACTTTTTCCAAAGCTGTGCCGAGCTGTCAAAGGATCACGCTCCCCTCTATCTTCAGACATCTGCCGTTCAACGCCTCCCGCGCACACGTGCCGAGTTGAAAGACTGGAACTTCTTACTGCACGCGGTCTTTGCCGGTTCGGCCCTTCCCGACCTGCCCATTCTGGAGCAGGCAAGCGGCAGCAGCCACGCCATCACGCAATGTGACTGGAATGCGGAGGATTATATCAAGACACTGCAAGCATGGTGCAAACGCCTGAGAAGCAACGAAGATGCCTTCATCACCAAATTCGGGCAAAGGCAGTATCACTTTTATCAAACCTATCTGGAGAGCTGCATTCGACTGTTTGATAGTGGGATAGCCAACCTGCTACGCCTCCGGCTGGAAAAGAAGTAGGCAACAAAAAAGCCCCGCTCTGCTGAGCGGGGCTTCTCAAGAATTCTGATGTTCGCGAGACTTACTCGACGATAGAGCCGACGATGCCGGCGCCTACGGTACGACCACCTTCGCGGATAGCGAAGCGCAGTTTTTCTTCCATGGCGATTGGCACGATCAGCTCGACATTCATCTCGACGTTATCGCCAGGCATAACCATCTCGGTACCTTCGTTCAGGGTAACAACACCCGTCACGTCAGTGGTACGGAAATAGAACTGAGGACGATAGTTGGTGAAGAATGGGGTATGACGACCGCCTTCTTCTTTCGTCAGGATGTAGGCTTCTGCCTTGAACTTGGTATGCGGGTTCACAGAACCCGGCTTGCAGAGAACCTGACCACGCTCAACTTCTTCACGCTTGGTACCGCGCAGAAGAACACCAACGTTGTCGCCTGCTTCACCGCTATCAAGCAGCTTGCGGAACATTTCAACACCGGTACAGGTGGTTTTCTGGGTGTCCTTGATGCCGACGATTTCAATCTCGTCACCAACATGAACTTTACCACGCTCAACACGACCGGTCACAACCGTACCACGGCCAGAGATCGAGAACACGTCCTCGATTGGCAGCAGGAACGGAAGGTCAACTGGACGATCCGGCGTTGGGATATAGTCATCAACCGCAGCCATCAGTTCCTTGATGGAATCACGGCCAATCGCTGCATCACGGTTTTCAACCGCAGCAAGAGCAGAGCCTTTAACGATAGGAATATCGTCGCCTGGGAACTCGTAGGAGTCCAGCAGCTCGCGCACTTCCATTTCAACCAGCTCAAGCAGCTCTTCGTCGTCAACCTGGTCAACCTTGTTCAGGTAAACAACCAGAGCAGGCACGCCAACCTGACGGGCAAGCAGGATGTGCTCACGGGTCTGTGGCATCGGGCCATCGGCTGCGGAGCAAACCAGAATAGCGCCGTCCATCTGAGCCGCACCGGTGATCATGTTTTTCACATAGTCAGCGTGGCCTGGGCAGTCAACGTGGGCATAGTGACGGTTCTCGGTCTCATACTCAACGTGAGCAGTCGAGATCGTGATACCACGTGCACGCTCTTCTGGCGCACCGTCAATCTCGTCATAAGCCTTGGCAGTTGCACCACCAACTTCCGCAAGGGTCATGGTGATTGCTGCAGTCAGGGTGGTTTTACCATGGTCAACGTGACCAATCGTGCCGATGTTTACATGCGGCTTATTACGTTCAAACTTTTCCTTAGCCATGGAAACAGCTCTCGTCGTCTTCAGGCCAATCGAGTTGGCTCACTTCAGCGCAAAAGGGAAGCAACTCTTCTCTGCAAGAAGCCGCAAACCCGGTTCAACACAAAAAGACCGTATTGGAAGGAAATTCGAGCCGACCTGATCGATAGCTGGAGACGGTGGAGCGGGTGAAGGGAATCGAACCCTCGTCATCAGCTTGGAAGGCTGTTGCTCTACCATTGAGCTACACCCGCGCGAGACTACAAGATGAAGATGGTGGAGGAGGCTGGATTCGAACCAGCGTACGCTAAGCGAACGGATTTACAGTCCGTCTCCTTTAACCACTCGGACACTCCTCCAAGCTTCATCTTCCTGTCCCTGCGAACAGGATGGTCTCGAAAAGCCCGCCAAGTCGCGGTCAGTTCGTGAGCGGCTTTATGCAAAACCACATGAGCGAAGTCAACACGCATTTTATCATTTTTGTGGGTATTCCCTTTTTCCTCTTCTGCCTTGGGGATATTTCCGGGCAAATCTCAAATACGATCAAAGACTAAGGACGTATGTGACAAAAATTCCCCGCTCGCTTCTCCAGTCTCTGGCACAGGGTCAAACAGCACCGCACCACGCCGACACCATCCTCCATCTTGTTGCGATGAAACAGCCTCCCACGGAAAGGGGATCACAAAAAGAAAGGGAAAGACCACAAAAGCACTGCTTTTCACTTGTTCTTTGCCAAAAATGCGCCATAACTCGGCCCATGACAAAAAATCGCTCCCAAAAACAGAAAAAGGCTCGGCAGGCAGCGCAAGCCAATGCCGCAAGCCGCCAAAAGCGCCGGCCGCAGGACGATCAGGCGCGCATTTTCGGCATTCATGCGGTTGCCAGCGCAATCGCCAATGAAGAGCGCGAATTGATCCGCCTGCATGCAACCACAAATGCGCAGGCCCGTCTGGTTGACGAGATTCGCAAGATCGGCGGCAACCCGGCCCGTCTCGATGGTCTGGTGGAAACCGCCAATCCCAAGGATATCGACCTTCTGGCTCGCGACGCCGTGCATCAGGGCGCCGTCCTGATCGCCCATCCCCTGCCCCCACTCGACATTTCCGATATTTTCAATCACCAGCTGGTTGTGGTGCTCGATCAGATCACCGATCCGCACAATGTCGGCGCGATTATCCGCTCCTGCGTGGCACTGGGCGCCGAAGCCATCGTCATGACCGGTCGCCACAGCCCTGAAGAATCGGGTGTGCTGGCCAAGACAGCTTCAGGTGGTCTCGACATGATCTCTATGGTCACTGTGCCCAACCTGGCACGAGCCCTCGATGATCTGGCTGATAACGGCTTTGATGTGATTGGTTTTGATTCCGAGGAAAGCCAGCCGTTCGAGACCATCATCAGCGAACAGGATGACAAGCGTCCAATGGCTTTGGTCTTTGGCTCGGAAGGCAAGGGCCTCAGACGCCTCAGCCGCGAGAAATGCACCGCCCTCGCCCGCCTCGACATGCCCGGCCCGATCAAGAGCCTCAATGTCTCCAACGCCGTGGCCATGACCCTCTATGCGGTCATGCTGAAACGTCAGGGACTGTTCACGCGTTGAGGGCAACGACAGACAACCAAATCAATAAAGGCAGGGCCAGAAACAGCCCTGCCTTTTGTTTTTCCAATTGTCTTTGCCAGTTGGCGCCTCTTACGGACAGACGCGGAAAACCCGATGCTTGCCGCGATATTTGCTCCCCATCGTGTCAAAGGGCTGCAAACAGGCAGACGCCTGACCGACGGTCCGCGTGCGCGTGAATGTCATCCCCTCATGCACCCGTACCGCACGATAGCGAACGGCATAATGCCTGTGGCCCGATGTATGAGGATTCACGGTGATATATTCTGGATAGATGTAAGATCTTGACTTCTTGTCCCAATGTGCCGGCACGAAAATCCGGTGCCCAGCCTTGTTGCTCTCAATGAGACTGGTCTTTTTCTTGCCCCAATAGCCAGCCTCGGCAGAGGCGACCATATTGGAAAAGGCAAAACCAGCGACAGACACAGCCATCGCCGCCAACAATAACTTATTCATTACGCTACTCCCCGAGGGCTTTTTGAAAACAGTCTTATCATCCCCCGGTTGCAGCTTAACACTTTATTAGTATTTTGCCTAATACGAACCAAAAATGGTTACGCCCAAGCTTACCCACACCTCGCATATGCACTACCCCTACGACAACTTGACGCAAACGTCACTTCATGTTCACACTGACCCGGAAACAAACACTCATTCGTTTATCTGGGAGGAGACAGAATGAAGAAGACACTAGCAGCGATCGCAGCCGTTGGTTTGTTGATGGCCAGCCCTGCCTTGGCTGATCCGGTTCATGGCACATGGAAAAGCGCCCCGGGCGATGATGGTGCCTACATCCACGTAAAGATCAATGATTGCGGCAGCAAGATCTGTGGCACGATCGTCAAGGTGATTGGCAAGAAGAATCCGACGTCTTTGGGCAAGAGCATCATCAAGAATATGATGTCTGATGGCGGTGGAAAATATTCCGGCGGCACCATCTGGGCACCGGACAAGGACAAAACCTACAAAAGCAAAATGTCGCTGAACGGCAACGCACTGAAAGTCTCGGGTTGCGTTGCGGGCGGCCTGTTCTGCCGCAGCCAGACCTGGACCCGCCTTTAGACTCACATGACGTTTCTTCAGGGCGGGACCGATGGTACGCCCTGAAGACCCAGACGGCTGCCAAAGGCAGCAAAAATCTATTGACTTCTTTCTCACGCACCCCAAATTCCAAACCATGGCAAAACGGCTAGCGGCTCAAAATTCCGCCATCTTGCAGATATCAGATCCGCACCATATTCTGGAGCGGCCCTTGATCTGCAAATGATCTGGCACCATGATCCGCCCCCTTGTTGGAGGAATTAATTTTGGGACTTTTCAGCGCGCTTGATCGCAGCAACATCAACATAGACTTCC
This sequence comes from Cohaesibacter sp. CAU 1516, assembly GCF_005771485.1. Taxonomy (NCBI): domain Bacteria; kingdom Pseudomonadati; phylum Pseudomonadota; class Alphaproteobacteria; order Hyphomicrobiales; family Cohaesibacteraceae; genus Cohaesibacter; species Cohaesibacter sp. CAU 1516. The sequence continues at coordinate 791,608 of NZ_VANT01000001.1, read as the reverse complement.
GCGACGACATGCATGCCAAGGCGACATTGATCACCGCCATGTCGGCCCTGGACGGCGAAATCTCGAAAGACGAAATCGACATTGCGCCGATCGTCAAGGCCCTCTGTGTCGGGCTCGACAACACAGATCAGGCCAAGGATCATTTCAAAAGCCTCAGAGAAACCTACTCCACCCCGGAAATCATAGCAGCAGCCTTTAGCTATATCGAACCCGAAGCCCACCGCACGGTCTTCTTTGCCGCCTGCATGGTCACCATGGCCGATGGCTTTGTCGATTTTGACGAGCAGGAAGCCTTGTTTGATATGGCCACACTATCACCAGCTTTGTCAGACGACATTGCCAGCCAGATCGTTGGCGTTGCAGGGATGCTGATCAAGGAAAAGAAGCACCAGCAGCAAAAGCAGGCCTAGCGATCTGTGCGTCAAACCGAAGCGGCAACCGCACAACGCAAAAGGTTACCGCCCGACATTGTGCCACAAGCATTCACGCGGCACCTTCACCACGATGTGGAAAAATGAAATTGGCTTTGCATCACCAAAGAAACTGTCCTATGAGCTATTCCTCATGAGGTCTCTTGGTTCCCATGGCAACCACAAGCAAGACCATCAAGCCGCTATAGCTCAGCTGGTAGAGCACCTGATTTGTAATCAGGGGGTCGGGGGTTCGAATCCCTCTGGCGGCACCACTTTTTCCCCGCAAGAATCGAAAAATTCGCCAATAAAATCAACGTATTAGATCAGGATTTTCCCGATATCGAATTTTCGGCTTTAGGTTTTTGTGCAACTTCCACCAGCATCCGCACCGCACCAGACACAGCTATGAGCCAGAGAGTTTCGCCAAAAGATCATCAAGTCGACGGTTGATTTGAGCATTTTCTTGGCGGCTTTCATCCCGCATATCTTTAAGCCCTTGATCAATTCGGCCAATGTGTTGATGCAAATCATCACGGCGAACATACTCATCTCTGATCCGGTTCACACGCTCATGAAGACGGTCATCACCGTCCCTGATCTGCTTAGACAAATTCCGGCATCTCACGATGATGCCCCCGATCAAGGCAGGCAGAGACAGGATGTTGCCCTCAATCATGCCGCGTCTCCCTTTCCAGTTCTGGGTTTGAATTTTTCAAGAAATGGAGTTGGCTGCAGATGATCATTCCCACCCACCAGATGCGGAATAGGTTGTGGCAGAACGTCGGTGGAAGCTCTGATTGACGGAAAAAACTGGAATGAGAGGTTCGTAGGTCAAAACTGATCTGACAAATTGCCGCCTTCCAAACGGCAACTGTCAGACCAAGTCTAAACCTCTACAAGCCAATGCGTCATACGACCATCAAGCTTGGCATTGTCTAGCAGAGCAACATCATGACTCGATGTGCATTTCGAGGCCAACAATCATGAAGCCCATGCACGCCCCATTGACCTCAGTGATGTTCAGCATACTCAAACGAAACTGAAGTCATCTGCTCCCAGTAGGGTGTGATTGAAGTTATTGAGCACGACCGTTGAACCATCAAACTGCACGATTGTGTCAGCACCATCATCCGAAATTTTTACTTGGCTGAAAGTGTTGCTGCCCGTTGCGATTCTGATCGTGTCGATGCCATCTTCAAAATCGGTAATGATGTCAAATTCGCCGGATCTTTGGAAGATAAACGTATCTGCTCCAGTTCCACCAGTGAATATGTCATTGCCACTGTCGTCGAAGAAGATGTCGTTGCCAGCACCACCGCGTAGAATATCTTGTCCATAGGCTCCATTCAGGACATTGTTGCCCGAGTTGCCTGTGATGATATTGTTCAGCCCGTTGCCCGTGCCATTGATGTTGCCGGCCCCCAGAAGGCTCAGATGCTCCAGATATTGGGAGTGATTGCGCAGCGTAAAGGAGACGTAGCTGAACACCTGATCGGTTCCGCTGCCCGCACTTTCCTCAACTCTGTCACCGACATTGTCGACATAATAGACATCATTGCCGGTCCCGCCAATCATGCGGTCCGCACCATTGTCATCCTTGAAGATGTCGTTGCCAGCCCCCCCGCGCAAAAGGTCGTTTCCATAGGCTCCGTTCAAAACATTGTTGCCAGCATTGCCAGTGATGGTGTTGCCCAGACCATTGCCTGTGCCATTGATATCGCCGGATCCCAGAAGGCTCAAATGCTCCAGATATTGGGAATGATCGCGTAGCGCGAAGGAAATATAGCTAAAGACCTGATCCGTTCCGCTGCCCGCACTCTCCTCGACCCTGTCACCGCCATTGTCAACATAATAGACATCATTGCCGGTCCCACCAATCATACGGTCGGCACCAATATTGTCTTTGAAGATGTCGTTGCCCGCACCACCCCGCAGAATGTCGTTTCCACCGGCCCCATTCAAAATATTGTTGCCCGAATTGCCTGTGATGGTGTTGTGCTGCGCGTTACCCGTCCCATTGGTGTTGCCAGACCCCAGAAGGCTTAGATGCTCCAAATATTGGGAGTGATCGCGCAACGCGAAGGAGATGTAGCTGAAGACCTGATCGGTTCCGCTTCCAGCACTCTCCTCAACTCTGTCACCAACATTGTCTACATAATAGACATCATTCCCGGACCCACCGATCATGCGGTCTGCACCAACATCGTCCTTGAAGATGTCGTTGCCAGCACCTCCGCGCAGAACGTCGTTGCCATAAGCCCCATTCAAGACATTGTTGCCCGAGTTGCCCGTAATCGTGTTGCCCAGACCATTGCCTGTTCCATTGATGTTACCGGGCCCAAGCAGGCTCAGATGCTCCAAATTTTGGGAGTGATCGCGCAGCGCCAACGAGATGTAGCTGAACACCAGATCGTTTCCATTGTCCGCATTTTCTTCAATAGTGTCTCCGACATTGTCGACATAATAGACATCATTGCCAGCGCCGCCTGCCATGCTGTCCGCCCCTTCCCCGCCATTGAGCACATCATTTCCGGCCCCAACAGTAGGTGGTTCCCCAATCGCACCATTCACAGACACATGAAGCTCATATGTTCCGCCCACCGGAATGGGCGAAAGGCTCGAATAAGATCCAACAGCCACATAATAGGTGCCCGCGCTTCCAAGCGTATGGGACAGGTATGAATCATGTGAGTCAACACTTCCCGGATCGCCGCCATAGTCGTCGTCACTATAGCTTAGCTGGTTACCGGAACTATCATACAGAACGATCCAGCTATCAAAGTCCGAAGCGCCAATATTTTGGTCGGCATAATCAATGTCCAAGACAACCGACAACCCGGCAGCTGCCACTGTGAAACTGTAATAGTTTACACTGCCACTTCCGGTCCCCTGTACCGTTGCATGTGCCTGGGTTGTTGAATTCTGAATATCTTCATCAAAGCCCAAAGTGAACAAGCTGTTAAGGGACAGAGATGAGGGAAATAACGAAGACGAACTGTCTCCATCACCGAGAAGCACATCGTCGCCATCACCACCCACTAGCCGGTCGTTGCCTTCTCCCCCCAACAGGTTGTCATTGCCTGATCCACCCAACAGTTGGTCATTGTCATCCCCACCGAGCAGGCTATCATTGCCGCTGCCACCATCCAGAAGATCGTCTCCCCCATTTCCGGAAATTGTATCGTCACCACCCAAGCCATAGATGCCATCGGCAGTATCACCGCCAGCAAGGGTGTCTCCGGAAGAGGTTCCTGCTTCCGTCACCTCAGCGTCGATGGAAGCCAATGCGTAACGAATGGAATCGGCAAAATCAGCGCTATCACTCTCAATTGTGACCACAACACCAGTGCCCAGCTCGTTGGCCAGATTTTGATATGTAGAAACCTCACCTGAGGCCACAGCAAAAATGGGAATGATGTCATTGGAGGCCATAAGTGCCGCGATGGATGCGATGCTTTCGTAATTGTGATAGCCAGCATCGGTTGCCAATATGAAAATCCGAGTTGAGCCGGATTGATAGGACAGGCTTGAATCCGTGGAGGCCTGAAGAAGCGCTGTAAGCTGTGCTTCAGGTGTGTCTCCACCGCCTGTGGCATTCATTGAATTATAAGTTGATACAAGACTTGAAGTCGATTGTGTGAAATCCGCCTCCACACGATAAACATAGCTATCACCAGTATCTCTGAATGAGGTGACTGCGAAACGTGAATTTGCATAGGCATTTTGAATTACCGCAGCGATATCGTCCACCGCCGCCCTCATAGAGGGAAGATCATCAATGAACGAAGCGGTAAGATCCTGCAGGAAGACAACATCCAGAGGGCCTGTCAGAGGCGCCAACGCGACTTCGCGATCACTGAACACCGCATACTCAATATCGCGGACGGTATCTGTGCCATCGCTGCGATCACCACCAGTATGAGCGATGGTGAAACTGCCATCTATATTCTCGGTAATGGAGTATTCGGAGTAGGCGCCGGAATAAATGGCCTTGTCTCTTCCGTCTCCACCCTGCAAATTGTCATTGCCGCCGTTACCACGCAGTTCATTGCTGCCCTGATTGCCGATGATTGTGTCGTTGCCACGACCACCATTGGCGTTTTCAATCAGTGAACGCAAATCTCCTTCAAAGAGAAGCGCATTGGCAACATTGCCTCTTGCCAGATAATCGGATCGGCTCCCTCCGTTCAAATCAGCCAATTGCGCCTGTGAGAATATAGACCATTCACCGGGATTCAGATTGATACTGAGGTCCGTCGTGTAGTTGCTCAAATCGTAGGTATCGACACCGTTTCCATCCCAGATGGTTCTAAATATCCGATTTTCGACCGGCGTCCCCTGTCCGGCACCATTGATCGACATTTGTCCTGAGCTTGGGTCAAAGGTGTAAACCGTGTCTCCACTCCAAACATTGCCTGAGGCAGAATAATCAGCGCCATACATATATTGAAGAGCAGCGATGTCATACATCATGTAGGATTGAGCGTTGCCGCCAATCTCATTCTCGCTGGGGTCTGTAAAGCTATCGCCGACATGATCGCGATAGGTCATCACTGAGAATTCGTTGGAATCGACATTTGAGGGAAGCGCCCCAAAAGGATTGCCGGAATCGTGGCCATGCGTCAGGCCAAGGGTATGCCCGATTTCATGCATGAACCCTTCATTATACGCATACGATCCCAGACGCGGATCGTCGTAGTTCCCGTCATTTCGGTACCATGAATCTCCGGCTTCATCCGACCCGTAAGGAAAGTAACCAGCAGCTGTTGGGGTATTATTCAAGGTCATGGCGAACCTGAGCTCCGCATGGGTGGTGCTCGATTCTGTCACTTCCGTGAAAGTCAAATCCGTAAAGGATTCAATCTCGTTGTAGAGACTTCTTACGGCGTCCTTTTGAACGCTGTTGAGGGCTTCGAAGCCGAGGTCAGGCTGTTCGCTGCCATAAGTGGATGCATAAAATGAGGCGCTTGTTGGGAAACTGAATTGTAGGCTGCTTACGGCCCATTTCGTATCATGAAGAACGCCTTTCCAGACTTCGCCAGGATCACTCACGGAAGCTGTAGACGCAGTGAGACCGTCGCCAGACTCAGAGCCAGACAGTGGAGTAAAAGTTTGACCGTGAAAGTCCGGCAGCCCAATGCCACATAGAGTGCACATCCTAAAACCTCGCTATTCTCTGAAACCCAACTTTGTTTGACTCAACAATTCACGTTTCTCGGCGTCACTGAGAAAGCATGGCTTTAAAACAACCAGACCATCCAAAAACTTTTTTTCTTCCAAGCTGTTCAATATTTCTGTTTCCGATTCAGAGAAAACCGGTGTGATGGACACCAACGCTCCGTCAACAGATTTGGATAGCCAAACAGAATTTGTTTCTTTGGACATGCCCGATGAGCATTCAATTAGGAAGGCCGCTGATCCCTTATGTGAAATCCGGACGGCATTGCATTGAATTTTAGAATCCACAACATTGCTATTGTAGAATTCCAATATAGCCTCGGTGGATCTTTTCTCCATCATTTGCAAAGACATGATACCGCTAGACATGGCCGGCCTTAAGACTGGGAAAGACAACAAAAATATCGATGACAAAAAAAGAATACGGAGAATGATCATAAAAATTCCACCAGCTACATTCACCAAGTTGTAACTAATACAAACCAAAGAAAGTGTCAATTCTTTTTAACACGTACAGGTTGCGTTATAACGATAACCCAAGCAGTCTCGGTTGCTCCGGTGCAGGTCGCAGAACCATCATGTCAACGCATTGAAGCGGCTTGAGATAACGAGTAATTTCATTACAATAAAACTTACTCGAACTTGCTGAAAATGCGAGGGAGATCTCCGAACCCCAATCGAAACCATCCGAGGACCTCTATGGAACGGTCCGGCTTATGGTTTTCCACTTCATTTCATTATGCGCAGGTATCGGCATGGTTTGGAAGGGTCAAAAAGGGGGAGCCGGTCTGGGACAGACACGGGCCATCGGGAGTTGGGTTTGCTCTGGTCCTTCGTGCCAAAGAAAACATGATTTGGTGCGGATAGGGAAAACTCGTCCCGAAGACGCATACTCGAAACGCAATAAACCGAGTTGAAACAACAACCTGCTTCGCAAGCCCGCCAAATGGCCGCACAGACAGAACTGACAAAACTGGTTGAAGATGTCACGCGCAAGCAGGTCGTGATGAAAGTGAGGCGCGATCAGGGGCAATGCTGGAAAAAGTCAATGCGGCAGTCGAAGCACCCACGGCTCAGATGCAACCAATGGTCGATCGCTTCAACCCACCCTCACTTCCGGCACCAAAAACGAAGTTTAAATTCATTAAATTACAATCGCTTGCTTAGAAGAACCAATCTCTGGCAGCACCACTATCCTACCCTTTTGCGCAACGTCTCAAAGACCATTTCAAACGCCGCTTTCGTCTCAAATCCAAAGTCGGCAATTTGCGTATGGCCTGCAGCATGTTTGATGACAATGAAGCGCATCGCGGCTCGGCTGGCAGATTGTTGATTGACAGATCGGATCGTACGATACGGAATGGCAATTATCTGGTTGGAAAAAGGATTCTTGGGCAACAGAACCCGGTCTTCTTCAAACCGGATCTGACGTTCCCCATGCCGCTGCATCGCCCACGCACGGGCCATAATGAAAATCGCAGTAAAGGCCACCAAAGCCAGTGCCCCATACAGGAATGCGCCTGCCGGATATCCGACAGGCATGCCAATGAAACGATCCGGCTCGGTCCATGCCATGAACAGCATCAACCCGCCAAACAGGGCGATCAAAAGCCCGATCAGACAGACAGATGGCCCTTGCAAGTGATAGGGGAAAGACTGGATTTCCATGCGGGTCTTATTCATTTGCAGGATCACGCCAACCAAAATAATTCATAAAGGCAGTAAAACAGCGTCAACCAGGCAATCCCGTAGATCAGATAAGCGGTCTGACGGTTGCGCACGGCCCCTTTTGCTTCCTCTTCTGCCGAGACATAAAGGCTTTCCTCGACCGGGACAGACAGGCGGGGCTTTTTCACTGCTCCAACGACGGGAGCATGACGGGCCAGCGCGAACTGTCCGGCCCAAAAGGCATATCCCCCAAGCCCGATCAAAAGCAAAGCGATGATGCTGTTGCCCGGAGCCTCCAGTAGGAAGCCCATTGCCACCCCAAGGAGGCCAAGCACAAAACCCGATAGCGCGGTTGAACGCCGGGATGATGCACATTCAATGACCTCACGATGATCACACTGCGAACAGACATAGAGAAATCGGATGCCTCCTCCGCCCCAAGAGCCGCCCAGCCCGGCCTTCCGGGCCTGAAAGCCATGCTTGCTGCAGACGGGACATTGCCTGATTTCCTCAGGCAGAACGACTTCTCTCATAACGGTCACACCCAAATTGTCGCGCGTCTCCAAAAACTGGCACAGCGCTATTTTCGGCGCAACCGCTATAAATGCACCATTCCGCAGGCAGGATGCCGCAGGTCAGCCCCTTCACGGTCGGCACGATCAGGTATCAAGCAATGGCACATGAGCGGCGACCACCAGCCGTGCCAGTTCGGTGCGATTGCGGGCATTGGTCTTGCTTAGCACCGATCTGATCTGACTTTTCACCGTCTCGCGCGACACCCCGCGCATATCGGCGATATGGTCATATGTATATCCCTTGAGATAATGGGTAAGGCTCTCGGCCTCGGCTTTAGACAGCCCGAAACTGCCTGCCAGCGACAAGCCATTGGTCGCCAGTTGCCATTCCGGTGCGATGGCGAAAATGATCGCATATCCGCGACTGACAGGACCATCAAAGGCGCTGAAACGCACAGGCGAAATATCAAGGCTGAGCGGGTCTTTTTCCAGTCCGCGCGACAAAGAGGTGGTCACACCGCTATGCAGGCTCTTTTTCAGGCTGCAATCGGCCGCGCGCAATATCTGATGGGCGAAGGCTCCTTCTGCATCCGGATCCACAGCCCGCAACCTGCCGTCTCCCCCTGCCCGCAAGGCATCTCCTTCCGAAAGCAGTCGATCAAAGGCGGTGTTTTTCAGCACGATCTCGCGCGCGTCAGTCACAATTGCCGTGCCGATCGCCAAACGGTCCAACACTTCAAGCACCATGGCATAGCGCCGCCGCAATGCCGTCAGCATCCGACCAGAATTGAGCGCCCGCGCAATATAGGGTGCCATCATTGCAAGTTGCTGCCCAGCCCCATCCGGAATCTCGTCATGCTCCTTGGAAAACTGGACGGTCAGAATGTCCCGCCAAGGCTCGCCCCGATTGAGGACCACGCCGATCCGGCGAAAAATATCGATGGATTGGATCGAGGTGGCAAAAGGCTCAAGCTGTCGCATATCATCAGGAGCCACCTGCCGCAGCCCCATTGGCAGCAAATCCGTATCGAGAAACAGATCCCCATTTTCCGCATTGCGCATCAGGGTCTGAATTTCGGAGTATAATGCGCCTTCAGACTGGGCCGTATTGACGGCATAGTCCGCGACGACCTCCTTTTGCAGATTGCTGCTGAAAACCGTAAAGGCCAGATCGGGCAAGTCGTAGGGATCGTGATGGACGCCGGTTTCATGATTGAAATAGTTGATGACAGCGGTGTGGGCAAAACAGGCATCACGAATCCGGTCAACGGCTTCTGGCCACAAGCTCTCGTCGATGACCGCTTCATAGCAGCTGGCCACCGCATCCAACACCGGCTTCACATCCATCCATCCCCCTTCCGGCGCACCAAAGGGCGTGCCGCTCTGTGTCCAGTCACGCAGCAATGGCTGCTGGCAACCATCGTGAAACCAGCCGCTTACACGATTAATGTAGAACGATAACAAGAGCGGATGCTACCATTGATCCGCATTTTTGACAATCAAACCTGCATCGCTCAGACCCATCCCAATGGCACATGCGCGTCTTGCGATGCGGATCTGACACGCTTCAGAGCTCCTTGCGCCAAGGCGGATTTGCCCCTTTGCGCGACACATTGATCGCTGCCACTTTCGAGGCAAAACCGAGCGCTTCGCGCATCTGATCGTCGGAGATCGTCCGAACCGCATCTTTTGACAAAAGATTCAGCTCAGCCAGTTTGGCAAGGATGCCTGCATTGAACGTATCGCCAGCCCCGACCGTATCGACCACCTCGACGCGCTCGGAAACAACCGAGACTTCCCGACCATCAGCCAGATAAGCGGTCGCCCCTTCGGCCCCCTTGGTCACCAGCAGGATCGCAGGACCGGTCGCCAGCACCGCCTTGACCTGTTCATCAAGGCTTGCCGCATCCGGCATCATCCAGTTGAGGTCCTCGTCCGACAGCTTGACGATATCCGCATGGGCAAACATGCCATTGATCCGGGTCCGGTAAACATCCGCATCCGCAATGAAGCCGGGGCGTACATTGGGGTCGATCATCACCAGATGGCCAGCAGCTTCACGGGCACACAAGGCCTCATAGGTGCGAGCGCAAGGCTCGACCGCGAGGCTGATACCTCCAAAGAAAACAGCCTCGATCGTGTCTGGAACCTCTCCGACATCTTCAAGTGCAATCATCCGACCCGCGGAATTCTCGTCATAGAAAAAGTAACTGGCATGGCCATTTTCCAACTTCACAAAGGCCAGCGTCGTGGGGCGATCAGATCGTTTGCACAGACTTGTGGCGACCCCGCTTTCGGCGAGAAAATCCTGCAATTGCTGGCCGAACATGTCCGATGATAGGCCAGTCAGAAATTCCGTACCAACCCCAAGGCGCCCCAAGGCAACGGCTGTGTTAAAGACAGCGCCACCAGAGCAAGGTTGAAAAGCATGCACACCGGGCTCGATTTCAGCCGGGATCATGTCAATCAACGCTTCCCCGCAACACAGAATTCTGGCTTGATCGCTCACTGTCTTTCTCCGTTTTCTTATCCAGCCCTTTGCCGGAACCCTTTCCCGGACCACAGGCTTTTATTCATGTCCACACATTGATATGGCGCAGAACCGCACCAGCGGCCCGAGCCGCATCCACCGAAAAAACAAATCCCAGCGCCTCAGCTGCCGTCCGTTTCAGTGAAAACCGCTTGCGGTGTCTGGATGATCTGCTGAACACCTGACGTCTCGCCACGCAGCTGTGCCAGCATCGCCCGTCCCATCAGCTCGCCCGCTTCACGAATATCTTCGGAGAACCGCTCAAGACCCGGATGGATCTGTTCAAGGATAACCGAGTTGGTCTTGACGACGGCGTGATAGTCGACCCCACGCTGCCGCCCAAGCTCACGCAAGCCAGAATGAACCGCCAGATAGGAGCCTTCCCCCAAGCAGACGAACCCGTCGATGTCATTGGGGCCATTGGGGCCGAAATAGCTATCGACCCAGCCACGCATATCAGTCACGGAGGATTCCAGCGACAGATTTTCAGGGATGACATAATCCATCCCGCGCTCGCTGACCGCCTTCATGAAGCCATAACGCAGATGCTGATGCAGGGTAAATTGATCGCGTGGCAGAATGATTGCGATCTTCTTGCAGCCCTTGTTGGCCAATCGGGTCGCCGCCCGATAAGCAAAGGCCTCATTGTCGAAATCAACAAAATTATGAGCCTGCGAAAAATCGGTCCGCCCGTGGCTGATAAAGGGAAAATCCTTCTCCAGCAAATATCGGATCCGTTCATCGAAGTTGCGTGTCCGGGTCAGTACGATGGCATCGGCCAGATTGTTCTGCACCAGCCGCCGTATCGGTTCCATATCGTCATCTTCGGTGAAGGTGGGCGTGATCGTCAGGTGATAATCCGTGCCGCGCAGCGACTGCGACAGACCGGTGATCATCGAACTGCCGAAATCGAGCATTTCATCCCACGGATTGAGCACCAAGGTGATGACCCGCGTTTTGCCAGTCCGCAAACGCTGCGCCGCCCTGTCGGGAACATAACCGATCTCGGAAGCAACACGCGCCACTTCCCTGCGGGTTGCCTCGGCGATTTTTGGATCGCCCTGCAAAGCCCGTGAAACTGTCGTGACGGCCAACCCCGTCATTTCTGCAATCGTTTTCTGTGTTGGCCTGATATTCCCTTTTGTCATTCGTATCCGTTTCCGATATCGTGTCATCAAGGAGCCAAGTTGCGGCCACCAGCCTTTAACACGTCATCCTGACGCATTTGCCCGAGTCCCTGCGGCACTATACACCGGTTTCCAAACAGATAGGACCTATCCTTAGCTATCAGTTTGAAACGATTTAAGGGACTTTTGGCAAGGTATCTTCTTCACATACCCCGGCTGTTTCGCAACGGCAACCCTATTATTACACAGTGCAGATATGAACAGGACAAGACCATGAAACGTTCCTATATCAACGAGATCCTGAAGGAAGGCGACGCCTTCATTCGCTCTTTCGGATATGTGATGCCACCTTTTGCCTATCTCTCGCCCGAAGAGATGAAGGCGGCCGACCATTCCATCTATGTGGAGCGCGGCATGGGCTGGGATATCACTGATTATGGATTGGAAAAGTTTGACGAACTGGGTCTTTTTCTGTTCACCGTACGCAACGGCATTGCCGAAGACCTGAATAAAGGCACCGGCATGCTCTATGCCGAAAAGATCATGATCAGCCGCAAGGACCAGCTTTCCCCCATGCATCGCCACTATATCAAGGCGGAAGACATCATCAACCGTGGTGGTGGCAAGCTGGTACTGGAGCTGTTCGCCCCCAATGAGGACGGCACGATCAACCGCGAAAAAGATGTCACCGTGCCGGTCGATGGTCGTCTGGTCACCTTGCCAGCGGGCGGTCTGCTGAAACTCGATCCGGGCGAGAGCGTCACCCTGATGCCGGGTGTCTGGCATGCCTTTTGGGGTGAAGGCGGCGATGTGCTGATTGGTGAAGTTTCCACCGTCAATGACGACCGCACCGACAACTGGTTCGAAATGAAGATTGGACGCTTCTCCAACGTCGAAGAAGATGTCGCCCCGACCCATCTGCTGGTCTCAGACTATGACAAGTTCCTCTAAGACGGGGCACAACTGACGATAGGTCACCTTCAGGCCAAACAAATAACCCGTCACCAATGCATCGAGGCAACGAGCCTTGCTAGCACCGGTGGCGGGTTTTTCATTGCCGAGAGGTCAGGCGTCTGATCACTCGTAGAAAATCGGGCGGGGACGGCCCTCTTCTCCAAGTGCAACAAAGACAAATTCCGCTTCGGTGACAATATCGGACTTGTTGGCATAACGCGGCCGCGCCCAGACATCGAGATGGATGGTGATCGAGCTGGTGCCAACTTTGGACACCGTCGCATAGAGGGTCACCTCGTCCCCCACCTTGACCGGGCGGATAAATTGCATACCTTCGACCGAAACAGTCGCACAGCGCCCCTGCGCCACACGCGCAGCCATATTGCCGGCAGCCAGATCCATTTGCGACATCAGCCAGCCACCAAAGACATCACCCGCCGGGTTGGTATCCGCCGGCATGGCAATGGTGCGCAGGATCAGTACACCGTCCTTTTGCTGTCGCCCATGGGAAGCCAGCTTTCTGGCCCGCTCCAACCGCTCCTGGCACTCTTCAGTCATACTATCGCTTCCCTAAGCTGTTCCACACAAAGTGGCCGATCATCGATGCGGTCCGACTGTAATGATCTGGTACCAAAAGGGAAATGCAACGATTGCCTATTGTGCAAAAACCAGACAATCCGGCACCTAGCTGGTGGTCGAAAGCCGATAGCCCGGCGCGGTAGTCGCTCGCACATGGGTGATCGGGGCATCATTCAGCCACGTCGTCCTCTCGATATGAAGCAAGGCTGATCCGGGCGCAACAAGCATTTGTTCTGCAATCTCGCCCAAGGCAGCCTCGGCATAAAGCTGCACCGAACAGCGATTGTACGGCCGGTTGCGCACCAGCCATTCATTGGCATTCTGGCGCTTGAGATCGACCTTGAGGATCTCGGGCACGGTTTCAAGGCTGATCCAGCGATCCTCATAGATGAAGGGCTTGCCATCTGACAGATGCAGCGCCTTGATATTCAGCATCACTTCCCGCTCCACCAGTCCCATCACGGCAGTAACTGATCCGGGCGCCAACAGATGCCGACAATCGACCATGTGATAGGCATAGACAGCACCACTCATTTCAACTTCCAGCCGGGTAACCGGAATATCGAGCCGGGTGCGGGTCACCGGATCGGTACAGACGATGGTGCCCCCCTTGCGGCGGCGCTCGACAATCCCGCTCTCCGCCAGGGACCGCATGGCCCGATGAACAGTCGTCCGGGCACATCCCAACTCTAGCGCCAGATCCTCATCGCGCGGCAACTTGTCCCCCGGCCTATAAGTGGCATCGAGAATGCGCGAATGGATAAGCTCCCGAATATCGGACCAGCTGTGTTTTTGGTCGGAAGTCAAAGTCAATGATCCAGTTGCTTCATCACCGCCTTGTAGCGATCCACGATGGCATCGCGGGCAATATGGCGGCCTTGTTTGACGATAGGACGGCCCGCACTCCACACATCCGTGATGCAGCCCTGCCCGCGCCCTGAGAAAATCAGGCTATCCAGTATCACATCCCCTTCACGGCCACAAATACACTCATTGTCGGTGTCCAGCGCAATCAGGTCAGCCTCAGCTCCCGCCTCAAGACCACCTGCTGCCCTCTGGGCTGCCTGAGCTCCACCAGCTACGACGGCATCAAACAAGAACCGACCGGTTGATTTCTCCGTCGTGGCGTAGGCTGCGCGGCTTCGATCTCGCAAACGTTGGGAATATTCCAACTGTTTGAGCTCTTCCCAAAGGCTGATCTGTATATCACTGTCCGAACCGACACCGATCTGGCCACCCGCTTGGGCAAAGGCGACGCCATTGAAGATGCCATCCCCCAAACTGCCTTCGGTGATCGGGCACAAGCCCGCCACCGCACCGGTATTCGCAAGCCCGACCGTCTCATCGCTGGTCATCTGGGTGCAATGGATCAAACACCAATTGGGCTTCACGTCATGGTTGGCGAGCAGCCACTCCACCGGACGTGCCTTGCGATGAGCAACCAGCTCCTCGACCTCAGGCACCTGTTCGGCCAGATGCATATGCAACGGCTTGTCACCGGCCAATTGCACCGCCCGTTTCAAGCCCTCCGGATCGACCGCCCGCAAACTGTGCGGCGCAACGCCAATAGTCCAGTCATCAGGGCCCGAAAGAACCGTGGCTTCGGCCTCCTGATACAGCTTGGCAAACTGATCAAAATCGTTGCCAAATCGTCTTTGCCCGCCCACCAGAGGACGCTGGTCACAGCCGCCATATTGATAAAAGACCGGCAGCAGGGTGAGACCCAGCCCCGTCGCTTGCGCTGCCGCAGCGATCCGATCCGCCATCTCGCTCAGGCGATCATAGGCGACGCCCCCTTGAGCATGGTGGAAGTAATGAAACTCCGCCACCGAGCCAAAGCCCGCCTCGGCCATTTCCATAAAGGCGAGCGCCGCGATCGCTTCCATCTGGTCCGGCGTCAACTGGTCAAGAAACTTGTACATCAAGCGCCGCCAGGTCCAGAAACTGTCCTTCGGATCCGGGCCCTTGGCCTCCGTCAGTCCGGACATGGCCCGCTGGAAGGCATGGCTATGCAGATTGACCGGCGCAGGCAAGATCAGGTCAGCATGATGATCCGCCGGCTCCATCGGTCCCGCTTGTGGAGAAATGCGTTCGATCTTTCCCGCCTTGGTGAGACAAATATCGACATTCTTTGCCCAACCAGTGGTCAGAAGCGCCGATTTTGCACGGATTTTCATCATGGAATTTCCCCTCGAGACAATGAAGCAAAATTGCAGTTGACATTATTATGTTGCTACATATTAAATATTAATAGGCACATTAACAAGGGCCCTGTCGATGCCAAAAAGCACTTTATCTAATCTCACAATCGCGACGATGAGGGATCATTCCGGCTATGGACTGATTGAAAATGGCGCGATTGTTCTGGATGGCTCCTCGATTGTCTGGGTCGGGTCTTCCGACACTCTGCCAGCTGAATTTTCGTCTCTGCAAAGCACGGATTTTGAAGGCCGGTTGGTAACGCCGGGCCTGATTGACTGTCACACCCATCTTGTCTATGGCGGCAGCCGCGCCCGCGAGTTTGAAATGCGTCTGAACGGCGCAAGCTACGAAGAAGTGGCCCGTGCGGGCGGCGGCATTGTCTCGACCGTCAGCGCCACGCGTGAAGCCTGCGAGGCTTCCCTGTTGGCCGATGCCCTGATCCGCGCCGATCAGCTAATCGCTGAAGGGGTCACCGCCATCGAGATCAAGTCCGGCTACGGCCTCGATCTTGAGACCGAACGCAAAATGCTGCGTGTGGCCCGCACACTGGAAGCCATGCGCCCCATCCGGGTGCGCACCACCTTCCTTGGCGCTCATGCGACGCCCAAAGGCATGGATTCGGACGCCTATCTCGATGAGGTCTGCCTGCCCGCCCTTGAGGCGTGCCATGCGGAAGGGCTGGTCGATGCGGTCGATGGTTTTTGCGAAGGCATCGCTTTTTCCCCCGCCCAGATTGAGCGGGTCTTTGAACGCGCCCAAAGCCTTGGTCTGCCGGTCAAACTGCATGCCGAACAGTTAAGCAACATTGGCGGCACGCCCCTTGCCGCCCGTTATAATGCGCTGTCCGTCGATCACGTGGAATATGCCAATGCAGACGACGCCAAGGCCTTGGCCAAATCCGGCACAGTGGCGGTCCTGCTGCCCGGAGCCTTCTACACCTTGCGCGAAACACAGGCCCCACCGGTCGATGCCTTGCGCGCTGAAGGTGTGCCAATGGCGGTTGCCACCGACTGGAATCCCGGTTCTTCACCGCTGGGCTCTCTGCTACTGGCGATGAATATGGCCTGCACCTTGTTCCGCCTCACCCCGGCAGAAAGCCTTGCTGGCACCACCAAACAGGCAGCCCGCGCTCTGGGCTACAGCGATGCGGGTATCATTGCCCCGGGCATGCGGGCTGACCTCGCCATCTGGGATGTCACCGACCCGGCTGAATTGTCCTATCGCATTGGCTCCAATCCGCTGCACAAACGCATTTTCGGAGGGCTCGCATGAGCATCACCCTAATTCCCGGCAGCACAGATCTGGCGGTGCTGGAAGCCATTTGGCGCGGCGCAAGCTGCGCCCTTGATGCCGACGCAAGGAAAGCCGTCGAGGCTGCCGCAGCCATCATCCGTGAAGCCGCCCAAGGGCCGGTCCCGATCTATGGCGTCAATACCGGCTTTGGCAAACTGGCTTCCATCCGCATTGCGCCCAAGGATACAGAAACCCTCCAGCGCAATCTGATTCTGAGCCATTGCTGCGGCGTTGGCGAAGCGCTGGATACCGCCTCGACCCGCCTGATGATGGCCCTAAAACTTCTGTCTCTTGGCCGCGGCGCATCCGGTGTGCGCTGGGAGGTATGCGCCCTCATCGAAGCGATGCTGGAAAAAGGCATTGCCCCGGTCATTCCGGTGCAGGGCTCTGTCGGGGCGTCGGGCGATCTCGCCCCTCTGGCCCATTTTGCCGCCACCCTGATTGGCGAAAGCGAGGTCCTCTACGAGGGCAAGCGCATGCCATCGTCCAAGGCTTTGGACCAATGCGGCCTGAAACCTGTCGTGCTGGGCCCCAAAGAAGGCCTCGCCCTGATCAATGGCACGCAATTCTCCACAGCGCTGGCCCTGACAGGCCTGTTCAAGGCCTTTGCCATGCTGCGCAACTCGGTCCTGAGCAGCGCGCTCTCCACTGATGCCATCATGGGTTCCACCCAACCCTTGCAGCCTTCTATTCATGCCCTGCGCGGCCAGCCGGGCCAAATCGACGTCGCCCGCGAAATGCGTGCCCTGCTCGATGGCAGCGAAATCCGCGAAAGCCACCGCGAAGGTGATACGCGGGTGCAGGATCCCTATTGCATCCGCTGCCAGCCACAGGTCGCCGGCGCTGCTCTCGATCTGTTGCGCTTTGCCGGCCGGACACTGGAAATCGAGGCCAATGCGGTCACTGACAATCCGCTGGTCACCGAAGATGGCATCCTGTCGGGCGGCAATTTCCATGCCGAACCGGTCGCCTTCGCCGCCGACCAGATCGCGCTGGCCCTCTCGGAAATCGGAGCCATAGCGCAGCGGCGCGTCGCCCTGATGGTTGACCCGACCCTCAGCTTTGATTTGCCGCCTTTCCTCACCCCGAAACCGGGCCTCAATTCGGGCTTCATGATTGCCGAAGTCACCACCGCCGCCCTGATGAGCGAGAACAAGCATCTGGCCAATCCCTGCTCGACCGACAGCACCCCAACCTCGGCCAATCAGGAAGACCATGTCAGCATGGCTGCCCATGGGGCCCGCCGCCTCGACCGGATGGCCGCCAATCTGTCGGTGATCCTTGGCGTTGAAGTTCTTTGCGCCGCGCAGGGCATCGAGGCCCGTGCCCCCCTTAAAACCGCGCCACGCTTGCAACAGGCCATCGCCACCTTGCGTCAGCAAATCCCAACCCTTGACGAGGATCGTTTTCTGGCCCCCGACATCGAGAAAGCAGCACAGCTCGCAGCCGATGAAACGCTGGTCAAGACCGTCAATCTGGAGATTCAACCATGAGCCTTCTCGACATCAAGCAGGGATCATCGCCTCTGGTGCTGGGCTTCCCCCACACCGGCACCGAAGTGCCTGCGGACATTGCCCTCAAGTTGAACGATAACGGCCTGAAACTGAGCGACACCGACTGGCACATTCACACGCTCTATGAAGATCTCGCCCCAGACGTCACCAGTGTGCGCACCAAGATCCATCGCTATGTGATCGACGCCAACCGCGACCCGAGCGGGGTCAGCCTCTATCCGGGCCAGAATACCACAACGCTGGTGCCGACCACCGATTTCGACGGTGTTGCAATCTGGAACAATGAGCCGACCCCTGAAGATATCGAAGCCCGGCGTCTCGCCTACCACGCCCCCTATCACGCGGCATTGCAGGCCGAGATCTACCGCGTCAAGGCAATCCATGGCTTTGCCATTTTATATGATTGCCACTCGATCCGCTCAGACATTCCCTTCCTGTTTGAA
The DNA here is from genome assembly GCF_005771485.1 of Cohaesibacter sp. CAU 1516. Classification (NCBI taxonomy): domain Bacteria; kingdom Pseudomonadati; phylum Pseudomonadota; class Alphaproteobacteria; order Hyphomicrobiales; family Cohaesibacteraceae; genus Cohaesibacter; species Cohaesibacter sp. CAU 1516. Next base: position 773,192 of record NZ_VANT01000001.1, on the reverse strand, counting down.
GGCATTCTGCCCGATTTCAACATCGGCACAAATCTTGGCACGACCTGCGCCCCGAGCATCGAGAAGGCCGTGGTCGACATTTGCGGTGCCGCCGAAGGCTATTCCAGCATTCTCAATGGCCGCTTCAAGGGCGGCTGGACCACACGCTATTACGGCCAACCAGAGGATGGTGTCCATGCCATCCAGATGGAACTCGCCCAATCTAATTACCTCGCAACCGAAGCCGCCCCGTGGGACTATGACAGCGCAAAGGCCGAGCGCCTGCGCAACCATCTGCGCACGATTGTGAGCACGCTCATCGAATGGAGGCCATGATGACCGATCCACGCAAAAATTCCCGTGACATCTTCCCGCCGACCGGCACAGAAATCACTGCCAAAAGCTGGCTAACCGAAGCGCCGATGCGGATGCTGATGAACAATCTGCATCCAGATGTCGCCGAAAATCCGCACGAACTGGTCGTCTATGGCGGCATTGGCCGCGCCGCCCGCACATGGCAGGATTTTGACCGCATCGTCGCCACCCTGAAAGATTTGGAAGCAGACGAAACCCTGCTGGTTCAGTCCGGCAAGCCCGTCGCCGTGGTCCGCACCCACAAAGATGCCCCGCGCGTGCTGATCGCCAATTCCAATCTGGTGCCAAACTGGGCCAACTGGGATCATTTCAACGAGCTCGATAAAAAGGGCCTGATGATGTATGGCCAGATGACCGCTGGCTCGTGGATCTATATCGGCACGCAGGGCATCGTTCAGGGCACTTACGAAACCTTTGCCGAAGCCGGTCGTCAGCATTATGACGGCGATCTGACCGGCAAATGGATCCTCACCGGCGGCCTTGGCGGCATGGGCGGCGCTCAGCCACTGGCCGCGGTCTTTGCAGGTGCTTGCTGTCTGGCGGTAGAATGCAACCCGGACAGCATCGACTTCCGCTTGCGCACCAAATATCTCGACGAGAAAACCGACAGCCTTGATGAAGCGTTGGAGATGATCGAGCGCTGGACCAAGGCGGGCGAGGCCAAATCTGTTGGACTGCTGGGCAATGCCGCCGATATTTTCCCACAAATCCATCGCCGAGGCGTCCGCCCCGACATCGTCACCGATCAGACTTCGGCCCATGACCCAATCAATGGCTATCTGCCACAGGGTTGGAGCGTCGCCGAATGGAAGGAAAAGGCCCAAACCGCACCCAAGGAAGTCGAAAAAGCCGCCCGCGCCTCAATGAAGGTTCATGTCGAAGCCATGGTGGCCTTCCACAAGGATGGCGTCCCCACCGTCGATTATGGCAACAATATCCGCCAGATGGCGCTGGAAGAGGGCTTGGAAGACGCCTTCGCCTTCCCCGGCTTCGTGCCAGCCTATATCCGCCCGCTCTTCTGCAAGGGCATCGGCCCCTTCCGTTGGTGCGCCCTTTCCGGCGACCCGGAAGACATCCGCAAGACCGATCAGGCGATGAAAGAGCTGTTCCCGGAGAATAAGCATCTGCACAATTGGCTGGATATGGCGAGCGACCGCATCGCCTTCCAAGGCTTGCCTGCCCGCATCTGCTGGATCGGCTTGGGAGATCGTCACCGTGCGGGCCTCAAATTCAACGAAATGGTCGCCTCGGGCGAGCTGAAAGCCCCGATTGTCATTGGCCGCGATCATCTGGACAGCGGCTCGGTCGCCAGCCCCAACCGCGAAACCGAAGCCATGCAGGATGGCTCAGACGCCGTTTCCGATTGGCCCTTGCTCAATGCCTTGGTCAATACCGCCAGCGGCGCGACATGGGTCAGCCTCCATCATGGCGGCGGCGTCGGCATGGGCTTCTCCCAGCATTCGGGCGTGGTGATTGTTGCCGATGGCACCGAAGATGCCGCCAAGCGGTTGGAGCGCGTGCTGTGGAACGACCCGGCCAGCGGCGTCTGGCGTCATGCAGACGCAGGCTATGATATTGCGCTTGACTGTGCCCGCGAACATGGATTGAAATTGCCGGGCATCCTCGGCAACTAAAAAGCAAAGCGATTCAAAAGACATAACAAGAATAAGGGCAAAGCAAGCCCATCCACACATCCACCTTCCCAGAGGAGTTATCAAATGGAAAGAAGAACCTTTTTGAAAGCAGGCGCTGCTGGCATCGCCGCAGGCGCCCTTGCCACGCCGGCCATCGCACAAGGCAAAATGCAGTGGAAAATGGTCACCGCATGGCCAAAGAATCTGCCCGGCCCCGGCGTTGCCGCCCAGATGCTGGCAGACCGCATCACCGCCCTGTCCGGCGGTCGCATTGAGGTCAAGCTCTTTGCGGCAGGCGAACTGGTTCCCGGTCGCGGCGTGTTTGATGCGGTCAGCGAAGGCACCGCCGAGCTTTACCATGCCGTGCCTGCCTATTGGGGCTCCAAATCCAAAGGCATCCTGCTGTTTGGCTCCCAGCCATTTGGTCTGCGTGCCGACGAACAATTTGGCTGGCTCTATCATGGCGGCGGTCAGTCGCTCTATGACGAAATGTATGGCCGCTTCAAGATCAAGCCATTCCTCTGCGGCAACTCCGGCCCGCAATGGGGTGGTTGGTTCCGTAACGAGATCAACTCTCCGGATGATCTCAAGGGCCTGAAATTCCGCACCACGGGTTTGGCTTCCGAAATGGCATCCAAACTCGGCATGGCCGCCGAAGCCATGTCTGGCCCCGCCATGTTCCAGGCCCTGCAAACCGGCGCACTGGATGCGGGTGAATTTATCGGCCCATGGACCGACAGCGCCCTTGGCTTCTTCCAAGTGGCCAAAAACTATTATTGGCCGGGTGTGGGCGAGCCTTCTTCGGCTGAAGAATGCGGCGTCAATGCCGATGTCTATGCAGGCCTGCCGGACGATCTGAAACAGGCCGTCAGCCTTGCTTGTGAGAGCCTCTATAATCCGGTTTGGACCGAATATACGACCAAACATGCGGCAGCCCTCAAGAACATGGTCGAAAAAGAAGGCGTTCAGGTCAAAATGTTCCCTGAAAGCGTCATCAAGGCCATGGGCAAGGCAGCAGGCGAAGTGATTGACGAACTGCGTCAGGATGACGACGAGCTGGTCAAGCGCATCACCGAAAGCTTCGTCGCCTACCGCGATAGCGTCGGTGGTTACATGACCTTTGCCGACAATGGCCAGATGAACGCCCGTGCGTCCATCATGGGCTATTGATCGGACAGTCCTCGACGCATTTACACCATCTATAATATGCCTATCTTTGGTCCGGCGCACAGACATGCGCCGGACTGAAGGAAAGGAACAGCATGGATAAGGTCATAACCGGCCTTGAAGCCGTCAATCGCGCCGTTATGGCCTTTGTGCGCTGGCTGGCCGTTTTGATTGTGGCGGTTCAGTTCATCATCGTTCTCGGACGCTATGTCTTTGGCGTCAATTCCATCGCCGCTCAGGAAAGCGTGCTTTATATGCACGCCACCCTCTTCATGCTGGCCGGGGGCTATACCCTGCTGATTGATGGGCATGTGCGGGTTGATGTTTTTTATGCCAAATTCTCCCCCCGCATCCGCGCCGCGATCAATATATTCGGCCATCTATTTTTGCTGATGCCCTCTATGCTCGCCCTGATCTATTGGTCATGGCCATCGGTCGCCAATTCTTGGGCCATTCTTGAAGGCCCCATTGCTGTTGGCGGCATCAAGGCGGTCTTCCTGATGAAATCCCTCATTCCCGCCTTTTGCTGCCTCATCATGCTGCAGTCACTGGCCTGCCTTGTCCGCCATGTCAGAGAGCTGACCAAGGGGAGCATTGAGAATGCTTGAATATCTTGATCTCCTGATGTTTGGCACGCTGGTTGTGGCCATTCTGTCCGGCTTCCCGGTGGCCTTTGCCATTGCGGGCACGGCCGTCATCTTCGCCTATCTCGGCTGGTCCGTTGGTGCGATGGACATCAAACTGCTCGGCGCACTCGGGCAGCGGGCCTTTGGCCTTCTCTCCAATCAGGTGCTGATCGCCATTCCTGTCTTTATTCTGATGGGGGCAATCCTTGAGAAAAGTCGCGTCGCCGAACGGTTGCTCGAAACCATGGGCAGCCTGTTTGGCTCCATGCGCGGGGGCCTTGGCATCTCTGTCGTGCTGGTCGGCGCCTTGCTTGCCGCTTCCACCGGCATTGTCGGCGCGACCGTGGTGGCGATGGGCATGATCGCCCTGCCGACCATGCTGCGCACCGGCTATAACAAACCGCTCGCCGCAGGCATTGTCTGCACCTCGGGCACCTTGGGGCAGATCATCCCGCCTTCGACCCTGCTGATCATCCTGTCCGACGTCATGTCAAATGCCTATCAGCAGGCCCAATATGAACAGGGCAAATTCACCGTCGAAGCCCTGTCGGTGGGCCAATATTTTGCGGCAGCGCTTGTTCCCGGCCTGCTGCTGGTCATGCTTTATCTGATCTATATCGTCATTCGCGCCAATCTGCGGCCCGACGACATGCCTCCCGTCTCCACCAATGGCGAACGCCCCAGCTGGAACACGGTGTTTGAAGCCATCATCCCGCCGATCCTGCTGATCTTTGCGGTGCTCGGGGCCATTCTGGGTGGGGTAGCCACCCCAACCGAAGCCGCATCCGTCGGGGCGGTTGGTGCCTTGCTGATGGCAGGCCAACGCTATGGCATTTCCCGCAAATTGATCATTCTTGGCGCGGCGGCCTTCCTGCTGGCAGGCATTCTGTCGGGCTTTCATCCGGTCCGTCTGCAAAGGGACAATCTCGACGTCACCGACATCGCGCTGGGTGCAGCCAATATCATTCTGCTGGTCATCGGCATCATTGCTGCGGGTATTTGCCTGCGGCGGGCCATGCGTTCTGGCATGATGCGCGAAGCAGCCACCTCGACCACCACCATGACGGCAATGATCTTTGCCACGATCCTTGCCGCCAGCTTCTTTTCGCTGGTCTTCATTGGTCTTGGCGGCGAAGAGCGTGTGGCCGAGATCCTCAAGCAAATGCCCGGCGGTCCGACCGGAGCCCTCTTCTTCACCATGCTTCTGCTGTTTGTCCTCGGCTTCTTCCTCGATTTTGTCGAAATTGCCGTGATCGTCCTGCCTCTGGTCACCCCGCAGCTGATCCTGATGGGACATGATCCGGTTTGGCTGGGCATTCTCATTGCCATCAACCTGCAGACCAGCTTCCTGACCCCACCCTTCGGCTTTTCGCTGTTCTACTTACGCGGCGTGGCACCAGATGACGTGCGCACCATCGATATCTATCGGGGGGTCTTGCCCTTCATCGGCCTGCAGATCGTTGGCATTCTCCTGATCTGGTCGATGCCATGGATTGCCACCACATTGCCGTCCCTGATTTTCTGACCGCAAACAGGCGCAACTGGCAAACACACTGACTTAAAAAGATAAAACCAGAGGAGCATTGAGCGTGCTCCTCTGGTTTCTTTGTGGTCAGGGCTTGGCTTCTGGCACGGCAACCTCCATCCCCCACAACGCGAACCCACACTTTTTGCCTGAATTCAAGCGAATTATTCAAACTGGCATAGAACTGTAGTCGGGTTGTCATAAAGACTGTGTAGGGTAATAATTGCACACGCGTGCAAGACCATAACAACAAAAATTTGCACACGCGTGCACATTGTTTCTGAACATATCGTTTCAAACAGGTGACAACACACTCTCGGAGGAATAACCCGATGCAGATCACCAAGACCCTCAAGGTTGCTGCCCTTACCACAGCTCTTGCCCTCTCCGGCACCGCAGCTTTCGCCAAGGATTTCACCATCAGCGTCTGGGCTGGCGGTTCAAACCAGAATGATGCCTACCGCGCTGACGCCATTGAAATGGCCGCCGACATTCTGACCCGCGAAGCTGCGATCCGCGGCGAGGAAATCAACATCACCGTCGAGAAAAAGCTGTTCAATGACGGTTGGGACAATTTCAAGCAAGCCGTCACGCTGGCCGCTGAATCCAAAACCGCTCCACACATCATTGTCACCTCTCATGCGGACATTGCCCCATGGTCCCAATCCGGCCTGATCCGCCCAATCGAGGATTATGTCGATCTTGACGCGTGGCCGCTTAATCAGATCTATGACAATCTGCTCGAAATCACCTCCTATAATGGTCAGGTCTGGGGCATTCCGCAGGATGCCGAATCCCGCCCCTTCTTCTTCTGGATCCCGCATCTCAAAGCCATCGGCTACAGTGACGAACAGATCGAGGACCTGCCAGCCAAAGTCGAAGCGGGTGAATATACCCTCTATGACGTGCTCGAAGACGCCAAGAAAATTCAGGACAAGGGCCTCGTTGAAAAGGGCAAGGGCTTCTCCCCTCGCGTCTCCAACGGCCCGGATTACTGGCAATTCTATCAAAGCTTCGGCGGTGAAATGCTCGACAAGGAAAGCGGCAAGCTGATCTTTGACAAGCAGGCCATGACCGACATGTTCCAGTTCTTTGCCGATGCGGTGAAAATGGGCGTCACCTCTTCCACCCATCTGGGCGGCGACTGGGGCCAATGGTACAACGAAGTCGCCAACGGCAAGGCCGGCACATGGCACGGTGGCACATGGCACTATGCCCGTTACACCGGCAAGGAAGGCCTTGATGATTTCTTCGGCAACATCCAGTTCTCCCTGATCCCGACTGGCAATGACAAGGGCCACGCCAACACCATCACCCATCCGCTGACCTATCTGATCTCCAGCACCGGTGATGATGAAGTGGCAGAAATCGCAGCCCAGCTCGTCTCCATCGCGTCCGAGCCACGCCTCAACACGCTGCATGCAATCAAGTCAGCCCATCTGGGCATTGGCCGCGAACAGTCCAGCATTGCGCTCTATGCCAATGACCGTTGGGCGTCTGAGGCCACCGACCGCCTGCTCGGCCATGCCAGCGCCATGCCAAACAACACCGATTTCGGTGCCTACTGGCAGATCATGTTCAAGGGCCTTGAGGCCGCTTGGACCGGTCAGAAATCGGTTGCGGATGCGGTCGCCGGTGTGGAAGCCGACATCAAGTCTTCCATGGCCGATGCCGTGATCATTAAATAAGGCAGCACTGCCTCTCCAGAGGCGTCGGGTGCATCAAGTCGTGCCCGGCGTCCCCTTCTCGCTTTGACGCAACACTTCTGTCGCACCAAGGAAGCACGAGACATGCGCGCCCGCACCAGCCTCCTAGGGCTTGGCTTCATGACGCCAGCCCTGATCATGGTCCTGACCTTTTTCCTTCTGCCGGTGATCTTGACCGCCGTTTTCGCCTTCACCAACATGTCCACCGCTACGGGCATCAGCGGTGGCGACTATCTGCTCTCGCCCACCACGCTGAAGGCAATGAAAGAGGACGATCGTTTTGACCCGCCCTTGCTTGAGGCGCTTGGCAGTACCTCCTATCAAGTCGATGCCGCCGCGCTGGAAAAAGCCAAGAGCGAGAAATTGAAAGCCGCTTTCCTCAGGGAAATTGAAAAGGAACTGAAGGGCAAGCGGTTTCAGTCGCGACGCCAGATGGAACGCGCCCTGAAGAAGCTGAAATCCCGGCCACGCAGCATCCGTGCCCTGAAACAGGCGACGGAACCCTTTTCCCGCTCGATCCTCAATATCCGCTTTGACAAGGAAGGCGACCTTCTTGCCGCTCTGGATGAAATCGGCATTGAGGCCAGCGACAGCCAGAAGAAGGCCATTATCGCCCACAGCTATACCGGATGGAGCTGGACGAGCGACAATTTCACCACCTTGCTGCAAAAGCCCGGCACATGGACCGTTGCTTTCAACACGTTGATCTATGTCTCCTTGACCCTTTGCTTCAATGTCGGTTTCGGGTTGTTCCTTGCCATCACCACCTTCTACTTGCCCGCCGGACAGGCCGGGTTTTTCCGCGCTGTTTGGCTGTTGCCGCGCATTTCGCCGCCGGTTCTCTATGTGTTGCTCTGGAAGTGGTTTACATGGGATGGCGGTTTCATCTCTACCATTACAGGCTGGTTCGGCGCTCCCGCTTTCAACTTCATGCTTGGCTCGATCTCCAGTGCATGGACCGTGGTCATTCTGATCAACGGATTTGTTGGCGCTTCTCTGGGCATGATCCTGTTTTCCTCGGCAATCAAGGCCATTCCCACCACCATGCTCTATGCCAGCGAAGTGGATGGGGCTTCCCGCTGGCAGCAAATCCGCCGGATCATCCTGCCACAATTGCGCTGGCCAATCCTCTTCATCACCTCCTACCAGACCCTCTCTTTGCTGACCTCGTTCGACTATATCCTGCTGTCGACTGAAGGCGGCCCGGGCGGTTCAACCACCCCTTGGGCCTTGGAGGCCTATTTCGTGGCGCTCAACAATTATGCGGGCAATCTGCAATATGGCTATGGCGCGGCGATGGCCTTGGTGCTGGTCACGGTGGGCATCAGCCTGTCGCTCCTCTATCTGCGGCTGTTCAAGTTTGACGATCTCGTCAGCAAACCGCGCATTGAAAATTAGGGAGCTGGCATCATGTCCCATCAAACCACACGCAATTACCAGAGCTGGCCGGTCCTGTTGATCCTCGCCCTCTTCTCCTCACCTATCCTGATCATGTATGTCTATCTCTTCATAGACACGATCTCCAACACCGAACCGGGGTCGCTGATCCCGTCCGAATTCACGCTGGAGCATTGGCGCTTCCTGTGGGAGACCGACACCGGCACCACCAATATCTGGGTGGCCACGCGCAACACCCTGATCTTTGCCTCGACCAACACGGCGATCATTCTCAGCGTGTCCCTGACCGCGGGTTATGCGCTCTCCCGGCTTAACATGCCCTTTCGCGCCTTCTTTCTGGCAGGCGTTCTGACGCTCCACGCCTTTCCCACCATCACCTTGGTGATCGCCCTCTTCATCGTGCTGCAAATGGTCGGTCTCTATAACACCCTGATCGGGGTCATCCTGATCAAATCGGCCCTGATGCTGCCCTTTGGTATCTGGGTGATGAAGGGTTTCTACGACACCGTGCCATGGGAAATCGAAATGGCGGGGGTTCAGGATGGCGCCCATCGCTTCACCGTCTGGCGGCGCTTGGTGCTGCCGCAAATTCAGCCCGGCTTGATTGCCCTTGGGGTCTTTGCCTTCCTTGATGGCTGGAGCGAATATATCCTGCCACAGATTTTCGCCCCCAGCGCCAATGTGCAGGTCCTGTCTGTCTATCTGGCCTCATTGATTGCCGATGACCAGAAATTCGACTTCAATCTCTTCAAATCGATCGGGCTCTTCTATGTCATCCCGGTCATCATTCTCTATCTCATCTTCCAGAACAAACTGATGAATATCTACGGTGGAGGCACAAAAGGCTGATGCGTATCCTTCTCGACAAATTCTCCAAACGCTTTGGCGACGTCACCGTCATCGACGAAATGGATCTTGAGATCAAAAGCGGCGAAATGATTGCCCTGCTTGGTCCATCCGGCTGCGGAAAGTCCACCACTCTGTTCGCCATTTGCGGCATTCATCAGGTCAATGGCGGCCGCATCCTGTTCGGCGACAAGGATGTCACCCACAGCACGGCGCAGGCCCGCAATGTCGGCGTGGTCTTCCAGAATTATGCCCTTTATCCGCATATGAATGTGTTTGACAACATCGCCTTCCCGCTGACCGTGCGCAAAGATGACAAGGCAACCATCAAGCGCGAGGTTGAGGCCATTGCAGCGCTCGTTCATATCAGCGAATTGCTGGAGCGCAAACCGGCCCAATTGTCCGGTGGCCAGCAGCAGCGTGTGGCTCTGGCCCGCGCCCTCATCCGCAAGCCCGACGTCCTGTTGCTCGACGAGCCCCTTGCCAACCTTGACGCCAAGCTGCGCCTTGAAATGCGCTCGGAAATCCGCCGCATTCAGTTGGAGACCGGCATTTCAGCCATTCTGGTGACCCATGATCAGGTCGAAGCCATGTCCATGTGCGACCGTATCGCCATCATGAATGATGGCAAAATCCTCCAGATTGCCACTCCCAACGACATGTATAACAACCCGGACACGGATTTTGTCGCTGGATTCCTTGGCAACCCACCGATTGCCTTTTTGGAAGGCCAAGCGGTCGATGGCCATTGCCAACTGGCCGACACCGACATCCGCCTGCCTCTGCCGGAGCATCTGTCCGACCTCAATGGACATCAGCCGATCCGCCTTGGGGTCCGGCCAGAGCTGGTCGGCAACAAAGATGGGACGGATGTGTCTGGCACCATCAGTTTTGTGGAAACACAGGGCCGGGAAAATCTTTATGACATCACGCTTTCAAATGGCGCCATTATCCGCTCTATTCAGCATGTCCGCGACGATGTAAGGCTTGGTGACGCGGTCACATGGCCGATCGATTGCAGCAAAATGCTGGTCTTTGACCAGAACGGAACCCGATTGTAATGACATTTGCCAAAAAAATCGCTGCCCTAGGCTGGCCAAATAGCCGTTTCGATGGACCGGCCATCATCGGCCATCGCGGCGCGTGCCACCACGCCACCGAGAACAGCTTGGATGGCTTCGTGCTTGCCAGCAAACTCGGGGCCGATATGTGGGAGTTGGATGTGCGCCTGACAGCCGACGGCACATGTGTCGTCAGCCATGATGATGACCTGTCCCGTGTCTTTGGGGTCTCGGCAAAGCTCTCCGAGTTGACCATCGCCCAATTGGAAGCACTGGAGGGAGTACATGTCCCCACCTTTGATGAGGTGATCACCCTGGCGATCCTGCTCGAAGCAGGTCTCTATATCGAGATCAAGGCAGATGGTGCAGGCCCGGCGGCTTTGGCTCTGTTGCAGCAAAGTGGCTTTGCCTATGCGGCGCTCGGCTCTTTTGATCCCACCCATGTCGCACAACTCGCCGCTCTTGATTGTCCTTATCCCCTGTCGGTACTGGTGCGCATCGGCGACGATCCGTTCGAACAGGCGGCCAATGCCAGAGCGGATGCCATTCATCCCTGCTGGGAACGCGCCTCCGACCGACCAGACCAATTGCTGACCCCTGATCTGATGCAGCGAGCCAAAGACACGCAGCTTCCAATCATTCTCTGGCATGAAGAACGACCGGACGTCATCAAAGCCATCATGGCGATGGATGTGTTTGGCGTCTGCACCGACCGGCCCGAGTTGCTGGTGCCCTATCCCGGCTCGCCCTCCCGCCCAACACCTTTGCCCAAAGGCCCTGAAGTGGTCTGTCATCGCGGGGCCAACAAGCTCGCCCCGGAAAATACCCTATCCGCTGCCTTGATGACCTTCGAGCAAGGCTTTGACTGGCTGGAACTCGATATACGCCAATCCTTGGATGGAGACCTGTTCGTCATTCATGACGAGACACTGGACCGCACCACCAATGGACGCGGCCCTGTCGCCAGCCACAGCGCCGAGCAATTGCGAGCCCTTGATGCTGGCAGTTGGTTTGATCCTCGTTTCACCGGCACCAAAATCCCGACCTTTGAAGAGATCATCGATCTGGCCAAGGCACGTCAAAAAAATCTCTATGTCGAGATCAAGCAGGCCGACCCGGCCAAGGTGCTGGATCTCATCAAGGCCAAGGATTTTATGGCCCATTGCTTCTTCTGGAGCTTCAACCATGCTCTGAGCGATGAAGTCCGACGTCTGGCGCCCGATGCCCGGATCATGGCCCGCACGCTCGATTTCCCGACCATTAGCGAGGCCATTGCCAGCGTCGGGGCCGAGATCATCGAGGTCAATATGGCCGAGGAGCAAGTCGAGGAGAAAGCCACCAATATACACACCAGCGGAGCCAAGCTGATGCTATGTTACAACGGCTCGGACCGCGCGGTGATGGAGCGCATGCTTGCCCTTGCCCCCGATTTGGTCAATCTGGATCAACCCAATCTCTGGAAAGAAGTCTGGTATCAGGCCCAGAGGCGACATGCGAAAGAGACTGTGGCCCCATGAGCGATAGCAGCGACGAACAGGACAGCATCAAGCCGGTCACCTCAGTGGATGTTGCCAAACGGGCGGGCGTGTCCCGCTCGGCGGTGTCGCGCACCTTCACACCTGGCGCATCCGTCGCCCCAGCAACCCGCGAGCGGGTGCTCAAGGCGGCAGATGAATTGGGCTATCGCGTCAATCAACTGGCCCGCAGCCTGACCAACAAGCGCTCCGATCTGGTCGGCATTGTCGCCGCCAATATGGACAATCCCTTCCGCGCCCAGCAGGTCGAGCATATTGCCCGTGCCTTGGTCAATGAGGGTTACCGCCCAATCCTGTTGCCCGCGGAGGCCCATGAAGATCCGCGCCGGGTCATTGGCATGCTGCTCGAATATAATGTGTCCGGTGTCATTGTCACCTCCGATACCCCGCCGCAAAGCATCTGTCAGGAATGCGTCTCTCTGGGGGTGCCGATGGTGTTGGTCAACAAGGCTGAGATCGACGCCAAGGTGGACCGGGTTCTGCTCGACAACCACAAATCCGGTGCGCTGGCGGCAGACTTTCTGATCCGTCACGGCTGCCACCATCTCGCGGCCATAGGCTCGGAGAAGCCATCCTACTCTCTTTCCATCCGTCTGGAGACTTTTGAGAAAGCCGTCAGGGCATCCGGCACCCACAGCAGTGGCCGCTACACAGCTCCCTTCCAGAATTATGAGGGTGGCTATGAGGCAGCCCGCAAATTGTTCGAGAGTGGCGTTGCGGTCGACGGCATTTTTTGTGTCACCGACTATATGGCTCTTGGTACCCTTGACTATATCCGCCTGCACACAGATAAACGCATCCCAGAAGACATCCAGCTGATCAGTTGCGATGACATTCTGCAGGCGGATTGGGCGGGCTACAATCTCACCACCATCCGTCAGGATACCGAAGAAGTTGCCCGCCGGGTGGTCTCCACCCTGACCATGCGCTTTGAACAACCGACCGCACCGTCGCAGACCAACATTGTCGATGTTTTCATCGTCGAGCGCGGCACAACAAAAACAAGTGGAACGACCGAATGATCGAAGAGCGTTATGCGCTGCTGCAAACCCTTGCGAAAGAAGCTGGGCAACTGGCGCTGAACCATTTGCAGGCCCTGAAGGAAAATCGCTTCCCCATTGAAGTCAAGGGGCCGCAGGATTTCGTCACCAAGGCGGACCGCGATGTCGAAACCTTCATTCGCACCAAACTCAAAGAGGCCTTCCCCGAAGATGGCTTGCTGGGCGAAGAGCATGGGCTGGAAGCGGGCAGCAACGGCTTTACCTGGGTCATCGATCCGATTGATGGCACAGCAAACTATATCCGCAGCATCGATCAATGGGCCATTTCCATCGGCCTCGTATCAGCTGATCGCATGGAAGCAGGCGTCATATATGACCCTATGCGCGATGACCTCTACCGTGCCGCCACCGCACAAGGCGCCTTTCTCAATGACAGTCCGCTGGCCAAGGCCAAAACGGAAGCGCCGACCGACCCTATCCTCATTCTGGGTCGCTCCAAGCGCAAACCCTTTGACTCCTACCTCAAGACCTTGTCTTTCCTTGAGAGCAAAGGCATCGAATATCGCCGCTTTGGCTCGGCCGCCATGGGGCTGGCGCTGGTCGCAACCGGACAGGTGGATGGTTATTTCGAGGCCGATCTCAATCCGTGGGATTGCATGGCCGGCCTGTTGATCATCAAGGAGATGGGCGGAGTGATCGCCGCCGGGGAACAGGCCTTTGAAAGCCTCCAAAACCAACCCATCTGTGCCGTTCATCCCTATATGAGAGACGAAATGACCGCGCTGCTGGCCATGATTGCCGAGATCGAGTGACAAAACGAACGCCGAAGGGGACAAACCCTCAATGCAGATCAGCGATGTCATAGGCCTTTTGCACCTTATCGAGCGCCATGACATCACGCTCTGGATCGATGGTGGCTGGGGCATTGATGCCCTGCTCAAACGGCAAACCCGACCCCATGGGGATCTCGACATCGTTGTAGAAACCCGCACACTGCCCCGCCTCATCGCGCTTCTCTCTGAAGAGGGATTTCAAAGGCTGGAAACACCAGATTCCCGTGACTGGAATTTCGTCATGGGCGACATAATGGGGCGCCGAGTGGATTTCCATGTCATCACGCTCGATGATCGGGGCAACGGTCTTTACGGTCCCGTCTCTGGCGGGCAAGCCTATCCCGCTTCCGCGCTAGAGGGCAAAGGACAAATTGGAAACCATCCGGTGCACTGCATCTCGGCGGCCTATCAGGTGGCTTCGCATGATGCGGGCTATCCACTGCGCCCTCAGGATTATCAGGACATGCAGGCCTTGTGCACGGCCTTTGCCCTCCCCTTACCGGACCGCTTTTTGCCGCCTCAAGCGTGAGGAACAGACAGCACAGCTCCGATTTCCTCGGCAATCAGATTGCGCATCCACCCATGGGCCTCGTCCTTGTGATGGATCGCATGCCAGCACAATTGATAGCAATTGTTATGGGGCGGCATCGGCAAGGAACGATAGGTTGTTGCATAGCGTTGCTGCGCTTTGACCGCGACATGTTCGGAGACGATCAGCAGAAAATCACCACCAGAGACAATTTCAAAGGCTGCGGAGAAGAACGGCACCACAAGTGCCACACGCCGCGTGAGTTTCTTGGCTTCCAGAGTGCGGTCAAAGAAGCGGTCCTTGTCGCCACCACTGGTGATCAACACAAAAGGATAATCGAGCAACGCTTCAAGTGTGAGGTCATCTAGTCTCGAAAGCGGATGGTTGTCGGCCATCAGACAGACCGACCGATCGCCACCCAACGGCACCGAATGGACATTCTCTGGCAATGTCGGATTGGCCAGACAGACAAAGTCCAGATGCAACTTGCCCAACTGTCCCATCCATTCCGGTTTCATCATCTCATAGACAACATCCACATCGGGCGCCTCATAGGTCAGCCGCTTGGCAATGGCAGGAAAGTGGAATTGCGCCACATAATCCGTGCTGGCAAACCGAAACTGACGCTGGCATTCATGGGGCCGGAATTCGCTGACCTGTGTCAGGGAGTCGATGTCAGTCAAAATGCGCTGCAATTTTGGCAACAGCTTCTCTGCTTTGACGCTCAACCAGTAGACATTGCCTTCCCGGATCAGCAAAGGGTCGTTGAAATAGTTGCGCAGCTGGCTCAATTGCTTGCTGATCGCCGACTGCGTCAGGAACAGTTTGTCCGCCGCACGGGTCAAGTTGCGCTCTTCAAGCAGGATGCGCAAGGTCAGCAATTGATTGAGATTGAGGCGTTCCATATGAGTTTTCGGACACTGAAGGCAGAAGCACTATTCCCCGGAGGAATAGAGCATTCGCATCTCCCTTTCAATGGCCTATAAGACGAGGCTTTTGCCATTGGCACGGAGCCATAAAACGCAAAAGGCCCGCCCAGTAGGACGAGCCTTTTCATGCAAATGAACGCTTCTTCCGATTACCACAAGGCAGGTTCCAGAAGGGATGCGGGAAGGGTCCGAACGGGTGTTGGACGTTTTTTTGCGTCATAGGCCAGCTCGTCGACATAGAAATAAAGGGCAGCCATGAACGGGCTGGCAAGGACAAGGCTCAAGATCAGAAACATGGGATCACTCCAGGCAAAGGGTCTGCCGTCTACCCCTCCCTAGGATGCGACATGACTGTGAGTTAACACAGCTTCCTGTCAGGAAAGAAGTGAATTGCATTCCCGAATGCTATGCCTGAAATTCATAGGCTTCATCCTTTCGCTAGGCGCAAATTACGCGACGTAAACTGACAATTACGCGACGTAAACTGGTAGATGCATTTTTAGCCCATATTTCTGCCAAAACACGAAAAACCCCGCTGCAGGAGAACAGCGGGGCTTGGCCTTTTATCCAAAAGCTTTTGTGACGACAGTCTACATGAGGCTGATCTTGACTGCGCCTTTCGGCCCCTTATGGAGCGACCTTGTATCCAGCAGCAGCCATCACGCGCAGCAATTCCTTGTGGCCTTTGACCGCCATGTCATAAGGCGGATTGGCGACCGGATCCTGCTCGGCTTCCACCACGAACCAGCCTTGATACTGTTTCTCGGCCAGCAACTTGGTCAGCGCCTCAAAGTCCAGAGATCCATCGCCGGGCACAGTGAAGGCCCCCTTGACCACCGCATCAAGGAAGCTTTCCTTGCTGCGATCAAGCCCATTGATCACATCCATCCGCACATCCTTGGTGTGGACATGGGTGATGCGGGCAAAGTGATTTTCCACCACGCGGAAAATGTCACCGCCAGCAAAGGCCATATGACCGGCATCAAACAGCAAAGGCACAGAGCTGTGTTTCATGAACAGATCCAGCTCAAGCTCGGTTTCCACCGCAGCGGCCATATGATGGTGATAGGAGATCGGCATGCCCTGCTTGCCGCACCAATCGGCAAAGTCGGACATTTTCCGACCATAGACTTCCATCTCGGCTTCGCTCAATTTTGGCTTCTCAGCCAATGGTGTGTCCTTCAGACCCTGCACCGAGCGGGCGGTTTCGCCATAAACAATGCACGGTGCATTGGCTGCCTTGAAGAAGGCCATCTGTTCGGCGATGCGGTCTTTTTCGACCTCGATATCGCCATCGAGCAGCAGACCGGAGAACCAGCCGCCACAGACCGAAATGCCGTAGCGATCAAGGATCGGCCCCAACTCTTCCATATTCATCGGGAACCGGCGACCGGTTTCCATGCCCGTAAAACCAGCATCCGAAGCCTGACGCAGGCATTCCTCGAGGCTTACGTCATCGGACAATTCTTCCAGATCATCATTCCACCATGCAATTGGGGCAATCCCCAGTTTGGCTTCCAACATCGTCTCTACTCCCTGACGTGTTTCAATAAGACAAGCATTTGACTTGGTTCAATTTATACCCGCGCACGGGCCCGATCCCAGATGGAACAAAGGCGCTCATACCGTGCTGCCATTTGCAGAACGGCCTCCCGGTCACTCATTTGACCAATCATCCAATCCCGGGCAGCGTCGCCAAAGATCGAGCGACCGACAGCAAAGCCCTTGACCAGCGGAAAGGCAACAGCCACCTCGAAAGACGCCGCCAAGTCAGCTTCCGGCGCATCCAAACCCAGCACCACGATGCCGCGCACATTGGCGTCATTCTCTTCAATCGCACTCACCGCATTGGTCCATGCTGCAGCATCAATCATCGGCTCAAGCTTCCACCAATCGGGATAGACACCAATCTCATAGAAGCGACGGATCAGCTTGGCGGTGGTATCCGCATCGACCGGCCCGACCTTGGAGGGGATCACTTCAAGCAGGAAGTCCAGCTTGTTGGCGCGGGCCGACAAAAAAAGCTGTTTGACTGTGGCTTCCTGTGTGGCCTGCATCTCGGCATCATCATCGGGGTGGCAGAAACAGAGCACCTTGACCACATGCTCCCCGGCCCATTCCGACAGACCAGCCCCATCGGGCCCCACTTGCGGTTCCAGTTCCAACGGCCGCGATCCCGGCCATTCGCATGGACGACCGATCCACAACCCGGAGCCCGTTGCCTTGTCGAGCGCATCCATGCCAATCCGCGCGTCACACAGAATGCCAAATCCATGCGCCCCGTGCTGCACCTTCAGGGCCGCTTCCAGACAAAGCTCCTTGAACCGCCCGCCTTTTTCAAGACTATAGCCTTCCATTTCTTCGAGTTGCATGCGGTGATCGAAGGCGAAAGTCCGCAGATCGCTCCAATCCACCTCACGTTCGGCAGGACAGCGCAGTTGCTCTGGCAGTTCCGAATTGATGCTCATGTCAGTTCCTTTGCAAATGGTCTGAGCGCAGCCCCTTCGCCGACAGCTCCAACAGTTTGGTGCGCCTTCCTCAATCAGCCATCTCCCCCGGAAATTTTGTCCCTCTCAGGGTGGGCATCGCTTCGGCCAAAGCACACAAAGTCCCGATAAGTAAATGCTTGTAGACAGGATGGGTCAAGCCAAAATGAAATATATTCACCGATCAATTTAATTTATGAAATAAATATTTCATTTTTGACTTGGCTCAATTTCATCGGGCCTTGACGCGCCTATCGCTGGTGCATGTTGCAAAAGGGAGGGGACCCCTAAGAAGGATGAACCGTGCGGCCTATTGCGCCCACTGCCACGCCATCCCCCGGGCCAGACCCGAACGCCCCACCCTGCATCAAAGTGCTTTTGACAGCGTCGCTGTCTGACTGGAGGATCCTAGGATGGAAGTTAAACGCCTGAAATTTTGCGTCGACAACGAGTGGCGCGAGTCGAAAACCAAAAAATACATGCCAGTGATGAACCCATCGACCGGTCAGTTGATCGCCGAGGCTCCCTGCTGCACGCAGGATGAGGTGGATGCTGCCGTTGATGCCGCATCGGCTGCCTTTCCTGCATGGCGCGACACGCCACTGCCGATCCGCATCCAGTTGATGTTCCGTTTCAAGCAACTGCTTGACCAGAATCTTGATGAACTGACCGAGCTGCTCGCCACCGAGAATGGCAAATGCCTTGGTGAAGCCCGCGGTGATGTGCTCAAGGCCATCGAAGTGGTCGAATGCGCCTGCTCCAGCCATTATCTGATGCAGGGCGACACCTGCATGAATGTCGCCAACGGCTATGACACGGTCTCCTATCGCGAACCACTGGGCGTCTTTGCAGCCATTGCACCTTATAACTTCCCGGCCATGATCCCGATGGGTTGGATGATTCCATTCTGCATCACCACCGGCAACACTGTCGTGTTGAAAGCCGCCTCCATGGTGCCGCAGACCGCGTCGCGCATGCTGGAACTGCTGATCGAAGCTGGCCTGCCAAAAGGCGTCGTCAACATCGTCACCTGCTCACGCGTTGAAGCCGACACCCTGCTCAAGCATCCGGTCATCAAGGGTGTGACCTTTGTTGGCTCCACCTCGGTCGGCATGCATATCTACCAGACCGCAGCCGCCCACGGCAAACGGGTGCAGGCCCTGACCGAAGCCAAGAACCACGCGCTGGTGATGGAAGATTGTGTTCTGGAACGCTCTGTCGCTGGCATCATCAACTCCACCTATGGCTGCGCCGGTCAGCGCTGCATGGCGCTGCCTGTTATC
Source organism: Cohaesibacter sp. CAU 1516 (assembly GCF_005771485.1). NCBI lineage: Bacteria > Pseudomonadati > Pseudomonadota > Alphaproteobacteria > Hyphomicrobiales > Cohaesibacteraceae > Cohaesibacter > Cohaesibacter sp. CAU 1516. Next base: position 754,279 of record NZ_VANT01000001.1, on the reverse strand, counting down.
TGTGTGCAGGAATCCATTGCTGACGAATTCGTCGCCATGCTGGTTGAAAAAGCCAAACAGCTCAAAGTCGGCCCGGCTTACCTGCCAGACTCCCAGCTCGGCCCACTTGTGTCCGCTGGTCAGAAAGAATTTGTCGAACGCTCCATCCAGCGCGGTGTCGATGAAGGTGCCGATCTGGTGCTAGACGGTCGCGGTGTCGCGGTTGAAGGCGCAGAAGGCGGCTTCTATGTTGGCCCGACCATCTTTGACAATGTCAAACCGGGCATGTGGATCGGCGATGAAGAAATCTTCGGCCCGGTCACCTGCATCAAACGGGTCAAGGATTTCGAAGAAGGCCTGGCCATCATGAATGCCAACCGCTTCGCCAATGGCTCCTGCATCTACACCACTTCGGGCCGCCTTTCGCGCGAATTTGCCCGCCGGACCGATGGTGGCATGGTCGGGATCAATGTTGGCATTCCTGTGCCTTACTCAATCTTCCCATTCTCCGGTCACAAGCAGTCCTTCTTTGGCGATCTGCATGCGCTCGGCAAGGACGGGGTGGCCTTCTTCACTGAAACCAAGTCTGTCACCTCGGTCTGGTTCTCCGAAGAAGACGCCAAGAAGTCCGTTTCCACCTGGGACGGCACCCTGACCAGAAACTGATCAATCCATCGGAGGGGGGCGTGGCTCCCCTCTTTTTCTTTCCTGATGGCATACCCAAAGAGAGATCATTGCCGAAAGTTGTTCTGGCAATCCCTTCGACGGTTCAATATCTTGGGGTAAATCCTTACTCTGCAGACCATCAGGACCGCCCAAGATGAATGCTGACATGCCCGCTGCCAAAAATGTAACCGAATTGCTGGAACAGATCCGCACCGATTATGACGGACTGAGCAAGCGCCTGCAGCAGGTCGCCCATTATGTGACCAACAATCACAATAGTGTCGCCTTTGACACCATCGCGGTCATCGCCGAGAAGGCGGAAGTCCCTCCCTCCACCATGATCCGGTTTGCCAACAGCTTCGGCTTTACCGGTTTCAATGACATGAAGCAGCTGTTCCGTGACAAGCTGTTGGAGGAAACGCCGAGCTATACCGAGCGGGCCAAAATGACCAAAGCCTTCGTGGCCGAGGCAACCCCTGCGGACCGCTCGCGCAAGATCCTAGCCGACTTTGCCGATGCCACGATTCTGTCCCTTCAAAACGTAACCGAATCCATTCCCGCCGAAAGCCTGCAAAGAGCCATTGACCTGCTGGCAGAGGCCCGTAGGATTTACATTGCCGGGATGGGCCGCTCCTTCAGCCTTGCAGTCTCCTTGCGCTATGCGCTTTATCATCTCGAACGCAGCGTGGTGATGATTGACGGGTTGGGCGGCATGCATCGCGAACAAATGGGCAGGATAGCCAGCGACGATGTGCTGGTCGCCATCAGCTACGCGCCCTATTCAAACGACACCCGCGCCGCAACGGAGGCCGCCAAGAAAGCAGGCGCCGGGTTGATTGTCATCACGGACAGCCAGATCAGCCCCATCGCCACTTTGGGCGATGTCTGCTTTGCCATTGACGAACCCCATATCGACGCTTTCCGCTCGACCGCTGCCACCCAGTGCCTAATCCAGTCCATCGTCGTGGCTCTGGCCTATCAGATCAGCAACAAGGCCCCGGAACCAGACACAATGCCCCATAAGGGCAACTGATTTCATCGCTCCTCCTTCCCGGCACCCGATTGAACCAGAACGCCCCAAGGAGCGTCATACAATCATCAGCCGCAAAATGAAGGATCGCCGCATGCACAAGATCGAACTACACATTATCGGAAGCCTGCCACCCCCACGCTCTGTTGCCTTTGCCCTGTGGGGCAAGGATTGCGTCTTTGACTCGTTTGGTGACGCCTCCCATCCTGACGACACCAACTGGCGCGAACTGATGCTATGCCTGCGACGCCCAAACCCTGAGACAGGCTTTTATCACTCAGACGAAAGCACCCGCATCGACATCACCCCGAGCAAAAGCGATCGGGACCGGGTGATCCTGTCCTCTCTTTCTTTGGAACTGATCGACAAGATCTGTGTGTTTCTGAAAGACCAAAAGGCCATCAGTCGCAAGGCCTAGATGCTTTCAAGCACCTCGCGGCGGCGCTCATCCTCAGCCGTGCCGGTATTGACCGTGCTGGCCGGTTCCAGCAAAACCACCTCGCATATATCGGTCAGCGCCACCGGGCAATGCTCGACCCCATGCGGCACAACGATGAATTCCCCTTCCTCGACAATCTCTTCACGGTCCCGGAAGCGCATCAGCAGCCGTCCACGATGAACGAGAAACAGCTCGTCTTCCTTTTCGTGGAAATGCCAGGTGAAGGCCCCTTGGAACTTTGCCAGCTTGATCTGCATATTGTTGACCTGTCCGGCCACCCGCGGCGCCCAGCAATCGGAAAAGCCACCGAAAGCCAAATCGAGGCTTTTCTTGCCGAATGGCGACAGATGACCATTGAGCGCAGCAACATCGCGCACGATCGCCGCCAGTTGCGCTTCCACCGGTTCTGATGAGCCAAGATACGCCCCGTCAAGCGCCGCCGTGCCGATGGTAAAGCCCGCCGCTCCCGTTTTGTGGACCGCTGCGATCCGGTCTTTGTCCGCAATCGAGCCCGCGACAATCACCGGCTTGCCAGCCGCCTTGCAAACCGCCGTAATCAAAGCGGGAATGTCCGGCAACTGAGCCCGATAGGCCAGCAGATCAAGCCCATGCACGCCGTCATGGGACGCCAGCGTACGGGCGCTTTCGGCAATCTCGTCAATCGTGCCCTCCAGCACGCTCGGATGGCCCGTAATGTGGCCGGGGAATGGGAAATAGTCAATCGCGCTGCCCGCAATCACCGGCAACACATCTTCCACCCGCGTGCCACCAAGCAGCACATCAACGCCAATATCAACCGCTGCCTTGGCCGAGCGGATTTCGCTCTCCCGGTCCAGCGACACCACCTCAAGATAGGATGTCGCCCCCTTGGCCTTGATCATCTGATTGAGTTCCTTCAAAGCCGGGATCGGCAGTCCGATATCCTTGAAGCCAATATGGCGCACGCCCAGCGACAGGGCGGTGGCGAGATGATCGATCGCATCCTCGACCGTCCGGTCGTCGCGGGTCAGCATGAAAATGAAACGAAGGCCCATCAGACAGTCTCCTCGGCTTTGGTCCGTGTGGCAATCAGGGTGCGGGCATAATCAATCGCCAGCGACAGGCTGCTTTCATCGGCGATTCCCTGCCCGGCAATGTCAAAGGCGGTGCCATGGTCGGGGGACGTGCGAACGAAGGGCAGGCCAAGGGTGATATTGACCCCCTTCTCGACGCCAAGATATTTGACCGGAATCAGCCCCTGATCATGATATTGCGCCACCACCACATCAAACTTGCCACGCCGCGCAGCCATATAAACCGTGTCTCCCGGCCACGGACCGGACACATCCAGCCCCTTGGCACACATGGCTTCAATCGCCGGGGCAATGATGTCGATTTCCTCACGGCCAAACAGCCCGCCTTCCCCGGCATGGGGATTAAGACCCGCCACCGCAATGCGCGGTTTCTCAATGCCCAGCGCCAAGCAGCCTTCATGAGCCAATTCAATCGCGTTGATCTGGGCGGCATAATCGCCGCCCCGAATGGCATCAAGCATCGAGCAATGGATGGTGACCAGAACCGTACGGATTTCGTCATTGGCCAGCATCATAGCCACCCGGTCCGAGCCACCGAAGGCAGCCAGCATTTCCGTATGGCCGGGGAACTTAACCCCTGCTGCCGACAGCGCTTCCTTGTGGATTGGTGCGGTGACAATGCCAGACGCCTGCCCTGTCTTGGCCAGTTCGATGGCTTTGACAATTGCGTCAAACGCCGCCTTGCCGCTCGCCGCTGAAATCTGCCCAACGGGGAAGTCGATATCCGCATCCCCCGTTTCCAGCACATCAACCACCCCATCCTGCAACAGGGCATCCTCGATTTGTGCAATCGGATGGACATCAAGCGGCAGACCAAGGGCTTTGACCGCCTCACGGATCACCGCAGCGCTGCCAGCGATGACACAGTCTGCATTCTTGCCAAGAAGGGATTTGACGGAGATTTCAGGGCCGATCCCGGACGGGTCCCCCATTGTGATGATCAAGGGCGCTTGGGTCATGGGTGAGGCTCCTCATTCGGCATTCTCTGGCCAGACTTTTGCCTGCCCAATCAATCGCCCGCAATCTAAACCGGGAAACGCCCCCCTTCAAGCAATGGATGGACGCCGCACACCATGAACTGCCTTCATTCTCATTTCACGCCCGCCTCACAAGAGACGTTGCAGCAGGATCTCGGCGGTCACAAGAACCGGATTGGCCCCACGTGTTACCCGTCCGCGCAGACCTGCCCCGCCCGCTTCGCCGACAATGACAATCTCCGGGCCACTGTGCTGACCGGGATCCGTCATTCCGGGACCATGAGCAAGCGCATCACGAATGACAAACTCCGTGGCAAATGAGTCAAGCAATCGCCCATCTTCAAAATCCGCACCGACCAGACTGCCAAGCCCATGGACACGCGCCTGCCGCCAGCCAAGCCGAGCGCAAACCGCATCAAGCCCCAACGCCAGATCCTCATTGGGCAACATCCGCAACAACGCGAAATCAGCTTCATTCGACGCTGGCTGCGACAGACTTTTGGGCTTAAACAGGGAAAAATTGCTCTCCGCATCGGGCAATCGTTCAAAACAGGCATCATCCAGCAAAAAGCCGCACGCTATGACATCTTGCGCCAGCATGGTCTCGGCAAACAGCAAATGGCCGAACCGCGTCGCGCCATCAGTTTCGGACCATGAGCCATGGCCATGCAGAAACAAACCGCCATCCGCCTGTCCTACCACCAACCCCAGATGATGAATGAGACCCGGTGCCCTGAGGTGGTGCGTTTGCGAATACCATGCCACGGTCTCAGCCGTGGGTGCCTTGTCCGGAATGACATAAGCCAAAGCATCCACCGATGCAGTCTCCAGCTCCAACCAGCCGCTATAAAGGCCAACATCGGACAGAGCCGCAGCGATGGCCGACTGGAGATCCTGACCGCCTCGCAAAGCCAGCGTCACCGCCCGCCCCCTCGACAGGGCAAAAGGCAGACGCTCGATTTCCTTCGAACCCGGATGGGTCACTGAGCGCGGCACCGACCTCATAGCTCGCCAGCCTCGATTCGCCGCTCAAGCTCTGCCCGGATCAAACGCTTGGCCAGCTTGCCCACCCCGGATTTGGGGATTTCCTGCCAGAAATAGAACTGTTTGGGGATCTTATAGCTCGCCACATGGGCGCGGAGATAGGTTTCCAACTCTTCGGCACTCAGACTATGACCCGGTGTCAGGGTGCAGACTGCAACGCCAATCTCGCCCCATTTCGGGTCCGGCATGCCAAAGATCGCGGTCTCGGTGACCGCCGGATGCTCCAGAATTTTCTCTTCAATCTCAAGCGGATAGATATTGGAGCCGCCAGAAATATACATGTCGGACGCCCGGCCGGTGATATAGAGATAGCCCGCTTCATCCATATGCCCCAGATCGCCCGTTCGGAACCAGCCATCGCGAAAACTCTTGTCATTGGCCTGAGGGTTGCGCCAATAGCCAGCAAAGACCGCCGGGCCAAGTACGCAGATTTCACCCGTCTCCCCGGCGACCAGCGGCTCACCTTCTGGCCCCAGAATTTCCACCTGCATCCCCGTGCGGGCAAAACCGCAGGTCCCGACACGCATGTCAGCCCCGACACTATGCTCATAGGTTGGCAATTGGGTGATGGTGCCCGTCACCTCCCCAAGACCGAAATATTGCACAATCACCGGCCCCAGCGCCTCCAAAGCGGTGATCTGATCGGCGCGATACATCGGAGCGCCCGCATAAACGATATGACGCAAGCTGCTTTGATCATGATCCGCAAGTTGGGGCGCTTCGACCATCATTTTCAGGATCGTCGGCACGGTGAACATCGTGCAGACCCGCCAAGTCTCAATCAAAGACCAGATTTCTCCCGCATCGAAGCCGGGAGCCGCAGGCAGGATCGTTGCTGCCCCGCGCGCCACCATCAGCATTTGATGCAGCCCTGCGCCATGGGTCAGGGGAGCCACCACAATGGACGCATCCTCAGGGGTGATCCCAGGCACCAAATCGGCCAGATGATTGTTGATCACAAAGCCCAGTTGCCCATGGGTCAGCATTGCCGCTTTTGGCTTCCCCGTTGTCCCTGAGGTGAAAAACAGCCAGCAGAGATCATCGCGATCAACCGCAGCAAGCGGCGGAACCTCGCCATCATATTGCGTAATCAGGCTTTCAATATCCGGCCCGAAGTCCGACGCCCCAATCGACAATCGCGTCTCGATGTTTGGAGCGTCAATCGCCGCATGCTCTGGATAGGCCGCGTTGCACAGCATCACCTTGGCCCCGGACAATTCCGCCATCCAAGCAAAGTCCCCCGGCGCACAGCGGAAATTGGCAGGCACCCAGATGGCACCCAACCGCAGGCAGGCATAGAAGGATTCAAACAACTGATTGCAGTTCTGTGACTGGATTAACACCCGATCGCCCTTGCGCACACCAGCGGTTTCTGCCAGTACGCCGGCCATCCGCTTGACCCGGTCATCAAAGGCTTGCCAGTCCCAGACAGTCTCCCCCCAGACAAAGGCTGGCCTGTTCGGCAGGCGGCGTCCCTGCTGTTCAACATAATGGGCCAGATTCATCGTTCTGGTTGACCATGGCATGCGTATGTTGGCGCTCATGCGCGTCTTCTCCCCCTGATAGCATCGCCCGGCAAACACGCTCCCAGGATGAATGCTTGTTGCAGTCTTTTGCCTCGGGATGCGTTGGCCGATCCCTTCTCCGTGCGTTCCTCCCACGCGGACAAAGGATTGATTTTGTTTACAAAGCCAACCATCGCCAAAAGCTCCGGACCTGTCAAACATCTTTCGTACTTTCCGGTCACGATTGAAGGGCCGTGCTGAACAGAAAGGCCGCAATCACCATTTCTGAGAATTTCGCATTTCTGCTCTTTAAATTGTAAACTGATTGGTGTACCCATAGAGATCGCCCAACCAAAAAGTAAACCTTTGTGTTTACATTCTTTGGAGAATGACTGTTGGAGAATGACTGATTGAAGCTCAAAGACCGAAAGAGACAGGATATCCTCGACGCTGCACTGGTTGAATTCGGTGAAATCGGCTTTGCTGCCGCACGGATCAACCGCATTGCCGAGCTGGCTTCGGTTTCAAAGCGCACCCTGTATAATCACTTTGAAAGCAAGGAAGCTCTGTTCGACGCGATCATCGACAAGCTGCTGGCCGATGCAAGATGCTTCCAAATTGCTGAACATGATCCCGAAACGTCAATCGAAAGCCAACTGCGCAAGACCGCAATGGCCTATTTACCCTTCATCGAAGACAGCAACCATCTGGCATTGGCCCGGGTGGTGACCTCCGAATTCATTCGCAACCCGAAAATGAGCCGCCGCCTGTTTGAGCGCGACCGGGTGCGACAAGGCCCCTTTACCAATCTCATCGCCGAGGCGATGCAGGCCGGAAAACTGAAACAAGCCGATGCGGGCTACGCCGCCACGCAATTTATGGCATCCATCAAGGCCTTTCTTTACTGGCCGCAATTGATGGCGGGCACAGACCTGCCCTCAGACGAGCAAATTAACAAGATCATTGACGACGCCGTGACAATGTTCATGGCCCTCTACAAACCGGACAAATGAAACAGCCTCTCTGATGGAAACAGGCCGTATGATCTCGGCGCTATCCAGCAGAAGCAAGCAACCAAGAACAAATGCAATAGACCGCGGGAACAGCCTCACAAAATGTCTGCTGTCTGGCTCCCAACCAACCACAGCAGCTTGGCCCGGCGTCTACCGAACAACCCTATGCGAGAACAAACAATGGCCCTTTCCTCACAGATACGCCGATTGATTCTTTCCGCCTCCGCCACCTCCATGCTGGCCTTGGCATTCCCAGCACTGGCCCAAGCTCCCGGCGGACAGCGGCCTCCGTCTCCGGTCACCATCCAGACCATCAAACTTGAAGACATTCCGCTCACCGTTACCCTGCCGGGTCGCGTCTCTGCGTCCCGCGAGGCCGAAGTTCGCCCGCAGGTGCAGGGGATTGTTACCAAGCGCCTGTTTGACGAAGACGATCTCGTGGCGGTCGGCGATCCACTCTATCAGATTGACCCGGCCACCTATGAAGCGCAGGTCAGCCGTGCAAAAGCCCAGTTGGCACAGGCCGAAGCCCAATTGGCTCTGGCCAAGGCTGAAGAGGCCCGCCAGAACCAGCTGCTTGAACGCAAATTGGTCAGCACGCAGGCCTTTGAGACCACCATTGCCAGCCGCAAATCGGCTGAAGCTCAGGTTCAGTCCGCTCAGGCCGAGTTGAAAAGCGCCCAGATCAACCTTGATCGCACCGTCATCAAGGCACCGCTCGCAGGCGTCATCGGCTTCTCACAGATCAACGAGGGCGCACTGGTTTCCAGTTCGTCAGCCTCTGCCATGGCCATCATCCGCACCGTCAATCCGGTGCATGTGGATGTAACCCAGTCCGCTGCAGAAATTCTGGCCTTCAGACGCGCCAACAAGGACAAAGACAGCAACAACCGTGAAGCCACCCTCATTCTGGCCGATGGATCAACCTACGAATTGAAGGGCCAGCTGGCCGCCGCCGACACGCAGGTCGATCAGGCGACCGGTGTTCTGACCCTGCGTATGGAATTTGCCAATCCTGATCGCTTGCTGATTCCGGGCATGTATGTCCGCGTCCGCCTGCAACAGGGCATGGTCAAACAGGGTGCGAAAGTGCCGCAAAAGGCTGTCATGCGCGACCGCCGGGGCCAGCCGATGGCTTGGGTCGTCAACAAGGACAATGTCATCGAGCCACGTCCGTTGACCGTCGTACAGGATCAGGGCAACCAATGGATCGTTTCCGAAGGGATTGTGGAAGGTGACCGCCTGATGGTGGATGGCTTTGCCAAAGCCCGTCCGGGTGCCACCGTTGCCCCTCAGGAAGCGGGAGCGGCTCCGGCAGCACCGCAGGCCGGAGCCCCCAAAGGGGCGCCCGAGGCTGATTCCGATGCCAAATCCAAGGCAGAATAAGGGAACCGAACATGGCACGTTTCTTCATTGACCGGCCCGTCTTTGCCTGGGTGATCTCGTTTCTGATCATGGGCATCGGCGTGCTTTCCATCTTCACTCTGCCGATATCGCAATATCCGCAGATCGCCTCGCCATCCGTCCGGGTGTCAGCCACCTATCCCGGCGCCTCCGCCGAGACGGTCGAAAGCACCGTGACCCAGATTCTCGAACAGCAGATGACGGGCCTTGATGGCTTGCGCTATATGTCCTCCAGTTCGTCTGCCAACGGTCAGGCCGAATTGACCATAACATTCGAGACAGGCACCGACCCTGACATTGCGCAGGTTCAGGTCCAGAACAAGGTCTCTCAGGCCGACCCTCTGCTGCCCGATGTCGTAAAGCGACAGGGTGTAAGCGTTCAGAAATCCTCCGCCGGCTTCCTGATGGTCATCGGTCTGATTTCCGAAGACGGCAAACTGGAACAGACAGACCTGTCCGACTATCTCAATTCCAACATTGTCGACGAAATCAGCCGTTTGGAAGGTGTTGGCTCGGTGCGCGTCTTTGGTGCGCCTTACGCCATGCGCATCTGGCTCGACCCGGCCAAGCTCAGAGCCTATGAACTGGCTCCATCGGATGTTCTCAATGCGGTGTCCGCTCAGAACGCCCAGATCACCGCCGGTCAGTTCGGCTCGCGCCCGGCCCCTGCTGGCCAGCAATTGAACGCCACCATCACGGCCCAGTCTCTGCTTCAGACCCCGGAAGATTTCGAACAGATCGTTCTACGAGCTGACGAAGATGGCGGTCTGGTGCTGCTGCGTGATGTTGCACGGGTCGAAATTGGTGCCCAGAATTACAGTGCAATCGCTCGCTACAATGCCCAGCCAGCCTCTGGTATGGCCGTTCAGCTGGCCTCCGGCGCCAACGCCCTGTCCACCGCCCGTCTGGTCAAGGAACGGATCGAAGAACTGTCCCAGTTCTTCCCCGAGGGCGTGACATACACCATTCCATACGACACCACTCCCTTCGTCGAGCTGTCGATCGAGGAAGTGGTCAAAACCTTGTTCGAGGCCATTGGCCTTGTCTTCCTGGTGATGCTGCTCTTCTTGCAGAATCTACGGGCCACCCTCATCCCCACCCTCGCTGTACCTGTCGTTCTGCTCGGCACATTCGGCGTGCTGGCCGCAGCTGGTTTCTCCATCAACGTTCTGACCATGCTGGCCATGGTGCTGGCCATTGGCCTGTTGGTGGATGATGCCATCGTCGTGGTGGAGAATGTGGAACGCATCATGGAAGAGGAAGGCCTATCCCCGCGCGACGCGACGCGCAAATCGATGGGACAGATTTCCGGCGCCCTGATCGGTATCGCGATGGTGCTCTCGGCGGTGTTTGTGCCAATGGCCTTCTTCGGCGGCTCCACCGGCGTCATCTACAAGCAGTTCTCCATCACCATCGTCTCGGCGATGTTCCTCTCGGTCGTGGTCGCCTTGACCCTGACGCCAGCCCTTTGCGCCACCATCCTCAAACCCGTCAAGCATGGTGCCAAGGATCGCGGTCTGACGGGCCTGTTCAACCGCGGCTTCAACGGCCTGACCAATGGTTATGCCAGCGCAGCAGGGCGGGTTGCCCGTCTTCCGGTGCTGTTTGTCATCATCTATCTGGGCCTGTCCAGCGGCATGGGTTGGCTGTTTGACAAAACCCCGACCGGCTTCTTGCCGGACGAGGATCAGGGCATCATGTTTGCCCTCATTCAAGCCCCTTCCGGCTCCACCGCAGAACATACGCTGGGTGTGGTCAAACAAGCCGAACAGCATTTTCTGGCGCAAGACAATGTCCAGTCGCTGTTCTCGGTTGTCGGCTTCTCGTTCGGTGGTTCGGGCCAGAATGCCGGCATGGCCTTCGTCCGGATGAAAGACTGGTCACTGCGTCCCGGTCCGCAAAATAGTGTGCAGGCCGAAGCAGGCAAAGCCTTTGGTGCCCTGATGCGGGTACAGGGGGCGATGGTCTTCCCGATCGTTCCCCCTGCCGTTATCGAGTTGGGCAACGCCTCGGGCTTTGACTTCTATCTGCAGGCTCGCGATGGCCAAAGCCATGAAGAATTGACCAATGCCCGCAACCAGTTGATGGGCATGGTATCCCAAAGCCCGCTGATCGGCTCGATCCGACCCAGCGGTCTGGAAGATGCCGCCCAATACAAGATCGACATCGACTGGCGGCGCGCCGGGGCGATGGGGGTTTCGGCTGCCGACGTATCCAACTTGCTGTCGGTTGCCTGGGCAGGTCGCTATGTCAACGACTTCCTTGATCGTGGCCGCATCAAGCGCGTCATCATTCAGGGTGAAGCCGATGCCCGTGCCACGCCGGAAAGCCTGAAAGACTGGCGTGTCCGCAATGCATCCGGTGGTTTCGTGCCATTCAACAACTTCTCCGATGGCAAATGGAATTTCGGGGCACAGGGGCTCTATCGCTACAATGGTGTGCCCGCTCTGCAGTTACAGGGCGCGCCAAAGCCGGACGTTTCGACCGGTGAGGCCATGGCGGAAGTCGAACGCCTTGCCGCGCAATTGCCACCGGGCTACCGCATTGCCTGGAACGGGCTGTCGCTCGAAGAACGCGAGTCGGGCGATCAGGCTCCACTGCTCTATGCCTTGTCTCTGGCGGTGGTGTTCCTGTCCCTTGCGGCGCTTTATGAGAGCTGGGCCATTCCGATGGCGGTCATTTTGGCCATGCCGCTGGGTGTGCTCGGTGCGTTGATTGCGGCCTATCTGGGCGGTCACGCCAATGACGTCTTCTTCCAGGTGGGTCTGTTGACCACCATCGGCCTCACCGGCAAGAACGCCATTCTGATCGTCGAATTTGCCCGAGACAGGCAACGACTGGGAGACACGGCACTCGCCGCTGCGGTGGAAGCAACCAAGCAGCGCTTCCGCCCGATCATCATGACGTCTCTCGCCTTCTCGCTTGGCGTCCTGCCACTCGTCATCTCGACGGGTGCAGGGGCTGCGGGCCGTCAGGCAATTGGGACGGGCGTGCTCGGCGGCATGATCGCGGCCACCATTCTGGTGGTCCTGTTCACGCCACTCTTCTATGTCCTGATCCGCAAGATCGCTCCCTTCAAGGAAGCCCCTGCGGATTAACAGCGACGCAATTTGGCACGAAAAAGGCCCTCTCCTTGATTGGAGGGGGCCTTTTTCATATCCGGATCAGGCCGAAGCCTCACATATGGGTCAGCAGCATATTCTGGTCGAGCAAATAGCGCACCAGCAGCGGCAGGCTTGCCGCCCCCAACGCCCGAGCCGGTGCACCGAGGCTGCCCTCAAGGATCACCGGTGTTGCAATGCCGCTCCAGCTTTTTTGCTCCTGCGCCAAGCGCACCTTGTCGATCAGCTTCTCGCGGATGTTGGCCGGCATCGTGCCGTCGATGATCACCACCTCGATATCAAGGATCGCGGTCGCATTGGCAATGGCCAACGCCAGATAATGGGCAGCCTTGTCGAGCCACTCTTCCAGCACATCACCCAACTCTGTCCAGTCAAATGAGCTTTGCTGCAACAGGGTCGGATCCAGCCCCCGCTCCTTGAGGATTGCCTCAAGGAAATAGAGCGAGGCATAATCGATCAGCTGTGCCTCTTCTGCTCCAGGTTCTGGCAGTGGCAGAGAGGCCAACGCCCCGGCATTGCGGGTGCGACCGGAATAGATCGAATTGTTGAGCGCTATGCCACCACCAACAAAGGTGCCGACAAAGATATAGAGAAAGTCACTGAACTCGATGCCGCGTCCGAAGGAAATCTCCGCGCCGCACGCCGCCGTCCCGTCATTCTGCGTGAAAGTTGGATATCCGGCGCGCTCCTCAAGCTGCTCGGCGAAATCAAAATCCTTCCAGACCGCCATCGTGCCTTCCGGTGCGCCAATTTTCTCTTCCCAGTCCCACAGATGGAAGGGCATCGCAATGCCGATCCCGGCAATCTTGTCGCGCCCCTCTTCCACGATCGCCTGTACCAGATCCTTGATCCCCTGCACAGCAAAGGCCAGCACCATGTCCGGCATCGGATAGCTATAGGTGATCTGGATTGCCCGAACAGTGGAGCCGACAAAATCTATCAGCACCAAATCGGCACTGCGTCGCCCCACCTTCAAACCAAAGGAATAGGCCCCTTCCGGATTGAGCGCCATCGGCACCGAAGGTTGCCCGACGCGCCCACGCACAGGGTCACCCTTAAGCAACAGGCCGTCCTTTTCCAGCTCGCGAATGATCACCGACACCGCCTGCGCCGAAAGACCGGAGCGTTTGGTAATTTCGGATTTTGCCAAGGCCCCATGGCGTTTGATCAGCGACAGCACGAGCCGTTCATTATAGGCCCTGACCTTGCGCTGGTTGAAGCCCCCTGCGGAGCCGCGGGTTCGGCCTGAACGGGATACCAATTTGACCATTCCTCCCGGCCTCAACCTGTGACGACATCAAACAGATGCCAGTGGGCCGTGTCTTTTTCATTGCAACGTCTCAAGTCTCTGAACGCACCGTCGATCGAACAAAGCATGTGCGATGCCGTCTCGACAGGCTTTTGGATATGATTCCAGCGACTTGAACAAGTCCCCCCAAATGCCCCGTCCGTGCTGAAAGACGACAAGCCGGGGCATGATAGGTCTGGATTTTTCCATAATCCATGAAACAGATCAAATAATTAAATTAAGAAGACTTATTGACCGACATTCTCCGGATAGATTCTCAAACCAGCTGACGCAAAGCGCACTCATTCGAGGCATATTTCTCATCCTGCGGCGAAAATCCCCCTAGCATCTGCGCTTCTACGCACAACAATTAACACTTTTTATGGATTTAATCCTCCGTAAAAACCGCTTTCATGGACGCGACTTATGGAGTTTTCATGACAAACCGACTTCTTTTTCCGTTGTATCGATGAAATTTTGATCAGAATCAAATATCAATTGCCTAATAAATCATATAAGTAGATTTATTATCCCGCCAGCCTGCAGACCTGCAAAACAGATCTTGCAAGGAAAGTGGCAGCGAAGAGGACAGCAGCCAGTAAGGCGCTCTTACGGGAACAATCGGAGGACAGCATGCAGTTCAAGGAATCAGCAATCGAGATCGGCGCCACGGCCGCAACCAAAGCCGAAGCCATCGCCAAGGTTGGTGCATTGCTGGTCAAGTCGGGCAATATCGAGCCGGGCTATATCGAGAGCATGATGGCCCGTGAAGAGGTCGCCAACACCTTCCTTGGCAATGGCATTGCCATCCCCCACGGCATTCCCAAAGACCGCGAGCTGATCCTTGAGACCGGCGTCGCCGTGCTCCAGCTGCCCGAAGGCGTTGAATGGAATGACGGCGGCTTGGCCCATCTGGTGGTCGGCATTGCCGCCAAAAGCGACGAACATCTGACCGTCCTCTCCAATTTGACCGATGTGCTTGGTGACCCCGAAGAAGCAGCCCGCCTTGCCCAGACCAAGGATGCAAGCGAAATCGCCATGCGCCTATCTGGAGGCAACGTCGTCAAAGCCGATGAGCCGACCGAAAGGCCAGAAGATTTCGACGAAGGCTTTGACTATACCATCACCAGCCCGCACGGCCTGCATGCCCGTCCGGCCACGGCCCTGATCGACCTTGCCAAAAGCTTTGACGCCAATATCCGCGTCCGCAACGGCATGAAGGCTGGCGACGCGAAAAGCCTGATCGGCCTTTTAAAGCTCGGCATTGATCACGGCTCAACCATCCGTGTCAGCGCCGAAGGGCCTGATGCCATCAAGGCGCTGGCCGCCATCCAGACCGCCTTTGAAAATGGACTTGAAGACGAAGAAGAAGCCGCAAGCGAAGCCTCCCCCGCTTCTATGGGTCCCCACCCTGTCGCGCAGTATCAAGGCACGGTGATTGCTGGCATTTCCGCCTCCCCCGGCATTGCAATCGGCCCGCTGAAGCATTTTCAGCGTGGGCGCATTGTTGTCGAGGAGAAAGCGGCCAATGACAGTGGTTCCGAGCAGGCTCGCCTTGATGCTGCGCTGACAGCGGCTCGCACCGAACTGTCCGAGCTCTATACCGACATGCTCAACAAATCCGGCGCTGGCAAAGCCGCCATCTTCAAGGCCCAGACCGAATTTCTCGACGATCCGGAAATGATCGCCGAAGTGCGCAAGCTGATCGACATGGGCCACAGTGCCGGTTGGTCCTGGCAGCAGATTTATCAAGAACATGCCGCTTCGCTGGCTGCTATGAAAGAGGAAATCCTCGCCGCCCGCGCGCTCGATCTGCGCGATGTGGGCCGTCGCCTCCTCAAGCTGCTGGCCGACAAGGTGGAAGACGATCCGGATCTGCCAGACAGCCCGGTCATCCTCATCGCCGACGACCTGACCCCGTCTGACACGGCAGGTCTTGACACCAAACTCGTTCTTGGCCTCTGCACGGCCTCGGGCGGTCCAACCTCCCACACTGCCATCATTGCGCGTTCCATGGACATTCCCGCCGTGGTTGGCGCTGGCAAGGACTGCCTGTCCCTTCAGGATGGCAACGACATCATTCTCGATGGCTCTTCGGGACTGCTCGTTGCCGCACCAACTGATGCGGATCACAAGGCCGCTGCAGAGGCCCAACACCTTCATGCCGCCCAGATCGAAGCCGAACGGCTGGCCTGCTACCAGCCAGCCATCATGCAAGATGGCAGCCGGGTGGAAGTGGTTGCCAATATCGGCAGCGTCGACGAGGCCTCTGCCGCCATCGAAGCGGGCGGCGAAGGCGTTGGCCTGCTGCGCACCGAATTCCAGTTCCTCCAGCGGGCGTCAGAGCCGAACGAAGACGAGCAATATGAAGCCCTCTGCGCCATGCTCAAAGCCATGGATGGGCTGCCAATAATTGTCCGCACACTGGATATTGGTGGCGATAAGGATGTGCCTTATCTGCGCATGCCCGAAGAAATGAACCCCTTCCTCGGCGTGCGCGGCATCCGCCTGTGCCTCTTGCAGGAAGAGCTGTTCCGCCGCCAATTGCGTGCCATTTTCCGAGCTTCGGCTCACGGCCCGCTGCGTCTGATGTATCCAATGATCGCGACGATTGACGAGTTACGGGCTGCCAAACGGATCACCGAAGAGGTCCGCATCGAGGTAGGGGCCGAGCCAATCGAAATCGGCATGATGATCGAAATCCCATCTGCCGTGATGATGGCAGAAGAACTGGCCCGTGAGGTCGACTTCTTCTCCATCGGCACCAACGATCTGACCCAATATGCCTTGGCCATGGACCGGATGCATCCGCAATTGGCGAAAATGGCCGACGGGCTCGACCCGGCTGTTCTGCGCCTGATCCGCAAAACCGTCGAAGCCGCAGATGCCGCCGGCATCTGGGTGGGTGCTTGTGGCGGCATTGCGGGCGATCCGCTCGGCGCCGACATCCTCACTGGCCTCGGCGTCAAGGAACTAAGCGTCAGCATCCCTGCGATTGCTGCGGTCAAGGCCCGCATTCGCTCCCGCTCGATGGCAGAAGCCCAATCGATTGCCTATCAGGCCCTAGGCTGCCACAGCGCCGCCGATGTCCGTAAGCTTGGCTGAGGAAAGCGGGAGGATCAAATCATGAGCAAGCATCCAACCATCGCAACCGTCACCCTCAATCCGGCGATTGATCAGACGGTCCAAATCCCAAACTTCGCCGCAGGCGACGTCAACCGCATTGCCGAACAGCAGCTCGATGCGGGCGGCAAGGGCGTTAATGTGGCGAGCTTCCTCTCCCATATGGGCCACGAAATCGCTGCCACGGGCATTTTGGGCGCTGACAATGCGGGCATTTTCGAGCAGCTCTTTGCCCGTCAGGCCATCGCCGATCACTTTGTCCGCCTGCCTGGTCTGACCCGCGTCAATATGAAGATCGTCGACGGGGTGAAACTCGAAATCACCGACATCAACGCGCCGGGCCTTGCCAACAGTCAAGCAGCCCTCGCCGAGCTTGAAGCCCAAATTGAGGCTTTGTGTGCGGCAGGTGTCGAGACCTTTGTGCTGGCTGGCAGTCTGCCTGCCGACCTGCCCGCCACCATCTATCGCGACCTGACCGAACACCTCAAAGCCAAGGGCAAAAAAGTCGCGCTTGACGCCAGCGGCCCGTCCTTCGCGGCGGCTTTGGAAGCCGGACCCGACATCATCAAGCCCAATATCAGCGAATTGGCCGAACTGGTTGGTCGCCCGCTTTCCTCCCCTCAAGAGGTGGTGGCAGCGGCCCGCGAAGCAACCGCAGGCAAGGTTGAACTGATCGCCGTCTCCATGGGCGAGCAAGGCGCCATCTTCATCAACAAGGATGAAGTGCTGCTGGCCCAGCCGCCAAAGGCCAACGTCAAAAGCACGGTCGGAGCAGGCGATGCCATGGTATCCGGCATCATTGATGCCCGGAGCAAGGGCTTTTCCCTCGCGGACCTTGGCCGTCTGGCAACAGGATTTTCTCTGGGAGCGCTCGGCGAAATCGGGCCGCATCTGCCCCCGCGTGACACAATCGAGGCCTTTGCCACGCAAGTGACCATTGAGCCTTTGGATTTTTGAGAGGAGACAAACGACAATGGCAAAGATTGTCGGTGTAACGGCCAATCGCGATAGCGAGCCACACACAAGAATGGCATCAGAAGCCCTGCGCATAGTCGCAGAGGATGCAGGCCATTCCATCAGCATCGAATGTCAGGGCCCGAACGGGGTCACCACCCCGCTCTCACAGGACCAGATCGACAGCGCGGATCTCGCCATCCTCGCCATCGACCAGAGCATTGATCAGACCCGCTTTGAGGGCCTGAAGACCACCATTACGACAACCAGTGCCGCGATCCGGAAGACCGAAGACATCCTCTCGGACGCACTGAAAATTGCCGGATTTCCGGCCCCAAACACGCGTGATTCGAAGCAGGAGGAAGCCGTGTCTACGTCAGAATCATCCAAAAAGCGCATTGTCGCTGTGACGTCATGCCCAACGGGCATCGCCCACACCTTCATGGCCGCTGACGCCCTCAAGAAAAAGGGCGCCGCTGAAGGCTATGACATCAAAGTCGAGACGCAAGGCTCCGTTGGCGCCAAAGACCAGCTGACCGCCGAAGACATCGCGGCCGCTGATCTGGTGATCATCTCTGCCGACACCCATGTCGACGAAAGCCGTTTTGCAGGCAAGCCGATTTATCGCACCTCGGTCGGCGCCTCGGTCAAGGATGCAAGCGCCGTCATCAAGGCAGCCTTTGCAGAAGCCGAAACCGCAGCCCCTGCTGCAGCCGGCAGCGAAGGCTCCATGCAGTCTGTCGCCGAAGCCAAGGCCGCCCTTCAGGCCAAACGCAGCGGCCCTTACAAGCATCTTCTGACCGGCGTGTCCTACATGCTGCCCGTCGTGGTGGCCGGTGGTCTGCTGATCGCCCTGTCCTTCGTCTTCGGCATCGAAGCCTTTAAAGAAGAAGGCACCCTTGCTGCCGCTCTGATGGCCATTGGTGGCGGCGCTGCCTTCAAATTGATGGTTCCGGTTCTGGCTGGCTTCATGGCCTATTCCATCGCCGACCGTCCCGGCCTCACCCCCGGCCTGATCGGTGGCCTGCTGGCCGTCAATCTTGGCGCAGGCTTCCTTGGCGGCATTCTGGCCGGTTTCCTTGCCGGTTATGTGGCCCTTTGGCTCAAAGACAATATCAAGCTGCCATCATCCCTTGAAGGCCTGATGCCAATCCTCATTCTGCCATTGCTCTCCACCGCGATTGTCGGCCTTCTGATGGTCTATGTCATCGGCGAACCGGTTCGTTACATCAACGAAAGCCTGACCGCCATGCTGCAGAGCATGGGTCAGACCAACGCAGTGCTGCTCGGTCTTGTCCTTGGTGCCATGATGGCCTTCGATATGGGTGGCCCGGTCAACAAAGCCGCCTATGCCTTCTCGGTTGGCCTGCTGACCAGCGACACCTTTGCCCCAATGGCTGCCGTCATGGCCGCTGGCATGACCCCTCCTCTGGGTTTGGCTCTGGCCACCGTTGTTGCCAAAAACCGCTTCACCGACGATGAGCGTGAAGCTGGCAAAGCCGCAGCCGTCCTTGGCCTCTCCTTCATCACTGAAGGCGCTATTCCTTACGCTGCAAAAGATCCACTGCGGGTGATCCCATCCATCATGATCGGCTCTGCGGTCACCGGCGCCCTGTCGATGTTCTTTGCCGCAGGCCTGCGTGCACCACACGGCGGAGCCTTCGTTCTGGCGATCCCGAATGCGGTCAGCAACCTGCCCATGTATATCCTCTCGATCGTCATCGGCACACTGATCACCACGGCCCTTCTGATTGCCTTGAAGCGTCCGATCAACGAAGCTGCTGTCCCTGCAGAATAAGTCGAAATCAGCAAACGACAAGCAAGAGAAAAGGCGCTCCGAGCATTCGGGGCGCCTTTTTGTTTGGATCGCAAGAAGCGGTGCGACAGACTAGCGGATGATCAGCAGGCTGCAGGGGGCATAGCGACAAATCTGCGCCGTCACAGGTCCGGTTACCCCAGCCAACGCATCGGGCTTTGAGGCATTGAGCACCAGATAGGCGCATTTCAGCTTCTCAGCCAGCAACAGGATCTGTTGATGCACTCCACCCTTGAGCACATGCTGAACGACTGTATCGCTATCAAGCCCGGCTTCTTTGACCAAATATTTCAGATCCTCTTTGACATGCTTGATCGTGTCCTTGATCACTTCTTCCATCAAATAGGGCTGGACATAGGTGTGAAAGCCATAAGCCAGCACGAAGCAGACATGCAGCTCGGCCCCCTTCAGGCGGGCCATCTCGTCGCCTTCCTTGAGCGCCTTGATGGCGCAATCACGATGCTCCAGATCAATCGCGACCAGAATGGTCCCTGCCATAGTGCCCTCCTATTTCAAAATCTCTGGCAGCCAGAGCGCCAGATCAGGGAACATCACCAGCAACACGACAAACAGGCACATCACGCAGAAGCTCGGGATCGAGGCCTTGGCGATGAAACCGATATCATGCCCGGTCATGCCTTGCAGCACGAACAGATTGAAGCCAATCGGCGGGGTGATCTGGGCCATCTCGACCACGATCATCAAATAGACCCCGAACCACAACATATCAAAGCCCGCCGCCCGCACCATCGGCTCGATCACCGCCATCGTCAGCACGATGGAGGAAATGCCATCAAGGAAGCAGCCAAGCAGAATGTAAAACAAAGTCAGGATGATGATCAGCGACAGAGGCGAAGGCTGCCATGCGGCGATGCCCTCAGCCAGCGCTTTCGGGATGCCCGTAAAGCCCATGGCAAGGGACAGAAAGCCCGACCCCATCAGAATGAACATGATCATCGTCGTCGTCCGCACCGAGCCCAACACAGACTCGCGGAACGTCTTTATCGACAAGGTCCGCTGAAACGCCGCCAGAATGAGCGATCCCAACACCCCAAGGGCTGCGGCTTCGGTTGCGGTAGCGATCCCCCCATAGATCGACCCAATCACAGACAGGATCAGCGCGATCACCGGCAACAGGCCGAGGAAAGCATCCATTTTTTCAGACCAGCTGGTCGACGGATCTTGCTTAACCAGCGAGGGATTGCGCAGACCCCAAAAGGCAATATAGCCCATGAACATCAAGGCCAGAGCCACGCCCGGGATCATTGCCGCCATGAACAGACGCGCAATGCTCTCATTGACCGTCACGCCATAAATGATCATTGAGATGGAAGGCGGGATCAACAGACCCAGCGTGCCAGCCCCGGCCAGCGAGCCGACGATCTGGGTTTCCGGATAGCCACGCTTGCGCAGCTCCGGGATCGCCATTTTACCGACGGTGGCAACGGTCGCAGCCGACGAGCCGGAAATGGCCGCAAAAATCGCCGAGGCCCCGACATTCACATGCAGCAGCCCACCGGGCAGACGCCGCATGAAGGGGGCAATGCCGCGAAACAGGGTTTCCGACAGGTTGGTGCGGAACAGAATTTCCCCCATCCAGATGAACAAAGGCAAGGCTGTCAATGTCCAGGAGGACTGCTCCCCCCAGATGGTCAGCGCCATTGCGTCCCCAATCGGGGCCGAGGTGAACAGAAACATGCCCAGTATGGCGGTGATCAGAAGAGACGCCCCCACCCAGACAGAAGTTCCCAGCAGGAAAAACAGGGCAAACAGGAAGATGGCAATGGAAAGCGCTTCGGTCATACCTCTTGCGGCCCTCCATCAGCCACCCGTTCCGGGTCGATTTCGCGATAGTTGAACAGGGCGATCATCAAGACATGAATGGTGGAAATAGCGAACAGGATCGAGCCGATCACCACAGGGGTCTGCGGGATCCACAACAGGATCGCATCCGCGCCCTCGCTACGCTCCCCATATTCATACGAATCCAGCATCAGACGAACCATGTAATAGGCGAGAAAACAGGCGACCGAGGCAATGACGAAATGCGCCCACAATTCAAAGCCACGCCGAGCGGCCCCGAAAAAGCGCTGGGTCATCAGGGTGACGCGAATATGCCCCTCACTTCGGAAGGTATAGGCCAGCGCCATAAAGGTGCTTGTCGCCATGACATAGCCCGCAACGTCGGACGCACCGCCCGCAAACAGGCCGATCTGTCTGGCAAGGATGCTATAGAGCACCAGACCGCACAGCAGAACGAGCAACAACCCGGCGCCCCATGCACCGATAAGATAGATCCGGTCCAGAAACCGGCTGATCTGAGCCATGATGGAAATCCTGAATTAAGACTGATTTCAGCAAGCCAAGGGCGACTGCAAAGCAAAACGGGAGAGCCAATAGGCCCTCCCATCCATTGTCTTACATGCCTTCATAGGCTTTCAGGATAGCCGCACCGGACTCCCCGGCCCGCTCAAGCCACTGGGCTTTCAACTCACTGCCCGCTTTTTCAAACGCCTTCATCATGTCTGGGCTTGCAGGGGCAACCATCATGCCTTTTTCCTTGAACTGTTCGATATACCAGCTGTCCAGCTCTTCGGATTTGGTCCAGCATTTGGCCTCGGCAGTGGCCGCCGCTTCCTTGACCGCGGCTTTGACGCTATCATCCAGACGCGCCCATGCCTTGCCATTGACGATGACCATGTTGCGCGGCAACCATGCTTTCACATCATAATAATATTTCACATGCTCCCAGAGCTTGCGGTCATAGCCGGTGGCGCCGGACGAAATCATCGACTGCGCAACACCGGTCGCAAAGGCCTGACTCAGTTCAGCCGCTTCAATTTTGGTTGGAGCCATGCCCAGACTCTCGGCAATTTTCGAGGTGGTGGCATTATAGGCACGGAACTTCAGGCCCTCCACATCCGCAGGAACCTTGGCTTCCTTGATGGAATAAAAACCCTGTGGTGGCCATGGGCAAGAATAGAGAAACTCGATACGTGCTTTGGCGAGAGTCTCGACCAGAGCCGGTTTGGAGGCCTCGTAGAGCTTTTTGGAATCAGCAAAAGAGGTCGCAAGGAATGGGATCGAGTCAATCTCATAGAGCGGATTCTCATTGCCCAAAGCCGAAATCAGACGCTCGCCAATCGGCACAAGACCCTTGCGGACGGCACCGAAAATCTCGGAGCCACCAAACAGGGCACCTGATGGATGGGTGGTAATTTCCAGCGCGCCACCGGTTTTCTCAGCCACATCTTTGGCAAACTCAGCAGCAGCCTCGGAATGGAAATTGGTCGCCGAATAAGCCAGTGCCATATCCCATTTTTCCGCTTGGGCAGACGCCCCCATCAGTGCAGTGCAAGCAACAGAAGCAAGAAGAAGTTTGACTTTCATGAAAATGTTCCCCTGATTATTGGAAGGTTATGATTGATGGTGATTATTGTTTTCTTGGACGAATGAACCGCTCTGGACGAAACGGTTCGGATTGCAGTTTATGCTCCCGACCTTCTATCTGGTCGGCTAGGATTCTGGCCGTTCCCGGACCGGTATTGACGCCAATATGCTGGTGGCCAAAGGCAAAATACAAGTCCTTTTGACCGGGAGCTGCCCCGATCACCGGTCGGCAATCGGGCATAGTGGGTCGGCATCCCATCCATGGCTCGTCAAGCTGCCGTTCGCCGAGCGTCACCGCCTGTCTGGCCGAGGCCTCGGCCAGCTCCAGTTGCGCAAAGTTCTTCTCGGCATCAATGTCTGCCAACTCAACGCCGGTGCAAAGCCGCAAGCCGCCGCGCATCGGTGCCAACACATAGCCCGCAGAGACATCATAGATCGGACGGCTCAGCTCTGTCACCTCGTCGGTCCCCTCACCACGCCCGGAACCGGAATAATGCATGTGATAGCCGCGCTCATAGCCCATCGGCACTTGGAAACCAAAGCGCGCCAAAAAGTCCTTCGACCATGGCCCCAGCGCGATCACCAGCTTGTCCGCGGAAAAGTGTTCTCCATCGCTCGCTTTGACGTGCCAACGATCGGCACTCTGTTCGATGGCTGCCAGATTGGCCTTTGCAAGGGTCCCGTCGCGCGTCACAAACAATTTGGCATAGGCCTGCACCAGAGCCGAAGGGTCGCGGATCGAGCGGGTATCGCGGATCCACACCCCTTGCTCGAAAATCGGCTTCAGACCCGGCTCCATCGCCGCGATATCACCCTTCTCCAGCATCTGCATATCAAGGCCAAAGCGCTGATAGGTTTGGCGCAGAAAGGCCGCATTGTTGAAATCCTTCATGCTGCGATAGAGGAACAACCAGCCATCATCTTGCACCAAA
Organism: Cohaesibacter sp. CAU 1516; assembly: GCF_005771485.1. NCBI lineage: Bacteria > Pseudomonadati > Pseudomonadota > Alphaproteobacteria > Hyphomicrobiales > Cohaesibacteraceae > Cohaesibacter > Cohaesibacter sp. CAU 1516. The sequence continues at coordinate 730,524 of NZ_VANT01000001.1, read as the reverse complement.
TGCTGAGCCTCAGCCTCTTTGATCAGACGGGCATGCTCACTTCGGGACAATTCAATCAGATCAAACAAAGCCTTGGCTGTCCGCTCAAACGCCGAGGGTCGGGCATGCAACAAAAAGCGGATCGCCCAGCCGGTATTCTTGAGCATAAAGCCAAGTTTGTAGCGCATCGACGCAGATTGATTGAGCATCAATTTGGGCAATTGCTGCCACAGCATGGGGTTGTTGATCGGAACCAGTGAGGTTCGGGTGATGATGCCCGCATTGCCGTGCGAAGTCTCTAGCCCCGGCTCGCGCCGATCCAGCAGCGTGACCTTCATGCCCCGGCGCTGCAACTCCAACGCGATGGATGTGCCGACCATGCCGGCGCCACAAACAAGAACAGATTCTGTCATCACCGATGCTCCTTGACCAGAACAGTCGCAGGTTTGTGACAAAAACCCAAGATGCAATTTGTGGCGATTTGCCCAAAATTCCGTCAAAACTCCGCACTTACTATCGCTTTGCGGCAATTTGCCGGAACGACCTGCCAAGAGCCTAGGTAGTTCTCGCTAGAGATCTCCTATCAATTCCGAAACCGATGTCTGAGCGATTTTAGACTGGGGTCCGATCCGCCAGACAGGCAGGCTGTTGCATTTTCGTTGAAACAATCAAGCCAACATCATTATGTTATTGGTTGACGCGACAGAAAGCAGACCAAAGAAATGACCGACCCGACCCACACCACTGCGCCCTTTCTGGGAATCCTCATGCTCGATACCCGGTTCGAGCGCCCCTTGGGGGATGCAGGCAATCCGGCATCCTATCCCTTCCCGGCCCGACTGGCGATTGTTAAGGGCGCAGGAAGCCTTGAAATCGTCAGAGACGGCAAACCATCCGACGCCCATATTGAGGCATTCATTCAGACAGCCCGTCAGTTGGAGGCCGAAGGTGCAGCCGCCCTCACCTCAACCTGTGGCTTCCTGATCACCATACAGGACGAACTTGCCCGCGCCGTTACGATCCCCGTGCTTTTATCGGCTCTATGCTCCTATGCACGGATCAAGCGGCATCACCCTTCAGGGCGCATCGGCATTCTGACCGCCTCCAAAACGGCCCTCGGCGACACCGCCCTGTTGGCCGCAGGCATTAACAAGGATGACGTTGTGATTGAGGGGCTGGAACAATGCCAAGCATTCGCCAATGCGATTCTGCGTCCCAAAAGCCAACAGACGGGGCCCATCGACCGGCCTGCGATCGAACAAGAACTGATCGCCAAGGCACGCGGCATGATGGTCAAGCATCATGATCTTCAGGCCTTTTTGCTCGAATGCGGCAACCTGCCGCCCTACCAGCAGGCATTGCATCAGGCCACGGGCCTTCCGGTCTACTCGTTGCTGGACGCCGTCACCTGTCCAAGCTTTGCAGCTGGCTTGTTACGCCCAAAATAGAACACCCTTTTGTCAACCTCAACAATTCACGACCAACAAAGAAACCGAAATCAAAGCAGTCATCCATGTATATAAATACAAAACACGTCAATTAAGTTTTATACCACAGTGAATTAATCTCCGTTTAATCAAATCAATTAGAATTTTCATCAATATCCAAGTAAAGCACGAATTCTTCATTCTTAGCAGGCATAGTCGCGGTCAGATTTTGAAGCGCATTGGGGGCGTTTTGGCATGACCTGCTTAAGAGAAAGAAGTCTATTTGTTTCTGCCACACTTATGATGGTCTTGCTTGCAACGGGGACAACGCAAGCAGAAACACAAGAAACCAGAACCACGATCAACATCGCCAGCACTTTTCCGCGCGACATTCCAATTGCAGGAACCGTCAATACAGGCCTGTCAAAAAAGATCGATCGCCTGTCAGGCGGCACCTTTTCTGTTGCCTTTCACGAACCCAACGAGCTGGCGCCCGCCAAGGAAGTGATCTCTGCGGTGTCTGAGGGCAAGATTGATGGTGCCTGGTCCGGTGCAGGCTGGTTCTCCTCCAAGGACAGCGCCTTCAACTTTTTCTCCAGTGTCCCTTTTGGTCCCAGCATCAGCGAATATCTCGCCTGGCTTTATGAGGGGGGCGGTCTCGACCTCTCCCGTCAGATGTTTCACAAATACAACGTGCACAATGTGCCTTGTGGCATGATTTCCCCTGAAGCAGCAGGATGGTTTCCCAAGGAAATCCGCAATGTTGAGGACCTGTCAGGCCTTCGTATGCGGATTTTCGGGCTTGGCGCAATGGTCATGCAAAAGCTGGGTGTCGAAACTGTGCAACTGACATCCACCGACCTGATGACCGCGTTTGAATCGGGAGAAGTCGACGCTGCCGAATATTCTGCCCCGGCAATCGACCAACCACTCGGCTTTTCCAAATATGCCAAATTTTACTATTTTCCCGGCTGGCAGCAGCAGGCCACCCTGTTCATGCTGTTCATCAACAAGACCAGATGGGATGCCCTGCCAGATCAGCATAAGGCGATGATCGAAATCACCTGCGGTGATGTCATGCGCGGCATGATCGCCAAGAGTGAAGCGGTCCAATGGCGGGCAATGAACCAGTTGCGTATGGATGGTGTCATCTTCAAACGCTGGGAGCCGGAATTGCTTGTTGCCTTTGAAGATGCCTGGCTGGAAGTGGCCGCAGAGCAATCTGCCAACACTCCGAATTTTAAACGGGTCTATGACTCCTACATCGAATTTCGCAAAAATTATGCAATGTGGCGCCGGTTCAGCTTCCTGCAATAGGCCCCAAATGGCGCGCCCACATCGAATTACGACACGCTTTCATAAGGAGCGTCAGTTTGAAAATGAAAATTCATTCCATTGGTTCACGGCTCTTTCTGGCATTCGCTCTTGCGCTCGCCGTGGTGTTTTGTGGCGGCGTTTTCACATTCATGGAATTGAGAAAAACTGAACAGATCGCGCAGCTGGTAACCACCTCCATCGTACCAAAACGTCAGATATGGAACGACATCAAGGCGCTCAGCAATCAGCATTTTGTCCTGTCCAAACAACAACTGCAAACCAATGATTTCCGGGAGTTGGCGCGGATCAAGACTGCGATCAAGGAGACCGAACTCAGCCTGTTTGTGGAACAAGTTTCCCTGAGTAGCTTGGGCCTGACCAACAGGGAGAGCGACGATTACGATGCGTTTCAAAATCACATGCAAACCTATCTGATGGAAGCGGCGACCGCGCTCAACAAGTTGAATTCCGGGCAGTATAAAATCGCCTATTCCCGGTTTGACAAAACCGCAAAGACTTCGCTGAAACGGGCCCTCGCCAAGATCGAGTCGTCGATTGAGACCATCAACCGCGAACATGCGCAGGCCAACTTGGCCCATCGCGATTCCATCAACCAGTCCAAGCGCATGATGGTGATCAGTTTCATCCTCCTGCTCCTCACATTGATTGCCTTGCTGCGCTGGATTACCATCCGGATCAGCAATCCGCTGTTGAATCTGAGTTCGACATTGCGACGCCTCACGGAAGGCAACTATTTGACCCGCATTCCCGACTTTCCGGACAGAAAGGACGAAATCGGCGTCATCACCAATGCAACAAAAGCCTATCAGGAGGTTGCCCAGCGGCGGCTTGAATTGTCAAAAGTTGTCGAACGCGAAGCCAAGCGCCTCGATGCGGTGCTTTCCAACATGCCTGTCGGCCTGTGCATTTTTGATCAGAATTTCAGGATCATTCTGAAAAACCAGTCATTCAACGAGCTCTATGAGCTTGATCAGGCGGATGACCAAGCAAACCAGAAATACTGCGAACTGATCGGAGCAAAGATTCGGAAAAATCTCGATGGCGCCAGCGAGGAGATGTCCTGTCATGATCTCATCACCAAGGTGCGGTCCAACCAGTCGTTTGCCCACACCTGGCGCCTCGACAATGGTCGAGCGATTTCTGTGACCATCCAGAAAACCTCTGAAGGCTGGGTCTCGATCCACAAGGACATCACGGAGCGCCTGAATGCAGAGGCGAAGGTTCTGCATATGGCCCATCACGATTCCCTAACCGGCCTTTTCAATCGCAACCTATTTGCAGATACGCTGGAAAACGTCATCAGACGGGCCAAAGACGGTGAAGCCGCTTCCGTTATGGTGCTGGATCTCGACCGCTTCAAATCCATCAATGACACCCTCGGCCACAAGGCAGGCGATGAACTGCTGCAACAGGTCGCCATACGTTTGCAGAAAGTTTGCTCGCCGGGCGATCTGGTCTTCCGACTGGGCGGCGATGAGTTTGCCATCATCCACCACTCAAATGGCATTCATGCAAGCTCCAGGACGCTGGCAGAAGCCATTCTGGCAATTCTCGAAGAGAACTTCATTCTGGAAGGACAAACTGTCTCTGCCGCAGCCAGCATCGGCATAGCCATTGCGCCTGACCATTGTGAAACCACCGACGGCATCTACAAGGCGGCCGACATCGCGCTCTATCATGCCAAAAATATGGGCCGAAAGTGCTTTGCGATGTTCACCACCAAACTGGAAGAAGACATCCGGGCGAAAGAGTCGCTGGAAAAATACATGCTGGAAGCCTTCAACAAGTCTGAATTCCAGATGCAGTATCAACCGATCATCGACACAGATTCCGGCGAAGTGCGCTCCTTTGAAGCCTTGATGCGCTGGAACCCGATGGATGACACCGCGGTTTCCCCTGCCCTGTTCATTCCGTTGGCAGAAGAAAATGGCTTCATCAACACCCTTGGAGAATGGGCATTGGAAGAAGCGCTCAAAACAGCAGCCAACTGGCCAGACGACATCCGGGTAGCGGTCAATTTGTCGCCGATTCAGCTGAATGACGAGACGCTTTATGACACCGTCAGCAACCTGCTGAACAAGTATCAGGTGGAGCCGCAGCGTCTGGAGCTTGAAATCACTGAAACGGTTCTACTCGACGACAACGCAGCCAACATCAAGCTGCTCAAACGTCTGCATGATCTGGGAGTCCGTATTGCCCTTGATGACTTTGGTACCGGCTACTCCTCGCTGAGCTATTTGCGGATGTTCCCGTTCGACAAGATCAAGGTCGACCGTTCCTTTATCAAAGCCATGGGGAATGATGACAACTCTCTGGCCATTGTCCGGGCGATTGTCGGTCTGAGCCGTGAATTGGGCATTGACTGCACCGCAGAAGGGGTTGAGGACAAAAAGCGATTGAAAGCAATCGAGAGCGAAGGCTTCAGCGAAGTGCAGGGATTTGTCTTCAGCAAGGCCATGCACGCAGATGCCTTGATGGACTTTCTGGAAATGACCGAATATCGAGGCCGCATAGCCAGTTAACGCCAAACCGCCGAGCCCCCTTTTCGAGAATTCGAAACGGGGAGCCTTCTGCTTGACTTCGCCGACATGGGCACAGAGGCACTGGGGCAATGGACACAGGGGCGATGGACACAGGGGCGCTGGGGCTCACGACCTCGCTAATATCATTGGCAATCGAAGGTATCTCAAACACCATCTCACTGGTGTGACTGACCAGCTCTGCAGCTTCCTGCACGGCATTGGCGGCCAACGCAATATCACCAATCCGGCGAAAGAGGATTATCGCAGCCTCTCCCCCCAGCAGATTGATACACCGGACTATTTTCCAACTGGGCCTCACGCAGCCCATCATAAAAAGCGGCCCGACAGGAGACAAATCCTGTCGGGCCGCTTTTGCAAGATACGATCACATGCTTCTAGGACATGAAGGATGAATCAGGCCGCAATCGCTTCGCTGACGCAATTGCTCGCCGGTTGGTAGGACGCGACGGTAAAACGAATGCTGGTCTTGGCGCCCGGCATGGTCACAACCGAAATTTCCCCGCCATGATCCTCGACAATCTTTTTGCAGACGGCGAGCCCAATGCCTGTGCCTTGATATTCATCATCGTTATGAAGACGCGCAAACATCTCGAACACCTTGTTGTAATATCGCGGTTCAATGCCGATCCCATGATCGCTCACCAGAATTTCGACCATTCCATTGTGAAGCTCTGATGCAGAGATCCGGATCTTCGCCTTGTTGCTACCGGCAAACTTGACCGCATTGTCGATCAGATTGGAAAAGACTGTTTCGATCATATGTGTGTCCGCATAGATCTCGAGTTGCTCATCGATATCAAACGACACATGCGCGGATTTCAGTTCGTTTTCTTTCATGTCCAGCAGACTCTGCACCATCACATTGAGGCGGATTGGAAAGTGACTGAAATTCGGATTGCCATACTTGGTGTAGTTCTGGAAGGAATCGATCATGTTCCGCATCCGACTCGACGACCTTTGGAGTCGCGTCATGACATCCCTCGTTTCCGTCTCATTCATATCGGCGTCCAGATCGTCTCGTAAGAGTTCAACAAACCCTTCGATCCGTTTGAGCGGCGCTCTGAGATCATGGGCGACAATCGAAGAAAACCGCATCAGATCCTCATTCTTTGCCTGCAGCTTCCGACAAGCCTTCTCAAAGCCTTCACGCAACAGCTCTTCTGTCTCCGCGGAGGCTTGAGCCCGGTCCTTTTCGACCAGCAAGCGATGCGACATGCGACGGGCCGTGATCAATGCACGATGCTGTTCATTGCCCAGCGACCGCGTGACCAGATAAAGAAGCAGTGAAATCAGCATACCGATCACGCCAAACAGAAGCGGCAGGAAGCGTTCAGCTCTCGTCACGAAGGCCTGTGTGGCAGCAAAGGTCAGTGTCCACTGTTTGCCACCCATCTCGACCTGTCTGACGATGGTATCCAATCCTGACATTTCCACCTTGTCGGCGGTTGCCTGATCGCTGCCATAAATCCGATGGGACAGGCCATCAGAGCTGCGATCAAAAACCTCGAAATCAATCCCCTCTGCGGTGACCACGCCAAGTCCATCGAAGAAATCCAGCCCATCAATCGGGCTAAAGACAAAACCCTGAAGCTTCTGACGCCGCGCAGCCAATCCGTCCGCTGCGGTGCCCCTCTGGTAAACTGGCACAAACATAGTGAAACGGTTCCGACGGCCTGCCATGCTGCTGGTCTCGGCATTGCCAATGGCAAGCTTGCCACTGTCGCGCGCCCGAGCCATTGCCTCGCGGTAAGCCAGATTTGACCAGAGGTCAGACCCGACAGCAACCGCATCACCATCGGTGAAGGATGTAGCAAATCGTGTTGTGGTGAATTTTTGTGACAGGTTTACGGACTGTCCGGCTTTCTCAGCAAGCTTGTCACCCACTTCCCGGTCCACCGATTGGCCCGACGTCTGGCCAGCCAGAGCGCGTCCGGCCTCACTCGAACCAATCAGCCCGGCATAGCCATAACCCTCAACCCCTTTTTGCAGGTGGCTCGGGCTAAGCCCGTCAACAAATTGCAGCCAAACGTCACCGGTCATCGGGACCTGGCTTCGCAGCAAACCGGCTCCCGCCCAAAGTTTGGTTTCCTGGGCGTGCATTTTCATTTTGACAGCCAATTCAATATTGGCAGCATGCATCGCAAAGCGACGTTCAACGGCGGTCCAAAGCCACTGATGAAAGAACACACACGACGCGATGGTCGTTGCCATGGAGATCGCGAAAACGCCAAGCGCCACGCGACCGCCAGTTATCTTCTTTTGCCTGAGCTGTCTTAAACGATACATGGGCCTTGCCACCTCTGATCACGCGACGCAAGAAATCAGCTCATCAATTGCGTTTTTACTTTCGGCAGATTCTTGATTGCCGCGAAGAATTCCTCTGAAGTGAATGGTTTGACGATATAACCATCGCTGCCGACGTCAAACGACTCGAAGATATCGGACGGGTCGTCCGAAGCAGAGAACATCAACACAGGCACTTGACCATAGTCCGGGTGCGCCCTGATCTTCTGCAAGGCTTCGAAACCGTTGATCTTAGGCATATTGACATCCATCAGGATCAGGAAGGTTCTCTTTTCGATCCCCAGCTCGATCAACTCGTCAAGCGCTTCGAAAATTCGCTCGGGTTTCCGCTCGGAAACAAACCGGTTGACAATGCCCTCTTTGCGCAGCTTGCGCCGCGTCAGAAAAATCTCGTCAACATTATCATCCACCATGATTAACGTGGTTTCCGACACCTTTCGTGCTTCTGTTTGAACTGTCATGCCTAGCTCCATGAAATATTTATAGACGCAAACTTTCTTCAGCATCCATAATCAAGGAGAAAAATTTAATTTAGTCTAATAAACAAGCCTTTTGATTTTATATTTTCATTATCCTTACTTACTTTAATATTGAATAAAATTGTACAATTTTTGCCATTATAGAAAAATAGTATGATTTATAGCCACAATAACGCAATAATAAAAACAGTGAAATAAGAATGAGATTCATTACGACGGAAATGCGCATAACAAAATGCAAATCCGACTTGGTCTCAACTTTAATCTTCACAGAATATTACAGATTATCTATCCGGACAAAGCAATCTTCTGTTCGAACTGAACTATTTCCTGCGTCTCACTCACATCCGGCAGGACATTGTGCGCTGCCTGCAGCAGCGAGAAGGAGAAAGTCGACCCTTTGCCCTTTACTGACTGACACCAGATCTTGCCCCGATGCCGATCCAGAATCCGTCTACAGGTCGCCAGTCCCAGGCCGGTTCCGGCATACTCATCATCGCTATGCGCCCGATGAAATGGCTTGAAGATGGACACCAAATCCTCCTCATCCAAGCCGATGCCGTTATCCCTTATGTCGATCTGCCAAAAGTCGCCTTTCTGATGAGCATCAATATGGATCTGCGGTTTGTCTGCCTTGCAATATTTGATCGAATTGCCGATCAGATTTTGCAGCAACTGAACGATCTGTGGCGGGTCCGCGAGCACGGTTGGCAAAGGTGCATGGGTGATGTCTGCCCGACTTTCCTCAATGTCGAAATGCAGATTGTTAAGGGCATCCTGAAGCAGGTCTGCCAGACATGCCGATTGCAGAGGCCGGTCCGTATTGGAAGACTTGTTGTAAATCCGCAAGGTATCAATCAGTTCCGAGGCGCGTCGTGCCGACCGTTCGATGCGATCAGAAAACTCCTTCACCTCATCGTGACACTCTTCCTCTATTGCCTCCTGAATCAACTCATTCATCCCGCGAATGACATTGATCGGAGCTTTCAAATCATGCGCCAGCACGTTGGCGAAGGTTGCAAGATCGGCTTGATGATCATCGATTTTTCGCAACAACGCGACCCGCTCGACCGTATTGAGAATCACCCGCTGCAGCGCTGAACCGGTCAGATCGTTTTTCGAAAGATACTCCTGAGCGCCCCCCTTGATGGAGTCCGCTGCGATTTTCTCATTGCCTTGTCCGGTCAACATCACCACTGGCAGATGACTCTCGTGGACCTGCAACTCTTCCAACAGTTCCAGACCATTCCGTCCGGGCAGACTGAAGTCGAGCAAGATACAGTCGACACTAACAGACTGGCATTGGGCAATTGCCTCTCTGGCAGAGGCAACTTCAAAATAGCGATAGCGCGTGTCCCCACCCTGCTTCGTCAATAGACGCTTATATAAGTCGCGATCGTCTTCGCTATCATCGACAATCATCACGTTGAGTCGATTAGTCATTTTTGTCCACCCTCGGGAGCGCCGAAACCTCCAGCCAGAATTTCTTGATGCTCGCTATTGTGTTGACAAAGCCCTCCAATTCGATCGGCTTTGTGACATAGGAGTTTGCTCCCTTCTCGTAACAATCCCTGACATCCAGATAATTGTTCGACGTTGTCAGCACGACCACCGGAATGGACTTGAGATCTTCGTCAGACTTGATGATTTGCAAAATCTCCCGACCATCCATGCCTGGCATGTTGAGATCCAGCAGGATCAGCCCCGGCAGGATCTCCAGATCGTCCTCCTCGCCCACGGCCCCATATTTCAGAAAATCGAGTGCTTCGCGACCGGAAGAACAGCGCAGTATCGGATGTTTCACACTGCCTGTCCGCAGGAAGGCCCTTGAAGTTGCTTCAAAATCATCGTCGCTATCCTCGACAATCAGAACGGGCTGTACGGCACTATGCGCAATCATGCTGCCTCTCTTTCTGCGCAAGTCTTGGGGTCTGAGGAAGCGGACAAGGTGAAGAAGAATGTTGTACCCTTGCCCAACTCCGACTGAAGCCAAATCGATCCGCCATGCTGATGGATAATTTTTTCAACGAAGGTCAAACCAGCACCGGTTCCGTCGCTGAAGTCGTTTGAACTTTCCAATCGCTTGAACAGCTTGAAGACGGAATTGTGATAGGTCTCATCAATGCCGACGCCATTGTCACGCACGGAAAATATGCCTGTCTGCGGATCATAGCCGACGTCAACCAGCTTCTGATCCTTGTCATTATACTTTGCAGCATTGACAATCAGGTTGCGGAAGACCTCGGTGACGCGCACCTTGTCACACACCACTGTCGGCAGGTCGGATGAAATGGTCAGCTTGACATGGTCAGCCTCGAATCCATCCCGTGAAGTCATCTCGATATCAGCAAGAACTGCCGCCAGATCTGTCGGCTCGGTAACGGCATCCTGTTGTCCCAATCGTGAAAAATGAAGCAGGTCAGCCACGAGCCTCTCCATCCGTTTGGTCAGAAACTGCAGTCTGTCCAGCCGTTTCTTGCCATCACAGTCCAGCACGTCATCGTAATCCTCAAGAAGGAAGCTGGAATGATTGTGAATTGCCCTCAAGGGCTCTCGGAGATCATGAGCCGCAATATGCGCAAAGCTGTCAAGCTCCTGATTGGACCTGACCAGGCGAGCAATCAGGTCTTCGCGCTCTTCTTCCTGCCGCTTGCGTTCGGTGATGTCCCGCACCACAACAGTCAGCAGAAATCGCTCGGTGATATCAACACGCCGCATCGTCAACATGGCCGGAAAGGTTCGGCCACTCGCATGCAAACCGATCACCTCATATTCCGCATGTTCCTTTGAACCAGTCCAGAAACGATCCTCGCGCAACTCAACAAAACTGATTGGTTCTCCATCTTGGCTGAGGAGGATCTCTTCGGCACGCTTGCCAATCAACGTGTCCCGACTATAGCCAAATGTCGGCTCAGCGGCCCGGTTGGAGCCAATCACCACTTGTTCATCGTCGAAAGTGAGGATCGCATCCGCAACATTTTCCAGAACCGTAGCAGCTTTTGCCCGACTTTCATTAAGATCCAGCGCCATCCGCCTGGAAGCACGCGCCAGCGCACCGATTTCATCACGCATATAAACGGGCAGATCAGAGCCGAAATGCGACGCATCTTCACTTTGAAGCGCCATTGCAATTGCTTGCAGTGCCCGCGACATGCGCCGTGCCAGCGGCAGGGTTAGCAACGAGATCAATGCCACCAGAAAGAATGAGAAAAACAGGAACGACCGCAACGAGGCGATCACGGGAGCAAGCGCTTGTGCACGGCTGGTTGTCTGGGCGACTCCGACAAACACGTCAGGATTGCCGGGATTGACATTCAATTTGACAAAGTAACTAAGCGCATCCTCACTTTTGAAGCTGCCTTCGTCGCTTTCATAACCCTTGAAGTGGGCAACAAGCTCACTCGGCAAATAGCTTTGGTCTTCATGAAACTCAAACGAACCAAATTTGCTTAACGCGTCAATTTTCAAATAGTCGCCGTGATTGTTAATGGCATAGGCCACACGGGATGGCGTGCTGTTCTGGAGACCAAGCTGCATCAGTTTTTCATAATTCACATTGATCACAATCAGCCCGAACATCTGGCCGTCATCATCAAAGACCGGCACGATAGTCCGCAACGTCGGCGTCATGAGCGCATCAACCTTGCCATGCTCGCGATTATAGGTGACGTCAGAGAAATAGGTCTGTCCAGCTTGAAGACGAAGGCTTTCCTGAAAGTAGCGTTCGCCTTCCTTTTGTTGCAAATTCTGCTGGGTGACGACGTCGATACCATCATTGGTCTGATCCACACGCACCAGCTCACGCCCGCCGTCAGCGACGCCGATATAGCGCAATTGGGTATAGTGGCTTCTCGCTCTCAACAATGAGATGAAAATGGTTTCAAGGCGGCCACGCCAATGGGCGGTGGTGGATCCGTCCTTGGGGTCGACATCATTGTTACGAGTTGAAGCAATCAGCCCGGGAATGGGAGGCAGCTGGGAGATGATAAAAGCTTCATTTTGCAACTCTTTATAGATACCAGCAAACTTCTGCGCGACAATTCTGGTTTCTTCACGCAGGTTTCGGATTTCCGAATCCAGCACGATCTTGCGAGTGTAATTGTAGTAAAAAACACAAAGTAAAACGGCAAAAACCATCGCACTGGCACCAACAAAGATCGTCGTCTTTGTCGCCAGTGAAGGAGATGAAGAAAATTGTCGCCTCACCCCCGATATGAGCGAAATCGAATGCATTATGAGCCCCACTTAAAACCGGCATGCCCGATGAGTCAGGCGCCGTTACGCAAGTGCCTTCACGGGGCGAACCAAAACCCTCCAGCACCAACGTTATTATAGTATAACAACTTGTCGGGTTAATTTTGCGTGTAACAATCCTGCTTTGTCCTGCAACCTTTTCTTATCAATGCAGTATCGCCGTGCGAACCGCAAAGACTTCAATGAAGGCAAGCATAAAAATGCGATATAATTCAATCAGATACACGAATAGAGAATTATAGCGTCAACCAAGAAAGACAAAATGCAACCAGCAATATGCCCTGTCTTTCGATGATTATTTTCAGGGGAAACAGGCAAATCCCTTAGCTCATGGACCAGTTTTTCTGCCAACAACATGATTTCTTGGCAAGGGCCCACCGGTCCGCCCCCGCAGAATGGACCTGTCGATTTCGGCTCCAAGCATTTCTGATTGCTTCGCAGCTTCATCGATCGCCAAGAGAGCCTGACTGAATGCACAGCCAGTAACGTGCGGGGCCGGTTGACCGCGTTGCAAGTGGACCTAAGGCCTGATCAGAACAGCCCGCTCAAGCATGAAAGCCTCGGCATCGATCATGTGATCTCGCATAATCGAGCGGGCCTGCTCCTGATCACCAACTTTCAAAGCCCGTAACAATCGGACCTGATAGTTGATCCCCTGCTCGCGCAACCGCCAAGGTGTCGGCTCGGAATAGATCGCCCGACACTCCGTCTTGTCGGTCAGCAGGCTGAGAAGAAACCGGCAGACAAAACCGAGTAAAGAATTAGGAGAAGCTTTGGCAAGCTCCTTATGAAAATCCAGCTCGGCCAGCCGCTGTTTATATTCTTCATCCGCCGACTTTGGATCATCCTCATACAAATTGATCAGAGCCTGCAGGCGGCCAAACTGCTCGGCCGACAGACGACCGGCAACACTCGCCGCCAGCTCTGGCTCAAGCGTCTTGCGCAAGGCATAGATGTCTGCAATGGACGGTGGCTCGAACAGAAACAGATTGTCAAGAAACCGGATCGCATGATCCGTTTCGATCGCCGAGACAAAAACACCGCCCCCCGGACCGGTTTTTGTCGTGATCAGTCCCTGGAACTCAAGCAGCTTGAGCGCTTCCCTCGTGGTTCCTCGTGAAGCCCCCATCTGCTCCGGATCCACCCAGGCCGTGGGAACCCGATCGCTAACCTGAAGTCCCGACGTAACGATACGCTCACGAATCTGATCGGCGATCAGGTCGGGTCTTTTGCGCTTTTTCGAACCTGCCGAGACTGCATTGCTTGTTTCATGTTCTTCCTGAATCGACATGTCAACCTGCCAAAAATGGATGCAAGCATGCACTTCGATGGGTCTCTTCAGCCTTGTTATCATCAAGAATGGGGCGCACCGATTTGCACTGGTCGGATCTTCTGTCACATCTTGCATAGAATGCGCAACCCACCGGAGGGTGAAAAGGGTCTGGTAGTTCGGTGTTGGCGTCTTCCGAGATCAAGACCTTGCGCCCCGGAGCCGGAGCGGATTGCAACAACAGACGCGTATAGGGATGCCGTGGATTGCGGAAGACATCTTCCGTGCGACCGATTTCAACAAGAGATCCGAAATACATCACCATGACCCGATCACAAATGCTCTCAACGACCGACAGATCATGACTGATGAAGAGATAGGTCAGACCGAACTGGCGCTTGAGGTCATCCAGAATGTTGAGCACCTGCGCCTGCACGGACACGTCGAGCGCCGAAACCGGTTCATCCAGAACGATCAGCTCGGGATCGGCTGCCAGCGCACGGGCAATGCCGATCCGCTGGGCCTGTCCGCCTGAAAATTCGTGCGGATAGCGATCAAGAAATTCCGGGGCCAGATTAACCGCCTGCAGCAATTCCTCCAGACGCGCCTGCCGCATGGATCGATCCAAATCCCGCAACTGGATGAGCGGAGCTTCGAGAATCTGTCTGATGGTCTTTCTGGGATTGAGCGAGGCAACAGGATCCTGAAACACATACTGGATTTTCTGTGCCAGGCGTTTGTGGTCTTTCTTTGCCATGCCAGCAAGATCGGTTCCGGCGAAGGTAATGGTGCCACTGGTCGGCACATCGAGCCCGACGATCATCCGCGCCAACGTGGACTTGCCGCACCCGGATTCCCCGACAATGCCCAGCGTTTCCCCATCCGACACTTTGATATCAATCCCCTGGACGGCATGCACGGCGGGTTTCGGCTTGCCCAGAAGGCTCTTGCCACCACCGAACCGGCGCTCGACCTTGTCCAGATGCAACAGGGCTTCAGACATCGTTGCCTCCTTGGTTCATGGGATAGAGGCACCGCACGGCGCGGCCTGTTGCCAATGTCTTGAGAGCAATGTCTCCATGCCGACACGCATCCTGAACAGCCGGGCACCGATCCGCAAAGGCGCATCCGTCGGGAAGATTGTTCACAAGAGGCGGTCGTCCCTCGATGGCATCAAGGCGACGATCCGGCTGCCCCAGCACGGGCACGCAGGCAATCAGCTTGGCCGTGTAAGGATGGGCTGGCGCGTCGAGTATAGTCTTGGTCGGACCGGTTTCGACGATCTTGCCTGCATACATCACGGCAATACGGTCACAGATCGTTGAAACAACACCGAAATCGTGGGTGATGAAGAGAATGCCAACGTCACGCTCCTTGCGCAAGGCATCAAGCAGCGCCAGAATCTGGGCCTGCACGGTCACATCAAGGGCCGTTGTCGGCTCATCTGCAATGATCAGCTTGACCTCATTGGCCAGCGCCATGGCGATGCAAACCCGTTGACGCATCCCCCCCGACAGCTCGTGCGGGAAGGCATTCAATCGCTTGGCGGGATTGGGAATGCGAACAAGGGACAACAAATCCTCGGCCTTGGCCACCGCCTGCCTCTCATCCAGAGGCTGATGCGCCCTGATCGCCTCGACCAGCTGATCACCAACAGTGAAGAGCGGATGCAGGGTGGACAGGGGATCCTGAAACACATGACTGACCGCGGAGCCGCGCAACTGGCGGATTTCCTCATCGCTTTTGGACAGCAGATCCTCCCCTTCCAGAAGGGCGATCCCGTCCGTGATCCGCCCCGGAGGTGTCGGCACAAGTCCCATGACCGACATCGCCGTGACCGACTTACCCGAACCGGATTCCCCGACCAGCCCAAGACACTCGCCCTGCCGAACGGCCAGATCCACGCCACCGACCGCCTTGAAGATCTCACTGCCGATCTGGAACTCCGTCTTCAGCCCCTTGATATCAAGCGTGTCCTCAGCCGCGCTCTCAAAGCCAGAAGCCGCTTGGCGGGTGATCGCGGTGCGCATGACCGGACGGGTCAGAGCGCCGGACTTGAGACGCGGATCAAGGATGTCCCGCAACCCGTCCCCTAGCAGGTTGATGCTCATGACGACCACAAAGATCATCACGCCGGGAATGATCGACACATGCGGCGCCGTGAACAGGATCTTGCGCCCCTCGCCCAACATCGACCCCAAGTCGGCCTGTGGTGGTTGCGCACCAAGCCCCAAAAACGACAGCCCCGCCGTCTCGAGGATCATCCAACCGATTGTCGTCGACATGGTGATGATGATGACCGGCAAGACGTTGGGCAAGACTTCGCCGAACAGGATCCCCGCATGGGATTTCCCCGACAGGCGGGCTGCATCGACAAATTCCCGGCGGGACAGTCCCACCGTGATGCCGCGAATGTTGCGGGCAAAGAAGGGAATGTTGACAATGGCGATGGCATAGAGCGCATTCAGCAACCCCGGTCCGAGTGCGGCAACAATGGCAAGGGCGAGCAGGATATAGGGAAAGGCCATGATCATATCGATGCCGCGCATCATGATATTGTCGACACGCCCACCTGCATAACCGGCAACCAAACCAATCAGCGAGCCGACAAAGGCAGCGATGCAGGTCGCTGACACGCCAACAGCCAGACTGACACGGCTGCCCCAGATGAGGCGGGAGAGAATATCACGACCAAGCGCATCGGTTCCCAACCAGTGTCCTTCGGTCAGGATCGGCAACAGACGATCAGCCGGAGCTGTCGCATCGGGATTGGCCAGAGGCAGGATCGGGGCCGCAAGGCTGATCAGCACCACCAGCACCAGAATGCAAAGGCCGATCGATGCCAGCACATTGTTGCGCAACAGCTTGAATGCTGTTGGTCGTCCACCTTGGCGCTTGCTTGCTGCAGGCGCCTTGGAATTTGTTGCAGTCTCAGTCATCAGCGCAACCTCGGATCAAGCATGGACTGGATGACATCAACGACCAGATTGAACAGAACATAGGCCGTGGCAACCACCAACACCCCGCCCTGCACCAGCAACAAATCGCGCGTGGAAATGGCCTTGACCAGCATCGATCCGATGCCGGGCCATTGGAAAACGGTTTCGATATAGACGGCACCACCGAGCACGAAACCGGCCTGAATGCCGATCACGGGAATGACGCTGACCAACGCGGCCTTGAAGGCATGACGATAGATCACCCGTCTCTCAGAGATGCCTTTGGCCCGTGCAGTCCGGATATAGTCCTGCCGCAACACTTCCAGCATCGAGGTGCGGGTGAGACGGGCAATCACCCCGGTTGCCACCACCGCCAGCGTGAAGGCGGGCATCGCCAGATGGTGCATCAAATCGGCAAAATCCCCACCGCCATAGATCGCAAACATGCCGCTGGGCGGGAAAATCCGCCACTGCACGGCAAAAACGAAAATCAACAGAAGACCAAGCCAGAAGGACGGCATGGAAATACCGATCAGCACCGCAAAGGTCAGCACTTTGTCCGCCCATCCATATTGCCGGACCGCCGACACGATGCCCGCCAGCAACCCCAGCACCGAGCACAGAAGCAGTGCGGGGCCAGCAAGGATCAGGGTGGCGGAGAAACGCTCGAGCACCTCGTCAATGACCGGTCGATTGAGCGTGTAGGACCGTCCAAAGTCGCCCTGTAGCATGTTGCCCAGCCAGATCAGATATTGCTGAACCATCGGCTTGTCCAGCCCGAGATCCTGATTGAGCTTGGCGACATTCTCCGGCGTCGCAAACGACCCCAGAATGGCAAGGGCGGGATCACCGGGAATCATGGCCATGATCGCAAACACAATTACGGACAAGCCCAATATGACCGGAATGGCGGCAAGCAGCCGCTTGAAAATATATCCACCCATCGGCTGTCCTCCGTCACCAAGGCTGTCAAACATTCCGGTCGCTTTGGCAACCCTGCTCAAAGCGGCCGGAAAGATTTTGTAAGAAGCAGCCAGTCATGCGGGTGACTGGCTGCTGGAGCGTTGCCTCAAGGCTTGGAAACCTTGTGCAACATCAGGAAGAAGGATGGCTGCAGCTTGAAGTCTTTCACGGCGGCGCTCATCACGGCATTCTGCTTCCAGTTGGCCACAAAGACCCAAGGGGCATCTTCATAGACAATCTGCTGCATGTCCTTATACAGCTTGGCGCGTTCGGCCTGATCGGTCGACTGACGGGCCTTCTCCAGAAGCTCATCCACCTTCGGGTTGGAATAGTAACCGGAGTTGAACCCACCCTTATCAGGCCAGGCTTCGGTGCGTAGGGCAAGGAAAGGCAGCGTGTCCGGATCGTTGGTCATCCATGCCATCTCGGCCATGTCTGCCTTGCCTTCAAGGCCGGGATTGACCTTGCCAAGGAAGGTGTTCCACTCATAGGTCTCGATCTTGACCTTCATGCCAACCGCTTCGAGATCGGCCTGAATGGCGGTTCCCATGGCGGTGGGATCAAGCATACCGGACCCACCTTCGGTGACATAGAAGGTCAGCTCCTTGCCGTCATAGCCGGCTTCCTTGAGCATCGCCTTGGCTTTCTCAGGGTCATATGGATAAGGAGACAGACTTTCATCATAGGCCCAGGCAAAGGCAGGCGGTGTCGGCCCGGCCGCCACTTCGGCCGTCCCCTGCAGGATATTCTCGACAAGGGCGGTCTTGTTGATGGCATAGTTGGCTGCCTGACGGATTTCCTTGGTCGCAAATGGTCCTTCCTTGGCATTGAGGATCAGGAACCAGAGATGCGGACCGGCCTGCTCCTGAACGGCAAAGCGGGCGTCGTCGCGGAACTGGGTCAGATTGTCAGGTGGGACCTCGACCATCACATCGAGGCCACCGGCGAGCATTTCGGCCACACGGGTGTTGGCGTCCGTGATCGGGCGGAAGACCACGGCTTCAAGCGCCGGGGCACCATCCCAATAGTCGGCATTCTTCTCCAACACCACCTTGGCATTGGATTCCCATTCCGCAAATTTATAGGCACCGGTGCCAGCTGGATTGCGACCGACATCCTTGCCATGATCCATCACCGCTTTGGGAGAAATGATCAGGCCCGTCGGATAGGCCAGATTGGACAGGAAGGGCGCATAAGGGGCATTGAGATCGAACTTGACCGTCATCGCATCGACAACAGTGACCTCTTCAACCGCCGAGAAGAAGAAGGACAGCGGGAATGGACCGGTATCGTGATAGGGATGATCGTCCTTGAGCATCCTGTCAAAATTGAACTTGACCGCTTCGGCATCGAAGCTCGACCCGTCATGGAACTTGACCCCTTCGCGCAGCTTGAATGTGTAGCTCTTGCCATCATCAGAAATGGTCCAACTGGTTGCCAGAGATGGCTCCACTTCCAGTGTGCCGTCTTTGTAGCGGACCAACCCGTCATACATGTTCATCAAGATGCGAAAATCATTCACCGCCGTGTCCGCAGCAGGGTCCAAGGACTTCGGTTCGGCAATTTGTCCAACAATCAAAACATTGGGGGGCGTTTGGCTGTTGCCAGGTGAGGCAAATAATAATGAGGCCGCCGCCAGCGCGGCGGTTAGCAACCGTTTCATAGCATTCTCCCTCTCTATCGATCCTGATATTTAATCCTTATAATTGCATCTTTTTCAAGCATTGATTATGATAAATTGATATATGACATGTAATTGCTTATTATTTATGCATAAATTTGGCCTTTGCGTAAATCGCACTCAGGAAGGGAATAAGGAATGACCAACCATCGCGTTCACATAAGGTCCGAACGGTTGAAAAGTCTGCTGGGTGCGATCAACCAATTTGGGTTCAACGCCACAACCGGTGGATACAACCGCCCCGGTTTTTCCCATGCTGACAAACAGGTTCGGGACTGGTTTGCAACCCAGCTCACCAAGGATGGCTTGATGGTCACACAGGATGCGGCGGGCAATGTGTTTGGTCGACTGGGGCCGATTGATGCCCCTTGCATCATGGTTGGCTCGCACCTCGACACCGTGCCTGAAGGAGGAGCGTTTGACGGAGCACTCGGTGTTGCCATCGGTCTGGAATGCATCCGTTCCATCAAAGAAAAGGGCATCGCATTGCGTCACCCCATCGTTGTCGCGGCAACGTCAGACGAGGAAGGCCGGTTCGGCGGCATGCTTGGCTCACAGACGATCAGCGGCCAGCTCGCCCAGGGATGGGCCGAGGAAGCGGAAGATGCCGATGGTATCAAACTGACAGATGCCATGCGTCATCAGGGATATGATCCGGACGCCCTGCAGCTGTCCGCTTGGCCGTTCGGCAGTATCAAGGCCTTTCTGGAGCTTCATGTCGAACAAGGTCCGATGCTCGAAACTGCCACCCAGTCGATTGGGATCGTCGAAGGCGTTTCAGGGGTTCTGGTCTTGTCGATTGATCTGGACGGTGTCGCCAATCACTCGGGCACCACCCCCATGGAACTGCGATCCGATGCCTTTGCCGGACTGGCCCAGATAGCGGCAGGCATACCCGACATGATCCGCGAGATCGGCACCGATCAATCCCGCATCACCATCGGCAAGGTCGCAATCGAACCAAACTTCCCCCACACCATTCCCGGCCATGCCAGCTTCACCGTCATCATTCGCGATCTGTCGTCCGACGTGATGGGCTTGCTGCGCGCAAAGCTAACGGAGAATGTTGCCAAAGTCTGCGAGCAACATCGCCTGACCCATCGGATCGAGGAACGCAGCTACATTGCACCAACCCTGCTTGATCCGGCCCTTCGCACCACCTTTCTCACTGAGGCCAAAGCCCTCGGCCTTGAGCATCAGATCATGCCCTCGGGCGCCGGTCACGACGCCCAGACGATGCAGGCCTTCTGTCCATCGGGCCTGATCTTTGTGCCCAGCAAGGACGGCATCAGTCACGCGCCGGAAGAATGGACCGATTGGCCAGACATTGAAAAAGGCGCCCAATTGATGCTCAACACGATCCTGCAACTCGCCACCTGACCGGAGCTGCCCCATGTGCCAAGCCTGCCACTACACCATTCACGCGGCCCAGCATCATTTTGGCTGGGACAATCAAATCCCACCGGTCGCGC
Source organism: Cohaesibacter sp. CAU 1516 (assembly GCF_005771485.1). NCBI lineage: Bacteria > Pseudomonadati > Pseudomonadota > Alphaproteobacteria > Hyphomicrobiales > Cohaesibacteraceae > Cohaesibacter > Cohaesibacter sp. CAU 1516. The sequence goes on along the minus strand of NZ_VANT01000001.1, from coordinate 709,875 downwards.
ATGTCACTCCGGGTTCGCGGGTCCATCTGGCCTGTCAGGATGCGTCCGCGGGTCAGTTGCGCGCAACAAGTGGCCTTGATGATCTGATCGCAATGGATCCGACCAAAGCCAATCCGGTCACAGGCCCCCTCTATATCGAGGGCGCGGAACCGGGTGATATTCTCAAGGTGACTCTGGAAGACTTCACGCCTTCCGGTTTTGGCTGGACCGCAAACATTCCCGGTTTCGGATTGCTTGCCGATCAGTTTCCAAATCCAGCGCTTCATATCTGGTCCTATGATGCCAAAGGGCTAACACCTGCCCTCTTTGGCCCACATGCAAAAGTCCCGCTCAAGCCCTTTGCAGGCACAGTGGGCAATGCGCCCGCTGAACCGGGTTGCCATTCGGTCATTCCACCGCGTCGGATCGGGGGCAATCTTGACATTCGCGACCTTGCCAAAGGCTCGGAACTCTTCCTTCCGGTCGAGGTTGCCGGTGCGCTTTTCTCCATCGGCGACACCCATGCCGCACAAGGCGATGGCGAAGTGTGCGGCACCGCCATTGAAAGCCCGATGAATGTCACCTTGCGCCTTGATCTAATCAAACAGAGCCCACTTGCCATGCCGCGCTTCAGGACGACAGGCCCGGTAACCAATCACCTCGATACCAAGGGTTATGAGGTGACGACCGGCGTGGGTCCTGACTTGATGGCCGGGGCACGGGATGCGGTTGCAGGCATGATCGATCTTCTTTGTGCTGAGCATGGTCTGGCCGCTATCGACGCCTATTTGCTGGCCTCGGTCTGTGGTGATCTGCGAATATCCGAAATCGTCGACGCACCCAACTGGGTCGTATCCTTCTACTTTCCGCGCTGCGTCTTCGAATAGCGGGGCTTCCCAACGGACAAAATGCGAGATGCCAGACAGGGAAACCAAAGGAACGGCTACTTGGTCATCACAATGGCTTCAAGGCGCGCCTTGTCATCCTCGATCACCAACCCCGCCTGAGCTCGCTTGAGCGCTAGGGCGGCCTGCTCCTGTGCGGCTCGCCGGAAGGCATGGTCTCCAAGGCGACTGAGCGCCTTGATACAACAATCAGCGCAATGACAATCACCGTCACAGCAACCAGTCATCAACGCCCCTCCTCTATGCCCTTGAGGAATTTTTCCGTCATTGCCTTCATTTGGCGATCCGTCATCGTCGGAATGCGGTTCTTGACTTGCTTGGACCATTGATAGAGCGCCCGATTGGCAGCAAGAGAACGGCCACCGATTGCCTTGGACTCAATGACACGACTGAGCTTATAGCCCTTGGCCGCCTGTATGAGCTTTTCCTGCTGGGTCGCCATTTCCGGCAACTCCTCACGAAACTTGTTGGCCAGATCCTTTCGAAACCGCACCACATCCTTCTTCGCAAGGCTTTGCGTCGTGCCCTTTTCAAAAAGACGCGTCGGCTTGCCAACCTCGACCACATCATCACCGCGCAAGCTATGAGTAATCTTGCCTGACGGATCGAGCTTGTCGATCCGGCCCGATGTCTGGTTCATCACATCCTTGACATTGAGCCCTGTTTTGGACTGGAACGCGCCCGTGCCCTTGTCGCCCCCATAGGCATGGGCCTTGAGATCTTGCATTGTCAATTTTCCACCCGAAACCTTGTTGACGGCCTTGTCGTAATAGCGCGAGAAGAGCACCTCCGCTTCCTTGCCTTGCGCGGTGGCCGTGCCTTTGGGGGTAAAGTCGATATCGGACGCCCCGCCCCGATAGGTCATGCCTTTGCGCGCATGACTGCCGGTATTTTCAAAATGCGTCAAATGCCCCTTGAGATCAGGTCGATCCTTGTAAAGCTGTTTGACGGCCTGCTCTCTGGCGGCAAGATCAAGATCATGACGCACGGCGTCGCTCACCTTTTTGGCCTTATCTGTGAGATAGCGCGGATTCTTTTTCAGAGCTTCAATGCCAGCCTTGTATGTCTCACTGGTCGGATCAAGCCGCATATGGGGCGTGATCTTGCGGGCATCAAACTGGCCGCCAGCCTTGCCCAGCGTCTCATTAAGATTGCCAATCTTGCGGGCCGGATGGTTGGCTGGCAGCTTGGACAGCAGCTTCTTCTGCGTTTCTGTGCGGATCGCATCGGATGAACTGTTCCAGTTGCTCTTGCCTGTGGTCACCGCGACATCATCAGCGGTCCCCTTGACCGTCTTGGCCGCCCCGCGCATAGCCTTTGCTTTGGTTAGGGCACCAGCCGCCAGCTTGTTGAGAACGAAACCAACGGTGCCCTGATAAGCTCCCTCCTTGGCCCCTTCCCACAGAATAGACCCTGTGGTGCCTTCAGGATTACCAGCCTCTTTCAGAGCAGCATTATAGGTGTGCAGGGTTGCCATTGCGGCACCACGGGTCAGAACCGTGTCGAGGGTCATTGCTCCGGTCTCAACGATGAACTGCTTCATGGTATAGTCAACCTTGAAGGCGACATCTTCCTCCTGTTTGGCCACGATCCTGTTCCAGTCGCCCAGCACGCCATCCTTATCCGTTGCATCAATATCGCTCAGGTGATCCTGCATGTCCCTGAGGAAGCGAATGCGATGGAGATCTGTTTCTCCGCTGATCAGGGTTTCAATCCGGCCATCAAGCGCCCTTTTCTTGTCTGCCACCTCCTTGAGCACTTTCGGCTGCAACTTGCCTTGCTTTTTCGACGTCTGCCAGGCGTCATAGAGTGTCCTGACATCGTCGCTCTGCCCGCGATGGGACTGATCATCCAACCGCTTGATGGTGGCGCGACGCTCCTTTTCCTGCTGATAGAGGTTGCGCCCGATCCAGCCGCCATCCTCATCGCTCCAAACCTCACCATTTTCATTTTGGTCCCCATCCCTTGGGGGACGCGTCTGAGTCATGTCTCCTGAATTTTGATCATCGATGGAAGCAATGTCCCGTTCACTTTCTGGTGGAGGCAGAAAATCTCCCTTTTCTTCGGAATAGACCCATCCCTTTTCATCCCGCGCGCCTTCTTGCGGTTCGAACTCGGCGACTCCATCCTTTTCGCTATACCGCCAGCCCCGATCTTTGAAATCCTGTTGCCAAGCGTCAAACTGATCGATTGGTTCTGTCGTCGGGCTATCTGTGCGGGGGTGTTGCTCGTCATCAATCCCCTGTTGCTTCAAGGCATCTTCAAGGGCAATCGTGCCATTGCCACCAGACAAGGTCACCGGCTTGCGGTCGGGATCGTCACCATCCGGCTGATCATTGGCAACCAGCTCTTGTCGAGGCGGCTCCATTTCCTGCTGGATTGTTTCTGCGGTAATGGCCGGATCTGGCTTTGAAGCCATCGAAGGATCGAACTGATAGGTTGCTCTATAGCTCAAATGCCTTGCATCAGGATGGACCTGATAGCTTTTCCAGTTGCCGGTCAAATATGTAAAGCCCTCCTCAACCTTCATTTGATTGAGGATATGCCGCTCGCTCTGCTTGGTCATCAAGAGTGAGATGACGCCATTGGCAGAAAGTGATCCTGAAACGCTGCCTGCTTCCGATCCTTTGCCATACAGCCCATCCTGAATGTTGTTTCGACCATCACTCCATGTCCGGTCCGACATCGCATACCAGCCCTCAAGCTGCCCGTCGCGAATGACGCCTCGGGCGTCCTCAACCCATTGGGATCGAACATAGCCGCCCTCCTTGTCCGGATAGGCGGCAGTTCTGATGCAATGGACCCGAAAGCGGTCGCCGCGCACAAACAGCTTGTCACATCCCGACGATTTGGAGGTCTGATTGGGAAATGCGTCCCCTTTTGACCAATGCGTTTGGTTGCCATTGACCAGTTGCGTGCTTCCCTTGAGAAAATCCGCATCAAAATTTCTCGGATAAGACACCGTCTCCTGCGCCCTCGCACTGAAGCTGATACCAACGAAACAAAGCAGGAGGGCAAGGGACAAACAAAAGGTCGAGAGCCTTTTTTTTGTTGAATATGTCACGTCGTTCCCTCCCTGCTTTACCGCTATGCTCAATGGCGTTTCACCAGCCTAGTGCCTTCACAGATCCCACGCATCCCTGCCTTTCTTAATGCCCCAGGAGGATCGGAATTTGACCTTGTCGCCCTCTCCCGTTTCAGCCTCTGGCGCGCCATCGGCGCGATACACATAGGAGCCTTTGGCTGCCACCTTGGCTTTCCGGACAACGACTGTCTCGGCGATCCGGTCTCCAAGGCGCTGGTTGCGATCGGACCTTGCTATCAGGATGACCCCGACGAGATAGAAGAACAGCCCATCAATGAGGCGCAGGAAATTGCGGATGAACGCCTGACGCATAGAACAGGGCGAGCCATCGCTCGACACCACCTTGATACCCGTCACCAGCTTGCCAAATGACTGTCCATTGCGCCCCTCGGTGAGCATGAAATAGCCAAGCGAAGCAACAAAGCTCAGTCCCATCGTGACAAGGGCTGGTGTCCCTTCCAGAGAAAAGCCCTCTTGTGTGACCCCACCCACGTCTCCGGCCACCTGCATGCCAATGACATAGAAGATGATGAAGACGATGATCAGATCGACCAGATGAGCAACAAACCGCTTCCCCAATCCGACATAGTCCAGCGATGGGATGACAGCATGCCCCGGTTGGGCTTCCCGGCGGGACTGTGCGTCGGGTTCGCTTTGTTCAGGCGCTGCCCCGGACAGCTCAACCGCACCGCCGCATGCAGGGCAGAATTTGGCCTCCAGAGGCAACCGGGTGCCGCAATGGCTGCAAAATGACATGGTGTCCTCCCGTCATTCCAACTTGTCGTCATAAAAACGGATCGAATTGAAAATGGACCAGACAAACAGCTCATTGCGCTGCGACTGCGTTGCCTGCGTTAGAAAGCCAAAGCGATAGATCAGGTATTTTGTCTCGAAAAAGAAAGCAAATTCATGCAGCAGCTTGCCGCTTTTCTGGTCCGGATACTCGATGTGAAAAAACTCATAGGCATGGCCATCCTGCACATCCTCGAAATGATAGAGCAGACGCTGAGAGGCAATGGACGTATCGCGATAGGGCTCCGTCATGGCTTCAAGAGCGGAATAATCGGTCTTTGCGCCAAGAAAGACCCCCAAAAGCATCCCGATCGGTGGATCTTCGCCGCTTTTGGTGTCCTTTCCGACAAACAGAAGCGAGTAGCCATTGCTTTCTTCCATCAACTGGCCTTGCCAGAAGTCCGGAATCGCGAGGCGAAAACCAATCGGCTTCGTCCCATCCTGCGCAATGGAGGCGGGCAAGCCGATGGCACGACTGTCAGCCCAGCGATAAGCGAAGGGGGCATCATTCGGCAGACCGGAAGCATGGGAGGAATTGGTGGGCACAAGCAACAGCAAAGCAACACTTGTGACTATTGCCATACCGATCAAACGCATTGTCCATGACATGAACAACCCATTCACTTTACCACTTCCGCGCATATCTCGGCCCTCCCTTTCTAGGGTCTCGCCAAGGGACGCTCAGATTGTCAGAATTGCAGCTTCTTGGAATTTGGCCCCAACCCTTCTGCCGTCCCGATCCTGCCCCTTGATGATATCACGGCAGCCCATCGCAAAGCGTGAGAAAGTGCCTCACCAAGACATCTGTAGCAGTCTGCGATCAGGATCGACCACCGTCGCCGCGCCCTCTAAGATGCAAAAGGCCTTCAGGAGTCTGAGACCACTCAACATCGCCTCTTTTAAATTCAGCAAGGGATGTCAAGTAAGGCGACCACAAAGCCACTAGGCTGCGGACACTGGCAGGAACAACAAGGGCAAAGACCAGACGGCATGGTGCCTCTGCCTTCCCATTGAGGAATTAAGGTCGACGAAGGGAACGAGATGAAAACGAGCAGTGTGAATGACTATGAAGCCCGGCTGCTGCGGGTTTTGGAGCATATCGATTCCAACCTGACAGACCCGTCAAGTCTTGCAGACCTTGCCCGCATTGCGCATTTCTCCCCGTTCCATTTCCATCGCATCTTCAAGGGCATGACAGGAGAAACTGTCGGCGGCTATATCCGGCGACGGCGTCTGGAGGTGGCAGCGGAGCAATTGATCTGCGGCGATCATCCCGTCACGCTCCTCGCCTTTGATGCCGGGTTTGAAAATAGCGAGAGTTTCTCACGCGCCTTCAAGACCCATTTTGGCATGACCCCCAGCCAGTATCGTTGCACGGGCAAGTCGCCGATCACCTCGCGGGCGTTGAAAGCAGCCCGTTTGAGGATGCTGCACACGCAAGCCCGTGCACTTGCCCATTATATGAAAACAGAAGGAAGACGAACGATGTTTGACGTCGAAATTAAGAAACTGCCAGCAATTCACGTGGCCAGTTTGCGTCACATTGGACCCTACAACAAATGTGGCACAGCATTTGAAACGCTGTGCAAAACCGCAACCGAAGAAGGCCTGTTCAGACAGGACACAATGGCGATGTCGATCTGTTACGACGATCCCCATTCCGTCGATACCGAGAAACTGCGCTGTGACGTTTGCATCACTGTGCCAGAAGACACCAACGTGACAGATCCGATCAAACTGCAAACCATTCCGGCCGGGGATTATGCGGTGGCGGTTCACAAAGGCTCCTACGACACGCTTCAGGCTGCCTATGATTGGCTGTTCGGACAGTGGCTGCCTCAGTCAGGCCGCGAAGCAACCGATGAAAACTCGATTGAAGTCTATCTGACTGATCCCGCCGAAACCAAGCCGGAAGACAACCGCACCGAGATCCGTATCCCGCTGATCTGAGATTAAACACCCCTTGTGATGGGGTCCAAGACCCGCCGGGACGTCTCCTTTTGGGGATGCCCCGGCTGTGTCCGTTCTGGGGGGCAGACGCACCGGTATCGGCGCCGGTCAGCTCGATGACATCGCCTTTAAAAGACCAATACGCTGCATGCGTCCGCGGCGGATATGCCGGCGCGCAGCATCCTCGGCCGCCGTCGTGTTGCCGTCCTCGATCGCTTGATAGATCTCCTCATGATCCTGCAATGACCAGGTATTATAATCATAACGCCCCTGCGTGGTGCCGCGGATCATGCCAGCGGAAACCAGCAGAATCTCGGCGCTGCGCAGCAAATAGCGATTGCTGGCAATTCTGTATACACAACGATGGAATCGGTCGTTGATATCGAGAAAATCGGTCTCATCGGTGGCACCACGCCGCTGTTCATCCAGAATACCGCGCAATTCTATCAGATCTTCCGTCGTAGCCTTCTTCGCAGAGAGCTTGGCCGCAAGACACTCAACCGCCTCACGCATGTCATAGATTTCTTCGGCCCGCTCGATATCAATCTCGGCGACAAAAATCCGGCCACTGTCCACAGTCGACAGAAATCCCTCATTCAGCAGGCGGCGAATGGCCTCCCGAGCGGGGGTCCTGCTGACCTGAAACCGGTCACAGATATCAGCCTCGCTTACACGCTGGCCTGCGCTTAAGGCGCCATCTCTGAGCAATTCGCGCATTTTTGCATACACTTGATCGCTCAAAGGGAGGTCCGCAATGTCTTGCTGACTCCGCATGGGAAAAAATCTCCTACAATTTCAGTTGGATATTAGATATAGCCCGACGCTCTCAGATTGTAAATGTATTTAGTATTTGACTTCAACGCCATTTTTGTATACCAAAAAATCAATTGAGTTATTAAATGGATACAGCGGCGATGAGCTCTGAAATGCAAAAGAAAATATTGGTCACGCGAAACCGAATTGACAGTTCGGCGGTGGACCTGCTCAAGGAAAACGGCTTCGAATGCGTGTTTTCTCCGCCCTACGCCAAGCCTGAAGAGGTGGTAGAAACCGCCAAAGCCAACAATGTCTGCGCGATCATGGTCTCTCAGGGCAAAATCACGGATGCCGTGATCACGGCTTCTGGCGCTGTCGAGGTTATCGCCAAACACGGCAGCGGCGTGAACAACATCAATCTGGCCGCAGCCGAAAAACACAAAATCCCTGTATACAGAGCGGCCGGTGCCAACGCCCGCGCCGTAGCCGAACATGCCATCGCGCTTGTCATCGCGCTGCGCAAATCCCTGCCCTATCTGGATGATGCCACAAAGGGCGGCAATTGGCCCAAAGGCACTTTCATCGGCAAGGACTTCGCTGACACCAAACTGGGCCTGATCGGCTGTGGCGCAATCGGTCGCGAAGTGGCTGGGATGGCCATGGCGCTTGGCATGAAAGTGTCCGTTTTCGATCCTGCTTTGCTCGCCGATGGTGGCGCGTCCGGCCCTGAAGGGGCGACGGTTGTTGCTGATATCGAGACCATCGCAACCAACAGCGATGTCATCTCGCTGCATTGCCCGCTTGTTCCCGCGACCAAACATCTCATCAACCGCGCGTTTCTGGAAAAGATGCCATCCCATGCCGTAATTGTGAACACAGCACGCGGTGGCATGATCGACGAAGAGGCGCTGGCCGAAGCCTTGGAAAATGGCGTGATCGCAGGAGCTGGCATTGACAGTTTCGAGCAGGAACCGCCTGCCGCCGATGCCACGCTTTTCAAGGCTCCCAATCTGATCGCGACGCCGCATGCTGCCGGCCTCACCCCCGGTGCAGAACGCAACATGGCAACAATGGCAGCCCGTTTCATCATTGACCATTTTGAAGGTCGGGAAATTGATCCCGCCTTTCTGGCAACGTCCGCCGCACTCGGCGGTCTGCAAGAATAGGAGAGAACATGGCTGAAGGTTTCAGAATCAAGGAAAGTTGGGAGCGGGTTGATCCGGCCCTGATTGCCCGCGCGGCCAAACTGCCAGTGTCCAACATCAGCGACGTCATGAACCGCCATACCGGGGCCCCTGCCAGCATGCGTCCCCGGCATCGTCAGGGCGTTCTCGCAGGTCCCGCCCTGACGGTGAGTGTCCGTCCCGGTGACAATCTGATGCTGCACAAGGCTCTTGTCATGGCCCAGCCTGGCGACGTGATCGTTGTCGATGCCGGTGGCGCACTGGACAATGCCATCATGGGCGAGCTAATGCTCGCACGCGGCGTCGTATCCAAGATTGCCGGCGTGGCCATCTGGGGCGCAATTCGCGACCTCGACAGCATCAGCAAACAGGATGTCCCCGTTTTCTCGAGCGGCATCAGCCACCGTGGCCCATACAAGGACGGCCCGGGCGAAATCGGGCTTCCGATCGCGATTGGCAATATGACAGTCAATCCCGGCGATCTCATCGTCGGCGATTGGGATGGCCTTGTTTGCCTACCCAAGGAAAGCGCTGCAGAAATTCTCGACCGTGCTGACAAAAAGCACGCAGGCGAAGAACGTCAATATCAGACAACCATTGAAGGCAAATATAATGGCGACTGGATTGACAAGAACCTGAAAGAGCTCGGCTGCGAATTCATCGCATGATGTCCGAGATTTTCACGACAAACCAGACGATAGTCATCGAAATTCAATAGGGAGGAACCTGATCGATGTTTTTCAAACCCCTTAAAACGGCCGCGATTGTCTCGGCACTTGTGGCCACGGCAGTTCTGCCTGTCAAAGCCGCTGATTTCCCGTCCCGCGGCATCGAGTTTGTTGCCGGCTATGGTCCGGGCGGCGGACATGACACCATGTTGCGTTCCATGGCCAAGGTCATTCGGGAAACCAAACTTGTCGACGCATCCATCAACGTCGTTAACAAACCCGGCGGCGGCGGCGCCACCTCTCTTGGCTATCTGAGCAGCCACGAAGGGGACGGCCACTATCTAATGGCAGCGACCTCATCCTTCATCACCACCCCGCTGACGGCCGATGTTGGTCTGAACTACAAGGACTTCACTCCGATTGCCCGTCTGGGTATCGACCCAACCTTGCTCGTTGTTCCCGCCTCCTCCCCGATCAAGAGCCTTGATGACATCAAGACGTCCGGTCGCGTGCTCAATGTTGCAGGCGGCGGCCGTGGCCAGATCGAGCATATCGCCACGATCATGGTTTCCGAAGAGCTTGGCGTGAAACTCAACTTCATCCCGTTCCAGGGCGATGGAGAAGTGGCAAGTGCTCTGCTCGGCGGTCAGGTCGATTTTGCGATGATCAATCCGGGTGCTGTATCCGAGTTCATCAAGAGCAATCGCATGCGCGCCATTGCCATTTCGACCGAAGAGCGTGCTGAAATGTTCCCGGAAGTTCCAACCTTCAAGGAAAATGGCTACGATGTTGTTGCATCCGTCTTCCGCGGTGTGGTTGCAGCCAAAAACATCCCGGCAGAAGCCAAGGCCTATCTCTCCGAACTGGTTGAAAAACTGCAAAAAACTCCAGAATGGACCACTCAGTATCTGAAGCCAAACGGGATCATCCCCGGCTATCTGGATGCCGATGCCTTTGCTGCCTATCTGGAAAAAACCAATGGCGTCTATGAAACCAACCTGTCCAATCTTGGTCTTCTGAAAAAGAACTGATGGGCACCATGAAAACTGCAGAAATCACATTTCTGGCAATTCTGGCGGCTTTTGCCGCCAGTCTTGCGTTCGGATCGCTCGATCTCAAATATGCAGACGAGTTCTCCTTTGGTCCCGGCTTCGTCCCGCTGAATGTTGGTATCCTGATCTTTGTCTGCTGCGCAATTCAGGCCTTGCGAAGCTTTGCCAAAAGCCGGCAGGAAAAGGCCGAGACCGCGGACAGGCAGGATCAGGAGGCCAACTCTCCCAATGTGAGTGGTCTACTGATCACCGCGGCTATCATTGTTCTGGCAGTCGCTGCCATGGCACTGGGCTCTGTGCTCGCTCCCATCTTTGCAATGATTGTCCTGATGTCCTGGCGCGTCGCACGTCATCCGATCACATCCTCACTGTTTGTCGGTGCCACCACGACCGCCACCATCTATGTCATCTTTGCCATTTGGCTGAACCTGCCGGTGCTCTGAGCCGCAGCAAACAATTCACGGGACGAAACACATGCTGGATTCGTTATCTCAACTGATGATGGCGTTCAATCAGGTCGCCACGCCGGAAAACCTGCTCCTGATTTTTGTAGCAGGCTTGATTGGCACCCTTGTCGGGGCCCTGCCCGGCCTCGGGCCATCGGCGGGCATTGCACTGATGATGCCTCTGACCTTCGGAATGAACCCGATTTCAGGCCTCTCCTTGTTGACCGGTGTCTATATGGGCACCATGTATGGCGGGCGTCTGACGGCAATTCTCATCAACACCCCCGGCGATGCCCCCGCCATCGTGACGGCCATGGAAGGCTATCCGATGATGCTGAAGGGCAAGGGGGGGCAAGCGCTCGGCATCTCCGCGATTGCCTCTTTCGTTGGTGGCATTTTCGGTCTGTTGATGCTGATCTTCTTTGCACCAATCATCGCTGAATATGCCATCTTCCTTGGGCCACCAGAGTATTTTCTGCTCATGTTGCTTGGGCTTAGCATGATCATCGTGCTGGCCGGGTCCGATCCGCTCAAAGCCCTTCTGGCTACCCTTTTCGGCGTCTTGCTCAGCACCATCGGCAGCGACTATGTCTCGGGCAATGTGCGCTTCGCCGTCGTGCCAGAACTGATCGAAGGGGTGGACTTTGTTGCTGTCATCATCGGTCTGTTTGGCGTTGGCGAAGTGTTGGTCAATATCGAGGAACGCGTTAAATTGAATATGGGCAAACCCAAATTCAAATTTAGCGAATTCATCCCCGATCTGGCAGAACTCAAGCATATCAGCTTTCCAACCCTGCGCGGCTCGGTAATTGGCACAGGCATCGGCGTGTTGCCCGGAGCAGGCGCCACCATCGCCACCTTCATCGCCTATATCACCGAGAAGAAACTCTCCAAACAGCCGGACAAGTTCGGCAAAGGCGCGTCCGAAGGATTGGCCAGTCCCGAAGCGGCCAACAATGCAGCGGTTCCCGGTTCCCTCATTCCTCTGCTGACCCTTGGCATTCCCGGCTCGGGTGGCACCGCCATCATGCTCGGCGCTCTGATCATGTTTGGTCTCAACCCCGGTCCGATGCTGATGATCCAGTCGGCTGACATCGTGTGGGGCACCATCGCGGGCCTGACGATTGCCAACCTGTTCCTGCTGGGCTCCAACATCTTGCTGATCCCGGTCTTTGTGAACGCCCTGCGGCTGATTCAGAACCACCTCAATGCCATCGTCGTCGCCTTCTGTCTGGTGGGGGCCTTCTCCATCAACTATGGCACCTTCGATGTCTGGGTAACGATCGTCTTCGGTGCCATCGGCTATCTGATGAAACGCGCCAACTATCCAACCGGTCCGTTCATTCTGGCTCTGGTTCTGGCACCCTTGGCAGAAAACTATCTGCGCCAGTCGATCATGCTTGGACAAGGGTCATGGAGTATCTTTGTCAACAAACCGCTGACAATGACATTCACAATCCTGGTGTTGGGCGTTGTTGTCCTCGGTCTGGCCAAATCTCCGACCCAGAAGTTCATGAGCCGACGCCGGAACCGGGCCGCCAACTGACCTTTCAGTGAAGTGAAAGCAAGGAACAAGGTGTAACCTCGGCCGCTTCAGTTTGGAAGATTGAACGAAAATGCAACAATGCAGGCCAGTCCCCTGACTGGCCTGCATTTTTTTGTAAGCATGAAAAAGTCAAGCCTGATCTCACAAACATGAACACAGACAGCAAATCTCCTTCACTTCCCCGCTAAGCAATTGAAATTAAGGCGTTAAACTCCCTTGAATTACCAAGGGAACGCGAATGGATTCTTGGCGCAGAAGGCTTCATCTTCTGGCTTTGACCATCGATTAGGAGGCTTACTTGTCCAAATTTTCAAAGTCGCTTCAGACGGCTCTGTCCATGTTCATCCTGTGCCTGACAGCACCCACGGCCATTGCCCAGGAAGGGGCCCCGAAGCTTTCCTTCAGCACGAGCGTGGCTGTCATGGGATCCGGAAAATCGGAGCTGGGCAAGGGCAACAAACTGCAATGGTATCGCGGCAGCCTGGATGCTGCTTTAACATGGGCTCCTGAACCAAGAACATCATATGGAGCGGAATTCAGTTTGGGACGCACCCACTATGATTTCGATGCCAATGTTCTTGGCCGGAGCAAACTTGATGTTGATGAATTCAGCCTTTCCCTGCCCGTCAACATGCCTTTCATGGAGCGCGGCGGTCTGTTCTTCTCACCTCAACTCTCCTATTCGGGACAGTCAGGTGCTGAATTCGAGGACAGCATAACGTATGGCGCCATCGGCGCTGTGGCCTGGCAAATGTCACCCAACCTGTTGATCGGGCCGGGCGTCGGTGTCTTCAGCACATTTGAAGGCAGCGAAGACGACATCAGCCTCTTCCCGTTTCTGGTTTTGGATTGGAAATTTCATGACGACTGGTCCCTGTCGACAGGGGCGGGTTCGGTTGTCAGTCGTGGCCCGAACTTGCAATTGTCCTATCAGGCGAGCGATGCCCTCAAGTTTGGCGTGGAAGCCGGATATGAAAGCACGGAGTTCCGGCTCAACAAAAATCATCCGATTTCTGGTGGCATAGGCAAACAGAGCCATGTGCCGATTGCCTTCACAGCCAACTACAGCCCGCGGGAAAATCTGACCATCGCAGCCTCCGTTGGAGCCTCGCTGGGGGGGAACCTGCAGTTCAATGACAAGAACGGCAAAAAGGTCTATGACAAAGATTATGACATCACGCCGATCTTTGGCGTCAAGATGTCACTTGAATTCTAGTCGAAGAAGTGTGGCAGTGTGATGCTGCCACACTTCTTTAGGCTGTCTGGTGGCTTCTGAGATACGAGATCACCATTCGCACCACCTCTTCAGCGACAACGTCTATATATCCGGAATGACCATGGAGGACAGCGCGGTGGATGCTGCCCTCCACCGTCTCACGGATGACAAGTGCAGTGGCTGTGATGTTACGAATAGGAAGCTCGCTGGCCAGACGCTGAAACAGTCTTTGTTGTGCTGCGTCGATCTTTTCGGACATGGCGGCTCTGCTTTCCGCATTGACCGATACTGGCACGACTTCGGTCAGGACGCGATGCAACTCAGGCTCATTTTGGTGGAGGTCAACCGTTGCCCGAACCAGCCTGCGGATCGCATCGTCAAGCGGCAACGATTCCGCTTCTGCAAATGCCTTCTCCATGATGGCAGACGTCTCATGATGATGTCGACGCTGCAACTCCTCGATGATCTCATCGCGATTGGAGAAATATTGATACAGCGACCCAATGCTCATTCCGGCTCTTTCGGCAATGCGTGTCGTATTGGTGGCTTCATATCCGACGTCTGCCAGCAGCAACTGCGTACTCTCTAATACCGCTTCCACCATGACTTTTGCTCGCTCCTGTTTGGGGCGCCGGCGAACGGACGATTGAGATGGCGTTTTCTTGCTGTTCATCAGAGTGCTCCGTGCTCGGTAGAACATGAATGAGAGGCTACGTGCTTTATGATCAATTAAATTTTAGTCATATAAATCAAAAAGATAAGTCAATCATTGCGGTCAATCGAATGCGAATTAAAAATATGAGTGATTCTTCATATTATGGCACTGTCAGCCATTTTTCCAAGCCTCGTTTGGGGATATTTTGAAAATAGTGAAGGAATGCACTTTGAGATATTTCTATTACATTATTGTTGCAATCGCGGCCTGCTATGGGGCGTTATTCGTCGCCTTGCAATTGCCAATGGTGTCGCGCACCCAACCCATCGAGGCGGCGTTGCCGATCTCCCAGCTTGCAAATCCGGCTAAGGCCTTGACCTTTGCACGCGCCAATGTTGACGGCATGCCCCACATGCTGTTGGTCACCGAACTGACGGGGCAAGGAGCCAAGGCCATAGATCTCAGTGTGATGGCTGGGAGAGACCTCAATGATCCTTTTGATGCTCTGGACCATTTTGGACGACCGGCACTCGTCCAGATGGCTGATGCGCACCAGAAGACGGCCCAATCGTTCGATCAGACGCAGTTGCTTGCAGCTGTTCAAGGCTCCCGACATATTTCCTTTGGAACGAACTTTCTCGATCACGGAACAGAGGTGCACAACGAAACCCCGTTCTATTTTCCCCGCCTCACCGAACCAACTCCCTCCATATCCAGCCTGGCAATCGACCCCGAGCACCAGATGATTGATTATGAGGTGGAACTTTGCATGAGCTTTGACCGCCCCATCGCAAAGCTCGAAGATTTTGACGCGGCGCGGAAGCTGGTTTTCCTTTGCGGAGACTTCAGTGATCGCAAGGTGATGCTGGACGGAATGCCTGACAATGAAGAAACCCTCAGTGGCATTGGTTTTACGGATGCAAAGAGCTTGCCCGGTTTCTTCCCCACCGGCCCCTATATGGTGGTGCCAGATGACTGGCAGGCCTTCATTGCAAGCGAGGTGATTGGCACCAGCCTGAACGGCGAGCCTATGCAGTTGACCACTGGCAACATGATGATCGAGGACTTCCGCTCCATGACCGATATTGCCTTGAAGAGCGGATCAGAGACAAAATGGACTCATCACGGCAACCCGGTTGGCCTTCTGCCCACGGGGCGCATCGAGACCCAGCAAGTGCTTCTGTCCGGCACCACCGAAGGGGTGTTGTTTCGTCCCCCCAGCCTCAAAGCCAAGATCACCCTAGGTGCAAAATACGCCATGACAGGGCGTTTCTTGACCGGAATGTCGGGATTTCGATCAGTCGTCAATGACTCGATCAACGCCGCGATCACCGACAAGATCATGCTAATGCCCGGTGACAAGGTAAAGCACCATTCCAGTCGCCTTGGCATGATCGTCACAACAATCAAAAAGCGAAATTTGGACATGCCCTGACCCACTTGAGGCTATTCGATCTATCGTGATCCGCGATAAAATGGAAAAAGGTGTATCGGATTTCCCATCGAGTTTTGGGTACCAAACCGCCAGCCGAGAAGAATAGTCTTGAAAAGACACAATTTGATTGTAGCCAATTCGCTTACTTGGTTGCGGTTGAAAACCAGATTTTGGAGAAGGTAAGGCACAATGACACTCGAACGAAAAGTCGCGAATGTTTTTAGGCTTACAGATGAAAACTGGATGAAGCATTCCAACCCTTGGAGTGTCTGGACAAGATATTCTGTCCTCCCCATTATTGTATTGGCTTTTTGGAGTCGGGTCTGGATCGGTTGGTGGTGTTTGATCCCAGGGCTCGCATCCTTGTTTTGGATGTTTTTGAATCCCATCTTTTTTCCCAAACCAAAATCAACAAAGAACTGGGCCTCCAGATCGGTGCTGGGCGAAAGGGTTTATCTCAACAGGGACAGGATCGACATTCCGGAGATTCACAAAACTCCTCTTTACTCAATACTCAATACGATTTCTTCAATCGGTATGCTGATAGCAATCTGGTCGATCATCTACTATTCCATTTGGGGCGCAGTCCTTGGCGTCGCCTTGGCCTATCTGGGGAAAAGTTGGTACCTTGATCGAATGGTCTGGCTATATGAAATGATGAAGTCGGAAAGCGAAGAATACCAAAGTTGGGACTACTAGAACGCTCGCTCTGTTTTCCTTTGTGAACCTCACCCGCGAAAAGCGTAAGTCAACTGAGAACAAGAGAAAATTTGACTGCGCTATGTTGGCCAGCAACCGGGGCCACAAAACAAAGGCTGATGCCAGATACAACATCTCCAACCACGTCAATATAGTCTGCAATCCCAAACGCAAGGAAACACCCAAGGCCATATTGGCGCAGGGAGCACCAGAGCCTGAAGCATTCCGACCCGACATGGCCGAGCGCTATCGACAGGAAATCGATGGTTTGCTCAAGTCGCGCAATGGCGATATGGCAGGCAATCTGTCAGCTACAACAAATCGGGAGAAACCAGAGAGATTGAAGGATTTGCCGTCAGTCCTGCAAGAGCAACAAAAAACAGGACAAATTGGTTGCGGGGGCAGGATTTGAACCTGCGACCTTCAGGTTATGAGCCTGACGAGCTACCGGGCTGCTCCACCCCGCGCCAATGAAACACATCTGTGTTTCGCGCAATCCATGACAAACCGCCTGCCAGAAGGCAAGTCAAGAAACCGGAATTCTTGAAGTTGGTTGCGGGGGCAGGATTTGAACCTGCGACCTTCAGGTTATGAGCCTGACGAGCTACCGGGCTGCTCCACCCCGCGTCATGGAAGTGTCATCTTTATAGAGGCCTTCGCAGAATATGAAACCCCCAAATCCGGTTTTCCCCTTCTTTCCTCGAAGGGCTGGTTTGTTCTGCTTGCATAGCCTTTCAAAAGGTAAGAGAATCCGCGTCTTGCCTTTTCAGATGAAACCAAGGCGCATTCAGAACAGCAACTCGACAACGGTCAAGCGGACCAGACAAACCCAAAATCCGGGCCCCATTCCCGGATGGATGGCTGATCTTATCCCCGCTCACGCATCAAGCGGGCTTTGTCGCGCTGCCAGTCGCGCTTCTTGGCGTCCTGCCGCTTGTCATAGTCCTTCTTGCCCTTCGCCAGGGCTATCGCCAGCTTGGCAATACCCTTGTCATTGAAATAGAGCTTCAGCGGCACAATGGTCATCCCATCGCGCTGGACCCCTTGCAGCAATTTGGCGATTTCGCGTTTGTGCAACAGCAATTTGCGTGGACGGCGTGGTTCGTGGTTGAACCGATTGCCCTGATCATATTCGGGTATATTGGAATTGATCAGGACAATTTCACCATTTTCGTCTGACGCATAAGACTCGGCAATGTTGGCAACACCCAGCCGCAAGGACTTCACTTCCGTGCCCTTGAGCTGCAGCCCTGCCTCGATCACATCGCCGATCTCATAATTGTGTCGCGCTTTCCGATTCTCCGCGACAACACGGTTGTTCGGATCGCTTTTCTTCTTTTTCTGTGCCATGGCAACACAGATAAGCCCTTTAGATCAGACCTGCAACCTTCATTGCATCTTCAATCTCGGCTTTCACCTCTTCCTTGGCAGAGATCAGGGGCAGACGGATCTCATTTTCGATTTTCCCGAGCACCGACAGTGCATATTTGGCACCAGCCGGGCTTGGCTGGAGGAACATGGCGCGATGCAACGGGGACAAGAGGTCATGCAATTCCAGCGCGGTGGTCCAGTCCCCTTCCAGACAAGCCTCCTGGAATCGGCTGCACAGGCGCGGAGCCACGTTTGACGAGACCGAAATACAGCCCACACCACCCTGCGCGTTGTAACCAAGTGCGGTTGGATCCTCACCGGAAAGCTGGATGAAGTCCGGCCCCATCGCCAAACGCTGACGGGTGACGCGGGTAAGGTCTGCGGTTGCATCCTTGACACCAACGATATTCTCGCAATCCTCAAACAATCGCGCCATGGTCTCGACGCTCATGTCGATTACGGAGCGAGGCGGGATGTTATACATGATGATCGGCAAGGAAATCGCATCAGCAACTGCCTTGAAATGCAGATAGAGGCCATCCTGACAAGGCTTGTTATAATAAGGCGTTACCAACAGAACCCCATCGGCACCGGCTTTCTCGGCATGTTTGGCAAGATCGATCGCTTCCGTGGTCGAGTTAGAGCCCGCACCCGCAATCACGGGCACACGCCCATTTGCGACCTTGACGCAGGTTTCGACAACTTTCTTGTGCTCATCATGGCTAAGCGTTGGGGATTCTCCGGTGGTGCCCACCGGCACAAGACCATGCGTACCTTCAGTGATTTGCCAGTCGACAAAAGACTCAAAGGCCTTGTAGTCCACAGCGCCGTCACGAAAAGGGGTGATAAGAGCGGTGCAAGATCCTTTGAACATGCTGCGTTTCCTCTTTTTTGGTGGTCTGAATATTATTTTCAGCGCACCTTTTGTCATTTTAACTAAAAAATCCGGCAAATTGCCGAATTAACCGCCGTTTCCGGCAATTTGCCGTAAGCTTGGGCGCATAACACCACGATTTGGCCTGTCATGCAACAAAATCGAATCTGTCATCCCCGAAGGGATTTATTCATCATAATTTTGCAAGATTGATGTCCCAAAGAAAGATAAACCGATAAATATGAAAATTTTCAAGCAGGTATGCTCTCATCTATGCACAGAATTGCGCTAACGGCCTTAACACTGATCGCCCTGTCAGCCCAAAGCCTCGCCCAAAGTGCAGGTATCGCCCCGCCTTTGCCGCAGCCAAAGCCGGATGCAGCGCCAGTCGCGGCCCCTGTCGCGGCCCCCGTGCCGCCCCCTGTGCCGGCTCCACCTGCGGCTGGGTCGATCACCCCTGCTCCGGTCAATCTGACCCGTCAGACCGTCGAGCATCTGATCGACACCCATGGCATAGACAACGGCCAGCATCCCGAGAGCCTGTCGGTCCTGCCCAAGACCAAACCGGGTCTCACTCCGATTGCTGCCGCATCCCAGCCAGCAGCAACCAGCCAACCAGTCAAAGCGGCCTTGCCGAAGGTGGAACGCCATCGCACAGACATTGCCGCACAACGAGGCTCGCTTGAACAGGCCCTTGATGCGCTGTCGAAACGCAAGCCCAAGGTGGCTCTGGCGATTCACAAAGGCATGAAGCCTTCGCTTGACCGGGCAATCCTGACCTACATCCTGACCGTCGGCGCCTATCGCGATTTTCCTGCCTATGAGATCAAGTCCTTTTATGACCGCAAAACCAACTGGCCCAGTCGCAGCCTGACGGTGCGCAGGATCGAGGAAGCGCTCGCCCGCGAAACTCCGCCCGGCCCGGCCCTGTCTCGTGCCTTTGGCAACCAGATCCCGAAATCCACCAGTGCAGCCATTGAGGTGGCCATCGCCCATGCCCGTTCTGGCAAAGCCAAACAGGCGGCAAGGATCATTCGTCCAATCTGGCGCGGCGAAGGTTTGTCCGCCAAGCTTGAAAGCCGCATCCTGTCGAACCTACGCTCCGTGCTGGGCCGCGATGACCACTTCCACCGTGCCAGCTATTTGCTCTATCGCGAACGCGCCAATGGGGCAATCCGGATGAAAAAGCTGCTGACCAACGGCCAAAAACGTCTGGTCGACGCACGCGTGGCGGTCATCCGCAAAAAACGCAATGCCAGCAGCAAGTTAAGCGCGGTGCCGCGTTCGCTCCGCGCCGATCCGGGCTACATCTTTTCTTACATCCAGCATCTGCGCCGCAGCGGCAAGGTCACCAAAGCTGCCGATATGCTGATCAAGGCCCCGCGTGACCCCAAGAAGCTAATCAATCATCGTGAATGGTGGATTGAACGTCGTCTCCTGTCGCGCATCATGCTCAACAAGGGCGATGCCCGCCGTGCCTACAAGATTGCAGCCCGCCACACGGCCCAGTCTGGCAAGGATATCTCCGAGGCGGAGTTTCATGCGGGCTTCTTTGCTCTGCGTTATCTCAAGGACCACAAGACCGCAGCGGTGCATTTTGAAAAGAGCTGGAAACAGGCGAGCCGAGACCGGGACAAATCCCGCGGCCTCTATTGGCAGGGCCGCGCATGGGAAGCCGCTGGCAACCGGCAGGTAGCAGAGAAATTCTACAAAGCGGCCGCCAGTCCGGTTTATTATTATGGCCAGCTGGCGCTCGAAGAGCTTGGCCAGACACGGTTGCGCCTGTCCCATCCACCAGCCGCTAGCGCCGAGGTCAAGGCACGATTTGACCGGCGCGAACTGGTCAAAGCCATCAAGCGCCTGAAGGCAGTGGGTCACGGCAAACGCTCCGGTCCGCTCTTCCGCCATCTGGCCCGCGCCCTCGATGATCCGTCCGAAATCGCGCTCGCGCACCGTCTGGCCCAGAACTATGGCCTGCATCAATATGCCGTCCAGATCGGCAAGATTGCCCTTAGTCGTAACATGCCCGCCCACAAGATGGCCTTCCCGCTCAATGTTATTCCACGCTCGGCCAAGACCAATGGCGTCGACAAGGCCCTGATTTATGCCCTGACCAAGCAGGAAAGCGTCTTCAACATTCAGGCCGTCAGCCATGCCAACGCGCGCGGTTTGATGCAGATGCTGCCCGCCACAGCCAAAAGCACCGCACGAAAAGTCGGAGTGCGCTATTCTCGCGCCAAGCTGACAAGCGACCCCAAATATGCCGTGCGGCTGGGCAGCCATTTCCTCAAGGAGAATCTCGACCGCTTTGGCGGCTCCTACATCCTCACTTTCGCGGCCTACAATGCGGGCCCAGGCCGTCCACCCCAGTGGATCGAACGCTTTGGCGATCCGCGCACCAACCGGGTCAGCGCCATCGATTGGGTGGAACGAATTCCCTTCACCGAAACGCGGGACTATGTCATGAAGCTGATGGAGAATTTGCAGGTTTACGAGGCGCGAATCCATGATCGCCCGCTGGACATTTCCAAAGACCTGAAACGCGGCCAGCCATAGCGCGCAACGCGCGACACTGCTGCGGCCTCTGAGACTTTCTATCTCTTGGCAGCAGGCATGAGACAGGGTAAGACGAAAAGAGAGGCAGGTTGTTGTCATGACCTGCCTCCTTTTATGGGAGTGACAAGGATGAGCGACCCAATGCAGCCGATTGTAAGACGGTTTGAAATCACCGCTGGTGACGGACTGATCCTGCGAGGCGAAGTCTTTGGCGATCGCTTGTGGACGGGCACACCGGTCATTTGCCTGCCGGGCCTCACCCGCAACAGCCGGGACTTTCACCCCCTTGCGGAGCGTCTTGCCAGCGACCCGGACAATCCCCGCTTCGTGATGATCCTCAACAGCCGCGGACGTGGTCCGTCGGACTATGACAAGAATCCGGAGAATTACAACATTGTGGTCGAGGCCAATGACGCCCTTCATGCGCTGGCCGCAGCCGGACTGCATGAGGCCGTTTTCATCGGCACCTCGCGTGGCGGCCTTCTCACCATGGCCATTGCGGCCTTGCGCCCCACAGCCATTGCAGCAGCGGTGATGAATGATATCGGCCCGGTGATTGACGTCACGGGTCTGGCTCGCATCAAGACCTACCTCAATCGCGCCAAGCCGGTGGAGGACTGGGACGATGCAATCTCGTTCGTCAAGATTGCCAATTCCGGTCAGTTCGAAGCCCTGAGCGAAGAAAACTGGCAGCAAATGGCCCAAATGACTTTCCGCGATGACAATGGCAAGCCAGCCAGAGACTATGATATCGCCATTGCCAAGGCCATGAATGACGTTGATCTTTCAATTCCCTTGCCAGACGCCTGGCCACAATTCCTCGCCATGTCCCACGCGCCGGTTCTGGTGCTGCGCGGCGCGCATTCCGACATTCTGAAAGCTGAAACAGTCCGCCAGATGGTGGCCCGCCATCCCGATTGTCAGGCTCACGAAGTGCCGGGACAGGGGCACGCTCCGCTCTTCGTCAAAGACGAGCTCAACGATTTGGTTGCCACCTTCCTCGCCGAGGTGGACACAAAGCGCGCCGAGCGCACCCCATGTGCCAACCCGGCCTTCCAGACCGAAACCGAAATCACCTATCTCGAACATCCCAATCAGCCCGATGAGGACAAGATTCCCGAGGCCACGCCGGAAGAGACCCCGCCCCCAAGGGAGCTGACCGAGGAGGACATTCGCCGCGCCAAAGAGCAGAAACTACAGGATGTGCTCGACATTGCCAGCGAAATGGCAGCCATGGTCGAAGAAGAGAAATCCGCCTCCCACCGATAGCGGGAAATCGCACTTTGCTTGATTGTCTTCTCGACAATTTATCACTAGAATGCCGCACTGTCCCGGGGTGCTCGGATGTCTCAAAGTTGGACAATCCGAGCTGAGATGCACCATCGCGAACCCGTAGAACCTGATCCGGATCACACCGGCGTAGGAAGAGACGAAGCTTTTTCCAAAGCCTCCCTCCCCACGACCCAATCCGGTCAATCGCTTGGGCGTCTTGCCATCATCATCGTTGGCCGGGCGCCTCCCCCATTGTGACGGCCTGCGCGCTCGCGCAAATCCCTCACGCCCGTTGGAGACAACCCACCCGTTGGAGACAACCACATGAAGGCATTGACCCTTTCTCTCATCAGCGCCGCCCTCTTAGCGTCCACATCCTTTTCGGCAACCGCCGACGACAAGCCGACCCTCACCGTCTACGCCTATGATTCCTTTGTTGCCGAATGGGGCCCCGGCCCTGCCATCAAGAAAGGATTTGAAGAGACCTGCGGCTGCACGGTGACTTATGTCGCACCCGGGGATGCAACCGAGACCTTCAACCGCGTCCGCCTTGAAGGCAAGAACACCAAAGCCGACATTCTGGTTGGGCTGGACTCAAACCTTGTCGCCGATGCCGAGAAAAGCGGTTTGTTCGAGGCCCACGGCCTGACGACAGATCACCTCTCCCTGCCGATTGACTGGGATGCCTCCACCTATATGCCGTTTGACTGGGGCTATTTTGCCTTTGTCTATGACAGCAACAAAGTGGAAGACGCGCCCAAGAGCTTCGATGAGCTGCTGAATGCGCCCGAAGATCTCAAGATCCTCATTCAGGATCCACGCTCTTCCACCCCGGGTCTTGGATTGCTGCTCTGGATCAAGGATGTCTATGGCGACAAGGCCGGCGAAGTCTGGGCCAAGCTTGCCCCACGTATCGTCACCGTCACCAAGGGCTGGTCGGAGGCCTATGGCATGTTCCTTGAAGGGCAGGCCCAGATGGTGCTGAGCTATACCACGTCCCCGGCCTATCACATCTTGGCAGAAGAAAAGACCAACTATCACGCAGCAGCCTTTGCCGATGGTCACTATATGCAGGTTGAACTGGCCGCCATCACCAAAGCGAGCGCCCACAAGGACCTCGCCAAGAGCTTCCTTGCTTATCTGACTGGCCCGACCGCGCAAAAGGTCATTCCGACCACCAATTGGATGTATCCGGTGGCGCTTGACAAGGCCGAGTTGCCAGAAGCCTTTGGCACACTGGTCCAACCGGACAAAGCCCGCCTGATCGCACCCAAGGACGTCCCGTCGATCCGCCGCGAAGCACTGGATGAATGGCTCACGGCCCTCAGCCAATAATCTCTCCTTGATCTATGCATCGCCCGGACCACCGGGCGGTGCGTCCCACTGGAAAGGCAACAACGTGCAGCAGAAGGCGAAAAGCGGCATTTTCGGCTACGGCATCCCCGCCGCCTTTGCCTTTGCGTTCCCCATCGGGTTGGTCATTGCCAGCCTGATCGCCCTTTGGTCGGTCGCCAGTGACAGCCTGTCCGATGGCTCTCCGCTAACGGCTCTCATCGATCTTGCCTCGGAGCGCTATATTCGCCGCGCCATCTTCTTCACCCTGTTGCAAGCCACCCTTTCCGCCTTGCTCTCCACTTTGCTGGCCATCCCCTTGGCCCGTGCACTGGCCAGCCGTGATTTTCCAGGCAGAGGCGCGATCCTGTCCCTGTTCGGTGCCCCTTTCATTCTGCCGGTGATTGTCGCCATTCTCGGCCTGATCGCCATCTGGGGCCGCAATGGCCTGATGGCGAAAGCGTCCGCAGCGATCAGCCTGCCAGAGCTGCCTTTTTATGGCCTGTTCGGTATTCTGCTGGCGCATGTCTTTTTCAATCTGCCACTGGCAACCCGCATTCTGCTGCAAGGCTGGCTGACGATTCCGTCCGAGCATTGGCGTCTGGCCGCCCAATTGGGAATGAAGCACGCTCAGGTCGCTCGCCATATCGAGTGGCCGATGCTCCGCGAACGCCTGCCCGGCATATTCGCGCTCGTCTTTCTGCTCTGCGCCACCAGCTTCACGGTTGTGCTGGCGCTCGGTGGCGGCCCCAAGGCAACAACCATCGAGCTGGCCATCTATCAGGCCATCCGTTTTGAATTCGATCTTGAACGCGCCGCGATCCTTGCTTGCATTCAGATCCTGCTCTGCGCCGGATTAGCCTTGCTGTTCCGCACCATCACCAAAGACCATGACACGGGCCAAAGCCTTGGCGGTCTGATCAACCGACAAGACCGCACCAGCCCGCTTCTGCGTCTGCTCGATGGCATGGTGATTGCTCTGGCACTGGCCTTTCTGGCCTCCCCTTTGCTTGCAGCCTTTGGGCGCGGCGCGCTCAGCCTGATGGTGCATGGTGTGGATCTGGATGCCATATTGATGGCAAGCCTGCGCTCTGTTAGCGTTTCTCTGGGCGCTTGCACCATCATGCTGTTGATCAGCCTGCCGCTGGCGCAAATGTCGCTGCATCTCAAGGGCAAAGGACGGCGCATTGGCGAGCTGCCGGGCTTTGCCATCCTCGTTGCCCCACCCATTGCCTTGGGTGCCGGGCTGTTTGTCATGCTGCATCAACATATTTCGGTCGATGATCTGGCCCTGCCCCTCACCAGCCTGCTCAATGGCCTGCAAGCGGTCCCCTTCGCGCTCATAATCCTGTCTCCCGCCATGGCGCGGGTTGAGCGCGATTATGGCCGTCAGATCCTCCATCTCGGCATGGATCGCAGGGCCGCCATCCGGCTGGTTCATTGGCCACTCATGCGCCGGCCGTTGGGCCTCAGCCTTGGCATCGCCGCGGCCTTGTCGATGGGCGACCTCGGGGTCATCGCCCTGTTTGGCTCCCCTTCAGAGCCGACCTTGCCGCTTTATCTTTACCAGCAAATGGGCGCCTACCGCATGGATCAGGCCTATGGCTCCGGTCTGCTCTTGACCCTGTTTGCCTTTGCTGTCTTTCTCCTCTTTGACAAGGGACTTGGTGGCCGTGATCGAGATTAAAAAGCTACATATCGCGCTGGATGACTGGCAACTGACCGCAGATCTGTCGCTCGCACAGGGCCAGTTCTGCGCCCTGATCGGTCCGTCAGGTGCGGGCAAGAGCACCATCCTCAACGCCATTGCCGGCTTTTTGCCCATCGGGCCGGGACAGATCCGCATCAACGGGCAGGATCTTGCACCCCTGCCCCCTGCAGCACGCCCGGTCGCCATGTTGTTTCAGGAGCACAATCTCTTTGCCCATATGTCCATCGCAGACAATGTGGCCCTTGGCATCAATCCCTCGCTCAAACTGACGGTGGCTGAGCAAGGAGCCGTCGCCGAAGCACTCGATCAGGTCGGCCTCACGGACATGGGCAACCGCCTGCCCCGAGCCCTCTCCGGCGGCCAGCGCCAACGCGCCAGTCTCGCCCGCGCCATGCTGCGCAAAAAGGATGTTCTGCTACTTGACGAGCCCTTCGCGG
The DNA here is from genome assembly GCF_005771485.1 of Cohaesibacter sp. CAU 1516. Classification (NCBI taxonomy): domain Bacteria; kingdom Pseudomonadati; phylum Pseudomonadota; class Alphaproteobacteria; order Hyphomicrobiales; family Cohaesibacteraceae; genus Cohaesibacter; species Cohaesibacter sp. CAU 1516. The sequence continues at coordinate 683,954 of NZ_VANT01000001.1, read as the reverse complement.
CACTGGGACCAGCCCTGCGCAAGGAAATGCTGGCTTTGGTCGCGGATCTCTCCCGCCAGAATGGCCAGACCGTGATCATGGTCACCCACCATCCCGAAGACGCAAAAATCGCCTCCGACATCACCGCTTTGGTCGATGAAGGTCACATCGCCCAGTGCGGCCGGACCGATGCCGTCTTTGCGTCCCCTTGCGAGGCACTCAAGCGCTATCTTGGCCTATGAAATCCTGCAACAAGGCAAAGAAAAACCCGCCAGAGGATCAATCGGGCGGGTTTTTCTATTCTGACCAATACGCTCAGATCAGGCTCTGGCCTGTTTCTGAACGCGAGCACGGATATTCTCGATGCTGGTCTGCGGGGTCGCAGCCAGCAAGGTCTTGGTATAGTCATGCTGCGGGTCATTGAAGACCTGATCCCGCGTACCATGTTCGACAATCTCGCCGAAATACATCACCATCACCCGGTCAGCCAGATATTTGACCACCGATAGATCATGCGAGATGAACAGATAGGAGAGCTTGAACTCGTCCTGCAAATCCTTCAACAGGTTGAGGATCTGCGCCTGAATAGACAGATCAAGCGCTGATACCGGCTCATCAAGCACCAGAATTTTCGGGTTCAGCATCAAGGCACGGCCAATGGCGATGCGCTGGCGCTGACCACCGGAAAACATGTGCGGATAGCGACCGAAATGCTCTGGCTGCAGACCAACTTTGATCAGCATAGCCATGGCTTTTTCGCGTCGTTCATCCGCCGACATTTCCGGATGGTTGATCAGCAGCGGCTCTTCCAGAACGGCTCCGACTTTCTGGCGCGGATTGAGCGAGCCATAGGGATTCTGGAATACGATCTGAATGGTCCGGCGCATGTCTGCCGTGACCCGCTTATTCTCGATATTATACGACTTGCCCTGAATATTGAGTTCACCGGAAGTCTGGACATCGATCAGGGTCAGGATACGGGCCAGAGTCGACTTGCCGCAGCCCGATTCCCCGACCAGCGCCAGAGTTTCGCCTTCAAACAGGTCAAAGTCGATGCCCTTCAGCGCTTGCACGGTTTCGGTCTTGCCGAACATTCCGCCCTTGGAGACATAGTCTCGGGTGATGTTGCGCACATGCAGAATGGGAGTGGTCTGATCATTCATGATGCAAGCGTATCCTCTTTACTGAAGCCACTGGCAAAATCGCTCACCGTCGGCAGGCGGTCGCCATCGGCACGCTCTGGCAGGGCAGACAGCAGCGCCTTGGTGTAAGGATGCTTGGGGCTTTCAAACAGGTCGAGCACATTGGCCTCTTCCATCTGTTCACCATTATACTGCACCACAACCCGGTCGGCGGTTTCCGCCACCACACCCATATCGTGGGTGATCATGATCAGTCCCATATTGCTTTCGGTCTGAATGTCCATCAGCAAATCCAGAATCTGCTTCTGAATGGTCACATCCAGCGCCGTGGTCGGCTCGTCAGCAATCAAAAGCTTTGGATTGCAGGCAATGGCCATGGCAATCATCACGCGCTGGCACTGGCCACCGGACATTTGATGCGGGAAGCTCGACAGGCGTTTTTCAGGCGTCGGGATGCCAACCGATTCAAACAGTTCAATGGTGCGTTTTTTCGCTTCTTTCTTGTCCATGCCCAGATGGGTTCTGAGCACTTCGCCGATCTGAAAACCAACCGTAAAGCACGGATTGAGGCTGGCAATCGGCTCCTGGAAGATCATCGAAATGTCCTTGCCAATCACCTGCCGCCGTTCCTTTGGCGTCAGGGTTTTCAGATCACGACCATCAAAGGACATGACATCTGCATTGACGGTGGCGCTGTCGGGCAACAGGCCCATCGTGGCAAGCATGGCGACCGACTTGCCCGAACCGGACTCGCCAACAATCGCCAGCACTTCGCCTTTGCTGACCGTATAGTCCACGCCCTTCAAGGCCCGGAACGGCCCCGCGGCGGTATCAAACTCTACCGTCAGATTGCGGATTTCCAACAAACTCATGTGCAAATCCTCCTATGAACGCTTCAGTTTGGGGTCGAGCGCATCGCGCAACCCGTCACCGATGAGGTTAATTGCCAACACCGTCACCAGAATGGCAACGCCCGGGAAGGTCACAACCCACCAGGCACGCAAAATGAACTCGCGTGCTTCGGCCAGCATCGTGCCCCATTCCGGGGTTGGTGGCTGGGCACCGAGCCCAAGGAAGCCAAGGGCGGCAATGTCAAGAATGGCGTTCGAGAAGGACAAGGTGCCCTGCACGATCAGTGGTGCTGTACAGTTTGGCAAAATGGTCAGGAACATCAGCCGCAGATCGCGAGCCCCGGCCACACGCGCAGCCACCACATATTCCCGTTCCCGTTCGGCCATTACCGCAGCACGAGTCAGACGAACAAAATGCGGTTGGAAGACGATCGCAATGGCAATCATCGCATTGAGCAGGCCCGGCCCAAGCACCGCCACCATCACCAAAGCCAACAACAGGCTCGGAAAGGCAAGAATAATGTCCATGATGCGCATGATGACTGTATCGACCTTGCCGCCATAATAGCCGGCAATCACACCGACAAAAATACCACCCGTCAACGCGATGAACACGACGACCACGCCAACAAACAGCGAGAAGCGTGAGCCCATGATCAGCCGCGACAGGATATCACGCCCCACCGCATCCGTGCCCAGAAGGAACTGGCTTGAGCCCCCCTCCTGCCAGACCGGCGGCATCAAGAAGGCGTCACGATACTGGAAATTTGGATCATGCAGCACAAGAAGAGGAGCCAGCAAAGCAACCAGCGCCAGAAAAACAAAGACGCACAGCCCGATGACCGCGCCCCGGTTTTCGCTGAAATAGTACCAGAATTCCTTCAGCACCGCCTTGGTCGACTGGCGGGAAATGTCTTCTACTTTTGCAATATCAGTCATATGTCACACTCCCACCTAGTGATGTCTGATGCGCGGATTGATCAGGCCATAGAGCAGATCAACGATCAGGTTAACGCTCATCACCATTACGGCGATCATCAGCAAACCACCCTGCACGACCTGATAGTCGCGGCGGGAAATGGAATCGACCATCCACTTGCCGATACCCGGCCAAGAGAAAATGGTCTCGGTCAGAATAGCCCCAGCCAACAGCACGCCGACCTGCAGACCAATGGTCGTAACCACCGGAATGAGCGCGTTTCGCAAAGCATGCAGACCGATGACACGAAACTTGGTCAAGCCCTTGGCGCGCGCGGTGCGGACATAATCTTCGCCCAGCACTTCCAGCATCGCTGACCGGGTCTGACGCGCAATCACCGCCATCGGGATCGTCGCCAACACGAAGGATGGCAGGATCAAATGCGATGCAGCAGACTTGAATGCCCCTTCCTCGCCAGACAACAGCGAGTCAATCAGCATGAAGCCAGTGACCGGTTCAAAGAAGAACATCACCGAAATGCGGCCCGAAACCGGCGTCCATTGCAGAATGCCGGAAAACAGGATGATCATCAGCAGCGCCCACCAGAAGATCGGCATCGAATAGCCCACCAGAGCGGTCGTCATGACAGAATGATCAAAGAAAGAGCCACGCTTCACCGCAGCGATGACCCCGGCAGGAATGCCGATGGATACCGCGATGATGATCGCGACGAAAGACAGTTCCAACGTTGCGGGGAACAGGGCAAAGAACTCGTCCCATACCGGACGCCTTGTTGCCATCGACATTCCGAAATCGCCCTGGAACAGGCCGGTTACATAGTCGAAATACTGCATGATCACAGGTTTATCGAAACCAAAAGCGGCCTGCAGTTCAGCATAGCGCTCGGGCGAGATGCCCCGTTCGCCTGCCAGAAGCAGGATTGGATCACCCGGCAGCAGCCGAATGAAGAAGAATGCAACCAGTGTCACGCCGATAAAAGTCGGTATCAGCATCCCGACTCGACGCAAGAGAAAACCCAACATGAATGATGCCAGTCCGTTTGCTGAAAGAGTCAGTCGCCCTTTCAGTCATTTCAGCAGCCATCCCGCCACCTGCTTTTATTGTGCGGCTACCCGTCTTGTCGGCTATCCATTGTAGAACGGCGGGAAATTCGAACCACCCTTAGCGGATGCGGCCAGCGCAATCCATAGGTCCGATACAAAAAAGGGCAAAGGCGGACAAATCCGCCTTCACCTTTGACATCAGATTACTTGATATCCACACCGTAGAAGATGTGACCACCAAATGGATCGATCTTGAAGTCGACCACTTTTTTGCTGACCGGCTTGAAGACAACAGAGTGAGCAATGGTTGCCCATGGAGCTTCACGCTTGAAGACCAGCTGTGCTTCTTCATACAGCTTGGTGCGCTCTTCCATGTTCGAAGTCTGCTTGGCTTTGATCAGCAGATCGTCAAACTCTTTGTTGCACCATTTTGCACGGTTGGCGCCAGACTCAACAGCATCACAGCCGAGCAGCACATACATGAAGTTGTCCGGGTCACCATTGTCACCGGTCCAGCCGAGCAGAACGGTGTCATGCTCGCCAGCGGACGAACGCTTCAGATACTCGCCCCACTCGAAGGACACGATCTCGGCGTCAACACCAATGGCTTTCCAGTCAGCCTGGATCAGCTCGGCCATACGACGTGCATTCGGGTTGTAAGGACGCTGAACAGGCATGGCCCAGATGTTGGTTTTCAGATCGGACTTGCCAGCTTCCGCCAGAAGCTTCTTGGCTGCTTCCGGATCATATGGATCATCCTTGGTCGCTTCATTGTAGGACCACATGGTTGGCGGGATCGGGTTCTTGGCAGCAGCACCAGCACCAGCAAACACGGCATCCAGAATAGCCTGCTTGTTGATGGCCATGTTCAAAGCCTTGCGAACACGAACGTCCTGGAACTTTTCTTTCTGGTTGTTGTAAGCCAGATAGCCGACATTGAGGCCTTCCTGCTGCATCAGCTCGATGCTGTCATCCGCTTTCATTGCCTCGATGTCAGCCGGATTAGGATAAGGCATGACATGGCACTCGCCAGCTTTCATTTTCTGATAGCGAACGGATGCATCCGGTGTGATCGAGAAGATCAGGTTGTCGAGCGGTGCTTTACCAGCCCAATAACCAGGATGGGATTTGTAGCGGATCACGGCATCTTTCTGATAGGCAACCAGCTGGAAAGGACCGGTACCAACCGGCTTCTGGTCGAACATTTCAAGGTTGCCGCCTTTGGCGACCTGATCAGCATATTCTGCCGAATGGATCGACGCAAAGTCCATGGCCATGTTGGCGATGAATGGCGCTTCGACCTTGGAAAGCACGAATTTCACGGTGTTATCGTCAACTTTGACGATTTCCTTGATCAGGCTGTCCATCGACATGCCACCGAAATATTCGTAGGTGCCACCGGAAACCTTGTTGTAAGGATGGTTGGCATCTTTCTGACGCATGAAGGAGAAGATCACGTCATCGGCGTTGAAGTCGCGAGTTGGGGTGAATTCCTTGGTGGTGTGGAACTTCACGCCTTTGCGCAGATGGAAGGTATATTCCAGACCATCATCAGAAACGTCCCAGCTTTCAGCCAGACCCGGAACGATGTTGGTTGCGCCGCGCTCGAACTCCACCAGACGGTTGAAGACGTTTTTGGAGGACGCATCGAAGGTGGTGCCTGCCGTATACAGAGCCGGGGTAAAGCCCTCAGGGCTGCCCTCGGAACAGTAAACCAGGGTTTTTGCCTGCACACTGGTTGCCATAACAGCAGCCAAAGCAGTCGCAGCCAGAGCTTTGGTAAGCAACTTCATTGTTTGATCCCTCTCAAATCATTATCATTGTGATGTTGCTGCTGACGATATGCTGTTGGCGCTTCAATGCCGCAAACATATCTCGTCAGCCTCTCGATTGGGTACCGGAAGCAAGGCTCCCAGGCACCCGAAAACGGTACACCAAAGTCGAGTACAAACTCATCAGAAATGCAACGCTTTTATTCAGAATTTTTTGCCCAATTTGGCAAAGAATCTTTGCAAATGTTTCGCGACAGGAAAAATTTTGTCATCTTTGCCAAGGTGCACAAAAAAATCCTGTCGATCAGTGGCTGATTGGCTCAGTATTTTTGCGAAGCCAATCGCGGGCAAGATCCTCAACCAGATCACCCATCTCCGCCCGCACCCGCGCATGATAGGCATTCAGCCAGGCGATTTCATCGGCGTCCAGCAAAGCTGGGTCGATCAACTCGCGTGCAATGGGCACGAGGGTCAGATCCTGAAAGCCCATATACCCATTGTCCAGCCGGACAATCTCAACCAGATTTTCGATCCGGATGCCATAATGACCGGCTTCATAATAGCCCGGCTCATTGCTGACGATCATCCCGGGCACCAGATCAAAGGCGCTGACAGGTTTGGCGATCCGCTGCGGCCCTTCATGGACGCACAGAACATGCCCGACACCGTGCCCGGTGCCATGGTCATAATCCATTCCGTGTTGCCAAAGTGGCTGGCGGGCGATGACATCGATATGATGGCCGCGCGTGCCATCGGGGAAGGCCAGCATCGCCAGCCGGATATGGCCCTTGAGCACCAGACTGTAAGCCTTGCGCACCGCATCACTGACCGGAGCAAATGCCATGGTGCGGGTAGCATCGGTGGTGCCACAGTCAAACTGCCCGCCGCTATCGAGCAGGAAGATTGAGGTTTCCAGCAAGGGTTTGTTGCTGATCTCATCAACGCTGTAATGACACATGGCCCCGTTGGAATCCGCCGCTGCAATGGTGCGAAAACTTGGCTCACTGAAGCCTTGGAGTTTTTGGCGTTCCGCGAGAATATAGTCGACCACCTCTAGCTCCGTGATCGGCTCGCCCGCTTCGGCCCGTGGCACCACAGAGCCAGCAAGCCAGGCAAGCGTATGGATCCAGGCAACAGAATCACGTTTGCAGGCATCCGCCATACCGGCCAGTTCGGCCTTATTCTTCACTGCCTTGGCCAGCGCCACCGGGCCGCGTTCAAACTGCACAAACCCGCCTGCTGCTTCCACAGCGCGCACCGCGGCATAGGGCGCAAAGTCAGGATCAATCAGCACTTTCTGTCCGGCCGAGACAAGGCCTTCCAGCTCGGCCAGAAAGGCATCGGGCACAAGAAAGACAATGTCATCAAAACCCAACCCTTCAGTCCCATGCGGGAATTTCTGCTGATCGACAAACCAGCGCACCGACCCATCCGCCCCAACAATGGCAAAGGAATGGGGCACCGGGTTGTAAGGAACGTCGCCGCCCCGCGCATTCAACAGCCATGCAATGGCATCCGGTTGGGTTTCCACCAGCCAATCCACGCCCTTGTCCGCCAGAGCACGGCCAATCCGAACCCGTTTATCCAAGGAGGATTCGCCGGCAACCTGTTCCGACAGGCGACTGATGGCGGCCAGCGGCTTGGCGGGTTGATCGCGCCAGATGAGATCGACAAGATTGGTATCGACAACCGCTAGCTCGGCTCCGGCAGCTTGTGCCCCTGCGCTGAAGCGCTCCACCCAGCTTGCTGGCAGCAACATCGCATCATAGCCAACCGTCCATCCCTCAGCGGCATGTCCGGACAGCCATTGCTCGAGCGGCGCATCAATCAGATGCTCATAGCCAAACAGCTCGGATGAGGTCTGCTCACGGACCTGCACGCTGTAGCGTCCATCAACGAACAGCAAAGCCGCATCCGCAGTCACCAGCCCCAAACCCGCGGACCCGGTAAAGCCGGTCAGCCAGGCAAGGCGCTCGTCATGGGCTGCGCAATATTCCCCCTGATGGGCATCAAAGCGCGGCACGATATAGGCATCAAGTCCGCGTTCCTGCATCACCTGTCGCAGTTTGGCCAGCCGTTCACCAATGCTGGCCTCATCACCGATCGCAACTAGCATCGAATGGAATCTCCTGATTTGGAACCAAAAATCCCCCACCCAGACACAGCACCCCTGAAGATACCGGCCTGAATGGGGGACGTATCAGATCAACCTGCAAAATTGTAGGCGGTCTTCACCGTGGTGTAGAATTCGGCGGCGTAACGTCCCTGCTCGCGCGAGCCATAGGACGAGCCTTTGCGGCCACCGAATGGCACATGATAATCCACCCCGGCAGTTGGCAGATTGACCATCACCATGCCCGCCTGCGACAGGCGCTTGAAGTCACGCGCCATTTTCAGATTTTGCGTGCAGATACCGGACGACAAGCCGAATTCGGTATCATTGGCCAACGCCAGACCCTCGTCGAAATCATCAAACTTGATCACGCTGGCGCATGGACCAAAGATTTCCTCGCGGCTCACCCGCATCTGGTTGGTGGCATTGACGAACAAAGCCGGACGCTGATAATAGCCCTCCGTCTTGCCATTGACCTGCTCACCACCAATCACCTCGGCCCCCTCGCTGGCGGCAACAGCAACATAATCAAGGTTGCTATTGAGCTGAGACGAAGACGCTACCGGTCCAATCTGGGTTGCCGGGTCGAGTGCATCGCCGACCACCAGAGCGGACATTGCCGCCTGCAGCTTGTCAACAAAGGCATCATGAATGCCCGACTGGACAATCAACCGCGACGAAGCGGTGCAGCGCTGACCAGTGGAGAAAAAGGCACTGTTGAGGCAAGAGCCAACCGCAATGTCGAGATCGGCATCATTCATCACCACCATCGGGTTCTTGCCACCCATCTCGAGCTGAACCTTTTTCAGCCCACGTGCTGCCTCCACCGCGATGGAGCGCCCCACCGGCACAGACCCGGTGAAGGAAATGGCATCAATATCCGGATGAGCCAACATCGCATTGCCGACCACAGACCCGGACCCCATGACAAGGTTGATGACGCCATCTGGACATCCTGCCTCGGCAAGAATTTCAACCAGAGCATGGGAGCAGCCCGGTGTCAGGTCCGCAGGCTTCAACACCACTGTGTTGCCATAGCAAAGGGCTGGAGCGATCTTCCAGGCCGGAATGGCAATCGGAAAATTCCATGGGGTGATCAGACCAACGACACCCACCGGCTCGCGGGTCACTTCCACATCAATGTCCGGCCGCACAGAGGCCAGAAGATCACCAGCATTGCGCAGGGCTTCACCAGCAAAGAACTTGAAGATCTGGGCTGCCCGCACGGTCTCGCCGATGCCTTCGGCCAGCGTTTTGCCCTCTTCGCGTGACAACAGCGCACCAAGCTCTTCCTTGCGTGCCAGAATAGTGGCACCGACCCGTTCCAGCAGATCAGCGCGCACCTGTGGCGAGGCCATTGCCCAAGCAGGCAGCGCCTGCCGAGCAGCGGCAACTGCCATCTCAACTTCGGCCTCTCCGGCGCGAGCATAAAGACCAATCACCTCTGCAAGATTGGACGGGTTCCGATTTTCATTGAAATCGGCACCACCAATCCAGCGTCCCCCAATTAGATTCTCGAACACCTTATCCGTCATCTCGCCCTCTGCGTCTTTCTGTTGTGTATTTTTGGATACAATATACCTATCTCCGATATAAACATATTTGCTCTCCCCTGCAAAGCGCGAAACGGAAACACTTGAGGAATTTAACGGCGCCTGAATTCGGCATCCCCTGTACCGCCTCACCCATTGGTCTCGCCAGCCACCCAGCCAAGGAACCCCTCAAGCCCGTCAGTGACCGGCAGAACCACCAAAGCCGGCTCGTCATAGGGGTGCAACTCGGCATACAGGGATTTCAGCGGCTCAAGGCAGGCCCTTTGCGTCTTGGCCAGAAGCAGAATCTCGGACTCTTCCTCCATCACGCCCTGCCACCGATAGAGAGACAGCATGCCCGGCAACAAATTGACGCAGGCCACCAGACGCGCCTCCAGCATTGCCTTGGCCAGCTTTTTGGCCACCTCCAATGAAGGGCACGTGCCATAGACCATGACGATGTTGCTGTTTTTCTCACCCATTCCGAAGCTCTCCCAATTGGAAAATTGTTGCAACCATGCTACTTCACGAGGCGAAGCCTACCACACAGGCAGTTTAAAAACGGACCAATTCCATGTCACGGCCCTTCGAAAAGATCGCCTTTCTCTCCACACCAACGGAAGAAGCAGAAAGGGCACGCATGCGACTGGCCCACCGGTATGGTTCCGTGCCGCCTGCGGATGCGGATGTCATTGTCGCCCTTGGTGGTGATGGATTGATGTTGCAAACCCTGCATCGTCACATGAATTCCGGCATTCCTATCTATGGCATGAATTTCGGCTCCATCGGCTTTCTGATGAATGAATTCCGGGAAGATGATCTGCTGGACCATCTTCAAAAGGCCGAACCAAATGAAGTCCATCCACTGGCGATGAGGGCGACCGACTTCGACGGCAAGATCCATGAAGGACTAGCCATCAACGAAATTTCGGTTTTCCGCCAGACCGCACAAGCCGCCAAACTCGAAATTCACATCGATGGCAAGGTGCGAATGGAGGAACTGATCTGTGACGGCATTCTGGTCGCCACCCCCACGGGCAGCACAGCTTACAATCTCTCGGCCCACGGACCGATCCTGCCAATGGATTCGCCATTGCTGGCACTCACACCAATCAGCCCGTTTCGCCCCCGCCACTGGCGCGGCGCCCTGCTGCCCAATACGGCCGACGTGAAAATTGTCGTCAGGGAACCTGCCAAACGGCCACTGAGCGCCGTTGCCGACCATGTGGAATTCCGCTCGATTGTCGAGGTAGACATTCGCGAGGACGAGTCCAACACCTGCATCATTATGCTCGATCCGGAACAGGGTTGGGCAGAGCGTATCCTCACTGAACAGTTCCGCTACTGAGGCCTTTTGCCGTAAGGCACCATCGCGCAAGACATTGCCAACCTAAGGCTTCCTTAACAGACGCCGGTTAGACTGGGCAGAAGAAAGGGGCGCTCCCTTGATCTTGCAAGATGTGCCTTACAGAAACAGCGCTGTTCATAACCAAGATGTAAGTCTATGATCAATGTAGATCTGTCACAGCTCCGATTCCTGGTCATCGATGACAATGCCCATATGCGCCGCGTTGTCAGAACTTTGATCCACGGATATGGAGCGCGTGAAGTCACCGAAGCAGAAGACGGGGCGACTGGCCTGGAATTGTTTCAGACCAATCAGCCCGACATTGTAATCACCGATTGGTTCATGCCGATTTTTTCCGGCATCGAACTGACCCGCATGATGCGCAATCCGACGTCATCAGCCAACCCGACGGTGCCGATCATCATGTTGACGGGACATTCAGAGAAAAAGCGCGTGACCGAGGCGCGTGATGCAGGGGTAACAGAATTTTTGTGCAAACCGATTTCGGCCAACGCCCTCTATATTCGCGTGGCCTCCTGTCTGGTCAACCAACGCCCCTTCATCAAGGCGGCAGGCTATTACGGACCAGATCGCCGTCGATTTGCAAACCCGCTCTACAAGGGCAATGAAAGACGCAAAAGCGACGCCCACGCGGCATGATCACGCCGCCCCGCGCGGCGCCAACAATGAGCAAGCCCGACATCTTGAATGGACGGATGGGGCAAGCAGAGGACAGACCTGATGGTGGACTATGAGATCATCAAGCCCAAAGTCGATCTACGCAAGAAGATCAAAATCCTGCCGAACAATAGCGACTTTGATCCTGTCGCCAAGGCAGAACAGGCACTGCAACGCCTGTCAGTGAATTTTGGCACCTGGATGCAGGAAGAGGTCGAGAGGCTTCAAGCCGCCTGGCAGGATATCGAGGACAATGGCTATTCGGAAGACCGCCTGACCGCACTGTTCCGCTCCGGCCACGACCTGAAGGGTCAAGCCCACACGATGGGCTTCCCGATTGCCGGCAACATTGCCGGATCGATGTGCGATCTGATCGAGAAAATTGAAGACCGGGATCAGCTGCCAATGGACATGCTGCGCAAGCATGTGCAAGCCATCAAGGCCGTGGTCAAGGAAGACGCTCGTGCTGAGGACAATGCCATTGGCAAAGCGCTGGCGCAGGAACTGGCAGGCATCGCCGAAGATTGGATCGCCAAGATTGCTCCGGACAAGCTGGAAGACGGATCGCACTTTTCAGACAAGACCACCAAAAGCAAAAAGGCTGCCTCGGACTGAGCAGCCTTTTTGCTTTTGGTCTCATGTCTTTGTGCTTGGCACTCAAGCCGCGCTAATTTGCCTGAAGGCAAAGCGTTTCTCACGCGCTTCATCGCGGGCGATTTGCGTCGCAAAGCGGCGCAGCAACGCATGCAGATCGTCCATCTCGTCATCAACAAGACCGTTATAGTCATTCAGGATGCGATCCACCATCAAGCGAGCAAACCGCGCCCGAGAGGCCGCCGGATCGATTTCGCGCGACAGATCCCCATAAGCAACCAGCGCCGCATGGACGGCCGGAACAATCCGTTCTGCCAGCCCGGCCTTCCGGCAAAGCGCAAGAACAACCCCTTCACTGGGATCTTCGACACTGGCCAATATTCTCTTCTGGTCCAGATCGGTCAGGCTGACCATCGCGGCGATGAAAAGCTCCACATTGCCCATGCACAGACCACGGATCAGAATGTCGGCTGTCAATTGACCGGAGAGACGCAAATGCTCCACCAGCGCCAGCATCTCGGCCCTGTCCGCACAGCAAAAGGCCAGATCGACAGTCGCCTTGTCGCAGGCATCCTTGACCAGACTTTCCCGCCGCTCGCTGCTGACGAAACTCTTGACCAGCCCCAACTGCTCCAGAGCATCCCCCAGCTGAACAATCAGTGTCTGACGGATATCAACCGGCAACCCCGGCAAATCCAGCAACGCATTGCGCAACTCTGGCATTTGCCCAAACCGCTCAGCCAGCCGTCGCAAACTGAACACAGCCAATTGCGCACCGGGATTTGCCAGCATCGCGCGACAGGCTTCAGGGCCGGCAACCTCAGCCATCGCGGCTGACAATGACGGACTGATCGACGGCCGCGACGCAATGGCAAGCTGCATGGCGACACTGCCTTCAGCCACCAGATCCACCAACTCCCCATCCAGCAGAACGGGGGAACAGGCCACGACGGGCAACGCCACAGAATCGATATCCTGAATAAGAGAGAGAATGACCTGACGCGGCGCATGTGGCGACATCGCCAAAGCCTGACTGAGGGCCTCGCGTACCATCGGGGCGGGATCATCAAGCAGAATCGTCAGGGCCGTATCAGCAGCTTCTTTTTCGGATGGCTCCAGCGGCGAATAGAGATAGGCCCGCGCCAGCGCACTGGTCGCCTCCGCGCGCCGTTCCACAGGAGCGGTGTCCATCCAGGAGAGAAACTTGGCTACAATCATCCCGACTAGTCCCCGGCCAAAGGCCTACGCATCACTTCAAAGGAACAACCCGGCACCGCCGCAAAAGGCAGAATGCAAGGTCATCTGAATCGGGAAAGTATGTGGTGAAGTGTCTTTGCACGCCATGCACCAGTGGTCACACGCAGTCCCGAGCCTTACTCGGACTCATTGTGGCCCAGCAACTCTTAACGATCGGTTCACCATAAATGGAAAAGACAGAAGATCGATGGCATCCCGCCAACACCAACGCTGTGCTGGTTTAGCTATTCTTGGGTGTGTCCACGACACCTCTGTCCAGAAAAGCGGTGAGATCCAAAGCGCCAAAACGCCGACGCACCAAGTCCCGGCTCAGAATATCTTTCGACTGATCCCGTTCCCCGTTGGTCAAATCAAGGGGCTGGCGGTCCCGACTGGCCACCGGTTGCTGTGGCTTGGGCCGTGGCAAAGCGTTCCCCAGCGCTTCCACATAGGCATCAGCGGAAATCGGCTTTCGCTTGGGCAAGGGCATGGCAGCAGAAACCGGTTGGGTAACAGCCTGGTTTTCGATGGCTTCTGCTGCGCTCTGCGCTTTTGTTTCGCTGCTGGCCTTCAGGTTGCTGTCCGCCTCTGCCGCATAATCGGCAAAGACCCGGCTGACCCGCTCATTGATGGCGGATGAAGCTTTGTTGCTGGCGTCCAGCGCAAATCGCGACTGGGTTGCAACAGCGTCGTGGTCGGTCGAGGACCGATAGCTCATGCCATAACGGCTCGGCATTGCGTCTGTCCGTGCCTGGTCTGGATCAGAGAAGAACGCATCCGGCTTGGTCACATCCGCATTGGCAGCACTCGTTCGAGAGGCACGCGACGTTGCCGTTGAGGCAAGATTATCCCCTGCCAGATCAATCACCCCCGGTGCCAAGGCCGCCTGCTGGGTGACTGGCTGAACAGATTGAGCAGAAGGGTCACTTTGGGCAAAGCGGCTTTCCTGCATCGAGGCCTTCGGCTTGAACCAATTCCCCAGATTGAAGAAACGCGACAAGACGCTCTTTTTCTTCGGCTCCGCCCCGGTGAGATTCTCATAAACCTCGGAGACCGTTTTGGCCTCACCGCTGCGTTCAAAGAAAATGTTGCGGTTGGCAGCCGCCTGTTGCGGGAAGACCTTGTAGGCTTCGAGGTTGGGTTTGTCCTGCGCCAGCTCTACCAGCCGACCACCGCCCTGAGCCCCAAGAAAATGTGCAACATAAAGCTCACCGGAACTCGGGGTCCGATTGAGCCGCTCCGACAGGCTGGCCTCATTCTTCTGCGCCAAAGCCCCGGCCAGCATTGCCGAGGTTTTGGGATCGTTGCGCATTGCCAATATTTGCTGACGGACCTTCGGGTCCTGAACAACAAATTTCGAACCTGATTTGGTGATATGCTGTGCCGCATCACCAAAGCCGAGCCTTGGCCCGTCTTCCTTCATCGTCTGCAGCCAGGTTTGCTCAACAAACTGAAACAGGCCAGTCGCCGATGAAGTCGGCGCCTTGGCGGTCGCGTTCAGACCGCTCTCCCGTTTTGCTGTTTGCACAAGATAATCGAAGTTCGCACCGGTGGTGCGACTGGCCTCTTCAAAGGCCGCCCGAAATCTTGTTGGCATGTTGAGTGAAACCGAACTGGTCACTTCTCTCTCCAGATTGTGTGCAATTGCGCGCGTTTTGACCGATACCATCCGTCACAAAGACAGCGAGACTCACTCTGGTTACAATTCATTAACGAGTCTGACCTGACATGGTTAACGAATGTTTAACGAAAGAATAGGGTTGGCCAAGATTGCCCTTTTACGTAAACTGCCAAAAATCAAAAATTCCCTGAAGGAGGCCCCATGGCAGGTTGCTATTATGAAGAGCTGGAAGTTGGCAGATGCTTCCACCACGAGATGCGACGCACCGTCACCGAGATGGATAACATGCTCTTTTCCAACATGACGCTGAATGCCCAGCCACTGCATATTGATCGCCATTTCTGTGAAACACAAACCGAGTGGGGCCAACCTCTGGTCAACAGCCTCTTCACCCTCGGCCTGATGATTGGCATTTCGGTACAGGAAACAACGCTGGGGACAACCATAGGCAATCTGGGCATGACTGATGTCATCTTCCCGCACCCGCTCTTTCAGGGTGATACCGTGCGGGTCGAAACAGAGGTGAAGGACCGTCGGGAATCGAAGTCCCGTCCCACTGCAGGCATCGTCACCTTCGAACACCGTGCCTATAACCAGAGCGACAAGCTGGTGGCAAAATGCACCCGGCAGGCCTTTATGATGAAACGCCCGACCGAGCCTCAATGATTCACAAAAGGAGGGACCCATGCGCTCCTATCTGTTCGTGCCCGGAGACAGCCCAAGGAAAATGGAAAAGGCCCTGACCGCCGGGGCCGACGTGTTGCTGATTGATCTGGAAGATTCGGTCAGCCTCGCCCAGAAGGAAGCAGCCCGAAAGATCACGGGCACCTTCCTGAAGCAGCATATCCCAACCACGGACCGCCCCAGCCTCTATGTTCGCGTCAATGCCCTCGACACCGACCTGACCGACGACGACCTTGCCATGATCGTGCCTTGTCAGCCGGATGGCATCATGCTTCCCAAAAGTCAGTCGGGAAAATCAATCACCGCACTGGACGTCAAACTAAAGGCCGCCGAGGCGGTGGCTGGCGTCCCGCTAGACCGGATCAAGATTATACCGGTCGCCACCGAGACGGCGACTGCAATTTTCAATCTCGGCACCTATGGCGGCTCGAGCCCTCGCCTCTCAGCCATGACCTGGGGCGCGGAAGACCTCTCCGCAGACATTGGGGCGGAAAGCAACCGCGATGAAGCAGGAGCCTTCACCTCTCCCTTCAGACTGGTCCGAGACCTGTGCCTGATAGGCGCGGCCGCTGCTCAGGTCGACCCCGTGGACGGGGTCTATATCAACTTCCGCGACAGCGATGGTTTGCGGCAGGAATGCATCGAGGCAAGACGCGATGGTTTTGTCGGCAAGATGGCCATCCATCCGGCACAGGTGCCAATCATCAACGAGGTCTTCACCCCCGACGATACGGCAATTGAAAAGGCCCGCCGGATCGTTGAATCATTTTCTCAGGCAGGCGATGTAGGCGTCGTTGGCATTGACGGCGAAATGATCGACAGACCGCATTTGAGACGCGCCGAGACCACTTTAAGACGCGCCGGATTAATGAAATAAGTCAAATATTTACTGAGACTTTCGGAATCAAATCGACAGCCCGTTGAATCAATTTCCGAACCAGTTGAATCAGACTGACAGAAACTTGAATCAAAAACAAAAGGCGCCGGACTCTGTTTCTGAAGAAACGAGATCTGGCGCCTTTTTTAGGATGGCCGTGTGAGGCCTTCAGTCCTTTGGTCGCGAGAGGGAAAAGACCTCATTGACCGTGGCATAGTCCATGTAACCAAGACGGCTCAAAAGCTGCATGGACGGGGCATCAACCTTGCCGTCGACGAGCATCTCATCCTTGATATGAATCCCGATCACCTCGCCGATCACCATCTCATAGCTGCTATCGACGCCCTCATATTTATTGAGCCGCACCACCTCCAGCAAACGGCATTCGAGCGCCGCCGGAGCCTCCGCCACATAAGGTGCATCGATCAGTTGGCAGGGTGCCTCTGTGAGGCCCGCCAGCTCGAATTCACTCACGTCCGGGTCAACAGGGGCGGAACTCTTATTCATCACATCGCGCAGCTCATGGCTGACCATCGAGCAAGCAAAGACCCCTGTCTCCTCGATATTGGTCACCGAGTCCTTATGCCCTTGCGAGGAAAACATCACAAGATTGGGCTGAGTGGCAATGGCATTGAAGAAGCTGTAAGGCGCAAGGTTGGAAATTCCTGCCTTGCTTCTGGTGCTGATCCAGCCGATCGGTCGCGGCCCGACAAGAGCCTTGAAGGGATCATGCGGCAAGCCATGATCATTGGTGCGAGAATCGTAGAACACTATGGCCTCCAATGCGTAACGATGGCATCCAGATCCGGGCGCGCCCGGTCGGCCTGCTCACCATGATAGGTCCCAATGTGAATGAAACCGGCAATCTGCTCCTCACCTGCCAAACCGAGCTTGTCGCGCATTTTGTCATCGAAGGCATACCATTCAGTCAACCACTGGGCGGAAAATCCAAGAGCATGGGCCGCATGTACAAGATTCATGCAAACCGCCCCGGCAGACAAAAGCTGCTCGATCTGCGGCACCGGTGCGTCGGAACGCGCATCGGAGACAACAGCAATCACCATCGGCGCGCGCAGGAACCGTTCGCGCTCCACAGCCAGCCGACCTTCGTCCGCATCTGGGTCAATCTCCAACCACCGCTTCTCCAGAAAAACTCCGATTGTTTCACAAGCTTCCTGATCAAATCGGATGAAGCGCCACGGAACCAGCTTCTTGTGATCGGGCACACGCGCGGCAGCAGTCAACATCTGCTGCACCTGCTCTTCACGCGGTGCGGGCGCTTCAAGGAAGGCCGCAAGGACACTGCGACGCGTCAGCAGATGATCAAGCAAAGGATTGGTCATACGTAATTCTCCTTTAAGAACTACCCCATACCTAAGTAGCCCACGCTGCTGAAACCAGTAGCATTTGCTTTTTTGCCCAGAAATGACCACCTTTGCCATCTATCGCAGCGGGAAGACTAGGGTAGATTGGCAAGCAGGACTGCACGAGCCGATCAAGACAATCTCTGTGAAACAGAAGCATGATTCTACCGAGGCAGCAATTGCTCTGACCATCTTGCCAATGCTAAAGAAAACCAACCAATGCGATGAGTCGGACGCAAAGCGCACTGGCACCACCAGAACAGCCGCAGCGTCTCGACGAAACAGGATTTGGAAGGCAAGGACATACCAGTGAACAATCGGGACCTATTTTCTTGGACCGGAAAGATTGCCGCCCTGCTGCAATGGTTCCTCGTCGCCACCCTTGTGACCGCAGCACCATACTCGCCAGCACAGGCGCAATCCGCAGCCAAACCACTTAATCTTGGTGATATCATTCAGAAGAGCACCGCAGGCAACAGCGCCCCGCGTTCCTATCTGAAACTGCCGGAAACGGTTCCCGTGCCAGCAGCCAAACCCGCGATGAACCAACAGGAAGCGGCACCGGGCCAGATTGCCCCCGGCACGCTCAACAGCCAATCGACGGATCAAAACACCGCACAGGCACCCAACCAGACACCACAACAAGCAGAAGAAACGCCCGAACAACAAAACCAGTCGGCAACCGATCCGACTGTGCTACAGCCAATGCAGCAACAGAACAGCCCGGCTGAACCAGTGGCCCCGGTGATCGATGAGACCGGTGTCGCGACCCTGCAACTCACCGCTCTGCTGTCCGAACAGGGCGAAGTGCTGCAACGGGGTGTCAACTGGCGGATCTTTGCTGAAAAGCGTAACGCCAACGGCACGCTGCAAACCGTTCAGACACTGGATGGTGGCACAGTCACGGTCGAACTCAAAACCGGCAGCTACATTGTCTATGCCGGCTATGGCTATGCCAATCTGACCAAACGGATCACCCTGGAGCGCCCGGGATCCTACTCGGACAGTTTCATCCTTAATGCTGGCGCGGTGCGCCTGAATGCAGTCGCCTCAGGTGACATCCCCCTCGATAGCAGCATCCTGACCTTCGATATCTACACCCGCAACGACAGCAATGGCGGTGGCCAGCAACTGGTCGCCAAGAATGTTAAACCCGGCCATGTCGTCAAGATGAGTGAAGGCACCTATCACGTTGTCTCCAGCTATGGCTCATCCAACGCCATTGTCCGCGGCGACGTCCAGATCGAGTCTGGAAAGCTGATCAACGTAACGATGATCCACAATGCAGCCAAAGTCACCCTGCGGCTGGTATCCGAACCCGGTGGCGAGGCTTTGGCCAACACCATCTGGACGGTTTTGACACCGGGAGGCGATGTGGTCAAACAGGCCATTGGTGCCTTCCCGACCCTTGCTTTGTCAGCGGGCGACTATACGGCCATCGCAAAACAGAATGACGCGATATACAACCGCGACTTCTCCGTCGATCCCGGCCTTGATCGTGACATCGAGGTCTTGGCTGAAGCCCAATGAACTCCGAACCAGCGGCTCAAGACTTACCCGTCATCGGCATGGGCAAGTCCGAAGGCCCGCCGCCCCAAACATGGGGCGATCGGCTAAAGGCTTTGCTTTGGGCGGCGCATCCAGCCACATTTCCTGAAGGCCCTGAGCCTGGCCCGGCGACAGGACCGGAAAGTCACACCGTAGCCATGGCCTTTGATGCGAGCTTCGACGGCCTCAAAGTCACCTGCCATTTTGCCTATCACTTCGACCCGGCCTGCACGCTGTCTTTATTGATGGACACCGAAGAAGGCTATCATCTCTTCTGGTTTGAGCGCCGGGCCTACTGCCTCAAACACGCCTTCCAAGCGCTCTTCAATGCCTGCCAGCAGGCCGACATAACTGTTCCAGTGGCCGGCCTCCACCCTCGCGCCCAATGGCAGTCAAGCGCCCGCGATTGCGACTGCGTCCGAATCCCCGACGCAGGCGAACGCCACCCCTGCACACTGCCTTAAAGCGACAGGCGCCAATTGAATCAACATCTCAACAAACAGATTCATTCTTTCAAACAGCCAGCTCAACCTCTTGAAAGCACATAAAAAAGGACGGCACCCCAAGATGCCGCCCTTGTTGAATCAAAGTCGCAAGGACTTGAATCAGTTTCTGATAGACAAACAGCTTATTCAGCTGCTTCATGTGCCGCAGCATCGCGGGCGCGACGCAAATCCGGCGCGATGGCTTCATCGACCAGCGACGCAATCGCCTCATCCAGCGACATAGACGTCTGGTATTTGGAGCCAAGCCGACGGATCGACACACTTTTCTCTTCGGCTTCTTTCTTACCGCAGACCAACAAAGCCGGAACCTTCGCCAGCGAATGCTCGCGGACCTTGTAGTTGATCTTCTCGTTGCGCAGATCCAACTCGACATTCAGACCAGCGGCGGTGAGTTTTTCCTTCACCTCACGGGCATAGTCATCCGCATCTGACGTGATGGTCGCGACCACCACCTGCAACGGCGCCAGCCAAAGCGGGAAGTGACCGGCATAATGCTCGATCAGAATACCGCAGAAGCGTTCGAGCGAGCCGAACAGAGCACGGTGGATCATCACCGGAGCGACTTTGTTGCCATCGGTATCGATATAGAAGGCACCCAAACGACCCGGCAGATTGAGGTCAACCTGAACCGTACCGCACTGCCAATCACGACCGATGGCATCACGCAGCACATATTCGAGCTTGGGACCATAGAAAGCCCCCTCACCCGGATTGAGCGTCCAGTCCTGACCGGCTGCATTGACGGCCGTCTTCAGCGCCTCTTCCGCCGCATCCCAGACCGCATCAGAGCCAACGCGCTTTTCAGGACGGTCGGAGAATTTCACCCGGATATCCTCAAAGCCGAAGTCCTTGTAGATCGACATGATCTGCTCGTTCATATCGACGCAGACTTCGGTGATCTGATCTTCGGCGGAGAAGATATGGGCGTCATCCTGCGTGAAGTGACGCACGCGCATCATACCATGCAAGGCACCTGATGGCTCATAGCGATGCACCTTGCCAAACTCGGCAATCTTCAAGGGCAGGTCACGATAGGATTTGAGACCATTCTTGAAAATCTGCACGTGGCCCGGGCAGTTCATCGGCTTGCAGCAATAGGTCCGCTCGTCCGGCGTCTGGGTGGTGAACATGTTTTCACCGAACTTCTCCCAGTGACCGGACTGCTCCCACAGGGTCTTTTCCATCATGTCAGGGCTGTTGACTTCCTTATAGCCCCAGTCTTTCTGACGGCGACGCATATAGGCGATCAGATTCTGGAACAGGGTCCAGCCCTTTTCGTGCCAGAAGACCGATCCCGGAGCCTCTTCCTGAAAATGGAACAAGTCCATTTCACGACCCAACTTGCGGTGGTCACGCTTTTCAGCTTCTTCCAGACGGGTGAGATAGGCTTTCAGATCCTTCTCATTGGCCCAAGCGGTGCCATAGATGCGGCTCAGCATCGCATTGTTGGAATCACCGCGCCAATAGGCACCCGCCACCTTCATCAGTTTGAAGGCGGTGCCAATCTGGCCCGTGGAGGTCATGTGCGGCCCACGGCACAGATCAAGCCAGTCGCCCTGACGATAGATTTTCAGATCTTCGCCTTCGGGAATCGCGTCGACAAGCTCAACCTTGTAGCTTTCTCCCAAATCGGAGAAATGCTTCTTGGCTACATCACGGCTCCAGACTTCTTTGGTGAAAGGCGCATTGCGCTTGATGATCTCGGCCATTTTCAATTCAATGGCGACCAGATCTTCCGGCGTGAAAGGCTCTTCGCGGGCAAAGTCGTAATAAAAACCATTGTCGATAACCGGACCAATGGTGACCTGCGTGCCGGGGAACAATTCCTGCACGGCTTCGGCCATCACATGGGCGGCATCGTGACGGATCAGCTCAAGCGCAGCGTCATCCGTACGGGTCACAATCTCAATGGCCGCATCAGCGGTGATCGGATCGGCAAGATCCGTCAAGTCGCCATTCAGTTTCATGGCGACGGCCTTTTTGGCCAGAGATTTGGAAATACCCGCAGCGACATCGGCGCCGGTAATACCAGCTTCAACTTCGCGTACAGATCCATCGGGGAAAGTCAGATTGACCATAAGTGTCTCCTGCTCAACTCCTGCCTACGATGCAGGTAAGCGTTGCTGTTCATCATAATTCGATCAGTGTTTGACCCTGGTCAGGATGGGGACCGGTAATCGCGCTCACAATATCAATCAGAGCCACCCAGCTTGGTCGCCGGGTCGATATGATCGCCACCCCAAAGGCCATACCGCCATGGTTTATACCAGCATGCGCCATCAGGCAACAGCTCTGGCACCGGATCAAAGCCGCTATGTCCCCATGGATGACATCTCAGGATCCGCGCCAGTCCCATCCAGCCACCAGCCCAAAAGCCAAAGCGCCGAATGGCCTCTTCGGTATAATGGCTGCAAGTGGGCCCATAGCGGCATTGTCGCCCCATGAAGGGCGAGAGAAAAATCTGGTACAGCTTGATCAGCCCAATGGCGAGATACTTCATGCGTCATCCCGTGCCGCGCGTCGGTGGGTCAAGATGCCTCACCCACAGCTTCGATCTTGTCGACCGCTTCTTCCACCGCATCAAAAACCAACAGCATTGAAGCATGACGCGCTGGATAATCGCGCACCGGTTCGAGATATTTCAGATCGTCCCATTTGCCCTCAGGAGGGGAACCCTTTTCCTTCAGCATCGCTTGCATGGTCCGCCGCAAAGCGCGCATTTCCGCGCCATCAGCCCCAATGATCAACCGTCCGACCACCGAGGCCGCAGCCTGTCCCAATGCACACGCATTGACCATCTGGCCATAATCAACGATCTTGCCATTCTCCATCACCAGATCGACCTCGACGGTCGATCCACACAATTTGCTGTGTGCCTTGGCAGATGCCTGCGGCTCTGGCAACCGCTCCAATCTTGGAATATTCCCGGCAAATTCCAGAATTTTCTTGTTGTAAATCGCATCCAGCATAGCAAAATTTCACGTTTTTGAGGGGTCTATGGATCCAGAACTGGTCTTCCATCCTATAACGCCTATATGGGAAGCAAGACAAGAAAGTCACGCAACTTTGCACATCGTGGCCGCCAGAAGTGTGTTATGTTATAACATATCATGTGCGCATTGCTAAATTGCTGCTGACAAAAGTGGAAAAAAGTGCATGATGGCGCAGCTATCTTCAGACACCTTAAGGGATATTGAGGTGGTATGATAGTTGGTAGACAAACATCATGCCGGACAGAAAAGGCATGCAGGTCTGATATGGATATGATTGTCGATACCAAGGATAAAGAGCAGATCTCGAATTCGGGGCACGGAACGATCTTGAAAAAGAATATCAACCAGGAAAATCTGCATACCTTCCCCGGTGCTGAGCGCAGAGAAGATTGGGCCTTATGCGAACGACCCAGCCGGGAAGAAGCAGAAGCCGCTGTGCGCACCCTGATCCGCTGGATTGGTGACAATCCGGATCGTGAAGGGTTGACAGATACCCCGGCCCGGGTGGTCAAGGCCTATGAGGACCTGTATAGCGGCTATCGCCTCGATCCGGCCGCCCCTTTGGCGCGGGTTTTTGAAGAGGTCAATGGTTATCAAGACATGGTGCTGCTGCGCGATGTGGAATTCTCTTCCGCGTGCGAACATCACATGGTGCCTTTCGTCGGCAAGGCGCATGTCGCCTATTATCCGCGCAATGGCGTCGTTGGCCTGTCCAAGCTGGCCCGTGTGATTGACAGCTTTGCCCGCCGTCTCCAAACGCAGGAAAACTTGACCGCTCAGATCTTCGATACGATCCAGACAACGCTCAATCCGCTGGGCATCGCCTTGATGATCGAGGCGGAGCATATGTGCATGTCGATGCGTGGCGTCCAGAAGAAAGGCGTCTCCACCGTCACCACCCGCTTTACCGGCGTGTTCGAGGAAGACATTGCAAAACAGAACCGGTTTATGAAACTGGTGACCGATCGTTAGAGACCCCTCTGCCAGTATCGTTCCACGACCAAAAGGGGCCGCATCGCCCCTTTTCTTTTGCCCGAATTTTGCGTAGGCCAGATCAGACAAGACCAGACCGGACCGAGCCGAACCATCAAACAGGAAGCGTTTCCATGTGCCAGCCATTTTCATCCCAACAAGGCAAAGACAAGCAACAGATCGAACTGGGCCATGACTTTCTGCCAAAGTTTGACAAGGACGGCCTGATTGCCTGCATTGTGACCGATGCCGACAGCGGCGACGTGGTAATGTTCGCCTACATGAACGCCCAAAGCCTGCACCTGACTCTGGAAACAGCCGAGGCCCATTACTGGAGCCGATCTCGTCAGGAGCTTTGGCACAAGGGCGCGACCAGCGGCAACGTGCAGGACGTGATCGAACTCAGAACCGACTGTGATCAGGATGCCATCTGGATCAAGGTCCGCACCCGCGGCGCCACTGCCAATTGCCATCAGGGATACAAATCCTGCTTCTATCGCGCAGCCAGCCTCGAAAATGGCAAATCCAGCCTCACATTCCGTGAAGACAAGCCGCTTTTCGACCCTGAAAAAGTCTATAAATGACGCAGGGGATTCCTGATTTTCACACCGAGTTCACGCCAAAATCACCGCAAATTGCCCGTTAACCTCCTTATTGTTAGTGGTTTCTTGAACCCCTCCTTCTTAAAATAGCTCTCAGGAGGGCACGCCCATGCTGGCACAAGTGCTGGACATATTTGGCCGCAACGGCTCTGACTTGCAGGAACAGGACGTCGATCCTGCGTCCCCAAGACTATTTGCAGCACCGCTTGGCTTGGCACTGGGCGGCGGCGCAGCCAAAGGCTGGTCGCATATTGGCGTCCTGCGTGCTTTGGAAGAAGCCGGTATCCGGCCTGACATCATCGCAGGCACCTCGATTGGCGCAGTGGTTGGCGGCTGTTATCTGGCAGGCGAGCTGGATCGACTGGAAGAATTTGCCCGCAGCCTGACCAAGCGCCGCCTGCTCGGCCTGCTCGATGTATCCTTCTCGGGCAAAAGCCTCATCAGTGGCGCTCGCCTGACCAAACTGCTTCGCCGATATCTTGAGGACATCCAGATCGAGGATCTCGATCGCCCCTTTATGGCGGTTGCCACCGAATTGTCGACCGGCCACGAAATCTGGTTGCGCAAAGGCCATCTGGTCACTGCGATGCAGGCCTCCTATGCGCTTCCCGGCATATTCAATCCGGTCAATGTCAACGGCCGTCATCTGGTCGATGGCGCATTGGTCAATCCAGTGCCGGTTTCGCTGGCCCGTGCGATGGGAGCCCGCGTTGTCATCGCGGTCAACCTCAGCTCGGACACATTCGGGCGCGGCACCATCATCCCGCATGCCCATGATGAAGATGACCGCATTCAACCCCATCCCGACAACGACCCCATCACCCCGGCAAGCGGTCCCTTGGGCAGCATTCGCAACCTGATCTATGGCCGTGAGGCAGACAGCCAGAGCATTTCCTCCATCATGTTCGACGCCTACACGATCATTCAGGATCGGATCAGCCGGTCCCGTCTGGCTGGAGACCCACCAGACCTGACGATCAATCCGCGCCTGCATGAGATCGGAATGTTCGATTTTCAGCGCGCGGACGAGTCCATTCAGGCCGGCTATGACGCCGCCCTGCGCGCCATTCGCGAACTGTCAGATCTCTCTGATGACCTCAAGGCTTAGGAGCCTGGGAACAACGATAGGTAAGACAACAAAAAGGCAGGATCTCTCCTGCCTTCTCTTCTGTCAGAATATTGCAGTCCCGACTCTAGGTTTGTGTCCCGGATCAGGGGGCTTGGCTTGGAGCCTTGAGCGCCTTGATCAGGCGCTGGCAATATAGGCCCGCATTTCATCGGCCTCTTTTTCCGCTTCCAGAATACGCTGCTTGACCACATCGCCGATCGACACAAGCCCGACAACCTTGCCGCCCTCCATCACCGGCATGTGACGAAAGCGTCCCGACGTCATGTGGGCCATGACTGTGGCAATGGTGTCGCCTTCACGACAGGTCATGACTTTGTTGGTCATGTGGGCGCTTGCCGGATCAGCCAATATGCTGGCCCCATGGTCGCTCAACGCCCGCACAATATCGCGCTCGGACAGGATCCCCTGCAGGCTTTCCCCTTCCGAAATCAGGACGACGCCGATCTTTTCGTCACGCAACAGTTTGACGATGTCAGACAAGGGACAAGAAGGCGACTTTGAAAAAATGTCGCGCCCTTTCTGGTCAAGAATCTGTGAAATTGTCATGCTCTTTCCCCTCATGATATGGCATCTGCCCCGATGCGAGCCTGAGGCTTCTTTGCGGGATCTGGTTGTGTGTTTTTGAAAGTCTGCGACGAAATGCGCCAGAAGGCAAGCGTCTGGATGAAATTGAGTTATTACAAGCGCGTGAGCAAAAGAAAAGCGAGGATCGAACTCGATCCTCGCCGCTATGTTCCAATCCGTCAGATTGCCGCCAAACCTACTTGATCACCTTGAGATGATCAGGTTGTTTCTTGGGCGGATCTTTTTTCGGTCTTTTGGGTGGGCGTGAAAAGGGATCGAGATACGGGAATACCAGCAAACCGGACACAAAGCCCCCAAGATGGGCCTCCCAGGCAACCTGTCCGCCCCCACCCATTAGGCCAAAGACCAGATTGAGCACCAGCCAGATGCCAAGGAACATCATGGCCTGCTGATTGTGGCGCAGCTGTTTCAGCGTCAGACACGGCGAAGTGTGCCGGGATTGCAAGGCAGCAAAACCACCATAACCACGATTGAAGGCAAACCGCGCGGACGCTGCCATCGCACCAGACAGGACGGCCGACACACCGACCAGCGGCGACGAACTACCTAAATGCAGCACCAGATGCACCAAAGCGCCCGCAGCCGCAGTAATGATGAAGAAAAGCGCAAAATTGACCGTGCCGATGCGCCGCAACACCACCGTTGCAAAAGCCGCCATCCAGACCAGATTGAGAATCAAGTGCATCCAGCTGCCATGCAGAAAGGCATAGGTCACGAATGTCCAGATGTCCCCCGGGAACCCGCCGGGAAAATCGAAGGCCTGTCCTGCCTCACTATAGCGGATCGGCAAAAATGAAAAGCCCAGCAACAAATCCTGTCGCAACGCCGCGGAGAGTACGAAATCCTGCAGGCCATGCAGCACAATCATGATCGCGCCCAACACCATGATCGGCATTGGCAGGTTGAACATCGGTTCGCGCGGTGGCGGCATGCCATTGGGCATATGCCAATTGCCTCTTGGATTGAGTGCCATGGTCTTTCCTTGTCTTCAGCAGCCCGGATCTGATCGCGCCGGGTCCGTCTCACATCATGCTTTTTGGCATTTGGGGTGCCGTTCCAACTTATCATGCAGGAATTGGACCAACCCTGCCCTGTTCAGGTTTCAGGGACCAAGATTAGACAGAAAAGCGTTAACAGCGTGGCAAAGGCAAAAAGAAAGCCACCCGCCGGTCTCTCTGGACCAATCCGGATGGCTTGACGCCTCCTGAACTCCGTCAGGAAAGTTTGAAGAGCCGCGATGCGAAGACTGATAGGAGTCCGTCATACGCATCGTGGAAGCTGTTAAGATCTTGTTTACACTCCCGGCCAAGGGCGCGCAAGCGCAAGTCTTTGTTAACCTTAATTGCCAAGGCAAAGTCTTGCACGCTGCGCCGCGCCACTTGGCACGCCCTCTGCTTGGTAAGCGTTCATGACAAACAACGAAGCAGAGTCTGTATCAGCTTGAGACAAACCTGATCCCGACCCGCCCCAAAAAGAGAAACAAGATGAAACATCAGGTAACGCGTGATCTCTTCACCTATTGGGACAGCCTGCGAGGCGGCAGGCCAGCACCGGAGCGTAGCGACATCGATCCGGCCGAAATCCATCAGATTCTTGGTGACACATTCATTCTGGAATATGAGAATGAGGACCAGCTAACCTTCCGTCTGGCCGGTACCCGGCTATGCGGTTCCTTCTGTCGAGAGCTCAAGGGGCGGAGTTTTCTCGACATCTGGAGCCAGGAAGACATTGCCAGCGTCAGATTGCTACTGACCGCCGTGGCGGAAGACGAGGCCGCTGCTGTGATCGGCTTTGAGGGCAAGACAGAGCGCGACCAAACCCTCAACTTTGAAACAATCCTGCTGCCATTGCGTCATTTTGGCCAGACAAAGAGTCGCATTCTGGGCGCAGCAAGCCCGGTCGAGATGCCATACTGGGTTGGAATCTGGCCATTGACCGAGCTGAGCATTTCGTCCATGCGCCTGATCTGGCCCGATGAACGCCCGGCTTTCATGCGCCACTCACAAAAGGACTCCGCTCCCAAAGGGCGTCACGGCATTGCCCCTTCCACCCTTGCCATTCCGAACCCGGTGGCTGGCCGCCCGATGTCCCGACCCAATACCCGGTCAGCAGTACAGTCCGAACAGCGCTTTGGTCATCTTCGGGTCATTGAAGGGGGACGCAGCGAATAATTTTTGAAAGTTAACGCCGCAAATCACGGAAATTCACAGTGCAGAAAGGGGCTCAACACACGGATTGTTGGTCCCTTTTTTCTTTGCCTGCACAAATTGCAACGGATTACCAATCGGCACGGGAAGACTAGGGCTTTGTTAACTATAACCGGACTAGGATGGCTCTAGTACGTCCATGTTGTTTGTTTATGGCGAGAAAGCAGTCTTGATGTCGGCAATTCTCCAAAAATCTACCTTGCCTCGAGTGATCGAGCGCCGTCGCCACCAGCGTGTTAAGGTGAACCTGCTTGGCCGCTTTATGCTGGAGAACAAGACGGAATATCCCTGCCAGGTGATCAATATGTCCCCTGGTGGCGTTGCGCTGATCACCCCGATCCGTGGGGAAATCGGTGAACGGGTGATTGCTTATATCGACCATATTGGTCGGATCGAGGGGAAAATTGTACGCAAGATCGAAGGTGGTTTCGCAATCACCATCGACGCCACGTCGCGCAAACGCGACAAACTCGCCTCACAATTGACCTGGCTGGCCAATCGACACATTCTTGATCTACCAGAAGACCGCCGTCACGAACGTCGCACACCAAAGACACCCATTACGAAACTGATCACCGAGGACGGCGAAGAGCATATCTGTCGCGTTCTCGACCTGTCTCTGTCTGGTGCGGCCATCAAGACCAAGGTCCGCCCCCCTCTTGGCAAGCCAGTCAAGATCGGCAAGATCCGTGCCCGCGTGGTGCGCCACCTTGACGACGGGCTGGCGGTTGAATTTGCCGCTGTTCAGGACAGCAAGAATATCGACGACAATCTGCGTTGAATGTCCCCAACTCCGATCAAAGACTGGCCATCGGTCCACTGACCGGTGACGGCATCTTTATGGCCAAGACTTGAAAGCATGCGACACGGGATCAGCCAGACATATACTGCTTACCCAATGGCCAACCAGAAACTGCCCTTCACAGGCCGCTGAACACCAGCAGTGACATTCCCCATTCTTTTTTCGAAAAAATCAAAAAAAATTTTGCGCTTTTCAGAGCTGAAATTCGGCGACCATTGCCCAATCTTCGCATCATCGAGAGCCTGAAGCGCTAAAAAGGCCGCCCCATTTTCGGAGCAGCGCTACGGTCGGCCTGTGTTCGTTTCCCTTCGACACCGCCAACGCCCTCCCGCCGCCAACATCCTAATCTCACCATAACATAATGAAATACTTTGCTTTTCTCCGATCTCTACAATTTTAGAAAAAGCTGCTTCAATTTTTCGCCTAAATAGGTGAAAAACAAGATTGAATTTTATTCGAAGTAAATTCAAAAATTATTTAAAGTAAAATCAAAATAAAATCCATTGCTACTCAATTTTTATATTTATTTTATTCAAATATAACAACTGAAGTTTCAAGTATATAAAAATGGATACTCTATAAATCTCCCTACAACGACGGGAGATTACCATGAAGAAAAGCATCTGGGGATTTGCATTTCTTAGCGTAGCCATCATCACTCTTACCATGCCTGTTCAGGCGGCTCGCTACTCACCATTCATGTCCATCAAGGGCAAAACCTCTGCGCCAATTGGCCATGTCAATTTCTGCCGATCGAATCCGGTGGAATGCAACAAAAAGTTCCGGGTGGACCGCGCTGTCAAGCTTTCGCAATCCAACTGGGCGCAGCTCATCAGCATCAACGGCCATGTCAATCAGACAGTGCGTCCGGTAACCGATAGTGAACAATATCGCGAAGAAGAACTATGGACCTATCCAGCCGGTGCCGGCGATTGTGAAGATTATGCGCTGTTGAAACGCCGCATGCTGATCAATGCAGGCTGGCCAGAAACCGCTCTTCTCATCACCGTGGTGAAAGAAGTCAATGGCAATGGTCATGCCGTGCTGACCGTACGCACCGACCGCGGCGATCTTATTCTAGACAATCAGGATCCGCGCATCCTGCCATGGGACAAAACCCCATACCGCTATATCAAACGTCAGGCAGCTCTTCAGCCTTCTGCGTGGATCGCGATTGACGATCCAAGATAACCTTTCCTTGCGACAAGACAATCGCCTCAAGCAAGGAAGGACACCTCAAAGGAACCTGATCACAATCCCCATACCCGTCCAAACCGATCAGGTTTTTTGGGCCAGCCGCCCCCACGGCTGGCCCTTTTTTTCGTGCTCGATCAGAGCGGCTTGAGATTTTGGGCGAAAGCCTTCCAGTTCGCCACATAGCGGGCGGCAGAATCCATCAGTTTCGCGACCGCCTCTTCATCTAGCACCCGCACCACCTTGCCCGGCGCACCCATCACAAGGGAATTGTTCGGAATGACCTTGTCCTCGGTGATCAGGCAATTGGCACCGATCAGGCAATTCTTGCCAATCTTGACGCGATTGAGGATGGTCGAGCCCATACCGATCAGCGTGTTATCGCCGATGGTACAGCCATGCAAAATCACATTGTGACCAATCGTGCAGTCGGCACCAATTTCGACAGGGCAGCCGGGATCGGTGTGAAGGGTGCAATTTTCCTGCACATTGCTGCGCTCGCCAATGGTCAGTGGTTCATTGTCCCCACGCAACATTGCGCCAAACCAGACGCTGGCATCGCGCTTCATGATCACTTTGCCAATCAGATCTGCAGAAGGCGCCACCCAATAGGCTCCCTCTTCTGGCAGGTCTGGCTGAAATTCTCCCAACTGATACAGGGCCACGATAGTCGCCTTTCATTTCTAGAGCTTTGAAGTCATTGCCAATCAGGATACAGACTTCTCCGCATCATCGAAACCACGCTCTTTGGGCAAGCCGGCACATGCGCACAAGACGATGGCCGCACCATCCCCCGTCAGCTTATGACCCAGGCGGCCCCAAGAAAGGTGTTCATCAGCAACACACCCGAACAGGCGCTCCAGATACCGGCAATGGCCGAAGAGCCGAACAACCAGCCAATCGGCCGGTTTTCCAGCCGTCGTCCTCGCAAGGCATTGCGCATGATGATGAACGGTCCGGCAAAGGTACACATCACGACCGACGACAACACACCGGGAAAACTGCGCGCGGACACCCGGAAACCAGCCGGGCGCTGGGCAATCATTTGATAGAGCGTGGAGAGAATGCCAGCACAAACGAATCCGACACATGTCACATAGACCAACGCAAACACTTCCAGTCCACCGACAGTACTCATGACCCAAATCCTCACTGGGTCTTGGCGGCATCCCAAACAGCTGCACGCTCCCGACCCTTTTTGAAACAGTTTCAGGCGACAAATGGCGGAACACAGCCCCTCGCCCTTCAAATCGAACCATCCCGTGTCATGCTGGGACAGCCGATCTGTTATTGAGCAAGGCGATGCAAAGGACGTGCCGCAGCTCAGACGATAGCTGTTCACATGGCAGATTGCGGCATTTTTGAGACCACCGCCAAGCGCCTGCGCAAAAATGGGCATTGGGAACTATGGCCGGATTCCACCGATCCAATGTGGCAAGAACCTATCCGCTTGCCAGAGGAGCATGACAATCCGGATAAAAGCGTCGAAGTTCTGGCAATCGTCATTGGCGTGCATTTTGTGCCGTGAAGAAATTTGACGCACAACCATAACGTCAATTATTGTCTTCCCCATCGAAAGCGCGTGATGCCTGATGGCCGCGGACGCTTGGAACATCAAACTTATTTCAATAACCAAAAATACAACTTGAAAAATGTGTAACTAAACATTAGTTACAGTATGCTGTAATATGGTCTGGGGCATCCTATGGGAAAAACCGAAAAGCTACTTAGGAAGCTCACTGAGTGTAACGGGAACTTTGATTTCAAAGAGCTATGCACTCTGCTCCAACGATTGGGTTACGAGCTGAAAGAAAAAGGTCGCTCCTCGGGAAGCCGAATTGCTTTCTACAATGAAGAACGAGACCATATGATTTTGACGCATCGCCCGCACCCGGAAAAAGAGATAAAAGGCGGCGCGCTCGCTGATATCAAAGAGAAGCTAACCGAAGTTGGCTTCCTTTGATGATGTGATTGGGAGAATACGATGGCAAAGAACATTGTTGAACATAAGGGCTACGTTGGAGAAGTATTCTTCGACGATGGCACCCTACATGTTAAAGCGCTCCACTTGAGAGATGCGCTAATCGCCGAAGTAGAAGACGGAGACGTTCAGCACGCATTCCAAGAGCTGATTGATGATTATCTCGAACTTTGTGACGACCTCGGACGCAGCCCAAACAAGGCTTTCAGCGGTTCATTCAACGTGCGCGTCTCTGAAGACATTCACCGCACGGCAGCAACAAACGCTGCGAAACAAAACATTTCGATGAGCCAATATGTTGAACTGGCAATCCGTGAGAGATGCATCCGCGACTCCAACGACGATAGCTTTTCGCCAGCCGAGCTTTTCGCAGACTTCTTCCCACGAAGTGCGCTTAACAAGGAAATTCGAAAATTCTTCGCCAACTCGACCAGCTTCAGTGATGAAGCCTTTGAATATGAAACAATGAAAATCCCTCATAGCTCAAGCAATAAAGACAATGTTTATAAGCTGGCGAGTTATCAAAATAACAAGCCAAAGGTTTGCACATCATGAGTGATTTAGATTCAGCCAGCAACAAAGAGCCAAAATCTGGCGCAATCATTGAAGAGCTGGGTTTAGCGAACATCAATTTCAAGCATGCGAAACCCTCTGAAGGCGCGTCCTTAACTGAAGAAGGCGTTTCCTACGGGTTTACGCTTCAGGTAGACCATGTTGAAAAAGAGGAAAATGATGTATACCACTTTTTCTATAGCTTTTCAGTGGTGCAGGCCTACGAGGAAGAAGGCAAAGAACTCCCTCAACCTTTATTGACTATAACTGCAAATTACCACCTCTGCCTAAGGACCAACGAAAGCTCATCTCAAGATTTCCTTGAACTGCCAAAGAGAATTGGAGCAACGATCGTCTGGACGCAATTCCGTTGCCTAATTGATACAATCAGCGCTCAAATGAACAACAGGTTCCCGCGCCTGCCGGTCACACCCGATGAGATAGAAGTCGCAGACCAAGTCATAAAGTATTTCACTGAAGCAAACTAGATCTCAAAAAGCCCCGCCACCGAGCGGGGTTTTTCATTGCACTTCTATGTTTCATGTTGCGCAGCTTATCCCTTTTTGATTGAGTATCAGAGTACGAAAAGAGGTTATTATGAAAAAAGCCTGTTCAGTTCTTTTGGGCGCATGCTGTTGCTTTGCACCCCCCGCGCTCTCAAGATGGGGCGATTGGGTAAAGGTATGCTCGCGGACAGGACATGCGTGATTCATCCACGCCTGCACCGCATCTCAGCAGATCAATGGCAAAAAGGTAACAAATGGCACAGCCCCTGGAAGAGCATGGCTCCCCTCAACGCTGGATTTTCTTCTTTCTAGTATTCGGGCTGATTGGCATAACAATCCTGTTCATCATTAGCCGGGTGTTTCAGTATTCCGGCCCGGCCTTGGTCAATTCTCCCTACAGCACGGACAAGCGTCTGCTGGCTTTCGAACTCGGAGATATCCGCTTTTACATCCCGGAAAACACAATCCGTCACCCTGAGCAACGCAATGGTCAGCGGGTCAACAAGCTCGACCTGATCATGCTGTGGCCGGGCCTCGATGGCTTCGACCTCGACAATCAGGTCGCCTTTTACGATGTGTCGGAAAAGTCAAAGCTGATCTTCGTTTCACTCAGCCATCAGGACGAGGTGCTGTCGAGCTCGGACCGTCTGTATGCGGTCTACAGCCAGTATTTTGTTGGCGAGCCAATCAAGGCGGAGGGTGGGTTGATCGGCTTTGCCATGGCCCCGGATTCCAGCTTTGCCGGGGAAAGGATCTATTTCAAACCCGATGATCACAATCCCTTTGCCGCCCGCTGCATCACGCCGGTGGAGAAGAGTCCCACCTTCTGTCTGCGCGATCTTAAACTCAACGACACGACCCAGCTGACCTATCGGTTCCGACGCCCTCTACTGGCCGAGTGGCGTGCATTGGATGCAAAGATCAAACAGCGGGTCAGCGCCTTCATCCGCAAGTGAGATGAAAGGACGACACAAAAGAAAAGCCGCATGAGAAGCTCCCATGCGGCTTGATACCAACTCGAATGCGTTCGATTCTAGTCTTCGTCGAGATCGAATTCCAGAATGGCCATCGAGAAATTGTAGGACAGGTCACCATCTTCTTCATCACGGAAGAGAACACCGACAAACTCGTCTTCCACATACACTTCGGCAGAATCATCCTTGCGCGGCCGCACCCGAACCTCAAGGCTCGGAGACTGCAAGGTCGCACGCATGAATTTCTGAACTTTCGCCAATTCGGTCTTTTCCAAATTCGCCTCCTGCAATTGCTGACCCCGCCGGGCAGGGCCATGTCCATAGTCAAGGGGACCCTACCGGAGGAAGGGAAGACCCGAACATTGATTTTGGTTGACCGCTGATCTCGCACAGCGTCCGGGCAGAGTAAAGCCGCTTTCCACACCAATCTTGTCTTTTCGCCCCCATTGCACCGAATGGCCGCAGCGGAGACGATGTCAACTATGGATTACGGCGCCTCTTTGAGCAACTGGTTCATGCTGCGTGATGGTTCTGCGCATCCAGCCTGACCAACAACGCGGGCCGGGACGCCCGCAACGGTGCTGTTGGGTGGAACATCCTTGAGAACCACCGACCCGGCAGCAACCCGTGAGCAATGGCCAACCTCTATGTTGCCAAGCACCTTCGCGCCAGCCCCGATCAACACGCCATGACGGATCTTTGGATGACGATCGCCATCTTCCTTGCCCGTCCCGCCCAGCGTGACACCCTGCAGAATGGAAACATCATCCTCGATGACCGCCGTACCGCCAACCACCACGCCGGTAGCATGATCGAAAAAGATACCCTTGCCAAACGGCACCTTGGGGTGAATATCCACCTGAAACACCGCCGATGCGACACTCTGCAAATAAAGGGCAAAATCCTGCCGCCCCTGAGACCAAAGCCAATGGGCCAGCCGGTGGGTTTGGATGGCCTGAAAGCCCTTGAAATAGAGCAAGGGATCGATGAAGCGGTCACAGGCGGGATCGCGATCAACCACAGCGACAATGTCAGCCCGCATCGCTTCGCTGATCGAAGGATCGGAGGCATAGGCCTCACGATAGGCCTGACGAATGACTTCGGAATCCATGGCCGGATTGTGCAGACGATCCACCAGCCGGTGAATGACCGCATTTTCCAGTTTCCGGTGGCTCAGGATGGTCGAATAGATGAAGCTGCTCAGCACCGGCTCGGCGCGCACCACATCTTCGGCCTCTGCCCGCACCCGGTGCCAGACAGGATCGACCAGATCCAATTGGTCTTCGCTTCGCTTCACACTTGCTTCAGCCATGCTTCATCTGCCTCTTCTAAGCCTATGGAAGACTTTCAAACCCATTTCATTGTCGCTAGACATAATGAACAAAGAGATGCCCTGCAAGGTCTGCGACCCCAGTTTGGACTGCGCTCTTGCGGGATACCTACCAACTCCTTTTCAGCAAAGATACCATATTCATGAGCGACATCACAATTCACGACAAGATCCTTCTTGAGCGCTCCGGCCCCATCGGACGCATCGTCATCAACAACGAAGCCAAGCGCAACGCCATGTCACTCGATATGTGGCAGGCCATTCCCGGTGCGGTCAAAGCCCTCGATGATGATGCCGAGATACACGTGATTGTGATCATCGGGGCTGGCGATGTGGCCTTCATTTCCGGAGCGGATGTCACTGAGTTTGATGTGGTGCGCAAGGATACGGCATCGGCCACCCGCTACGACGACATCACCGCCGAGTGTTATCGCTCGGTGCGCAATGCCAAAAAGCCGACCATCGCGCTGGTCAAGGGTTTCTGCATGGGCGCCGGCCTTGGCCTCGCGGCGGCCTGTGATTTGCGCCTGTCCAATGAGAGCGGCAAGTTCGGCATTCCCGCCGGGCGCCTTGGCGTTGGCTATCCCACCAAAGCCATTGCCGACATCGTCAATATCGTTGGCCCGGCCAAGGCCAAGGAGCTTTATCTCACCGCCAAGGTGCTGGATGCCACCGAGGCCGACGCCATGGGGTTGCTGAATGAAATCTATGCGGATGAGGAATTTTCCGAAAAGGTCGAGAAATACTGCCTCAATGTCGCCCGTCTTGCCCCGTTGAGCGCTCAGTATCACAAGGCGGCCATCAATGCGGCCTTCGAACAGGTTGATCATCTGTCGATGGACGAGCTGCGCTCCATGGCAACCACCTGCCTCGACAGTGACGATTATGCCGAAGGCCTGCGAGCCTTTGCGGAAAAGCGCAAGCCCGTCTTTGTCGGCAAGTAACCAAACACCCTTCAAGCAGGCCGTCACCTGACATCGCGCCGAGGATCAATCCTCAGCAAAGAAAGCCAGCGCGGCCTGTTTGAACACCTTGTCCCCGACAGCCACCATATGGTCACGACCGGGAATGTCGACCGCCCGCGCATCTGGCAAGACGTCAGCCAGTTCCTGCGCAGATCCGGCAATCACGTCGCGTGTACCAACCGCCACCAATGCAGGCACAGACAAGGTAGACAGTTCCTCGACAGCGATTTTCTGCCGTGCTGACGCCATGCAAGCTGCCAGAGCCAGCCGGTCACTCCCGGTCTGATCGGCAAAATCACGAAATGCCTTGCCAGCCACATGCTTGATTGGCACACCGGGTTCCTCACGCAAGGCCTTGATGATTGGCGCCGGATCACCGGTGCCATGGATCATGCTACCGCCAAGACCACCAAACACCACCTTGCGCACCCGCTCGGGATATTTAAGGCTTAAGAAGGCCGAGATCCGCGCCCCCATCGAATAGCCAATCACAAAGGCGCTTTCCAGCCCCAGATGATCAAGAAGAGCCTTCGCATCCTCTGCCATGATCGGCGAGGTATACAGCTCCGGATCATACAGCTTTTCGCTCTCCCCATGGCCACGATTGTCAATGGCAATCACCCGATATCCCGCATCTGTCAGGGTCTTGACCCAACCGGGATTGACCCAGTTGACCATCTTGTTCGACCCGAAGCCGTGGATGAGCAGAACCGGTTCACCGACCCCTTCATCAAGATAGGAAAGCGTATATCCGTCTGACGTGAATTCTGGCATGGTAGGCTGGCATTCATTCTGTTGGTATCAAAAGGTGAAGCGCACAGAGCGCAAGACCCGTTCTTAGCAGGTTAACGCGAAAGAGCAACCATCCAAAGGAAGTGAAGCCCCCTTCCTCCTCCTTCCCCTTACCATGGCACAGGGAATCAGGGATAGTCCGAAGGATAAACGAGGCAAGACTAGGATTTGTCGTCAAGGAGCGCTATGGTCCTGCCACTGCGAGGAGAGAAGAAAGGCAAGTCAATGGCCGGTCAGACCATTCCCCATTTCAAGAATGACGATGGCGTGTCCACCATCGAAATCGGGGTGCGTGAGTTCCAATGCATGGGAGCAACGCCGCCACAGGACCATCCCCATGTCTATCTCGATATGGGCAAGGCGGACGAAATTGTCTGCCCCTATTGCTCAACCCTCTATAAATTCAATGACAAGCTGGCGCCGGGCAAAACCGTACCGGACGGCTGTCTACACAAATAGCCAATCCTGCCCCCCTAGCCAGTGGTCATGAGCAACCGCGCCATTTCAGCGGAGCCAGTTCCCCTTGGATCAAGTCCATCGGAGGTCGCTTGCATGTCGGGAACCGGCAGCGAGGGAAAGAACATCATGAGCGAGCATTTGCCAGTCATCGTTGTTGGAGCCGGCCCCGGAGGTCTCGCCACGGCGATAGCCTTGGCACACAAAAATATCCCGACCCTGTTGCTGGAGCGCAGCACCTTGCCCAATGAGGTCGGTGCTGGCCTGCAAATGTCCCCCAATGCCTCTGGTCTTTTGCAAAAGTGGGGCGTCTGGCAGATGCTGGACATGCAGGCAGTCACTCCAAACCGGATCCGTATTCAGTCGGGTGTGTCTGGCAATCAGTTGACCGAGATTTCCACCCGCGAGATTTCCAATCGCTATGGCGCTCCATACATGGTTGTGCACCGGGCCGATCTGCAAACCGCTCTCTATCAACGCGCCAGCCAGATGGACCTGATCGAAATCGTCGATGGCTGCGACATGCGCGAAGTCAGCGAAACCGAAGAATATGTCGCATTGCGCTGCGAACTTGCCAATGGCGAACAACGCCTCTTTCGCGGATCTGCCCTGATTGGCGCAGACGGCGTCTGGTCGCGCATCCGCAGTGATTATGTTGGATCCGGCGAGGCAGCCTATAGCGGCAAGACCGCATGGCGCACCACCCTGCCCATCCAGATGGCCCCGCCCAGCATCGATTGCGCCAATGTCGGCCTCTGGCTCGCCCCCAATGCCCATCTGGTCCATTATCCGATTGTTGGCGGCCACATGATGAACATCGTCGCCATCGTCAAGGATGATTGGAAAGAAGAGGGTTGGAATGTACCTGGCGATCCGCGCTGGCTCAACCAGCGCTTTGCCCGATGGCCCCGCGAAATCCGCGAGCTTCTGGCCGAGCGGGAAGACTGGCTCAAATGGGCGCTCTGTGGCCAAAATCCAAACCGGCCATGGACCAAAGGCAAGGTGGCGCTGATCGGGGATGCCGCCCACGCCATGCTGCCTTTCATGGCGCAAGGCGCGGCTATGGCGCTTGAAGATGCAGCCATTCTGGCCCGCGCCTTGAACGAGCTCGACGGCCCGATGGATGTCCGCCTCAAAGCCTATGAAAAGGCGCGCAAGGCACGGGTTTGTAAGGTCGTGGCCAAGGCTCGCCGCAATGGTGACATCTATCATCTCGATGGCCTGATGGCGACGGCACGCAACATGACCATGCGCCTGATGCCAAAACAGCGGCTTCTGAGCCAGTTTGACTGGATCTATCGCTGGACACCGGAAAGTGTCACATTCGACACCTGACCCATTGTCCCGGCAGCTTTATCAATATCAATGTCCGCCGCGCAGCTTTTCATCCGCCTGAGGCTGCTGCTGCTTGCGAAGAGCGACAAAATCCTTCAGTTCCTTGCCGGGTTCATGCGGGAAGTGCGCCTCGCACATACGCAAGGCTTCGATATGATCGACCCGAAAGGACCGGAAGCCCTCGCGCAGTTCACACCAAGCCAGCAAGGTCCAGACCTGCCCCCAGAAATAGAGCCCCAAAGGCCGCACCCGACGGGCTGAGCTCTTGCCCTCAAGACTGATATAATCCAGATCGAGATAGTGACGGTCCCGGCTCGCCCGCCGCAACTCATCAAGCAAGCCACGCTCCCGCTCACCGGTTCGAAACGACAAGGCATAGAGCTGCGTTTCATTGATCAGGCTGCGCATGCCTGCAGGAATGACCGCATCAATCTTGACCAGAGCTTCCGCTGCACCCTTGGCCAGATCCTCACTGGCCCATGTCTGAACCATCCGCGCCCCCAAAACCAGAGCGGTGACTTCATCGGCCGTGAAGGTCAGAGGCGGCATGTGATAGTCGCTCGACAGCAGATAACCGACCCCGGCCTCCCCCTCGATCGGTACCCCGCAGCCCTGCAAATGCGCCAGATCGCGATAGATGGTCCGCTTGGAGACTTCCAGCTGATCGGCAATGGCCTGCGCGGTCAGCAATCGCCCACCGCGCAAGGCTTGCACAATTTCAAACAAACGATCCGCCCGTCGCATGACAGTCTCCCCTTAAATTCAGGACGAGCCTAAAGCCAAGCAGACCGCCAGACAAGATCATGGCTGATGCAAACCAATCGGCGTGCCTTCACAATCGGCGAAGGTTGCAATATCCCCCATGTCACCGGGCAAAGACGATTTGGGCAACAGAATCTTGCCTCCCAAACCCTCGACACGTGACAAGGCACCATCAATGTCAGAGGTGTAGAGATAAACCAGAACACCGCCATTGGCTGGCAGGATGTTGACAGCAGGCGTAATCGCACCGGTCACTCCTGCGTCGCCCTCTTTTGGGAACATCGCAAACGGCTTGGCCTGATCCCCATCGCCCATGGTGTCACGGATAAGGGTGATCTGCAGCAAGTCCTCGAAAAACTTGACGGATTTCTCGAAATCGATGGCAGGAATGGAAAACCAGGTGGCGGCATTGATAGGAAGATTTGTCATCTCTCTCTCCAGTTTGATCGCGGCCTCATCGCCGCTTGAGACCCACCATAATGAAAGGCTGCTGACAGCATGGTGTCAGCAGCCTTTCATGTCTTTGCACTTTTCCAAGGCTTCTTCAGTTGGCCATTCTCAGTTCGCATTCTCAGTTGGCCATTCTCAGTTCGCTTGGGCCGACTGGGTAACGTTGGTTACGGCCTTGAAGGCGTCGAGCCGCCCAAAGCCGAAGTCCCGGTCGCGCCCCGTCTCGCCCAGATCCAGCGCCGAGCGCGCCAGACGCTCCTTGATGGCTCGCACAGCAAGGTCAGGTTCACGCCCCAGCATCAAGGCAACTGACCCGGAAATATAGGCTGTTGCCATCGATGTACCGGTTTGCAGTCCATACCCGTCCAGCCCGGCAGCCACCAGTACATCGACGCCAGGGGCAGCCAGTTCCACATGCGTTCCGCGATTGGCAAAATCATAAAGGCCATCATCCTCATCGGTGGCGGTCACCGCAATCACATTGTCATAAGCCGCCGGATAAGCTGCAGGCGCATCCGCCCCCTCATTGCCAGCCGCAGCCACCATGATGACACCTTTGGCATCTGCTGCGTCGACTGCAGCTGCCAGAAGAGAATCTTGCCGTCCCGCAAAGCTGAGATTGAGAATCTTGGCGCCATTGGCCACCGCCCAGTCGATGCCACGCACGATGTCGTAGCTGTCGCCCACCATGTGACCTGCCTCGTTGAACCGGAAAACCTGCGCCGACATCAAAGCCACGTCCCGCGCAACGCCTTTCATGCCCGATTGCGCAGCAATGATCGAGGCCACAGCCGTGCCGTGGTCGGCATTGAGTGTCGCGCCATCAGCCTCAGGGAAGGCCGAGAAAGACGCCGTCACCTGCCCACCAATCGCCGGATGATCAGCTCTGATGCCGCTATCGATCACCGCCAGCTTAACCCCTTCACCGCTTTCACCATCGGTCAAGCGGGTCAGTCCCATCTTGGCGAAGGCATATTGCAGCTCGGCAAAAGGATCAGCGCTTTCGACCTGATTGTCCGCGGATGGATAGTAGTAATAGTTGGGTTGAGCGCGGAAAACCCGCTCATCAGTCGCCATGCGCAACGCTTCCTGCGGCGACATGCTCTCCGGATAGGCTACTTTCAAAACCACCTGATCCAGCAGCGCGACCCGCGTCTGCTCAAGTCGCGTCAATCCATATTGCTCAAGAAAGGCTTCAACGGTGGCCTGAGTCAGACCGGATCGCAGGGTCACGACAAAATCCTTGTCACTCGACCAGGGTTTATCGCCAATGGAATAGATGCGCGGCTTGGCCCGCGCCACGCGCAGCACCTCAGGCAGCACAATGCGTGGATTGTAACGCGGTGGCTTGGGATTGCGCGCTTGCTGTGCCGGTCGTTTGGTCCGATTGGGCCGTTTCGTCACCTTGGGCCGCTTGGTGCGCACAGGTTTCTTGGTCTGTGGTGGCGGCGCGTCATAGACCGGAGCCTCGCGCTGACGCTGGCGTTCCCGCTCCCGCACCCCTTGAATGATGGTGATACCAAGCCCGATAGCCGGACCGATCAGATTGCTGCCGCCCCGGTCCCGGTGTTTGGGTTTGCGAACGCTCTCACTGTAATAGTCATTGGCGTGAGATGGCGCGACAAAGTCTGGGCTCAGCAACAACAGGCACCCTAGTCCCATACAGGTCAATGTTTGAAAAGCTGCTCGTTTCATTGTCTCTCCCCGATCGTTCGACAATAAACCACCAATTATCAAGATCAACGCTGCACCCGGTCTCTGGTAACGGGTCGCCGCCCTGTCTCATTGTCAGAAATTGCGATGGATAATAGCACAAAATGATGCGCAAGACTGCGCACCATCAAGCAAACGTGATCCGGTCACTGGCTAACCGAGGCAAATTTAACCAGATCCGTGCTGTCTTTCAGGGCCTTGAGCACCACCTCAGCACCGCCTTCTGGCAGCTTGGTGTTGGGTACTATCAGCTCGAAAAAACCGCCAGCCTTCGGCCCGGCAACGATCACGGCATGTTGAGATTTCAGAAGCTTGGCAACATCGGCCATGCTTGCCTCACTCTTGAAGGCGATGAGGAAGCGAGCGCCGGATTGCTGCGCGGCTTGCTCTGGTCCGGAGGCGGTTTTGAACTGACCGGGCGCAGAAGGAGCAGCGGGTGCTCCGGGGCCAGTCTGCACGAGAGCACCGATAATCACCCCTTGGGCGACGATCACCACGGCAGCGGCAGCGGCGGCCAGTTGCATGCCGGGGCTTGCGAAATTACCCAGAACGTCCTGAATACGCTGCCACACGCCTTTGGCTGCGGCCTGAACCGGCGCTTCCTTTGCTTCGAGCGCATCAATTCCGGCCATCAGACGGTCGAGCCCGCCGGGCATCGGCGCACCAAGGGCCGCATGCTGTTCGGCAATTGCCGTGTCTTCCTCGGCGATCAAATCCAACTGCATCCGCATCTCGGGGTTGGCCGCCAGATAGGCTTCCACCTGCTCTGATTCATGCGACTCCAACAGGCCTTTGGCATACCAAGGCAGGAGCTTTTCAATTTCCGGATCATAAGTCATGTCTTTGTCCTCAACACTGGTATCCATTGGTCACGCCTTGCCCCTCATGGCCAGCCCCGGTCGAGACCGGCTTTGCGCATGTGTTCGGACAGTTTCTTTCGAGCGTGAAACACCCGTGTCTTTACCGTATTTTCCGGAACCTCCAGGATCACGGCAATCTCCTTGATCGCCTTTTCCTGATAATAAACGAGATCAATCACTTCCCGATGCTCATCGCTGAGCTTGTTGATGCAGACCCGCAACGCTGCGGCCTTGTCCTGCTTCAGGGTCGTGACCTCCGGCGTGTCGCTGTCATCTTCCAGACCGGATGCATAATCGTCATCCAGCTCGGCGTCCGAGCGCTTGCGCAGAAGTGAGATGGCCTTGTTGCGTCCGATGGATATGATCCAGGACGAAACCTGACTGCGTCCTTCAAATCTGTCGGCAGCTCGCCAGACATCAATGAAGGTCTCGTTCACAAGTTCCTCTGCCACCGCCTCGCTTTTCACGAAACGCAGCAAATAACGATAAAGCCGAAGATGATGCCTCTGATACAGAAGCGCTATGGCTTTGCGATCATTGCGCGCAACCCCAGCCAGAAGCTCCAGGTCACGGGCATTTTCCGATCCAGACATGCGATCCTCGATTTCACTGTCATACCTGTGTCGTCTCACAGCGCAGTTTGGTTCAAAGAAATGAAAAATTCTTTGTCTCCCTGCACCTCCCTATTAATGGCACAGCTTTGGCGAAAACCCAACGGCTGCATGTTTGCAGCGTTGCGTCCATGTGACGGCGAGCTGCAAAGAGCATCCCGGCCGATCATCAATAGTGGATGAACATCTGACACCGCCCATTTATGGCTACTTCTCCCTCGATGCCCCTCTCACTCCCCCTTTCCTCCCGGTCCAAACCATTAGGAAAGCCTCATCTCAAGAAAGGATGGATATAAATTATTCAGCAAATTCAATGTCCTTTTAAAAACACCGAAAAAAATCCAAACTTTTTTGAACCCTTTTGCCTTTGGCCGCGACTGATGAGTATAGGCGGCGGAAAACACCGCCACACAGTTTCAAAAAAGCGACACACAAGACCTTCAGATCAGACACACACCCTTTCGGAGAGAAACCATGTTCAAGAAAACCATTATGACCATCGCCACCATCGCAACCGTAACCGCAGGCGCAACGGTCGCCCTGCCAACGGCGGAAGCAGAAGCCGCAGGCGGCCGTCGCGCAGCCTTTGCCTTCGGTGCCGTCGCTGGCTTGACCGTCGGAGCCATCGCAGCCAACCGCCATAACCACTCTTATCGCCACCATGCTCCGGCACCAGTCTATTACGGTCGCCCGGCACCCTGGACCCCAGCCTGGTATGATTACTGCTCTGCCCGCTACCGGTCCTTCAACCCGCATACCGGCTACTTCATCTCTTACGGTGGCCGTCAACGCTTCTGCCGCTAAAAGTGTAGGACCACGCGACATCCTTCCTTTTGACCTTCCCCTTGGGCTGCCTTTCCGGCAGCCCTTTTTTTGTGCCCCTTCCCGGCGCTCCTCCCCCCAAATAGGCCGCTGCAAACAATTGAACCAATTGGCCTTTCAGAGCGACCTACGAGAAAGGCCATATCCCAAGAAAAGACCATTCCATCCACCCCGAACCAGACAAGTCAGGATCCACCATGCCCCGTCAAACCAAATTCATTGCCTTCTTGGT
This sequence comes from Cohaesibacter sp. CAU 1516, assembly GCF_005771485.1. Taxonomy (NCBI): domain Bacteria; kingdom Pseudomonadati; phylum Pseudomonadota; class Alphaproteobacteria; order Hyphomicrobiales; family Cohaesibacteraceae; genus Cohaesibacter; species Cohaesibacter sp. CAU 1516. The sequence goes on along the minus strand of NZ_VANT01000001.1, from coordinate 639,301 downwards.
GGCTATCGTTGGAGCCCTGATTTTCTCTTTGCCGGATCAGGCCTGCAAATTGTCAGGCGGCCGCAAACTCGCAGAAGCGGCAGGCGTCATTGTCGAGCGCAGCAGCACCAAAGTCACCCAACGCGCCTCTGCTCAGACTCAGCCCCAGTTGCACATCATCTTTCTCGAAAAGGCCGCGAAAAAAGTTTGAACCATTCCGGCCACCACTGCGTCGTATCAATGTGAGGGACGCAACGACGCAACAAAGAGCGCCGATCACGCAATTAAGCCAAAAGCAATTGTTTAACCTAAACGGAGAGAGACCATGTTTAAGAAAGCCATCACCACTTTTGCTCTGGTTGCCACACTCGCAACCGCCGCCACCTTTGCCGCCCCAACCACCGAAGCCGAAGCCCGCGGGCGTGGCGGAGCCTTAGTGGCAGGCGCCATTACCGGACTTGCCGTTGGCACCATCGCCCACGCCCGCCACCGTCACCATGGCCACCGCTATTACGGCCATCGTTATTATGGCCCGCGCTATCGCCCGCATCGCGCTCGCTATTATGGTCGTCCGGCCCCTTGGACCCGTGCCTGGTACCGCTACTGCTCCAGCAAGTATCGGTCGTTCAATCCGCGCACCGGTTACTTCACCTCCTATGGCGGTCGCAAACGGTTCTGCCGCTAAACGCCAAGCCTTCCCAAGACATCTCAAAGGCATTGTGCCGCCATGCGCTGTTGTGCATGGCGGCACAACCGCTTGAGGCAAACATCAAAATTATGTGATCACCGCACCCCATTTCCGCCACTTAAATCCGTATCCTGTCTGCATGGGCTATCGCACTGGTTGACATCCAAACCTCCAAGGAGCACCAATGATCAGACGAAATCTATCCATATATCTGCTAGTTGCTGCGATTCTCCCTGCGCTGATGATCACCGTTCCAACCTCGGACGCGCAGGCCAGAAGCCGCACAGGGGCTTTCGTTGCCGGCATTGTGATCGGCGCTGCTGGCGCTGCTGCGCTTTATCACCACAGCAACAAGCGTTGGAATCGTGCCCGCAACCACTATCACCGCACCTTTCGCAGAGGGTGCCACACCCATAATGGCGTGCGCCATTGCCACCGCGCCCGCTCCTATCGGGCCTCACCGGTTTATTCCGGGCGCCCCAGACCATGGACTCGGGCATGGTATCGCTATTGCTCCAACAAATACCGGTCTTTCAATCCACGGACTGGCTATTTCACCACCTATAGCGGCCGCAAGCGCTTTTGCCGGTAAGCTCCAGCAGCATATATCCTGAAACATGACAGACCCCCTTGCAGCTTATGCTTGGGGGTTTTTCATTGCATGATTGATGGACAGGGTCGGACATTTTGCCGACAAGCGGCTTTTCTTTCTGCCAAGGACCATGCATCATCGGCCGCACAGCAGGCAAAGTGCTTCCCGTGACGCCAACCACGCCTGCGCCGATCAGATCTGCAAGGAAAGACCCATGGACGCAGCCGCCTATTTCAGTTTCATCCTCACCGTCATGTTCAGCCCGCCGGGCATCGCCAATTTCGTGATCTGCACGATATTGCGCAACCGCCTCCATGCAAGCATTGCAGCGTTGGTGGCTGCCAGTGGCTTCATGTTTCTCAATCAGGCCTGGTTTGCCAAACAGGCGGTCAGCCATTACAGCCTGATGGCCATTCTTGCGGTGGTCGCCATGATGATCACCTCGCATCTGGCCTTCACCATTGGTGAGAAAATCCTTCGGGCAAAAAAATAGCCCGCTTTTTCAAGCGAGCCGCACAATAGAAAAAACCAGGGCACCGCGAGGTGTCCTGGTTTTTGATTTCTTTCCCGTTCAGGACCGATGCATTGCACCGGCCCCTTGTCGGCCAATCGATTAGAATGGCAGGAACATTGGGATTGCGACCAGCGATACAAGGAACGCCAGGATCTGCAGTGGCAGACCAACAATCGCAAAGTCAACGAAGCGATAGTTGCCTGGTTCCAGAACCAGCATGTTCACTGGGGAAGCAACCGGCGTAGCGAATGCGGTAGAAGCAGCAATCGCAACACCCATCATGATTGGGTATGGAGACACGCCCATGGCCTGTGCAGCACCAATCGCGATTGGAGCGAGCAGAACAGAGGTCGCGGTGTTGGAAATAACCTGAGAGAACAGGGAGGTGATGACGAAGATCGATGCCAGAAGGACATATGGACCACTATCACCAACCGCTGCCAGCAGCGTATTCACAACGAATTCCAGACCACCGGAAGACTTCAGAGCCGTTGCCATTGGCAACATACCGGCGATGAGAACCAGCGACTGCCAGTTGATAACCTTGTAGGTATCTTTGCCGTCCACGCATTTGGTCAGAACCATCAGCACGGAAGCCATCAGAATGGCGATAACAGAAGGCACCAGCTTGAAGACCAGCAGAGCCAGCATCAGAGCAACAACACCAACGGAAACCCATGCCAGATGTGGCTTGGCAACAACGTCTTCGATTTCTTCTGGCAGCGAAGCAACCAGGAAGTCTTTGGAGCGTTTGTTGAGGGTTTTGATGTTGTTCCAGTCACCAGCAACCAGCAGCTGATCGCCAAACTCGAGTTTGGTTTCAGCAAAGTTGCCTTCCAGCGGCTGACCACGACGCATGACGCCAACGGCACCAAGGTTGTGACGCTTACGGAAGTTGCTTTCTTTCAGGTTCTGACCAACCAGCTCGGAATTCTGGGTGACGATGAGGTCAGCCAGGCCGAGTTCACGAGCGGAAAGATGGAAGTCATCTTCGCTCTTAGGCATCAGGGTCAGGCCGAGTTCTTTCAGCTTGCCTTCGTCAATATCAGCAGCTTTCACACCATAGACCACATCGCCAGCAGCGAATGGGATAGCGGAATGTGCAGAAACCAGTTTGTTGCCATTTTTAGCCTGTTGCAGACCAAAGACGGAAACACCAAGCTGGGTACGCAGCAGAGCGTCTACAGCGGTTTTACCAACAAGACCGGAATTGTCGTTGATTTTCAGACGAACAGCGCGCTCTTCGATTTCATAACGCTGCAGGAAGGAAAGGATCGAGCCAGCTTTGACTTCTTCTTCGCCTTCGACAACGTCTTTACGACCAACTTTTTTCAGCAGCGCGCCGCCGAACAGTGCGAAGTAACCAACACCCAGTGCCAGAATGACCAGGCCGATTGGGGTGAAGGTGAAGAATTCGAAAGGCTCCAGACCAGCACGTTTCAGCTGGTCAGCTGCAACGATGTTTGGAGGGGTACCGATCAGGGTCAACATACCACCGATCAAAGCACCAAAGGACAGAGGCATCAGCACTTCCTGGCGCTTCATGTTTGCACGCTGTGCAAGACGGATAGCAACAGGAATGAAGATGGCCACGGCGCCCGTGGAGCTCATGAATGCGGAGATGATCGCAACAGCGGTCATCAGAAGCGCGATCAGCTTGATGCGTCCTGTACCGGCCCATTCAACGATCTTGTCGCCCATGGCGTAGGACACGCCGGTCTGAGCAAGACCTTCACCAACCAGGAACAAGCCACCGATAAGGAGAACAACGGTTGCCCCGAAGCCGGCCACGCCCTGTTTGGCGGAGATGATTGGTGCGCCACCGGTGATCTTGTGACCAAGTACCAGTGCGAAGATTACGAGAATAGCGACAAGGTCGAGACGGACTTTATCGCTGACGAACATAATGATGGCGATAGCCAACACAGCAAATACGTAGATTGTGTTCGGTTCCATGGCAGGCCCATTTGCATGTGAGTAGAAATTAGGCGGAATTTAGACAGCCACAGAATAGTCCAGCTACAACCAAGCTGCCACTAGCTTAAAGGCCCTGTTGCACCCGGTTTAAGCGTTGCAACCTCCGTAAAAAGGCCGACATTCGCCCCTTTTGCACCCAAACGGGCTGCAGTCGGAAACGGGTGCAACTGTTGCAAGGAGAAAGAAGGGAGCGGATAGCGAAAAGATCAGGAAATCCGCTTGGTGCGGGCACCGGGACTCGAACCCGGACGATCTAGGATCGAGGGATTTTAAGTCCCTTGCGTCTACCAATTCCGCCATGCCCGCAAATAAAGCTCGTTGATACGAGTCGGATCATTGCTAATGCGTAGTTTGGGCAATTGCAAGCAAGTGGATTACCGCGATCCACAAGCTCAGAAGGGGTCTAACGTTACAAATACACAAGAAAATGGGCACCCGAAGAAGCCTCGAATGCCCATGAAACAATTGTGAAACACTATTTTAACGTTCCAAATTCGCCAAACGACTCAGCCTAACCTTCATGTCCCTTGGCGATTGGAGCCTGAAATTGCAGCCCCATATCCCATGGGAAATAGATCCATGTGTCCTGCGAAACTTCAGTCACGAAGGTGTCGACCAGCGGTCGTCCCATCGGCTTGGCATAGACAGTTGCGAAGTGCGCTTTGGGCAGCATTGCGCGCACCACTTTGGCAGTTTTGCCCGTATCGACCAGATCGTCGATGATCAGCACGCCTTCGCCTTCCCCCCCATGAACATCGACCACAGACGGGTCGATGGGCTTGATCACATCCATCTCGCCCTGACTCTCATAGTCATGATAGGAAGCCACACAGACCGTATCGATCATCCGCACTCCGAGTTCACGGGCAATGATCGCGGCAGGCACCAAACCGCCACGGGTGATGCAGACAATCGCCTTCCATTCAGCGACGCCCTTCAAACGCCAGGCAAGGGCGCGGCAATCGCGGTGAAACTGTTCCCAATAGACGGGGAATGCATTGTTGGACGCTTCAGACATCGGATTTCAATCCTTCCAAGAGACAAGAGGGTTGCAGCCATCGACAGGCCCGGCAAGGCCCCGCCGGACGACCTAAAATTGCTTTTGTTGCTGGTCTTTGAGTTCTTCAATCAGCGCTTCGACGGCCAGTTTTGCAGCCATCAGCGCTTTCTGGTCCCGACTGCGCAGGACGATATTGGTCGCGAACAGATCATCACGGATATAGGGATAGGAGCCGATAACCACGCCGGGATGGGCCTTTTGCACCTCGCCCAGACGTCCGGCCACGATCCCCTCGCCCAATCCGGTATCGATTGTAACACTTTCGATCTGGCTGCCGGCTTCCAGAGTGGGCGCAATGGCATCCATCATGGCCTGCATGACAGAAGGGACGCCGGCCATCACATGCACATTGCCCAACCGGAAGCCCGGCGCACTGGAAACCTTGTTCTCGATCAGATCAGCCCCAAATGGGATTCGCGCCATGCGCTTGCGGGCGTCATTGAAATCGGCCCCGGGCATTTTGGCATAGTGAGCCTCAAGAATTGCCATCGCGCGCGGGTCGTGATCGATTCCCACACCAAAGGCTGCGGCCACCGCATCCGCAGTGATGTCATCATGGGTTGGCCCGATGCCGCCAGTTGTAAAGACATAATCATACTGCGCCCGCAGCGCGTTGACCGCATCAATGATCGCTTCCATATCGTCAGAGACGATCCGGACCTCTTTTAAATCGATGCCAAGCTGGGTGAGATAATCCGCAATGAAGCCGACATTCCGGTCTTTGGTGCGACCGGACAGGATCTCGTCCCCGATCACCAATATGGCGGCTGTCTTGATTTTTGCATCCATTGCCATAGATCCTCTATTGGAGCATGATCTGCTTGCACTGTGGCAACACAGCTCGCCAGTACGGTGCGTTTCGTACGGCACAGAGCCAGTCACAGGGCGCGTTGAATGCACTTCGCTTTAACCCATGCGCGCCTTTGCCACAAGATGCGGTTGATTCTCTCGCCCCAACTCTCAACAAATAGATAGGTTAGATTCGCCACAATGATCCGGCATGACCCTACCGCACCGCCAATCGCACGCAAACTCAGATCATAGCGCACTAGAAAAAAGATCATGTTATTCGAAAGCCCCCTCATATCCGGTCGCCTTATCCAGCGTTACAAGCGTTTCCTTGCCGATATCGAACTCGAAGATGGCTCGATCATCACCGCCCATTGCGCCAATCCCGGCTCGATGCTCGGCCTCAAGGATCCCGGCACGCGCGTCTGGCTGTCAAAATCGAACAACCCCAAGCGCAAGCTTGCCTATAGCTGGGAGCTGCTGCAGTTGGACGATGCAATGATCGGCATCAACACCGCCCTTCCCAATCGCATCGTCGAAGAAGCCATTCTGGCCGACAAGATCCCCGAGGTGAGCGGCTATCAGACCCTCAGGCGGGAAGTGAAATACGGCAAAAACAGCCGCATCGATCTGCTGCTCGAAGATCCGGACAAGGCCGACTGCTATGTGGAGGTGAAGAATGTCCACCTCCTGCGGCAAGCGGGGCTGGCAGAATTTCCGGATTCGGTCACCAAGCGAGGTGCCAAGCATCTGGTTGAATTGGGGGACATGGTCGAAGAAGGCAAGCGAGCTGTGATGCTCTATCTGGTCAATCGTACGGACTGTGATCGCTTTGCTCTTGCTGATGACATTGATCCTGCTTATGCCACGGCCTTCACTCAGGCCCGCGCCCGAGGTGTGGAAGCACTGGTTTATGCCTGTGATATTACGGAGCAGGGTATTCATCTCTCCCATGCCCTGTCCTTTGCCGATTGACAGAGAATACAAAAAGCGGAACATAGTCCCCAATCAGGGCTGAACGGCGATCAACATGTCTCAGCCAAACAAAGAAGACGACAAACGGAACCGACCCAATGGTAAATTATATTGCGGCCACCGATGGCCCAATGCGCAACACTGGTGACATCAGACTCTTTGGTGAAGAGGCTTTCGAAGGCATGCGTCGCGCCGGGCAATTGGCAGCCCGCGCCCTTGATGGCGTAGCAGAAATGATTGCCCCCGGCGTCACCACCCAAGCCATTGATGATTACATCCGCACCTTTTGCGAAGAAAACAATGCCCTGCCCGCAACCCTTAACTATCGTGGTTATACCAAATGCAGCTGCACTTCCATCAACCATGTGGTCTGCCATGGTATCCCCAATGACAAACCCCTGAAGGAAGGCGACATTGTCAATGTCGATGTCACCTATATTCTGGATGGCTGGCATGGAGACAGCTCACGCATGTATCCGGTCGGCCAGATCAAGCGGGCGGCTGAGCGGCTGATCGACGTCACCTATGAAGCACTGCAAATCGGCATCGCGACTGCCAAGCCCGGCAACACGACCGGTGACATTGGCGCCGCCATTCAGGAATTTGCTGAGCGGGAACGCTGCGGCGTCGTGCGCGATTTCTGCGGCCATGGCCTTGGACGCCTGTTTCACGATGCGCCCAACATCCTTCATTATGGTCGCAAGGGTGAAGGCGTGGAGCTGAAGCCCGGCATGATCTTTACCATTGAGCCGATGATCAATCTGGGAAAACCTCATGTGAAGGTGCTGAACGACGGCTGGACAGCGGTCACCCGCGACCGGTCCCTGTCGGCACAGTTCGAGCATTCCGTGGGCATCACCGACGATGGCTGCGAAATCTTCACCTTGTCGCCGGCAGGCTACGACAAGCCACCCTATCTGACGCCCAACAGCTAGGGAGAGCCGATGCGCGGTTTGAAGGATTCAGCAGGCACACCCCATTATGTGGGACACAGGGACAGGCTTCGTGGCAAATTTCGCGAAGCCGGTGCCGAAGCGCTGCATGATTACGAGTTGCTCGAGTTGCTTCTGTTTCGCAGCATTCCGCGCCGGGACACCAAACCACTGGCAAAAGCCCTGATCAACCGTTTCGGCTCATTCGCTGAAGTCCTCTCAGCCCCTGAAAAGTTGTTGCTGGAAATGGATGGCATTGGCCAGTCCGTTGTCACCGATCTAAAGCTCGTGCAGGCCGCCGCCGCCCGCTTTGCCTCGGATCAGGTCAAGGACCGCCCGGTTCTGTCCTCATGGCAGGCCGTGCTCGATCATTGCCGCACAGCAATGGCCTTTAACGACATCGAACAATTCCGCATTCTCTTTCTTGACAAGAAGAACGCCCTGATCGCCGACGAGGTGCAGCAGACCGGCACGGTCGATCATACCCCTGTCTATATCCGCGAAGTGGTCAAACGGGCGCTGGAACTGTCAGCCACTGCGATCATTATGGTCCACAATCACCCCAGCGGCGACCCCACCCCGTCACGGGCTGACATCGAGATGACCAAACAGGTAGCAGACGCTGCTGACCCCTTGGGCATTTCCCTCCATGACCACATCATTGTCGCCCGCAATGGTCACACAAGTTTCCGCGGTCTCGGCCTGATCTAACCTTTCAAATACTGCCCGAAACACAGATACGCACTATTGCTGCGACCAAATATCCTGCGCCGCACCCATTTTTATTTGCAATGCAGTATTTGCACGTGACCATCACCCAATTGCCAAGATTATCTAAGACTTTCGTCACAAAACACAGTGACCTTTGCACAATTTACAGCCAGCCGCGCGGATATATTCCACAAAAACCGACTATTTCGCAATCAACCTTCCAAAAGGCTGCTATTTCGACGCCATTTGTACCGAAAGCCCCATATCATTTGACCATATTTTGGGCACTTATCCCGAAAAACAGCAATAATGATCAAATTTAAGCTCGAAACATTTGTGTCCGTCCCCGCTTCTTGCTAAAAAGTTGTCCGGGACACAGATCTCAACACAAAAATAAGCATCACATTCCAAACAAAATAAGTGGTGACCAAGCCACCGAGACCTCAGGAACAGCGAGTCAAATGGAATATTTTATACAACAGCTGATCAATGGCATCACATTGGGGTCGATCTACGGCCTGATCGCCATTGGTTACACCATGGTTTATGGCATCATCGGCATGATCAACTTTGCCCATGGTGACATCTTCATGGTCGGTGCCTTTATTGCACTGATTACCCTTCTGGCCATCACCGCCATGGGCGTCACCTTTCTGCCGATTGCGCTGCTGATCGTGCTGATTGTTTCGATGCTGATGACCTCGGTTTGGGGCTGGAGCGTCGAACGCCTTGCTTACCGCCCGTTGCGCGGTTCGTTCCGACTGGCTCCACTCATCACCGCGATCGGCATGTCCATTGTGCTTCAGAACTTCGTTCAGATCGTTCAGGGCGCGCGCGTCAAGCCGCTGCCGCCCCAGATCACCGGCGGGTTCCAGTTGATGGAAAAAGACGGGTTCGTTGTTCAGCTGTCCTACATGCAGATCCTGATCATCGTCACCACGGTCTGCCTGATGGCCGGCTTCACATTGCTGATCAACAAGACCTCTCTTGGCCGCGCCCAGCGCGCCTGTGAGCAGGATCAGAAGATGGCAGCACTGCTTGGCGTCAATGTCGACCGCACCATCTCGCTGACCTTCGTTATGGGGGCGGCTCTGGCATCGGTCGCGGGCATCATGTTCCTGCTTTACTATGGCGTGATCGACTTCTTCATTGGCTTCTTGGCCGGGGTGAAGGCCTTCACCGCAGCGGTTCTGGGCGGCATTGGCTCTTTGCCGGGCGCAATGCTTGGCGGCCTGTTGATCGGCCTGATCGAGACCTTCTGGTCCGGTTACTTCTCCGTTGAATACAAGGATGTGGCAGCCTTCTCGATCCTGGCAATCGTCCTGATCTTCCTGCCATCCGGCTTGCTCGGCAAGCCAGAAGTGGAGAAGGTCTGATATGTCTGCAGCACCTCAAAGCCGCATCCAGTCCGCATTGAAAGATGCAGGTCTGGCGGCACTCGTCACCCTTGCGCTGGCCTGTATCATGGTCGGCATGAAAACCGAGACTGTCCCCGGTGGCCTCGCCCTCAAAACCGAGTGGCCCCTGGTTGCCACCATGGTTGCGGTGGTGTTTGCTGGTCGCCTGCTGATGGGCCTGTTCATCTGGCAGGGCAACAATGCCATCGCCGATGCCACCAAATCCTTGATGCCGAAAACCGACACCCTGACCAAGATCGGAACCTTAATTGGTCCGGCATTGTTGGTCTTCGCCGTCACCCTGCCCTTCTATGGCAACCGCTATGCGATTGACCTTGGCATTCTGGTTCTGACCTACATCATGCTTGGTTGGGGTCTGAACATCGTGGTTGGCCTGGCTGGCCTGCTCGATCTGGGCTATGTCGCCTTCTATGCCGTGGGGGCCTATTCCTACGCCCTGCTGGCCCAGTATTTTGACCTCTCCTTCTGGATTTGTCTGCCACTGGCCGGCATTCTTGCCGCATTTTGGGGCATCATCCTCGGTTTCCCGGTGCTGCGTTTGCGCGGCGATTACCTCGCCATCGTAACCTTGGCATTTGGTGAGATCATTCGTGTCGTGCTGCTCAACTGGTATGAGTTTACCGGAGGTCCGGACGGCATTTCGCGTATTCCGCGTCCCAGCTTCTTTGGTCTGGAATTCACTCGCAAGAACGGCTTTGCCGATTTCTTCGGGCTGGATTATTCCTCGCTGCACCGGGTGATCTTCCTGTTCTATCTCATCCTTGCGCTGGCCTTGTTGACCAACTTCATCACCATGCGCCTGCGTCGCCTGCCGATTGGCCGTGCATGGGAAGCTTTGCGCGAAGACGAGATTGCCTGTCGCTCGCTTGGCATCAACACCACCAACACCAAACTGACTGCCTTCTCGCTGGGCGCCATGTTTGGCGGCTTTGCCGGTGCCTTCTTTGCAACCCGTCAGGGTTTCATCTCACCGGAAAGCTTCACCTTCATCGAGTCGGCAATCATCCTCGCCATTGTGGTTCTGGGTGGTCTGGGCAGCCAGTTGGGTGTCGTCATTGCCTCGATCTTCATGATCGGCGGCTTTGAGGTCTTCCGAGAACTGGAAGAGCTGCGCATGCTGGTCTTCGGCCTTCTGATGGTTGTCATCATGGTTTGGAAACCGCGTGGTCTGGTTTCCAGTCGTCAGCCATCCGTCTATTTGAAAGAAAAGAAAGCCGTATCCGGCGATCTCGTTGCGGAGGGTGAAGGATGAGAAGCTGGCAAGACAACCCAATCCTCACCGTTGAGCATCTCACGATGCGCTTCGGTGGTCTGGTGGCGATCAACGACCTGTCCTTCGAGGTCGGTCGCAAGGACATCACCGCCCTGATCGGCCCCAACGGCGCTGGCAAGACCACGGTCTTCAACTGCGTCACCGGCTTCTACAAGCCGACCGAAGGCTGCATCACCATGAACAGGGCCAATGGCGAGCAATTCCTGCTGGAGCGGATGCCCGACTTCCAGATTTCCCACCATGCCCGCGTGGCAAGGACCTTCCAGAATATCCGCCTGTTTGGCGGCATGACCGTTCTGGAAAATCTGATGATTGCCCAGCATAACAAACTGATGGTCGATTCCCTCTTCACCATTGGTGGCGTACTGGGACTGGGCTCCTTCCGCCGCTCGGAACAGGACTCGATCGAGAAGGCCAAAACTTGGCTCGAACGCATCGATCTGATTGACCGGGCCGACGATCCGGCAGCGGACCTGCCTTACGGCGACCAGCGTCGCCTCGAGATTGCCCGTGCCATGTGCACCAATCCCGAGCTGCTCTGCCTCGACGAGCCCGCAGCTGGTCTTAACCCAAAGGAAACGCTGGAACTCAATCAGCTGCTTCTGTCTATCCGCGAACTTGACGACACCGCAGTTCTGCTGATCGAGCATGACATGTCGATGGTGATGCAGATTTCCGATCACGTGGTCGTGCTTGATTATGGCGTCAAGATCTCTGATGGGGACGCACAGTTCGTGCAGAATGACCCGCATGTCATCGCCGCCTATCTCGGTGTGGATGACGATGAGGTCGAGATTGCCGAAGCGGAAGCCCATATTGCCCACCAAGAGGAGACAATCTCATGAGCGAGCCACTCCTCAGCCTCAGAGGGATCAAAACCTACTATGGCAAGATCATCGCCCTTCGCGGCATCGATATCGATGTCAATGAAGGGGAGATCGTGACCATCATCGGAGCCAACGGTGCCGGCAAGTCCACCACCATGATGACCGTCTGCGGCATCGCCAAGGCTCGTGAAGGCACCATCACCTATAATGGCGAAGACATCACCCGTCTGCCGACCCACGAAATCGCTCATCGCTCGATTGCCCAGTCCCCGGAAGGCCGCCGCATTTTTGGCCGCATGACGGTGATGGAAAATCTGCTGATGGGGGCTTCGGTCATCAATTATGCGCATATGGACGAAGATCTGCGTATGGTGTACGACCTCTTCCCGATCCTCGAGAAGCGGCAAAACCAGCGCGGCGGCACCCTGTCCGGTGGCGAACAGCAGATGCTGGCGATTGCCCGCGCCCTGATGTCCCGCCCAAAACTGCTGATGCTCGACGAACCATCCCTTGGTCTTGCACCGCTGGTCGTCAAGCAGATCTTCGAGGTCATCAAGGAACTGAATGAAAAACAGGGCCTGACCGTTTTCCTCGTTGAGCAGAATGCCTTTCACGCCCTTCGCCTTGCCCATCGTGGCTATGTCATGATCAACGGGCAAATCACCCTTTCGGGTGGCGGCCATGAATTGCTGGAAAATCCAGAAGTTCAGGCAGCCTACCTCGAAGGCGGCAGACACTGAGACCAAGGAGAAACACCATGTCTTTGCTCTGGGAAAATTCCTTCTTGGCCTTTTTCTTTCTCACCGTCCTAATCGGCGGTGGTGCAGCCTGGATGTCCGGTCGGGGGATTGCCCTGTCCTGGCGTCCGCCCTTTCAAATCGCGATTTATATGCTGCTGCTGGCGCTTGTCGTTCGCTTTCTGCATTTCTCGCTGTTCGAAGGCACCCTACTCTCGCTGCATTTCTACATTATCGACTTTGCAGTCCTGCTGGCCGCCTGCTGGCTTGGTTACCGCTACACGCGGACCAATCAGATGGTCAACCAGTATAACTGGCTGTATGAGAAGGTGAGCCCGCTCAGCTGGCGGGACAAGCAGGGCTAATCCCCTGTAACGAGGTTGGAAGCGACGGCTACCCGCCGCTTCTCCGTCTCGGAACAAGACCATATTCCAATGGTTTAGCTCTAAAGACGACAAAAAAGGGATTGAATATTCAAAAAAATTCAGCCCTAATTCGACAGACCGTAAGGTTCAATAAAAAAATCACACCAGAATATTGTGGTCGACGCGATCGCAATGGAACGCACAAACATCTCACGGGAGATTTTCATGAAAAAAGCACTTTTGGCAGGCGTCGCACTTGCAGGCTCTCTGGCTTTGTCCAGCGCAGCTTATGCCGACATCATTATTGCTACCGCTGGCCCAATGACCGGTCAGTATGCATCCTTCGGTCAGCAGATGAAAATCGGCGCTGAGCAGGCTGTTGCCGACATCAACGCTGCCGGTGGCATCAATGGCGAAAAGCTCGTTCTGGAAGTTGGCGATGACGCCTGCGACCCGAAACAGGCTGTTGCTGTTGCCAACCAGATGGCAGGCAAAGGCGTGGTCTTCATGGCTGGCCACTTCTGCTCCGGTTCTTCTATCCCGGCTTCCGCTGTTTATGCTGAAGAAGGCATCGTCCAGATTTCGCCTGCTTCCACCAACCCGAAATTCACCGACGAGCGTCCAAATCCGGATGGCGGCACCTACCGTGTTTGCGGTCGTGATGACCAGCAGGGCGAAGTGGCAGGCAAACTGCTGTTTGAAGAGTTTGGCGACAAGAACATTGCTGTCATCCACGACAAAACCGCTTACGGCAAAGGCCTGGCTGACCAGACCCTCGCCAACCTTGAGAAGCTCGGCGGCAAGTCTATGATGTATGAAGCCTACACTGCAGGCGAGAAAGACTATACCGCACTGGTTTCCAAACTGAAGCAGGCCAAAATCGACGCGCTTTATGTCGGCGGCTATCACACCGAAGCCGGCCTGATCGTGCGTCAGATGCGTGAGCAGGGCATGGACACCGTGCTGATCTCCGGTGACGCTCTGGTGACCGACGAATATTGGTCCATCACCGGTGACGCTGGCGAAGGCACCCTGATGACCTTCTCGCCGAACCCATCTGACAACCCGGAAGCCGCTCCTGTTGTAGAGAAATTCAAAGCCGCTGGCAAAACCACCGAAGGCTATGTTCTTTACACCTACGCAGCAATCCAGGCTTGGGCTGATGCCGTCACCGCAGCTGGCTCCACGGATTATGACGCCGTGAATGCCGAACTGAACAAAGGCGATTTCTCCACCGTTCTGGGCAACCTCTCCTTCGACGAAAAAGGCGACGTGACCCTGCCAGGCTATGTCTGGTACAAGTGGAGCAAAGGCAAATACGACTATAAATAATCGGTTGATCAGCCTTGCTGATATCCCGACTTTCTAGTTGATCGCCACGAAGGCTCCCGAACAGTGTGTTTCGGGGGCCTTTTCCGTCCCGACCCCATCGCTCTGAGGGCCACTTCCGACACGTCAGAGAGGCACCATGCTCGCCTATCTCGCTCTCGCATCCGCCATGATGCTGACCGGCATCAATGTGGCTCTGGGCAAACTCATCATCGTGGAAATGTCTCCCGCTTCCTTCGCAATGCTCCGCTTTGTGGTGGCAAGCCTGTGTCTTGTGCCTCTGGCCATGCGCGAACGCGAAGGCTGGCAAAGCCTCAGAAGCCTGTCGCCAAGAGCCTGGGGTGAAATCGGCCTGTTGTCATTGTTCGGTGTCGTCGGCTTCACCACCCTGATGCTGATCGGCATCCAATATACCTCGGCCATCAATGCTGGCATCATCGCCTCGGCCTTGCCTGCCATTATCGCCCTTCTCAGTTGGCTGATCCTCAAGGAAGTGATTTCACGCCAAAAGGCCCTGTCGGTGTCCCTCGCGGTCCTGGGGATCGCCTGCCTCAATCTGGCCAGCCCCCACGGCGCGCCTCCAGCCGGTCTGAACAACGCCTCTAACTGGTTATTCACCCTGATCGGCAACGCCTTTATTTTGGCGGGCGTCACCTCCGAGGCGGTCTTTGCCATCCTCACCCGCCGCTACGCTGCCCGCATTCCGCCATGGACCCTGACGATGATCGTCCATCTGTTGGCGATCCCGATCACCATTCCCATCCTATTCATGCAAGACGGCGGCTGGCATTTGCCCGATACTGATTGGCACTTCTGGTTGCTCAGCCTCTATTACATCCTGACGGCAAGCGTCTTGTCCTTCTATCTCTGGTGCATTGGCATCAAGACCATTCCTGCATCCACCAGCGCCCTATTCACGGCACTGGTGCCGGTCACGGCCATGCTAATCGCCGTCTTGGTTCTTGGCGAACACCTCTCTATTGTGCAAATCATGGGTCTGCTGGCCATCTTGACGTCCCTCGCCATCGGACTCAAACCCGCCCCAACCTCACTCCGGGACTGACGACATGCTCAATCTGATCACCGACATTGAAGGCATCCGGATCGGTCATGCCAGCGACAAGACGCTCAAATCCGGCACGACTGCCCTTCTCTGCGACTGGCCTATGGTGGCCTCCTGTGCAGTCATGGGCGGTGCACCGGGCACCCGCGACACCGATTTGCTGAGCCCCGATCAGACGGTTGAAGCCGTCGACGGCCTTGTTCTGTCCGGCGGGTCTGCCTTTGGTCTTGATGCCGCTGGCGGCGTACAGGGATGGCTCAGGCAACAGGGGCGCGGCTTTGCCATCGGACCGGTCAATGTGCCCATCGTGCCAGCCGCCATCCTGTTTGACCTGATCAATGGCGGCAACAAGGAATGGGGGCGTCAGAGCCCCTATTGGGACATGGGCTGGCAAGCGGCAGAAGCCGCCAGTGACCGGTCATTCGACATCGGAACAGCAGGCGCCGGCACCGGCGCGCTGACAGCGGGCCTTAAGGGTGGCTTGGGCTCGGCCTCCGATGAAGACCAGCATGGCATCCGGATCGCCGCTCTGGTGGCCGTCAACGCCCTTGGCCGGGCCACCATGGGGGACAGTCGCCATTTCTGGGCAGCGCCCTTTGAACAGGGCAATGAATTTGGTGGGTTGGGCCTGCCCCCACACCTGACACCGGACATGCAGGCCCCCTTCACCAAAATGGACGCCATGCAGACCGGACTCTCTCTGGAAGGCCTTGAGACAGACGATCTGGGCAAACCGGGCGGCAACACCACCATCGGCATCATCGCCACAGATGCAGCCCTGACCAAGGCCCAGGCCAAGCGCCTGGCCATCATGGCCCACGATGGTTTTGCCCGCGCGCTCTGGCCCTCCCACACCCCACTTGATGGCGACATGATCTTTGCCCTTTCCAACGGGCAAAAACCGCTTCCCGCCGCAGACGACGCCTTCATCAACTTGGGCGCCCGCGCAGCAGCTGTCATGGCCCGCGCAATCGCCCGCGGCGTCTATGCCGCCAAAAGTGCACAAGGGGATCTCTTTCCCAGCTGGCAAGACAAGCATGGATGATTCAGCCCGGACAGGCCTACGGGACAGCCACAAGCAACGCGCAGGCATGACCTAGACAAAGGGCCAACGAAAAAGAAAGAAAACGCCGTTTGAGATGCCTTTTCCCTGATTTTTTTCACAATCACGGGCAATTGGAATCATAAAATTCCGCTCAAGGGACAAGGTTTGTATATTTAAATATATACAAACCCCTAGATTCTTTGTAGCGTTCGAATGAAATCTTCCCAAGAGAGCGAAATATGGAAAAATTGACACTCGATTCTGGCGATATTCGGATACTCAAGGTTTTGCAAAATGATGCATCCTTGTCGATCGCCGAAATTGCCAAGCTTGCCGGAATGTCCCAGACCCCATGCTGGCGCAGAATCAAGAAGCTGAAAGAAACAGGCGTCCTCAAGCAAGTCACCGCAATCATTGATCGCGAGTCCGTCGGGTTGGGATTCGTGTCCTACGCCTTTGTCAAACTGACCGTGCCAAGCCGCAAGAATATGGAAGAGTTCGACAAGCTCGTCGCCGTGTGGCCCGAAGTCGTAACCTGCGAGCGCATCACCGGCGCGGTGGACTATCTGGTCAAGGTGATCACCGAAGACATCAAGGCCTATGACAACTTTCTCTGCTACAAGCTGCTGAATTCAGAACTCGTCTCGGATGTGCAGTCACGCATCGTGGTTGCGACCGTCAAGGAAACGGCATCGCTGCCGCTCAGTGAGTGACCCCACTCACTTGAAGCGTTTGCTGGAAAAGGCGTTGCGATCCAGACCACCTTCTCTTCCAAGCATGAGGTCAGCCATCATGCGACCGGTCGCCGGGCCGGTTGCAAAGCCCATATGGCCGTGTCCGAAATTGAAGTAGAGACCGTCATGCTTGTCCGCCTTTTCAACCAGCGGCAGGGAATCGGGAAAACAGGGCCGTGATCCCATCCAGGGTTCTTCATCCACCGGTTTGCCAAGCGGATACAAATGCCGCGCATGATCTGTTGCACGATAGATTTGCGACGGTGTCTTGCGGCTGTCCCGATGCGCAAATTCAATGCCCGAGGTCAACCGGATGCCGCGCTCGGTCGGGGTCATCAAAAATCCGACATCCTCATCCACGATAGGCCGGTTGAGCACCGCCCCGTCACGACTTTCAAAATGCTGGTGATAGCCGCGTTTGGCCGCCAGCGGAAAGTGATAGCCCATCGGTTTGACCAGATCGAGGCTCCATGGCCCCAAAGCCACCACCACCTTCGGCGCAGTCAGATCACCGGTCTCGCCTGTCACCCGCCAGACATCACCGGCCTGCCGTAGTGTCTGGGCGTCTCCGGTGTAGAAGTCCCCACCACGCTTGATGAACAGCTCCGCATAAGCCTTGGTCACGCGCTTGGGTGAGCCGACATTGACACAGCCCTTCCAGAAGATGCCGTGATCGTCATCGCCAAAATCGATATAAGGTTCCAGCGCCTCAAGACCGCTTCTGTCCACCACCTCATAATCGACGCCAAACTCGTCTGCATAGCCGCGCGCAGTCGCCGTACCGGCAAAGGTCTTGGCGCAGTGATACAGATGGATCCAGCCTGTATGGCGAAATTCGCTGGCTATGTCGGCTTCCTTGGCAAAATAGGCATGTTCATCAGCCGAGCATTGCCGCAGGGGCTGAACCCCACGCGCATAGCGATCGATGCCCGCCGGGTTTGACAGCAGCCACATCCGAAAGAGCCAGCTCGTCAGCCGCGGCATGAAGGTCGGATGGTAATGCATGTGGATCTTGCGATTGGAGGCGAATTTCAGCACTTCAAGCGGATTGCTGGGAATGGTCAGAGGCACCATTCCGTCCTGTTCGATGATCCCGGCATTGCCGTGCGAGGTTTCTTCCCCCGGTCCGCGCCGATCCACCAGCGCCACATTCAACCCGCTCTCCTGCAGATGCAGCGCGGTGCTGATGCCGACCATTCCGGCACCCAAAATGATCACGTCATGGTTTATGTGGCTCATGGCTTTTCTCCTAAAGCTGCGACTGCGCGGCTGGTGGTCTGTGCTCCACCGGGCATCCACCTCTTCCAGTCCGACCTCACAAGTGCCAATCCTGTTCATCAGACGACAAACGGATGAAATTCAGCTGAGTGTGTCACGGAGAAAGAAGCAGGTCCAGACAAAAATGTATCCAATATCCAAAATGAGAAACAAGCTATACATACGACAAAGCTTGCCTTCTATAATCGATCTCATTATATCATCACATAGATATCATTTAGGCAACATAAGCAACAAGGACAAGGCCTTCTCTTCTTGCTCAACCTTGCCCCATATGCTAGGCGCATGACCAACACTTCTCTTTGATGTCAGACAGACAGGACCGCAGGCCATGGCACGCCCCATTCAGATCGCCCCATCCATTCTCGCCTCCGATTTCGCCCGCTTTGGCGAAGAGGTCAAAGCCATCGACGAAGCAGGCTGCGACTGGGTCCATGTGGACGTCATGGATGGTCATTTCGTGCCAAACATCACCTTCGGCCCGCACGTGGTCAAGGCGATCCGCCCTTATACCGATAAGATCATTGACACCCATCTGATGATCGCCCCGTGCGACCCGTATCTGGAAGATTTCGCCGCCGCTGGCTCTGACCTGATCACCGTGCATGCGGAAGCTGGACCGCATCTGGACCGCTCACTGCAGGCCATCAAGGCGCTTGGCAAAAAAGCGGGTGTTTCGCTCAACCCGGCCACCCCTGAAAATGTCATCGAATATGTGCTCGACAAGGTCGACATGGTGCTCTTGATGAGTGTTAATCCCGGCTTTGGCGGCCAGTCTTTCATCCCATCTACCGTGGAGAAAACCGCCCGCGTCAAGGCCATGATCGGTGATCGTGACATCGACATCCAGATTGATGGTGGCATCACCACCGAGACCGCTCCACTGGTTGCAGCTGCCGGGGCGAACATCCTTGTCGCTGGCTCTGCTGTCTTCAAAGGCCAAGGCGTTGAAGGATATCGTGAAAATATCGCCCGCATCCGCGAAGCGGCTGAAAAGGCCCAGAACTGATTTTTGTTTCAGGATGGCCGATCATTGGTTCGGCCCGCCCTTCCCTCTCACTTGCTATAGACAGGCTCGCTCATGATCCCTCGTTATTCCCGCCCCGCAATGGTCGACATCTGGTCGCCTGAAACCAAGTTCCGCATCTGGTTCGAAATCGAAGCTCATGCCTGTGACGCTTTGGCCAAACTCGGTGTCATTCCCGAGTCTGCCGCCAAGACCATCTGGGAAAAAGGCGGCGCGGCCACCTTCGATATCGACCGGATCGACGAAATCGAGCGCGAAACCAAGCATGACGTCATTGCTTTTCTCACCCATCTGGCTGAAATCGTTGGCGATGATGCCCGGTTCGTCCATCAGGGCATGACTTCCTCCGACGTGCTCGACACCTGCTTCAACGTCCAGCTGACCCGCGCCGCAGACCTGCTGCTGGCTGACATCGACGCCTTGCTGGCCGCGCTCAAGCGCCGTGCCATGGAACATAAAGACACCGTCTGCATCGGCCGCTCCCATGGCATCCATGCCGAACCTGTGACCTTTGGCCTCAAGATGGCTGAAGCCTATGCCGAGTTTGACCGTTGCAAGACCCGCCTGCTGGCAGCCCGCGAAGAAATCGCCACCTGTGCCATTTCCGGTGCGGTCGGCACCTTCGCCAACATCGACCCGGCGGTTGAAGAGCATGTGGCCGACGCCATGGGCCTTCAGCCGGAGCCTGTGTCCACGCAGGTCATCCCACGCGACCGCCATGCGCAATTCTTCGCCACTTTGGGTGTCATTGCTTCCTCCATCGAGCGCGTCTCGACCGAGATCCGTCACCTGCAGCGCACCGAAGTGCTCGAAGCAGAGGAATTCTTCTCCAAGGGCCAAAAGGGCTCTTCGGCCATGCCGCATAAGCGCAATCCGATTCTGACGGAAAATCTCACCGGCCTTGCACGCATTGTGCGCTCTGCCGTAACGCCTGCTCTGGAAAATGTCGCCCTGTGGCATGAGCGTGATATTTCCCACTCCTCTGTCGAGCGGATGATTGGCCCAGATGCGACCGTGACGCTTGATTTCGCCTTGGTGCGCCTGACCGGTGTCATCGACAAGCTGCTGGTCTATCCCGAGCGCATGCTGGGCAACATGAACAGCCTTGGTGGTCTGGTCCACTCCCAGCGCATCCTGCTGGCGCTGACACAGGCAGGCTCGTCTCGCGAAGACGCCTATCGCCTTGTCCAGCGCAACGCCATGAAGGTCTGGGAAAGCTATCACATGGCAGGCAACGCCACCGTCGATTTCCTCACCGAGCTTCTTGCGGACGAAGATGTCCGCAAATATCTCTCGGAAGAGCAAATCAAGGATCGCTTCGACCTTGGCTACCACACCAAGAATGTCGACGTGATCTTCAAGCGCGTCTTTGGTGCCAGCGAATAAGCAATTCTTGCGTGAAGACGGGCCGGGATTTTTTCCGGCCTGCCCTCCCTTCCAGCTTGTTGCTTGACAGTGCGCGCCACATCTGGTGATGACGCAGGACCAAATCAAACCGGCAGGACCCGATCATGAAAATTTCCCAAACTGACATTCTGCTGATCCCCGGCTATGGCGACACTTTGCCAGGCCATTGGCTCATGCGCTGGCGCGACAAGATGCCGACCGCCCGTGAAGTCAAGCAGGACGACGTCCATAATCCATCCAAGGATGCGTGGATGACCAATCTGCTGGCCGAAATCGAGGCCTCCAGCCGCCCTGTGGTTCTGGTGGCCCATTCGCTCGGCTGCATTCTGGTGGCCCATGGCGCTGAAAGCCTGAAAGGCAAGATCGCCGGTGCCTATCTGGTCGCCCCGAGCGACTGGGACCGAGAAGGTCTGATCGATGGCTTTGACGGTGGCGACTTCGTGCCAATCCCGAAGAATCCCCTGCCCTTCCCGGCCCATGTGGTCGGCAGCCGCAACGATCCCTATTGCGATCATCAACGCTCGCAGGAAATGGCCAAAGATTGGGGGGCGCATTTTCAGGATGCAGGCGACGCAGGCCATATCACGCTGGAAAGCGGCCATGGCCCGTGGCCCGAAGGCATGATGTCCTTTGCCGGCTTTCTCAGCAAGCTGGACGGCTAGCGCCTTTACAACAAAAAAAGCCTGCCCCAATCCCATGGAGCAGGCTTTTTTGTAAGCGAACCGTGGCCGGTCATGCCGTCGCAGCAGGTCCCTTCTTGCCAATCGCGGCATCAATACGCTTGGCCACAAACCACGACACCGGCATGGCCAGAATGGCGCCAGCAGCCACAAAACCGATAAAGAACATCGGATCGAAGTCCAGCGTCCCGGACATGGTCAGCGGCACAAGCGCGAAAATTCCCGCCAGTGTCGGGGCAATGATGATGTAAAACAGCACAGTCAGTTTCAGCATGATAGTCTCTCCCAAGGAACTGGGTGCAACCGGTCCTACTCTCCCCGAATGGCAGTTGCACACGCCAAATTCATATATGCACGATGGGTGCATAATAACTTGCACGCGCTGATCTATATCAAAGCAACCTGCGACCTTTTGGTCGCTTCTGCGTCCGGATCCGGCTCAGTCTGAGGCCAGATCTGCCATGGTCTGCTCGATACCCTGTGCTAGGAACCCCGCTTCCGACCCGACAGCAATCAACTGGAAGCCATAGCTGGCAAACAGCTTGGCATAATGGGCGTTGGTTGCATAAATCCCACACAACTTGCCATGCGCCTTGGCGGCCGCAATCACTCTTTTGAGCGCAGTGACCGTTACCTCATGGTCGAAGTCCACTGCCTTGCCCTCCAGCAATGTCAGCGACAGATCCGCCGGTCCGACAAACACTCCGTCAATCCCGTCAGTCGCCAGAATATCCTCCAGATTATCGAGCGCCTCACGGGTTTCGATCATCGCCAAGGCAAAACAGCTGTCATTGCCGTCGACCACATAATCAAACAGATTGCTAAAGCCATAGGTCCGGCAGGCCTGAAATGGTCCATAAGAGCGTTCGCCCAGCGGGGTATATTTCACCGCCTTGACCAAAGCTTCGGCCTGTTCCTTGGTGTTGATCATTGGCGCGACGATGGCTTGTGCACCAAAATCGAGCGCCCGCGACGCGGTGGCAAAATCCCCGACCGGAATGCGAACAATCGGTGCTGTGCCACAATGGGCAATCGCCCCGGTCATTTCCTGCGCATCGGAAAAGCCGATAGCCCCATGCTGCATGTCAACCAGCACGGCAGGAAAGCCCCCTTGAGCAAGAATCTCGGCAGCCTGCCGGCTGGCCAGCACACACCAGCCAAAATAGAGTGGCTCGTCCTTGTTAACCGCCGCATCGACTGCGCGACGCATTAAGGTGTGATTGTCCGTCATGATGAGCCTCCCCGTAGGATATCCGGTTCACAGGGCTTTGTGAGACAGCAGAGCAATGCCATCCAACTGGCGCGGCTGCGCGACAACAAAAGCGGTGAACCAGAGCAAGAAAAAAGGCTGATGAGTTGCTCATCAGCCTTTTCACAAAATCAAATTTACGGACCGTTGTCCAGTCACCCCCTGTGTCGCAGGGGGCACGAACAGCAATCAGGCTTCGCCCTTCAGCTGCTCGATGGCCACGGCCATCAACTCGGACATGGTACGGCGGATCTGATGCTCTGACTGATCAACTTTATACTCGGAAAAGTCGGCAACGATCTTGCGATAGACATCTTCCTCGCCTGGCTCTTCAAAGTCGGAACGCACCACTTCCTTGGCATATTCCACAGCGGCCACTTCATCGAGACCCATCTTTCCAGCCGCCCAAAGACCGAGCAATTTGTTCCGGCGAGCTGTCGCTTTGAAGCGCAGTTCTTCGTCATGCGCAAATCTGGCTTCAAATGCATCTTCTCGCTTGTCAAAAGTCGTCATATGGCTACTCCCCGATCCGACCGTTTTCGTCGCTCTGTTGCCCCCACCTATACTGAGCATAGGACAAAAGACAACAGGTGCGTCCTCTGTTTCCCACCGACTTTGGTCTGAGATTGGGCCCAGCTGGCCCAACGGACGGGGTTTCCTCCCCTTTTCGGTGAAACTCGATTATTACAGTTCCAATGTAGGGTGACTTATCCGCCTTCTCAACAGGCAATGAACGCATTTTCCAATCATCGGGCGATCATCCGCTGCTAAGCGGAGAGCAACCCATGCTTTCAGGCCAAAAACTCGCCGCAACAAGTGATTCAACGATTGTGATTTCATGCGGAATTCGCTAAGCAGCGAGCCATGGGGCCTATCAGAACGGCAGGGTTGAAGATCCATGATCAACACCCCCATATGCGCCCTCAAATAGGCTATAGTTCCGTAGCGCAAAGCCTGATTCTCCGGAACCGGAGAGTGTCCAAAGCGCTCCTGCCAGCCTGAAGACGCCCGACGTCGGTTGGCAGTCACAGTTTCAATGGGATCGGCCCACCTGACAACAGGCCCGGCTCCATACCAGCAAATCCGCCCACCTACGGGCTAAACAACATGGTAGAACGCTCATGAATCGTCGTCGCAGGATCTACGAAGGCAAAGCCAAAATTCTTTATGAAGGTCCAGAACCGGGCACCCTGGTCGCCCACTTCAAGGACGATGCCACCGCTTTCAACAACAAGAAGCATGAAGTCATTGACGGCAAGGGCGTTCTGAACAACCGCATCTCGGAATATATTTTTTCCAACCTCAACGAGATCGGCATCCAGACCCACTTCATCCGCCGCCTCAACATGCGTGAACAGCTGATCAAGGAATGCGAAATCATTCCTCTTGAGGTCATTGTCCGCAACGTGGCTGCAGGCTCCATTGCCAAACGTCTCGGCATTGAAGAAGGCACCCAGCTGCCTCGCTCGGTCATTGAATTCTGTTACAAGAATGACAGCCTCGATGACCCGATGGTGTCTGAGGAACACATCACCGCCTTTGGTTGGGCCAGCCCGCAGGAAATTGATGACATTATGGCACTGGCCATCCGCATCAACGACTATCTGTGTGGCATGTTCCGCGCTGTCGGCATCCGCCTTGTCGATTTCAAAATCGAATGTGGCCGCTACTTCGAAGGCGACACCATGCGTGTCATTCTCGCCGATGAGATTTCGCCCGATTCCTGCCGCCTGTGGGACATCGAATCCAACGACAAGCTGGACAAGGACCGCTTCCGCCGCGATATGGGCGGCATGCTGGAAGCCTATCAGGAAGTGGCCAAGCGCCTTGGCATCATGATCAACAGCAATCCTGAGCACAAGGGCACCGGCCCGGTTCTCGTCAAGTAAAGCGACCTATCAGAAGGCAGGGCCACCCCTGCCTTCTTCCATCCTACTCCGCCTCTTCTTTTCCGCCGCGCTATGGACGGTCAGGACAAAAAGGAACTCTCCAAAATGAAAGCACGTATCACCGTTACCCTGAAAAACGGCGTTCTCGACCCTCAGGGCAAAGCGATCGAAGGCGCTCTGGGTGCGCTGGGTTTTGATGGTGTTGACCAGGTTCGTCAGGGCAAGGTGATCGACATCGAGCTTGCCGACAGCACCGACAAGGCCGCAGCCGAGGCCAAACTGGCCGATATGTGCGAAAAGCTGCTCGCCAACACGGTGATCGAAAATTACCAGATCGACATCCTGTAATCCTTCAGGACTGTCATTTCGGTCTTTCGACGAGACGACAGAGACGGAAACAGCATGACCCTCAATGCCAATGACCAAGATCTGACCTCCGGCAGCCCCTCCCCGGTCAAAGCCGAAGAGACGCAGATCCTCGACCAGCGAGCGGAAGCGGCAAAAGCCATCCGCTTCATGGCCATCAAGGCAGCGATCTTCATTCTCATTCCGGTCATAGCCTCCGCGCTCGCCGTCTTTTTCCTTTTGTAGCTGGCCATCCCGTCAGCCCTTTCCTTCAGGAGCAGGACCCATGAAAACTGCGATCCTCGTTTTTCCCGGAACCAACCGTGAGCATGACATGGCAGCCGCTGTGCGCTCCGTCTCCGGCACAGACCCGATGATGGTCTGGCATGCTGAAACCGAAATTCCCGAGGCCGATTTGATCATTCTGCCCGGCGGCTTTTCCTATGGTGACTATCTGCGCTCCGGTGCCATTGCCGCCCGTTCGCCAATCGTTGCCGACCTTCTGGAAAAAGCAAAAAAAGGCGTCCGCATTCTGGGTGTCTGCAACGGCTTCCAGATCCTGACCGAAACCGGCATCCTGCCCGGTGCCCTGATGCGCAATGCGGGCCTGCATTTCATCTGCAAGGAAACTCTGCTGCGCGTCGAGCGCGCCGACACGATCTTTACCAAGGCCTATCAGCCAAATCAGGTGGTTCGATGCCCGGTCGCCCATCATGATGGCAATTTCTTTGCCGATGATGAGACCCTGAAAATGCTCGAAGGCGATGGCCGCGTGCTGTTCCGCTATTGCGATGCAGAAGGGGCAACCACCCCGGACGCCAACATCAATGGCTCGCTCAACAACATCGCTGGCATCATGAATGCCCGTGGCACCATCCTTGGCATGATGCCGCATCCGGAAAA
The DNA here is from genome assembly GCF_005771485.1 of Cohaesibacter sp. CAU 1516. NCBI lineage: Bacteria > Pseudomonadati > Pseudomonadota > Alphaproteobacteria > Hyphomicrobiales > Cohaesibacteraceae > Cohaesibacter > Cohaesibacter sp. CAU 1516. The sequence goes on along the minus strand of NZ_VANT01000001.1, from coordinate 613,515 downwards.
TCTGATCGAAGACCTGCATGGCGGCCTTGACGGTCGTGGCCTGTTTGAAAGCCTGTTGGAGAAGGTGGCATGATCCAGAACGAAATCCAGATCACCGACGAACTGATCGCCGCCCATGGCCTCAAGCCCAATGAATATGAGCATATTCTCGAGCTGATTGGTCGGACGCCAACCTTCACCGAACTTGGCATTTTCTCGGCCATGTGGAACGAGCATTGCTCTTACAAAAGTTCGAAAAAATGGCTCCGCACCCTTCCGACCAAAGGTCCGCGCGTGTTGCAAGGCCCCGGCGAGAATGCCGGTGTGGTCGACATTGATGATGGACAGGCCGTGGTCTTCAAAATGGAAAGCCACAACCACCCCTCCTACATCGAGCCTTATCAGGGCGCAGCCACCGGCGTTGGCGGCATCCTGCGCGACGTCTTCACCATGGGGGCCCGCCCGATTGCTGCGATGAATGCCCTGCGCTTTGGCATGCCCGATCATGAACGCACCCGACATGTGGTGTCCGGCGTCGTTGCCGGTGTCGGCGGCTATGGCAACAGCTTCGGCGTGCCGACCGTTGGCGGCGAAGTCAATTTTGACGCCTCTTACAATGGCAACTGTCTGGTGAATGCCTTTGCCGCAGGTCTTGCGGATGCTGACAAGATCTTCCTGTCCGAAGCCAAGGGTGTCGGCATGCCGGTTGTCTATCTTGGCGCCAAAACCGGCCGTGACGGCGTTGGCGGGGCGACCATGGCCTCAGCAGAGTTTGACGAGGACAGCGAAGAGAAGCGTCCTACCGTTCAGGTTGGCGACCCCTTCAGCGAAAAGCGCCTGATGGAAGCCACCCTCGAGTTGATGCAGACCGGTGCCGTTATCGCCATTCAGGATATGGGTGCCGCTGGCCTCACCTGTTCGGCCGTTGAAATGGGCGCGAAAGGCAATCTCGGCGTCGATCTGGACCTCAACAAGGTGCCAGTGCGCGAAGAGAATATGTCCGCCTATGAAATGATGCTGTCTGAATCGCAGGAACGCATGCTGATGGTTCTGCACCCAGAGAAGCGCGAAGCCGCCGAAGCGGTCTTCCGCAAATGGGAGCTGGACTTTGCCGAAGTGGGCGTCACCACCGACACTCTGCGCTTCCGCATCTATCACAATGGCGAAATGGTCGCCGACCTGCCGATCAAGGAACTGGGTGACGAAGCCCCGGAATATGATCGCCCATGGGTCGAAAGCCCGAAACTGGCCAAAATCGATAATGCCAGCGTCACCGCCCCAGCCGACCTGCTTGAAAGCCTCGTTAAGATGGTTGGCAGCCCGGATCTCTCCTCCCGCCGCTGGGTTTGGGAACAATATGACACTATGATTCAGGGCAACACCAAACAACGTCCGGGTGGCGATGCTGGTGTGATCCGCGTGAACGGCACCAACAAAGGCCTTGCCTTGACCGTTGACGTGACCCCGCGCTATTGCAAGGCCGACCCATTTGAAGGCGGCAAACAGGCCGTTGCTGAAAGCTGGCGCAACCTCAATGCCGTTGGCGCAGAACCACTGGCCACCACTGACAACCTCAATTTCGGCAATCCCGAAAAGCCCGAAATTATGGGCCAGTTTGTTGGCTGCATCAAAGGCCTTGGCGCTGCCTGCGAAGCGCTCGCCATGCCAATCGTCTCGGGCAATGTGTCGCTTTATAACGAGACCACCGGCGATGCCATTCTGCCGACCCCGGCCATTGGTGCTGTGGGCCTTTTGCCGGACGTTTCCGTCTCGGTCGGCAATGCCTTTGTCGCGGAGGGCGACGCCATCCTGTTGATCGGCGGTCATGGTGTGGAAATGGGCCAGAGCCTCTATCTGCGCGATATGCTGGGCCGGGAAGAAGGCGCACCACCACCGGTGGATCTGGCGCTTGAAAAACAGACCGGCGATTTTGTCCGCACCGCCATCCGCGCGGGTGAGATCAACGCAGCCCACGACATTTCCGATGGCGGCCTTGGCGTCGCTCTGGCGGAAATGGCCATGCGCTCTGCTCTTGGCTGTGCCGTGGAACTGCCCACAGAAGCGACACATATTGCCTTCTATGCCGAAGATCAGGCCCGCTATGTGGTCACCTGTGCGGCAGACAAGGCAGAAAGCGTGATGGCCAAGGCGAAAGAAGCTGGCATCCAGATCGACCAGCTTGGTCAGGTTGGCGGCGATGCCTTTGCCCTGATCGGTCATGGACAGATCACCGTGGACAGCCTGAAGGTCGCCCACGAGAGCTGGTTCCCAACCTTCATGGCAGGTGAGCTCTGATCGCTCAAATGGCGAAAACAAAGCCCGCCTGACCCGTAAGGTCCTATCCCGATTGGCGCGGGGCGACGAAGGAATGATCGTCGCCCCGCGCTTCATTGGGTATTGTCTGATATTTCATCTTGACCGGAACCGCTCAGTCGTAAGACCCTTGAATTGGCGAACATTCTTCCTGTCAAGCCTTGAAAGACGGACCGGACAGACCAAATTCAGACAAGATAGTGAATACGCGCAATTGCGTAATCAAATCTTCTCTGCCAAAATTGAAGACGAGGAGAGCAGCATGCCTATGGACGCAAGTGAAATTGAAAGCCTTATCAAGGAAGCCTTGCCCGACGCCAAAGTGGTGATCCGTGATCTCGCAGGAGATGGCGACCATTTTGCCGCCGAAGTGGTTTCGGAAAGCTTCCGCGACAAGTCTCGTGTTCAGCAACACCAGATGATCTATGACGCCCTGAAGGGCAATATGGGCGGTGCGCTGCATGCGCTCGCGCTTCAGACATCAGTCCCGGATTGATCCTTCAACCGGCATTCTGCCTCTGGACGATCACACCTTCCCCCCCGGCGGTACGTGATCGGACAATGAGCCCCCGAAGATACCCAAAGGACGGACATATGAGCGATATCCAGGCATGGATCGACAATGAAGTCAAAAGCAACGACATCGTGCTTTTCATGAAAGGCACCCCTTCTTTCCCGCAGTGCGGCTTTTCCGGTCAGGTAGCCCAGATCATGGACTATCTCGACGTGCCCTATAAAGGCGTCAACGTGCTGGAAAATGACGAAGTGCGTCAGGGCATCAAGGACTATTCCAACTGGCCAACCATCCCCCAGCTCTATGTGAAGGGTGAGTTTGTTGGCGGGTGCGACATCGTCCGCGAAATGTTCCAGACTCAGGAATTGCAGCAGCTGATCAATTCCAAAGTAACCGCCTGAATGGCCACCTGATACGGTTTCCAAAACGGCACGCAAAAGCCCGGTCCACATGGCCGGGCTTTTTTGTTACCTGTATCGCCTCAAAATACTGCCAGCCGCCAAAAAGCACAACACAAGGCCCATGACCATGCTTAACGGTTACCCCGTTAAGATCACCTTTTTGGAAACCGGGCATCAAAATCACAAAGATGAGTCATTTGAATCCCTTGCAATAGATTACTAACAAAGTGATTCAACTATAACTTACCAAGAGCAAGTATGGCGAGAGATCCAGTCACGAATCCGGTTTTCGGTTAAACCGCACACAAACCTTCTGCAAAACCACCTTGGTCAACGCTCATGCATGGTGAGGAAATCGCTTGTCAGCGCCGCCATGGCGCCACAGCCGTCATTGTCATCGCTATCGTCGCCGGCGCGGTCATCCTCGACAGACAGGCCAGCAAAGTCGAACAGTTTCGTATCGAGCATATGAGAGGGCCGAATGTTTGACAGAGCGCGGAACATCACCTGCGTCCGCCCCTTATGCTGCGCCTCAAAGCCCTGCAACATCGCTTTGACTTGCTGGCGCTGCAAACCATCCTGTGAGCCACACAGGTCGCATGGAATGATCGGGAATTGCATCAAATCGGCAAACTTGGCCAGATCCGCTTCCTCGCAATAGGCCAGCGGCCGGAACAGCATCAGATCCCCTTCTTCATTCTTCAGCTTCGGCGGCATCGTCGCCAAACGCCCCCCATGCAGCAGATTGAGGAAGAATGTCTCCAAAATATCGTCCCGATGATGACCGAGCAGCACCGCGTCACAGCCATGTTCCCGCGCCACACGATAGAGATTGCCGCGTCTGAGCCGCGAGCAGAGAGAGCAATAGGTATTGCCTTCCGGGATCTTCTCCTTGACGATCGAATAAGTGTCCTGCCGCTCGATATGATAAGGGATCTCGTGCTCTTCAAAAAAGCGCGGCAATACATCGGACGGGAAGCCCGGCTGCGCCTGATCCAGATTACAGGCCAACAGATCCGCATCGAGCAGACCACGCCATTTCAGATCGAGCAAGATCGCCAGAAGCGCATAGGAATCCTTGCCGCCCGACAGACAGACCAGCCATTTCTGCTTGGCGGTCGACATATTGTAATCATCCATTGCCGCGCGCACATTGCGCAGAAGCCGCTTCCTCAGCTTCTTGAAGGCAACCGAACTCGGCACCTTGCGAAACATCGGATGGCACAGATCATCCTCTTCCTCACGGCTGTCAGGATCTAGAATGGCGGATGGTGAAAGCTCGGTCATGAAGCGGATTCCCGGTCAGTGAAGTCGCGCTCGCTTTAGCAAAAGCCGGAGCGAAACACAAGGCGCAGGAGAAGGCGAGGAAAGGACCAGAACAGCAAAAAGGCCACCTGAACAGGCGGCCTTTTCGAATTCGGTAAGCGTGTTTCCAGTCCCATTAACGGGAGTAGAATTCGACCACGAGGTTTGGTTCCATGACAACAGGGTATGGAACGTCAGCCAGCTGTGGCATCGCTTTGTAGGTAGCGACCATTTTGTTGTGATCCGCTTCGATATAGTCAGGCACATCGCGCTCGGCCAGCTGGGTGGCTTCCAGAACGATAGCGAGCTGCTTGGAACGATCACGCACTTCCACAACATCGCCAACTTTCAGGCGGTAGGAAGGAATGTTGACGCGCTTGCCGTTCACTTTGACATGGCCGTGGTTGACGAACTGACGAGCAGCGAACACGGTCGGAACGAATTTTGCGCGGTATACGATCGCGTCCAGACGGGACTCGAGCAGACCAATCAGGTTCTCGGAGGTATCGCCCTTGATGCGGCTTGCTTCTTTGTAGATGCGCAGGAAGTGCTTCTCGGAGATGTTGCCGTAGTAGCCTTTCAGCTTCTGCTTTGCGCGGAGCTGCAGACCAAAGTCAGACAGTTTGCCTTTACGGCGCTGACCATGCTGGCCTGGGCCATATTCACGACGGTTAACCGGAGACTTAGGACGGCCCCAGATATTTTCGCCCATACGGCGGTCAATTTTGTATTTCTGCGAATGGCGCTTAGACATCGCGTGTTTTCCTTTTGGCTTCTTTTTGTAAGAAAACGCGCCCCTCCTAGAAACAAGACCCGAAAAAGGTCAGCTTCGACAGAGACAAGAAGATGCGCCCCTCTCGTCTCACGGGTGCGTTAAAATCAAAGGGGGCCCATCAGGAGCCCCGCAGCGATTGACAGGTGTTTAGTGGGTTTACCGGCGGGAGTCAAACACCTTGAAGGCAAAATCTCCACTTTTTGGGGCTTTTTCGCATTTTTCAAAGCCCCTGGAGAGCCCTTTTGCTCTTTATGCAGCCCGTTCAACCAAAGCCGCCCAGGCGCGTTCCAGACGCGCTTGCCCATCCCCTGTCGCCAGAAAACGGATCCGCTCGGTGATTTGTGCAGCACCGAGCCGTTCGCCCGCCAGGCAATCCTGCCATTCCTGTTGCAGCAAATGCATCACCCGTCGTGCCACCGCCGGTGCTGGATCAAGCCACAGAACGGGGTGCTCCACCACCTTCTGCAGCATGGGCAGGATCAACGGATAATGAGTGCAGCCCAGCACCACGACATCAATCGTTGCCGAATTTGGCCCCTCAAACAGAGCCGCAATGTCAGCCCGAAGGACATCGAGATCACAGAAGCCTTCCAGCACAAAACGTTCCGCAAGCCCGGCCAACCGATGACAGGCAATCAGATCAACCTCGCAGCCCTGCGCATGATCGCGCACCAAGTCCCGCGTCAACGACCGACGGATGGTGCCCGGTGTCGCCAAGACCGCGAAATGCCCGCTATGGCTCGCCCGCGCCGCGGGTTTGATGCCCGGCACAATTCCGACAATCGGGATTGGGAATACGGCCCGCAGCCGCTCGAGCGCAACGGTCGAGGCGGTGTTGCAAGCAATGACAATCAGATCGGGGGCAATATCCGCGCAAGCCGCCGCCAGCAAGACCTCCAGCCCGTCGATCAGCGCTTCGTCACGCAAATCCCCATAGGGGAAGCGGGCATCATCCGCCAGATAGACATAATCGGCATAAGGTAGGGTGGCGACCAGCGCCGAAAGCACTGACAAGCCACCAAAGCCGGAATCAAACACCAATATGCGTGGATCTTTTGCGCGACGCATGGGATTCTCCGATCCATCCTGAGACCGTTCGACCGGAATGGCCTCTAGCGATGATTGCGCTCATGACGCCGTTGCAAAGCCGCAATCACGCCACGCAACGTGCGGACTTCCTGTTCCGCCCAGTCGCCTTTTTGCATAATGGTTCGCAGGTTGCGCACCATATGCTCGCGCTTTTCTGGGGGGCGGAAGAAATTGACCTCATCAAGCGCCTCTTCCAGATGGTTGAACAAATGCACCATGTCGTCCTTGCTGGCACGCGGGACGTCCGGCGTCTCGAACGGCAAGGAACCAGCCCGCTCACCGCCCGACATGCGCCATTCATAACAGATGATCAGAACGGCCTGCGCAATATTCAGCGACGCAAAATCCGGATCCACCGGCAACGTCAGAATTTCGTTGGCCAGCACCACTTCGTCATTGTTGAGGCCCCAGCGCTCACGCCCAAACAATATGCCGACCTTACCGCCTTTTGCCACTTCCTGCCGCATGATCTGGGCGGCTTCCACCGGGTGGCGCACGGTCTTGAGCATGTCCCGCTGGCGGGCGGTCGTGGCATAGACGAAATCGAGATCGGCCAAAGCCTCTTCGAGGGTTTCAAAAATCTCGGTCTTCTCGATCACATGATCGGCGCGGCTCGCAGCGTTGCGGGCCTTCTCGCTCGGCCAGCCGTCACGCGGCCGCACGAGCCGCAAGTCCGTTACACCAAAATTGGCCATGGCGCGCGCCGCCGTTCCGATATTCTCACCCAATTGGGGCTCGACCAGAATGATCACCGGGTCCATTCGATTTCCGTCTTTCTCTTAAGAGTCTGCTTTAATGTGTTGGCCCGTGTAGTGACCGAATCCGCCCCGCATTGCAAGACCCCTGCCCCGATTGACGAGATCAGGGGAAAAATTCTGTGCGGGAAACTGCGATTTTGCGCTGATTGTCGACTAAGTATGGCCCCATCTGCCCTATGCCACGCCTTCGACCAATGCTATAGCAGCCTCACACTCACTTACCGCTTGGTCAGGGGTGGCAGCAACTTGGCCCCATCTGGAAAACTGCCGCTCATGTGACCCGGCTTCTCAAAGACGAGGTCTGAGACATGTCGAAAATCAAGGTAGACAACCCTGTCGTGGAACTGGACGGCGATGAAATGACCCGGATTATCTGGGATCTGATCAAGACAAAGCTGATCCTTCCCTATCTGGACATTGATCTGAAATATTACGATTTGGGCATTGAGGAACGCGACAGAACCGACGACAAGATCACAGTCGACGCGGCGGAAGCCATCAAGGAACATGGCGTCGGGATCAAATGTGCCACCATCACCCCGGACGAACAACGCGTCGAGGAATTCAACCTCAAACGCATGTATCGGTCGCCAAACGGCACCATCCGCAACATTCTTGGCGGTGTCGTCTTCCGCCAGCCGATCATCTGCCGCAATGTGCCGCGCCTCGTGCCGGGCTGGACCAAGCCGATCGTCATTGGTCGCCATGCATTCGGCGATCAGTATCGCGCGACCGACTTCCTGTTCCCGGGCAAGGGCAAACTGACCATGAAGTTTGTCGGTGAAGACGGCACAATCATCGAAAAGGAAGTCTATGACGCGCCTGCCGCCGGCGTGGCGATGGGCATGTACAATCTGGACGAATCCATCCGCGATTTCGCCAGAGCCTCCTTCAATTATGGTCTTAATATTGGCTGGCCGGTTTTCCTGTCGACAAAGAACACCATCCTTAAAGCCTATGACGGCCGCTTCAAGGATCTGTTTCAGGAAGTCTATGAGCAAGAATTTGAAGCAGACTTCAAGAAAAAGGGCATCCATTACGAGCATCGCCTGATCGACGACATGGTCGCTTGCTGCATGAAATGGAATGGTGGTTTTGTCTGGGCCACCAAGAATTATGACGGCGACGTCCAGTCAGACACGGTGGCGCAGGGCTTTGGATCGCTCGGCCTGATGACCTCGCAACTGATGACTCCGGACGGCAGAATCGTTGAAGCCGAAGCGGCCCACGGTACGGTCACCCGTCACTACCGCCAGCATCAGCGCGGCGAAGAGACCTCCACCAACTCCATCGCCTCGATCTTTGCATGGACCGGTGGCCTGAAGCATCGCGCCAAACTTGACGAGAATATGGGTTTGGCCGCCTTTGCTTCGACGCTCGAAAAAGTCATCGTGGAAACCGTCGAAAACGGCCAGATGACCAAGGACCTCGCTCTACTGGTTGGACCGGATCAGCATTGGCTGTCGACCACCGGCTTCCTTGATGCCGTGGACCAGAATCTCCAAAAAGCGATGGGTTAAACCAAGCGACAAATCTCAGATCTGAACAAAGTGCATCATCGGCATCCTCTCATGCTGGTGATGCATCCATCAGCGGACCAAGCGCCCCGCTGTAAAGCATGCCAATTCGATCCGGCAGGCCTTCCAAATTCCTGACCTTGCCATTCAGTGAAATCAAATCCCCCATAGAACAAAGACGTGAAATTAAAATTCACAACTATAAATGTCTGGTTTCAGCATAAAGTCCCCATTTTCCAGAATCAGAATTAATATAATCTCTGCTATATACTTGTCATTTTTAACTAATAAAAGCTGCAACCATATAGGATATTTATCTAGAAGCGAAAGTTGCACCCAAGACTATGTTTAAAAACAAATATTTTTCATAAATTACGCTGCTCGATTCAACTTGATACAGAGATTTACTATTTACCGCCCTGTCATTTTGAGATACGAGAAAAGCGGCTCCTAGTAGCCAGTGGCTACCTGATCACCCGCTTGCCCACCAACTCGATTGGTCAGGTAGCCACATTTGACCCGCCGAGCATAGCTCAGCGTCTCTCCCCAACAGCATGAAAGCCAGAAACAAGAAAAGGCCAGCACGAAGCCAGCCTTTTTGCCGTTTCATTTTTTCTTGCTTCTCAGCGCAATCGCTTGGACCCCCATATGGGCTGACAGAATCCCGAAAAACCACCCGGGATCCGTCATTGTTCAAGCAGACGCTGCCTCTTAAGCCGAAGCAATGATGTCCTTGATTGCTGCGATCGCGGCCTCTGCCTGATCAGCATCCTTGCCACCAGCCTGAGCCATGTCTGGGCGACCACCGCCACCGCGGCCGCCAAGCACTTCAGCCGCTTTCTTGACAAGGTCAACGGCGCTCAGCTTGCCCGTCAGATCGTCAGTCACCCCAACCACGACACCAACCTTGCCATCCTCGGACACGGCAATCATCACCACCACGCCAGAACCAAGGCTCTCCTTGCCCTGATCGACCAGACCTTTGAGATCCTTCGGTGAGACGCCTTCGGCAACACGGGCCATGAATTTGACACCAGCCACCTCTTCAACCGCATCTCCGCCAGCGGCACCTCCGCCCATGGCCAATTTGCGGCGGGCATCGGCCAGCTCTTTCTCCATTTTCTTGCGATCTGCCACCAATGCTTCAAGGCGATCGAGCAAGTCGTTTGGCGACACCTTGAGCACAGCGGCTGCGTCTTTCACCCGCGCGTCCTGCTCTTGCAGATAAGTCCGGGCCGCATTGCCGGTCAGCGCCTCGATACGGCGCACTCCGCCTGCAACAGCCCCTTCGGACACGATAGTCATCAAACCGATATCACCGGTGCGCTTGACATGGGTACCGCCACACAGCTCGACCGAATAGGTCTTGCCAGCTTTCTCGCCGTGCACTGCCTGTCCCATCGATACAACACGGACTTCATCGCCATATTTCTCGCCGAACAAAGCCATGGCACCGGCTTCAATTGCATCATCGACTGCCATGATGCGGGTTTCCACCGCTCCATTCTGCAGCACGATCTCATTGACCTGTGCTTCGATCGTGCGCATCTCATCCTCGTCCACCGGCTTCTGGTGCGAGAAGTCGAACCGCAGGCGCTCCGGGCTGACCATCGAACCTTTCTGATTGACATGCTCACCGAGCGTTTCGCGCAGGGCTTCATGCAACAGGTGGGTCGCGGAGTGGTTGGCACGAATAGCCGCACGGCGCTCAACAGCCACTTTCAGCTCAAGCGGGGTTTCGCGCTTGATCGTGCCTTCAACTAGTCTACCCAGATGAACGAACATGCCGCCCGCTTTTTTGACGGTATCGGAGACCTCAAAGCGCACACCTTCACCCAACAACACGCCTTTGTCGCCAACCTGACCACCGGATTCGCCATAGAATGGGGTCTGATTGAGTATGAGGGCCGCTTCGTCGCCCGCCTCGATGGCATCCACTTCAGCGCCATCTTTCACCAGAGCCACAACAGACCCTTCGGCGCTTTCGGTTTCATAGCCAAGGAAGTCAGTCGCCCCGACCTTTTCGCTGACATCAAACCACACCGCTTCGGTTGCCGCTTCACCAGATCCGGCCCAGTTGGCGCGGGCTTCAGCTTTCTGTCGACCCATAGCGGTGTCAAACCCATCCGTATCCACTTCAATGGAACGGGCACGCAGAGCATCCTGCGTCAGATCGAGCGGGAAGCCATAGGTGTCATAGAGCTTGAACGCAGTCTCACCATCCAGACGATCCCCCTGGCCCATGCCGTCGGTCGCATCATCCAGCAACTGCAGGCCGCGCGACAGGGTCTTGCCGAACCGGCTTTCTTCAAGCTTCAGGGTTTCGGTGATCAATGGCTCGGCACGGACCAGTTCCGGATAGGCCTGCCCCATTTCACGGATCAGGGTGGGCACCATTTTATAGATGATCGGATCCTGTGAGCCGAGAAGGCGGGCATGACGCATCGCGCGGCGCATGATACGGCGCAGAACATAGCCACGGCCATCGGACGCAGGCAGAATGCCATCGGAAATCAGGAAGGCCGTCGAGCGCAAATGGTCAGCAATCACCCGGTGGCTGGCAGCCGCATCGCCTTGCTCCTCAACACCGGTCAAATCCACGCTATTCTGGATCAGGGCACGGAACAAATCGGTCTGGTAATTGTCGTGCGTGCCTTGCAGAACCGCAGCAACACGCTCGAGGCCCATGCCGGTATCAATCGAGGGTTTCGGCAAATCGATGCGCTCATCCGGTGTCACCTGCTCATATTGCATGAAGACCAGATTCCAGATCTCAATGAAGCGGTCGCCATCTTCTTCAGGGCTGCCCGGAGGTCCACCCCAGATATGATCGCCATGATCAAAGAAAATTTCGGAACAGGGACCACACGGGCCCGTTTCGCCCATCGACCAGAAGTTATCGCTCGTCGGAATGCGAATGATCTTCTCATCCGGCAGACCTGCAATCTTCTTCCATAGATCAAAGGCTTCATCATCCTCGTGATAGACAGTGACCAGCAGCTTGTCCTTGGGCAGACCGAATTCTTTGGTGATCAGGTTCCAGGACAGCTCGATGGCATCTTCCTTGAAATAATCACCAAAGGAAAAGTTGCCTAGCATCTCAAAGAAGGTGTGGTGACGTGCCGTATAGCCGACATTGTCCAGATCGTTATGCTTGCCACCAGCACGGATACATTTCTGAGAGGTTACGGCACGGCTGTAGTCGCGATGCTCCAGACCCGTAAACACATTCTTGAACTGAACCATGCCCGCATTGGTGAACATCAATGTCGGATCATTGCGTGGAACCAACGGGCTGGAATCCACGATTTCGTGACCATGGTCACCGAAATAGTTCAGGAATGTCGACCGAATTTCATTTACACCGCTCATGACGCACCAATCATTGTTTCTCTTCAAGGAAGAGCATCAGCCCCCCGGCGCCTTGCTCCATATCATCCAAGATATGGCCTTCACGCCTTGTCCTTGCATCTTGCCCTTTTGCCTTGTCTCATCAACCTCGCCATGCCTCTTGGGCATGTCCCATCCGACCATGATCGGCTCAGACAGGTGCGACATTGAAGACTATCACCGAGCGGTTTTAGCGAGCCTCTTCCCCGGAGTCTATTCCTTTGGCGTCAAGTTATGGCGGTTTCTGCAGCTTGTTGGGGGAATTTTCCCGAAAAACTGATCAATAGGCGAAGGGGCACCCCTTCCGAGACCCATTCGGGCTTACTCTCGGCTCTTAAGACCTGCCAAATGAAAAAGCGGCTGATCACAAGGATCAACCGCTCTCATAGATCATCTACCACCATTCAGGCCTTTTAAAGCGCATATGGCCCGACAAGGGGATGAAACCCTATTCGTCATCGTCATCCGGAGACGCTTCTTCAATCAGGCCGGTATTCAGGCCAGCACTTTGGCGAATGCCCATCTCGATCTCGTCCGCCAGTTCCGGATTTTCACGCAGGAAATTCTTGGCATTTTCACGCCCCTGCCCCAGACGCTGGCTATCATAGGAGAACCACGCTCCGGACTTGTCGACAATACCGGACTTCACACCCAGATCGAGCAATTCACCCAGCTTGGAAATGCCTTCGCCATACATGATGTCGAATTCAACCTGTTTGAAGGGTGCGGCCACCTTGTTCTTGACCACTTTCACACGGGTCTGGTTGCCAACCACTTCATCGCGATCCTTGATCGCACCGATGCGGCGGATGTCCAGACGAACCGAAGCATAGAATTTCAGTGCGTTACCACCGGTGGTGGTTTCAGGACTACCAAACATCACACCGATCTTCATACGAATCTGGTTGATGAAGATCACCATACAATTGGTACGAGAGATGGACCCTGCGAGCTTGCGCATGGCCTGACTCATAAGACGGGCCTGAAGTCCGGGAAGCGAATCCCCCATTTCCCCTTCAAGCTCGGCGCGCGGTGTCAATGCAGCCACCGAGTCGACCACCAAGACATCGACCGCGCCGGAACGGACCAGCGTGTCGGCAATTTCCAGAGCCTGTTCACCGGCATCGGGCTGGGAAATCAGAAGATTGTCGATATCGACGCCCAACTTCCTGGCATAGATCGGATCAAGCGCATGCTCGGCATCGACGAAGGCACAAATGCCGCCACGCTTTTGTGATTCGGCCACCACATGCAGCGCCAATGTCGTTTTACCTGAAGATTCCGGCCCGTAGACTTCAATGATGCGGCCCTTCGGCAAGCCGCCAATGCCCAAGGCAACATCAAGTCCGAGGGAGCCGGTCGGAATGGAGCTAATCTCGACCACTTCCCGCTGGCCGAGTTTCATTACTGACCCCTTACCAAATGCACGATCGATTTGTGAAAGGGCGGCTTCCAAAGCCTTTGTCTTGTCCATGCTGCTTCCTTCGACCAGTCGGAGACTATTCTGTGCCATATTTGGGCTCCATTGTTCATAGCATGCACGCTTGCGCAACCATGATTAATGTACACCCTTTGTTCCATTACTCAAGGGATAAGATAAAATTTTGATTAAACATATGAAATAAGATTTGTTCTTAACATGTTCTGGCGGGAAAACTCACACTGCCCATCCTGAGGACCTGAGCTTCTCGGGCGACAGGGTGGCATGATTCGAGCCACGCTCGCCCTTTCGCCTGATGCCTTTAATAACATCCCAAGGAAGGGGCGAGTTGCTCTACCCGCGTGTTGCCGCCAGATACCATTGAACGATAGCCCGTCTTTCCGCTGCTTCCATATAGGTGACATTGGCGGGCGGCATGGCATTGGTCACCCCTGCATGCAGGTAAATCTGGTGAGCGGCCCGCGCAATATCTGCCTCACCTTCGAGATAGAGCCCGCGCGGCGCGGTGCCCACCCCGTCCCAAGCGGTGCTGCGCGCATGGCACATGGAACAGCGCCCTTGCACGATGCCCGCAACATCTTCAAAACCGCTCGCCGCAGCAAACCGTTGCTCATGGCGGGTCATTGGCCGTTCCACTTCACTCAACTCGCCATCCAGATGCTCGGCTGGCAGGAAGGAGATCCACATGGCCGCAAGGAACAGGGCTATGGTTGCCGGAATGGTCCAGACCGGATTGCCAGTGCGGGCATGTTTGGTGTTGAAATAGTGGCGGATCGTCACGCCCATCAGGAAAACCAAGCCCGCAATGACCCAGTTGTAAGGCGAGGCAAAGGCCAGAGGATAGTGGTTTGACAGCATCAGGAAGACCACGGGCAAGGTAAGATAGTTATTATGGGTCGAGCGCAGCTTGGCGATCTTGCCATATTTCGCATCAGGCACCTTGCCCGCCTTCAGGTCCGCCACGACAATGCGTTGATTGGGGATGATGATAAAGAAAACGTTGGCCGTCATAATGGTTGCGGTGAAGGCCCCCAGATGCAGCATCACGGCCCGACCGGTGAAGATCTGATTGTAGCCCCACCCCATGATCACCAGCAGCACGAACAAAAGCAGCATCAACAGGGTCGGGTTCTGATCCAGCCGCGATTTACAAAGGAAGTCATAGACCAGCCAACCGATTGTCAGGGAGCCAGCGGAAATCAACACTGCCTGCCAAATCGCCAGATCCACCTTGTTGGCGTCAATCAAAGTGAGCTCGGCTCCAACCCAATAGGTCACCATCAACAACGCCGCGCCGCTCAACCAGGTGGAATAGCTCTCCCATTTGAACCATGTCAGATGCTCGGGCATATGTTCTGGTGCGACGAGATACTTGCGGACGTGATAAAAGCCGCCCCCATGCACCTGCCATTCCTCGCCATGGGCCCCGACGGGCAGGTTGGGTGCCTTGCGCAAGCCCAAATCCAGCGCGATGAAATAGAAGCTCGACCCGATCCAGGCAATGGCGGTGATCACATGGATCCAGCGAACGGCAAATTCCAGCCAGGCCCAGATCAAAGGCTGCATCATTTCAAAATCCATCACGCTCACGCTCCAAAATCCGTGTCGAACCATCAATAGCAAGGGCACAAACGGCATCTCGCCCTTGCGCCTATTTGAACAATATTGCACCCTCTTTTTCTATGGTATGAAGAAAATCTCGGAACAGATTCAAAAAAACCAAGAAAAAGACGAGCCAGCACGATGTCCTATTTCGACAATATCCGAACCTTTGTCCGAGTCTATGAATTGGGCAGCATGTCGGCCGCGGCGCGTGACCAACGCATTTCCCCGGCCGTTGCCTCGGCCCGCATTTCCCAGCTGGAAGAGCATCTCAATGTACGACTGTTCCAGCGAACCACCCGCATGCTGAACCCGACCGAACAGGGGCGCCTGTTCTATCCGGGCGCCTGCCGTATTCTTGAATCGATCGAGGATGCCGAAGCCCTTGTTTCCAGTGTCACCTTGAAACCCCGCGGCACCATCCATGTTGCTGCCCCTTTGGGCATTGGCCGCCGGTTGATCGCCCCGGCGGTGCCCGGCTTTAAAAAAGAATTCCCGCTGATTGATGTCCGCCTGCGTCTTTCGGACCGCAAGCTCGACATTGCGGCGGAAGGGCTGGATGTGGCCTTTTTCCTCGGCGTGCCGGAAGATTCGGACCTGCGCATTCGCAAGATTGCCGATTGCAAGCGCCTTCTCTGCGCCGCCCCTTCCTATCTTGAAAGCCACGGGGAACCCTCTGGCCCACAGGATTTGTGTGGGGACAATCATGACTGTCTCAATCTGCGCTATCCCGGTGCGCCAGAATTCCAGTGGCCGCTCGAAACAGAGGAAGGGGTCAAACGCTTTGCGGTGAAAGGTCCCTTTGAATCAGACGATGGCGATGTTCTGACCGACTGGGCTCTGAATGGCCATGGAATCGTGCTCAAGCCCGAGTTCGAGGTGCTCGACCATATCCGCTCCGGTGCTCTGGTGCCGATCCTGCCCGACAACCCGCCGATCGCCATCCAGATGGCCTGCCTCTTCTCGCATCGCCGCAGGCAGGACCCGAAAATCCGCCTCTTCATCGATTATATGTCTGGCCATATCCGCACCATGCTGGCCGATCAGGCCAGAGCCATGGCAGCTGGGCAGAAGACCTAGCTGCCCCGATAAGTGGAATAGCCATAGGGAGAAAGCAGCAGCGGCACATGATAGTGGCTCTCTTCTCCCATGCCGAAGCGGATCGGGATTTCATCGAGGAAGCGCGGCCCTTCGACCTCATCGCCCATTGCTTCGAGATAGCGCCCGGCATAAAAGACCAGCTCATAGGTACCGATGGCAAATTGCTCGGCTGGCAAGATCTGTTGATCGGTGCGTCCATCGTCATTGGTGACCATTTCGACGATAAGGGTTCGCACCTCGCCCTCGATCCGATAAAGGGCAATTGGCAAACCAGCCGCCGGGCAACCCCGAGCTGTATCCAAAACATGCGTCGTCAAATAGCCAGTCATTGCCTGCTCCTCTCTTGCCTGCCACCCCTTCTTGGGGGCCTTATATCTGTAAGTCTGTGCATCATAAAGGCTGGCAAATCCAGAACATTGCTTCATTTGCAAAAATAGCTATCGGAATTTCAAGATAATGCTCGCCCATTTATTTGCTATAGAGAAGAATAACAAGAAGGGACAAGAAAGTGACACGCTATCCGCGCAACATGATTGGCTATGGTGCCAACCCGCCCAAGGCCAATTGGCCAAATGGGGCGAAAATCGCTGTTCAGTTCGTTTTGAATTATGAAGAAGGCGGCGAAAACTGCCTGTTGCATGGTGATGCCGCGTCCGAAGCTTTCCTGTCCGAGATTGTTGGCGCGGCCCCTTGGGTTGGCCAGCGCCACTGGAATATGGAATCGATCTATGAATATGGGGCGCGGTCCGGTTTCTGGCGACTGCATCGATTGTTCACAAAAGCAGGCATCCCGCTGACCATCTATGGCGTCGCCACGGCGCTCGCCCGCAGTCCGGAACAAGTTGCCGCCATGCAGGCCGCCGACTGGGAAATTGCCAGCCACGGCCTCAAATGGATCGAATATAAGGATTATAACCGCGAAGACGAAAAGGCCGACATGCTCGAAGCCATCCGTCTGCATGAAGAAGTCACCGGCAGCCGCCCGCTCGGCTGGTATACGGGGCGTTGTTCGGTCAATACGGTTGATCTGGCCACCGAAGTCGGCGGGTTCGATTATATCTCCGACACCTATGATGACGACCTGCCCTACTGGTACCAGTCCGGCCACAAGGACCAGTTGATCATCCCTTACACCCTCGACTGCAACGACATGCGGTTTGCCACGCCACAGGGCTTCAACAGCGGCGATCAATTCTTTGCCTATTTGAAGGACAGCTTTGACTGTCTTTATGAGGAGGGCATGGATGGCACGCCGAAAATGATGAATATCGGCCTTCATTGCCGCCTGATTGGCCGTCCGGGCCGGATCATGGCTCTGAAGCGCTTCATCGACTATGCCCAGAGCAAGGCGGATGTCTGGTTTGCCCGCCGCATCGACATTGCCCGCCACTGGCAGCGCGAACATCCCCCTCTGCGCCCGGATCGCCCGAGCCAGATGGATTTCGCCCGTTTTGTCAGCCAGTTTGGCGGCATTTTCGAGCATAGCCCTTGGGTGGCCGAGCAAGCCTTTGCGCTGGAACTGGGGGCTGCGCACGACTCGGCTCTTGGCCTGCATAATGCCCTCTGCCGCGCGTTCCGCTCGGCTAGCAAGGAAGACCGCCTCAGTGTTCTCAAGGCCCACCCGGATCTGGCAGGCAAACTGGCAGCCGCCAAACGCCTAACCGCCGAATCCACCGCCGAGCAGGCAAGCGCTGGCCTTGATGCCTTAACCGATGCTGAGCGCGCACGGTTCACCGAGCTGAACGAAGCCTATACCGCAAAATTCGGTTTCCCCTTCATCATCGCGGTCCGTGACCATACAAAGGCCAGCATTCTTGAGGCCTTCGAGCGGCGACTGGGCAACAATGGCAACATGGAATTCAATGAGGCCTGCCGTCAGGTTGAACGCATCGCGCTGCATCGCCTCAAGGATATGCTGCCCGTATCTGATGAGGCAACCGGACGATGAGCGACCGCACCATCCTCATCGAACCCATCTCGGCAGAAGCCTTCGCCCCGTTCGGCGACCTGATGGAAGCCACCGGCGGCCCGACCAAAATCATCAATCAGGGCTTTTGTGGCCGCTATCACGATCTGGCGGGCCTCGACATTCTGCCAGATGAGGATCAGGGCCGCTCTGGTATCAGCCTGTTTGATGCCAAGCCGCGCGACCTGCCCTATCAACTCGACATGATGGAGCGCCACCCGCTTGGCTCGCAGGCCTTCATCCCCATGAGCATGAATGGCTTTCTGGTCATTGTGGCAGAGGATGAGGACGGCAAGCCCGCTCGCCCCCGCGCCTTCATCACCAAGGCCGGACAGGCCATCAATTTCAAACGCAATGTCTGGCACGGCGTCCTGACACCGCTTTATGCGCCGGGACTTTTCGCCGTCGTCGACCGGATCGGCACAGCCGACAATCTTGAAGAAATCTGGTTCGAGCAACCCTACATGGTTTGCCCGGCCCCATAATTGACCTGCACAAGCAGGCAATCACCAACCAAAACAAGAAAAACAACAAATGCATCAAGACATTTGGAGGAAAGAAATATGATCCATAGAGGGGTAGAACAATGGATAGAAGCAGCATCGGAACGCCGGAACAACTCCGCGATCCCAACTACACACCGGCCCTTTACAAGGCCATTCCACTAGGCATTCAGCATGTTTTGGCGATGTTCATCGCCAACGTGACGCCTGCCATCATTGTCGCAGGCGCAGCAGGCTTCGGCTTCGGGTCCAATTCCCCCGACTTCCCCGAACTGCTCTATATGATTCAGATGTCGATGTTGTTTGCTGGCATCGCAACCCTGTTCCAAACCATCACCTTTGGCCCTGTTGGCGCTGGTCTGCCAGTGGTGCAGGGCACCAGCTTTGCCTTTCTGCCAATCATGATTCCGCTGGTCGCAGGCAAAGGCGTGGATGCGCTTGCCGCCCTTTATACCGGCATTTTCATCGGCGGCATGTTCCATGCCGTGCTTGGCCGCTTCATCGGCAAAATCCGCTTTGCTCTGCCGCCATTGGTCACCGGGCTTGTGGTCACCATGATCGGTCTGGCTTTGGTCAAGGTCGGCATTCAATATGCCGCAGGCGGTGTGCCAGCCATGGGCAAGCCGGAATTCGGCTCCCTGCTCAATTGGGGTGCTGCCTTGGTGGTGATTGTCGTCACATTGGGCTTCAAATTCTTCACCCGTGGCATGTTTTCGGTTTCAGCCGTGCTGATCGGCCTTGGCGCAGGCTATCTGTTTGCCCTTGCGACCGGCATGCTGACGGTCTCATCCATTGCCACCAGCTTTGAGCGTGCATCGCTCTTCTCCCTGCCAATGCCGTTCAAATATGGCTTCGAGCTGTCCTTTGCCGCCATCATCGGCTTCTGTCTGATGGCCGTCATCTCGGCCATTGAAACCGTTGGTGACGTCTCGGGCATCACCAAGGGCGGTGCAGGCCGTGAAGCCACAGACAAGGAAATTGCCGGGGCAACCTATGCCGATGGTCTGGGCACCGCGATTGCCGGCATCTTTGGCGGCCTGCCAAACACGTCCTTCTCGCAAAATGTCGGCCTCATCGCCATGACTGGCATCATGAGCCGCCATGTGGTCACCATTGGGGCAATCTTCCTGATCATCTGCGGCTTGGTGCCAAAAGTCGGCGGCCTGATCCGCACCATCCCGATCGAAGTGCTTGGTGGTGGCGTGATCGTGATGTTCGGCATGGTTGTCGCAGCTGGTATTTCCATGTTGTCTGATGTCAACTGGAACCGCCGCAACATGGTGATCTTCGCCATTTCCCTGTCGGTCGGTCTGGGCCTGCAGCTGGTGCCTGAAGCGGTCCAGCATCTGCCGGGCACGGCCAAAGTGCTGCTGACCTCGGGCCTGTTGCCTGCAGCCTTCCTCGCCATCGTGCTGAACCTCGTTCTGCCTGAGGAACTGCCAGCCGAAGCGACTGAGGAAGTCTCCGGCGGCATGGCAGGCCACGCAACCGGCTCCCTGCCGGGCGAATAAGCCAAGCAAACAAAAAGGCCCGCCTGATGAATGTCAGGCGGGCCTTTTCTTTGAGTGAGATTGTTTAAGCCGGATGATCCGCCACCGCGATGCTGGCCCGCATATCCTGCAAGATCAGCAATTCCGCCGCCACCATCGCCGCAATGACGGCAGGCCGTTTGTCGTGCGAGCCACCCGCCCCAATCGGGCAGATAAAATCTTCCAGCATCCAATCAGCATCCGACCCAAATTCCCGCCTCAGCCAGTTGGAGAAGGTCCCCCGCTTGGTCTTCGAACCGATCATCCCGACATAAAGCGCGTCGCCGCGCAACAGGGCTTCGCGCGCCAACAGGAAGTCAAGGGCATGATCATGGGTGAGAATGAGGAAAATGCTGCCTGGCCGCGCGGTGCGCACGTCCCCTTCCGGCAAGGCGGAGAGCCTTTGCTCGACATCAGCCTCCAGCACGGCCAGTTCCTCGGCCCGGCTGTCAATGACGATTGGATGGTAGGGCAGCAAAGCCAAGGCAGAGGCCAAAGCCCGGCCCACATGGCCCGCCCCGAAAATATAAATCTGGGGTTCAGCTTGCGCCCGCTGCGCCTGCTCTTGCAAGGCAGCAGAACGGGCCGCTTCATCAACCCTTTGAAAGACCAAGCGCACCCGACCACCGCAGCACTGGCCGATATCAGGCCCCAAGGGGATGTCAAGCTGAACCGTCCCCTGCCCCTGCCGCAACATCCTTCGTGCTTCGTCAATCGCCAGATATTCCAGCTGTCCGCCGCCAATCGTCCCCCACTGCCCTGTGGGTGAGACAAAGATGTCCGCCCCCACCTCGCGCGGCGATGACCCGACCAGATCATCAAGCACCACACGCACCACATCTCGGTGCTGATCGAGGAAGTCACGCAGCGTCTTAGCCATCTTCGTCTCCTGCATAATCTTGCAACCTGTCTACGGCCATCAGAATCCGTTCCGGCGTCGCAGGTGCATCAAGCCTTGGGCATTGGCGATAATCTGCCACACTGGCCACCGCCATCGACAAGGCCTCCAACACGGATGCCGCCAGCATAAAAGGCGGCTCACCAACCGCCTTGGAGCGCTTGATGGTGCGTTCTTGATTCTCTGACCAGTCGGCCAGCGAGACATTGAAAATCGCCGGAATATCGCTCGCCAGCGGGATTTTATAGGTTGAGGGCGCATGGGTGCGAAGCCTCCCGGCATCATCCCACCACAACTCTTCCGTGGTTAGCCAGCCCATCCCCTGCACGAAGGCCCCTTCGACCTGACCGATATCAAGCACCGGATTGAGCGACTTGCCGACATCATGCAAAATATCTGCCCTGTCGACCTTATATTCGCCCGTCAGCAGATCAATCGTCACTTCCGAGACTGCCGCCCCATAGGCAAAATAGAGGAAGGGCCGCCCTTCCCCCTTTTCGCGATCCCAGTGGATTTTCGGCGTCTTATAGAATCCGGCAGCGGACAATTGCACCCGCGCCAAATAGGCTTCCTTGATCAGAGCATCGAAGGCCAGTTCCTCATCGCCAATCCGCACCCGGTTCGGCAAAAACTGGATGTCTTTTTCGCTGACAGACCATTTCTCCGCCGCAAAGGTGATCAACCGCGCCTTGATCTGCTCGGCGGCATCGAGCGCCGCCATGCCATTCAAATCGGTACCGGAAGACGCCGCCGTCGCCGATGTGTTGGGCACCTTGTCGGTTGCCGTGCGGGTGATCTTGATCCGCTCAAGGTCCACCTGAAAGGCATCGGCCACCACCTGTGCCACCTTGACATTCAGCCCCTGCCCCATCTCGGTGCCACCGTGATTGAGCTGGATTGAGCCATCGGTATAGATATGCAGCAAACTGCCCGCCTGATTATACCAGGTGGCGGTGAAGGACACCCCGAACTTGACCGGTGTTAAGGCAATCCCCTTGCGCTCGATCTGTCCTTTGGCGACGGCTTCGTGGTTAAAGGCAATCACGGCCGCGCGGCGCGCCTGATAGTCGGCCCGGCTTTCCAGTTCCCCCACCAGCCGCTCAAGGATATTGTCTTCCACCACCTGATGATAAGGCGTCACATCGCGCCCCGGCCCGCCGTAAAAATTGGCCTTGCGCACCTCTAGCGGGTCCTTACCGACGGCATAAGCCACCTCTTCGATGATCCGCTCGGCGGCAATCACCCCTTGCGGCCCGCCAAAGCCGCGAAAGGCCGTGTTGGAAACCGTATTGGTCTTCATCGGATGAGAATCCAGCCGCACATGGGGGTAGAAATAGGCATTGTCTGCATGGAACAGAGCCCGGTCGGTGACCGGCCCGGACAGGTCGGAAGAATAGCCGCAGCGGGCGATATAATCCCCCCGCACCACCTCAATCCGCCCGTCTTCGTCAAAGCCCACCTCATAATCGACAATGAAATCATGGCGTTTGCCGGTCGCGGTCATATCGAGGTCCCGATCCGGACGCAGTTTGACCGGACGGTTCCATTTTTTCGCAGCCAGCGCAGCAATCGCGCAGAAGATATTCATCTGCGTTTCCTTGCCGCCAAAGCCACCACCCATCCGCCTGACCTGAATGGTCACCGAGTGAGATGGCACACCGAGCACGCGGGCCACCATATGCTGGGCTTCGCTCGGATGCTGGGTTGAGGCATGAACCAGAACATCTTCATCTTCGCCCGGCAGGGCAAAGGCAATCTGGCCTTCCAGATACATATGATCCTGCCCGCCCATCCGCATTTGGCCCTTGAGCCGCTTGGGTGCCGCCGCAAGTGCCTTGTCCGCTTCACCCCGCATCAAGGTCATCGGCTTGGCCACATAGGCCCCACCGGCTTCCTTCGCCACCAAGGCATCGGTTACATGAGGCAAGTCTTCATATTGCACCTCTGCCAGCATCGCCGCGCGGCGGGCAATGTCGCGGCTCTCGGCAATCACGGCAAACAAGGGCTGCCCCCAATAGGAGCAGACATCGGTCGGGAAGACCGGCTCATCATCGAGATGATTGGGACTGATATCATTGATACCGGGAATGTCCTCAGCGGTGATCACCCCGACCACGCCTTTAACCGCAAGGCAGGGGGCAAGATCCAGCGACAGGAGCCGGGCATGGGCCCGCTCGCTGACACCGAAATAGCCATGCAAGGTGCCGATCGGCTCTGCCAGATCATCGGTATAATCCGCCCGCCCGCTGACATGCTTGTCAGCGGAATCATGCTTGATATTCTGATGCACGCCACCCTTGATGGCCGTGGCTTTCGAGACATCCTGTTTCATTCTGCTGCCACCCCGCTTGCATCATTCACACCATGCTCCATCCAGAAGCGGCGGAACAGATTTTGCGCCACTTTCATCCGATAGTCAGCACTGGCCCGCCAATCGGAAATGGGCGAAAAATCCACCGGCAGTGTTTTCGACGCAGCCATCAGGCTCATCTCACAGAAAGGCTGACCAACCAGCAAGCCTTCGGCTGTTGTCGCCCGCTTCGGCGTCGCCGCCATGCCTCCAAGCGCAATCCGGGCTTCTTCAATCACACCATTGTCAACGCGCACATGCACGCCCATGCAGACGGTGGAAATATCCTCATCCCGGCGTTTGGAAATCTTGTAGGCGGCATTGAGGCTGCTGGCCTTGGGCAAAGGCAGGCGCACCGCCTCGACAAAATCACCCGCCTGACGATCCTGCTTGCCATAATCAATAAAGAAATCCTCAAGTGGCAGCACCCTTTGATCAGAACCACGCCGCAACACCAGCTCCGCTCCCAGCGCGATGAAGACAGGCGGCAGGTCGCCAATTGGTGAGCCATTGGCGATGTTGCCACCAATCGTGCCCATATTGCGGATCTGAGGCCCGGCAATTCGGCTCCAGAAATCCTCAAGATGTGGAAAATGGGCAGCCACCGCCTCCATGGCTTCGCTGTAACTGACCCCGGCGCCGATCACCAATTGGCCATCCTGTTCAGCAATGCTTTTAAGACCGTCAAGCCGGGTGAGAAAAAGAACCGTATCCAACCGTTTCAGATGCTTGGTGACCCACAGACCGACATCGGTGCCACCCGCGACAATCGTCGCCTCCGGTTCTTCGAGCCGCACGGCCGCCAGATCATCAAGCGAAGCGGGCAGGATTGCGCGTTGTCCCCCAACAGTCAGCTCAACCCGTGCCTCATCCCGCAACGCCCCCAGCCGCACCACATTGCGCTCACGCTCCGCCAGCAACCAGTCGCTGCCCGGATTGCCATAGTCAGATATGGCCGCCGCAGCCTTGAGGATCGGTTGATAGCCAGTGCAGCGACATAGATTGCCCTGCAAGGCCACGTCCACCGCCCGACGGTCAGGCCTTGGATTTTCCATCCAGAGAGCATAGAGCGCCATGACAAAGCCGGGCGTGCAAAAACCGCATTGGGAACCGTGATGATCGACCATCGCCTGCTGCACCGGATGCAGACCACCATCAACCCCACGCAAAGCTTCAATCGTTACCACATGGCAGCCATCGAGCGAGGGCAGGAAACGGATGCAGGCATTGACCGTCTCATAGATCAACTGGCCCTGATGAAGCCGCCCGACCAAAACCGTGCAGGCGCCACAATCCCCCTCGGCACAGCCTTCCTTCGAGCCGGTCAGCCGACGCGTCAAGCGCAAGTGATCAAGCAAAGTGGTGTCCGGTGCGACCGCATCAAGCTCTTCGAGTTGATCATTGAGCCAAAATCGTAATGTCCTGCGGATGGTAGGCATTGTCGGTTCCTTTTGCTGACCCACTTCAAGTGTGTCGCGACCAACAGAGATCATGCATCCACGACACGCTCAGCCCAACAATTCAGCAGTCATCGGCTCTGACCATTCCTTGGGCATCTTCAACCCTATTCTATGCGCACTTGTCCGGATATGCTGAAAAAGTAATGACAGCTTTAGGATAATGCAAATAATAGCGAACAGAAAGCCCTTAAACGATGCCAATTAGGCATCAAAGAAAGGTCATGTGCCGGTTCACATCCTTGTAGAGCAAATAGCGGAATTTGCCCGGGCCACCGGCATAACAGGCCTGAGGACAAAAGGCACGCAGCCACATATAGTCGCCAGCCTCGACCTCGACCCAGTCCTGATTGAGCCGATAAACCGCTTTTCCTTCAAGCACATAAAGGCCATGCTCCATCACATGGGTCTCAGCAAAAGGAATAACGCCCCCCGGCTCGAACGTGACAATGGTGATATGCATGTCGTGGCGCATGTCATCGGGATCGACAAAACGCGTTGTTGCCCATTTGCCGTCCGTATCCGGCATCGGCGTTGGTGCGATATCCCGCTCGCTGGCGACAAAGGCCTCGGGCTTGTCCACCCCGGCGACGGCCTGATAGGCCTTGCGAATCCAGTGGAACACCGCCACGTCCGTTGCCTCGTTGACAATCGACCAGTCTGATTCACACGGAATATAGGCAAAGTCCCCTTCCTTCACACTGTGCTTCACGCCATCAATGGTCAGGGAAAGCGCCCCGCTGGTGCAAAATATTCCAGCCTGAGCGGCTTTGTTGGTCTCGGGCTGATCACTGCCCCCTTGCGGTTCCAGCTCAACGATATAGTGGGAAAAGGTTTCGGCAAAGCCGGTCAGCGGCCGCGCCAGCACCCACATCCGCATGCCGGTCCAGAAGGGCAGCTTGCTACAGACAATATCCCGCATGGTGCCTTTGGGAATGACCGCATAGGCATCGGTAAAGACCGCCCGATCCGTCAGCAGATCGGTTTGTGCAGGCAGACCACCCTGCGGTGAATAATAGGGTTTGACGGACATGGGGGAACCTCCCGAAAGGCATTTCGAGCGCTCCAGTCTGCAACAGAAGTGACGCGCTCATCTTGACGCCCCATCTTGCCAACCAAATGCAAAGACAGGGCTTTCCATGATAAAACCCTGTCTTGCCGCATTTTCCAACCAGCTTCATGGCCTTTCAGCCCTGAAGCATTGTTTCGCTTTTTTTGAAAATCTCCCCTTAAAGGGCCTCTATCCGTCAAACGCCACAAACTGTTGCACCTGCTCGCCAAGTCCTTCGACCCCAAGCCGCACTTCATCACCGGCTTTGAGATAACACGGTGGAGACATGCCCATACCAACGCCCGGAGGGGTACCGGTGGAGATCACATCCCCCGCCCGCAAGGGAAAGAAGGTCGACAGATGGGCAATGATCTCGGCCACCGGGAAAATCATCTTTTCCGTATTGCCGGTCTGCATCCGCTCGCCATTGACATCAAGCCAAAGGTCAAGCTTTTGAGGATCCGGGATTTCATCACGGGTCACCAGATAGGGGCCGATCGGACCAAAGCCTTCGCAGGACTTGCCCTTCACCCATTGTCCGCCATGTTCGATCTGGAAAGCGCGTTCAGAGAGATCATTGACCACGCAATAGCCTGCCACGTGAGACAAGGCGTCTTCCAGCGCAATATGCGCGCCGCCCGTCCCGATGATCACCCCCAGTTCCACCTCCCAATCGGTCTTGGTCGAGCCTTTGGGAATCGCCACCGGATCGTTCGCCCCGGTCGCTTCGCACACCTTGGTGAACAGGATCGGAAAGTCAGGAATCGCCATGCCGGCTTCTGCTGCGTGATCGGAATAATTCAGCCCAATGCAGAAAAAGCGTTGGCTATCTGCAATGCAGGCATCATACCGCACGTCATCCGGCAGCATCGGGAACATGGTCGGATCCAGAGCCGCCAACCGCGCCAAAGCCTCGTCGGACAGCTGATCCGGCCCCAGATCCGGGATCACCGAAGACAGGTCCCTGCCCCGCCCCTCGGCATCCAGCATCCCCGGTTTCGCAGCTCCTCTTGGCCCAAATCGGAACAACTTCATCGCACGCCTCCTCACCTTGATTATTGATTGGTCTTTCAAAACACAGAACCACCATCTTGCCCTATTTACAACGGATAAGCGAAGCGACCTGTTGCGCCTTGACATCGACCCGTCGGAGCACCGACAGTGGGTATCAAGAACAGACCAAGGGAAGCCCTTCTTGCGCAAGACCGTGATAGTATTGATGCTGTTTCTGCTTGTGGTGCCGATGAGCGCCGCCACCCTTTTGGCTGCGCCCTTTCAGAGTCTTCCGCATGAAAGCATCACCTCCATGGTGAAAAGCATCATCGAGTACCATGCTGTTTCAGATGACCAGACAGCCAGCCAACAGCCAACGCCTTGCCCGGATTGTCCCATGTCAGACTGTGACCCGGATCCTGCCGGGGATTGCAGCTTTCATGCCTGCTGCTTCCTTCATCCCGCAATGCAAGTCTTCAGAGATCTGCGTCACACACCTATGGCGACCTTCAGCGACCATCACCTGTTGGCCATTTTCCTGCCGCCACCGGACGACCCACCCATTTCGTGACAACACTCCCCCAACAGTGACCGGCTCCTCCTTGTCTGTTGAAAGATGACATCGCGGCAGCCTGTTGCCATTCTCATAAGTTGAACAATATGGAGTTAGTCATGTCCCTCAAACCAATCACCCACGCGGTCTTTCTGGCATCGAGCCTGCTTTTGCCGCTGTCTTCTCACGCAGCAGAAGGCCCCAAAGTCACCGTCTACAAATCCGCTTCATGCGGCTGCTGCGGCGACTGGGCTGCGGCTCTTGAAAAAGCCGGATACCAAATCGAGACCAACAATATTGATGATCTCGACTGGGCCAAGCAGCAATTCAGCGTACCCGAAGAGATGGAGGCCTGTCACACGGCCATCATCGATGGCTATGTGGTGGAAGGCCATGTGCCTCTTGAGGCTCTGGCCAAACTGCTAAAAGAGAGACCAAAGGTCCGCGGCATCGCCACTCCGGGCATGCCGATGGGCTCCCTTGGCATGGGCTATGACCCGAAAGCCCGCTACACGGTCTATGCTTTCGGGTTACCCGGCAATCAAGCCCCGCGCCCATTCTATGAGGCGGGGCAATAAGCCTTCTTTGCGTTGATCCTTCAGCGCTTTTTCCAGCTCACACCGGCGGCGGGGATTGTCTCGCCGCCCCATTCCACCGGCTCGGAATTATAGTTGAAGACAAAGCGGTGGTTCGCCGTATCACGCAGTCGCACGCCGTCTGGCAGGGCGACAGTCTCAATACCTTCAGCGGCGCAAAGCGGTGTCAGGATTGCCCGCCAGGCATCCGCATCCGGCCAGATCGACAGATAGTGCCACTTACCACCATTCTTCACCAAAACCGCTTCACCGGATTGCGTTTTGGCCACCACCTCGAAATCGCCTTCAAGGCTTTCCAGCCACCGCCCCCCATGGCCGCCGATATCCAGCGGAACTGCCACTGATGGGGGCAGGCTCTGGGTCAGGCTGACGGTGCAATCAAGCCCCACCAGATTGGGGCCCAATGGCATCGGGAACGTCAATTCTTCGGTTTTAACCCCGCTGCGCGGCCCGAGAATAACCGTCGCATCTGTCGACGACAAAGCCAACCCTTCAAGGGTCATCAGGCCCGGCGCCAGAATGAGCTTGTAACCCGTCAGATTGCCGCGCTTGGGCAGAATATCAACCGACAATCCCAAGGCCCGCAAGGCACGATAGGTCTCGAACACCAGTCGGAAATAGTCGAAATCCGCACCCTGTGGCTGGGTATCCCACGCCCATTGCGACGGATAGTCAAAAATCAGCGCCACCGGGGCCTGTACGATGGCCGGTGCCTGCAAGGCCTCATCGGCCGCAATCTCTGCGGCGACCTGCCGTGCTTCTAAAAGGCCACGGGCTTCCACATCATCCGGGCGCAGCAAAGCTGTGTGCATCTGCTCCTGTGCGAAAGGCGCTTGCCGCCAGCGGAAATAACTCACCACTTCGGCCCCATGGGCAAAGGCTTCCCAACTCCAAAGCCGCACCATGCCATCCAGCGGTGCAGGATTGAACGGGGCCCAATTGACCGGGCCGGGCTGCTGCTCCATCACCCACCAGCGGCTCTTGCCAACGGCACGGTAAAGATCGTGATGGAAGGCCTGAAAGTCAGGGTCGCCTTGCCTCAGGAACCGCAGCTTGTGGTCCTCACTTTCCTCCAGACGATCTGATAGGAAACCAATCGGATAGCTGTCCCAACTGGCAATATCGAGATCCAGACCAACATCATAATGATCAAACTCGGTCACCCGGCCCATATAATTATGGATCAGCGGCGCGTCGGTCAGCTCACGCAAAGCGTCGGCCTGCTCCTTGTTGAACCGGACAACCTGATCGGACGAGAACCGCCGAAAGGCCATCACGTGGGACGGATTGGGCTCGGTGACAGTCATGTTGGGCAGTTCGATCTGCTTGAAGCTGTCATAGTCCATCGACCAGAAAACATTGCCCCACGCCTCATTGAGCACAGCAATGCTGCCATAAAGCTGGCTCAACCAATCGCGGAACCCCACTTGGGCAGCGTTGGAATAGGACAGAATCGTATCATGGCACCCATATTCATTGTCGATCTGCCACGCCGCCACATGCGGGTTGCGACCATAGCGTTCGCCCATCAGGCGCGCCATCCGCACCGCCTCGCGTCGATAGCCTGCATGGGAAAAGCAATAATGGCGCCGCGACCCGAACTTGCGCGGCTGGCCCTTTTCATCCACCGCCAACATGTCGGGATAACAATCGATCATCCAGCGCGGCGGCGTGGCGCTCGGCGTGCCCAGCACCACCTTCAGTCCCGCCGCCCCCAATATCTCGATTGCGTCATCCAGCCAGTCCCAGACCATCTTGTCCGGCTGAGGCTCCAGCCGCGACCAGGCAAATTCGCCGATCCGCACCCATTTGATGCCCGCCTCCACCATCCGACGGGCATCTTCCTGCCACACGGAACGGTCCCACTGTTCGGGATAATAGCAAACGCCCAGAGACCGCTGGAACGCCTTCAAACCTTCAATCGATTTTGTCATAGCTGCACCTTGTGTTCTCTCTGCCCCTTTAACGTGACATCGCGCTGGAAGACCGATCCAGCCAGTGGATGCTGAGCGATCCCCGCCTCATCCAGCTCGCAGCGGGCCGAGGTCACATAAAGTGTCTGCCCATCGCGCCCGCCAAAGGCCGGACAAGTAAGATGGGGTGCGCCAAAGGCTTCAGCAAACAGAAAGTCTCCGTCCGGGCCATAGACTGCCACGCGTGACGCCCCCCATTGCGCCACCCACAAATTGCCCACCGCGTCCACAACCGCCCCGTCCGGGTCGAGATCATCAGCGCGAAAGTCAATGAAACAGTCCGCCTCAGCCGCTGGCCAACCTTCCCCATCCAGCGCCACCCGCATCAAACGCTGGGTGCGCGTATCGGTGAAATAGGCATGTCGACCATCGGGCGCAAAGCAAATGGCATTGGAGATGGAAATCCGGTCATAGAGCCGCCGCAACTCACCGCGATAAAAGCGATAGATCGCCCCGGCATGGTCTTCGCCCTTTTTGCCCATGGTGCCAATCCAGAAGCCACCATAGGGGTCGGCGCGGCCGTCATTGGACCGGGTCAGAGCATTATCCCCTTCCAGATCGCAGACCCGTTCCTCAGCTCCGGACACGAGATTGAACAAAAACAGCCTCGTTTCGCTGGCCACCAGCAAATGGTCGTGATCGACCCAGCCGCAGGCACTGACCATCTGGTCAAAGTCCCATGCCGCAGGACCATCCCCGGTCCGGGTCAGCAATCGTCCTGCCAAAATGTCAAACCAGAAGAGCTGTCCCCGCTCCGGGTGCCAAAGCGGCCCTTCCCCGAGGCTGCATCGGCGATCGTCAAATAGATCCGCGTTCAATCCGCCTTCTCCCCTTGCCCATTATGGTGCCTTACCCCATCGCCGCATCATAGGCCGCAACCACTTGTCTGGCTCTTTCGGCCAGATCTTGCGGCGAGCGCCCCGGAACATAGAGCGCCGTTCCAATACCAAAGCCATCTGCCCCGGCAACCAGCCAGTCTCCAAAATTTTCCGGCCCGGCCCCGCCAACAGCATAGACCGGCACATCGCGCGGCAATACCGCCCGCATGGCTTTAAGCCCCTCAGAACCAACAAGCGAGCCGGGAAACAGCTTCAACCCGTCCGCCCCCGCCCGAATGGCGGTGAAGGCCTCGGTCGGCGTCATCACTCCGGGCCAGCTTTGAAGCCCCCATTCCTTGGTCACCGCGATGACATCCGGATTGCAATCTGGCGAGACCACCAGCTTGCCCCCCGCTTTGGCGACAGCGGCCACATCTTCAACACTCAACACGGTGCCAGCCCCGATCAGCGCCCGATCCGCATAGGCCCCTGCCAGTAGCCTCACACTTGTCAGAGCGTCAGGAGAATTAAGCGGCACCTCGATCATGGTGATCCCGGCTTCGATCAGCCCCTGCCCCGCCGCCTCGACCTCAGACGGCTCGATCCCGCGCAAAATGGCAATGATATTGCGGCTCATGCTGTCTCATCCTTTTTCTGCGCTCTTTGTCGGTATACGGCCATCAGGCCTGCCAAAGTCATGTCGAGGCCATTTTCCACCTCGGGCTTAACACATTCTTCGCTCAGCGCCATGTCATAGAGATGGCAAAGGCTGGCCTCCCCGATCACGCTGATCCGCTGTCCCAGCCAATAGGGCTTGGTGGCAGCCAGTTCCATACCAATCAACAGCCCGGACAGGCGGGCCCGCACATCTGCAGCTTTCAGGCCAGTCAGCAGGCTCTCGGCCCTCAGACTGAACAACCGACTGGTTAGCCGTGCCGGATGTGCCATCCCTTCGGAGACGGCCTCCAGAAACAGCTCTTCATTCAACCCTTCTTCGCCAAGGGAATGCTTCAGCACGG
This sequence comes from Cohaesibacter sp. CAU 1516, assembly GCF_005771485.1. Classification (NCBI taxonomy): domain Bacteria; kingdom Pseudomonadati; phylum Pseudomonadota; class Alphaproteobacteria; order Hyphomicrobiales; family Cohaesibacteraceae; genus Cohaesibacter; species Cohaesibacter sp. CAU 1516. Next base: position 581,624 of record NZ_VANT01000001.1, on the reverse strand, counting down.
TATGGTTGGCGATCACCGCGAATATTTCACCAGTCATCGCCGTCTGGAACGACACCACTTCGCCCGCACTGATCCGCACCCATTTGCTGTGCGTCCCCGGCAGGCACAAAACGCCGTCGAACTCCTTGTCCTTGGCCAGATAGCCAGCAATCTGCACCTCTTCGCCGCGCATGACATCCGCGGGCCGCTCCTGTTTGAGACCCGGCACCACATGCACCCGGAATGCTGGACAGGAGACCGACCCATAGAGATCCCCCAGCGGTTCGCAAGGCACGGCACGGTAGGGCGCCTCAACCCATCCCTGTCGTGAGCCGACCATGCCGCAGGCAATCACGTCAACGGGTTGGGGGTGACCGGCCAGCTGATCTGCGATCAGATCAGCAAGGGCCGGTTCGAAACCGTCCATGGTGAGTGAACCCATACCGCTCTCCGAAGAGCGATGAAACAGCACCTTGTCTGCCTCATCCAAACCCCAGGCACGCAAATGGGTTGTCCCCCAGTCAACGGCAATCCATGACAAACTCATCCTGTTACCACCACGCCACCATCGATCACCAAAGTCTGACCGGTCATCATCCGACTGGTCTTGGAGGCCAGAAACAGAACCCCATCGATGATGTCTTCAGGCTGGATCGGTTCTTTCAGGCACTGCATCGCCAAATGATTTTCGAGCGCTTCAGGCGTCACCCACATGTCCTTCTGCTTTTGGGTCAGCACCCAGCCCGGAGCCAGTGCATTGACCCGAACGCCATCAGGGCCCCATTCGCGCGCCAAAGATCGGGTCATGCCATTGATGCCCGAATTGGCCGTAGTGTAGCAGGTCAGATTCTCATGCCCCATCATATAGGCAATGGAGGAGAAATTAATGATCGAACCACCGCCCCGCTGGCGCATGCCCTCAAACACCGCCTTGCAGGAAAAGAAGTAGGACCGCAGATTGAGCGACATATTCCAGTCCCAGTAGTCCTGTGTCACATCCTCTGCCCTGTGCCGCTCATCATTGGCCGCATTGTTGACAAGGATCGAAATGGCGCCATGGACTTCGGCGGCCTCCGCAATGGCCCCTTCCAGCTTGCCCACATCGGTAATGTCGCATGGCAGGAACAAGGGCCGGTTGCCGGTTTCCCGTTCCATCCGGTCGCAAAAGTCGGTTGCATCAGAGCGCTGAACAAAGGCCACCTTGCAGCCCTGCCGCAAGAAGCCCTCTGTCAGATAAGCGCCAATCCCCGACCCACCACCGGTGATGAATACAGACTGGTTCGCAAGATCCGAATAGGTTGCATGCATTGGTCACTCTCTTTCCCGGTTGGGCGGCCCCCTCTGCCAAGGGAGATCCGCCAACCCTTCTGATTTTTCTGATCCTGTTGGTGTTTCAGTGGCTTTCTCGGGTCACGAGACGGGTATCCTTGCCCACCAGAAAGTCCAGATCAGCCCCCTGATCGGCCTGCAAAACATGATCGATATAAAGCCGCGCATAACCACGGTCATAATGCGGAGCATCGGGCTGCCAAGCGGCGCGGCGCTTCGCCAACTCGGCCTCATCGACCAACAGCTCCAAGGCACCAGCCGAGGCACTGACCCGGATGCGATCGCCGGTCTTGACCAAAGCCAGCGGCCCACCCGCCTGCGCTTCGGGCGCCACATGCAGCACCACCGTGCCAAAGGCCGTGCCGGACATCCGCGCGTCACTGATCCGCACCATGTCCCGCACCCCTTGTTTGACCAACTTGGCCGGGATCGGCATATTGCCCACTTCCGGCATGCCCGGATAGCCCTTCGGCCCACAGCCCTTGAGCACAAGGATTGTGTCTTTGGTAACGGGCAGATCCTCCCGGTCAATATTGGCCTTCATGTCCTCGATACTCTCGAACACATAGGCCTCCGCTTCATGCTCGAGCAAGGCATCCGTTGCCGCCGACGGTTTGACAATAGCCCCGTCCGGCGCCAGATTGCCTTTCAGCATCCGCAATCCCGCAGCTGGCTTGACCGGCGCATCAAAGGGGTGGATCACATCGTCATTGTAGCATTCCGCGCCCTCCGCATAGGCGCTGATATCCTTGCCCATCACGGTCATGGCGGACCGCAAATGAGCTTTGAGGCGCTCCAGCACCACAGGCATGCCGCCTGCATAGCAGAAATCTTCCATCAAATACTGGCCCGACGGCATGCAATTGACCAGCAACGGAATATCCTTGCCAATCTCCACATCCTCCAGCCGCAGATCGATCCCGACCCGACCTGCCAGCGCCAGCAAATGAACCACCGCATTGGTCGAACCACCGACCGCTGCATTGGCCAGAATGGCATTCTCAAAGCTTTCCCGGCTAACCACCTTGGAGAGCACCAGCCCCTCTTCGACCATTTCGACAATCCGCTTGCCGGTCAAATGCGCCAACGCCATCCGTCTTGCATCGACCGCAGGCAAGGCCGCATTGGTCGGCAAGCTCAGACCCATTGCTTCCACCAAGGAGGCCATGGTCGAGGCGGTGCCCATGGTCATACAGACGCCCTTCGAGCGGCTCATGCCGGATTCAGCCGCCATGAAATCCTTCAGCGTCATTTCCCCGGCTCGCACCGCTTCGGAAAATTTCCACACATCAGTGCCAGAGCCAATATCCTTGCCCTTCCATTTGCCATTCAGCATCGGGCCGGACGAGACGACAATGGTCGGCAAATCCACCGATGCCGCCCCCATCAATTGCCCCGGTGTGGTCTTGTCGCAGCCGCCGAGCAGAACCACCCCGTCCATGCCATAGGCGCGGATGCTTTCCTCCACATCCATCGACAACAGATTGCGAAACAACATCGCGGTTGGCTTCATCTGGGTTTCGCCCAAGGACATCACCGGAAACTCGACCGGGAACCCACCGGCCTCCCAGACGCCTCGCTTGACCCCTTCAGCCAAATCCCTCAGGCCAGAATTGCACGGAGTCAGCTCCGACCAGGTGTTGCAAATGCCAATCACCGGCCGCCCATCAAACACATGATCCGGAAAACCCTGATTTTTCATCCAGCTGCGATGAATGAAACCATCCTTGTCCAATTTGCCATACCAGGCACGATTGCGCCGATCCTGCTTTTTGTCGTCGCTGTTATCGCTCATAGTCTTTGCCCTTCTAAAACCCACATCACATCGGGGAAGCTCCAGGGTAGCGTCACCCCGTGCTGCATCAGAAATGCCCCGCTGGCCTTAATCGGTCCTTGTTTTAGGGCTGGCAGGCCGCGCGACAAATGCACACCCCGATCAGCATCCAGTAGGGTCAGACGATAGTGCGCCTCGGGCTCAAGTCCGGTCAAGCGCAGTGGCCGCGGCAAAATCTGCCGCGATGTCCCCGCTTTGCCCGCAAAGACCACAAATCGGCCCCCATCGGCGGCCAATTGCTGTTCGGCAAAGATCGCTTTATCCCCATGATCGAGCCGCAAAATGTCGGCTTTTTCCATCCAGCCGCGATTGGCCTTCCACCAGCTGGTCACCCGGGTCAGCAAAGCGGCCTCATCCGCGCTCAGTTCGCGCGGATCCATCTCAAAGCCCATATGCCGCTGAGCGGCCACCCAGGCCCACAAATGGATATCCAGATCCCGCCCGGATGTGTGGCAATGGCGCGGCCCCACATGAGAGCCTGTCACCACCAGCGGCAGGAACAGAGCCGCTTCATGCTGGATCCGCATCCGCTCCAGCGCGTCATTGCTGTCCGACAGCCAGACCCGCTGGGTGTGTCCCAAAATACCAAAATCAATCCGTCCGCCACCCGACGAACAACTTTCAATTTCAACACTGGGGAAATCCGCCCTCAGACGGCCAAGCAGGTCATAGATCCCTGCCGTCTGGTCCGCATCGGGATAAGGCAGCACCCGATTGTGGTCCCACTTGATATAGTCGATGTCATTGTCCGACAGGACGGCCGCAATCTTGTCATACAGGTAATTGCACACCGCATCGTTGGCGAGGTCGAGCACGAATTGCTGCCGCCCGGCCAACTGGTCCGCATCCCCCAGCATCCAATCGGGATGGGCACGATACAGGTCTGACTCCTTATTGACCATTTCCGGCTCGAACCAAATGCCAAAGCGCATGCCCAAGCCCTGCACATGGTCGATCAGCGGCGTCAGACCATCGGGAAATTTGCGCCGATCAATCACCCAATCCCCAAGCGAGCTGGTGTCATCATCACGCCGCCCAAACCAGCCGTCATCAAGCACAAAGCGCTCAGCCCCAAGGGCGGCAGCCCGCTCGGCAATCTGCTTCAGTGCCTCGACATCATGGTCGAAATAGATCGCTTCCCAGCAATTGTAATGCACCGGACGGGGCCGATCCGGATGCGGCATGGTCAAAACTCTATCGCGCAAATGACGCTGGAAGGACACAGCCAAGCCATTCAGCCCCTCGTCGGAATAGGTGACATAAAGCGGGGCGGTTTCGACCTGAGTGACGGGAGCCCTGAAGCTGCCGCCCGCATTGCCAAACTGGATTTGTCGTCGCCCATCAGGCAATTCTTCCGCCACCAGCCGATGACCGCCAGACCAGCCATAGTGAAAGCCAAAAGCCTCACCGCTGGAGTTGATCGCACCGGTCAGCGGCACGATCAGGCCGGGAAAATGCTCGTGCCCTGAACGGCCCGTGCGATTGTCGCGCAGATGGGCGCCGGGCGTCCAAGCCACCCGGTTGGTCATGAATTCCCCACACCAGCGACCGGAAAAATCGATCATCTCGTCGGACAATTGCGGGCCGGGCAAAACCGGTGCCGCCAACCAATCAACAAGGATCGGCGCGCCTGAGGACAGCGACGCCCGCGCCACAATCATCTTGGTGCCCGCATCAATAGCAAAGCTGGCGATATAGGTAAGCCCCAGCGCCTCGTCTGCAAAGGTCAGGCTCAGCGCCCCCTCTTCGCTGTCATTCGCCGCAACAAACCGCAACCGCGGTGCAAGCAGATGCCCATCTGCCGCGCGCACCATCATCCCCGGTTGGCCGGGAAAGGTCTGGCTGGTTTCCGGGCAGATCGACAAGGCAGGCACTTCATCGAGCATGCCACCGGTCACATCCATGCCTTGCGCCTGATACAGCCCTTCCAGATCCTCGTCATCGGGCAAGCGGCGGCCCCAATAGGCGACCTCCGCCAACTGATCATTGCGTGACACCAAAACAAGGCTTTGACGATCATCGTCCAGCCGCCAACAGCGTTTCATGAGAAAATCCTGCCAAAAAATGGAAAAGGAAAGGAGAAAGCCAGCTGCCAGAATGGCAGCTGACTGAGAGCTTATTTGACCGCGCCCAAGGTCAGCCCCGCAATGAAGTGGCGCTGCATGGCAAAGAACATCACCACCGGCGGCAAGGCAGCCACCAGAGACCCCGCGCTCATCATATTGTAAGCCGCGCGATATTGGGCATTGAAGCTGGTAATCCCGGCGGTCACCGGCTGGCTGTCCGGCCCTTGGGTCAGCACCACCGCCCAGAAATAATCATTCCAGATGAAGGTGAAGATCAGCACGGACAGGGCGGCAATGGCCGGTTTCATCAAAGGCAGCACCACATGCCAGAAAATCTGCAACTCAGTCACCCCTTCCACCCTTGCGGCCTCAATCAGCTCCTTGGGCAAGGCACGGATGAAATTGCGCATGAAGAGGGTGCAAAAGCCGGTCTGGAAGGCAATGTGAAACAGCACCAGACCCGTCTTGGTGTCATACAGCCCCATATCCAGCGTCAATTCGCGCACCGGCACCATCAGGATCTGGAATGGCACGAAATTGCCAGCCACAAACATGAAGAAGACCCACATATTGCCCTTGAAGCGATAGATGCCCAGCGCAAAACCCGTCATACAGGACAAAGCCACCGCTCCGATGACGGTCGGCACTGTGATGAAGACCGAGTTGAACAGGTAGCGCGGCATGTCGGAGGCGGTGAAGACCTTCCAATAATTGCCCAACCCGTCCGTGCTCGATGGCAAGCCCCAATAGTTGGCTTGCGCAAAATCCACGTCAGGTTTGATCGAGAACAGCGCAACCGCCAGCAAGGGAGCAAGCCACATCAACAGGGCAATCGGCAACAAACCCTGATAGGACAGGGCATAGGCACGGGACTTCTTTTCTACCGGTGTCGGAAACATTACGCCCCCCTCTCGTCACGTGCCATCTTCCAAAGGAAGAAGGAAATATAAACCAGCATGATCAGGAACAGCACCACGGCAATCGCCGCGCCATATCCCATCCGGAAGCCATATTCCGACAAGGCCACTTCAAACATATAGAAGGCCAGCACCCGGCTTTCGCCAAACGGGCCGCCATTGGTCATCACCGAGATCAGGTCGAAGCTGCGCAAGGCACCGATCACCGTCACCACAAAGGCAATAAAGGTCGCCGGGCGCAATTGCGGCAGGATGATATACCACAGCATCCTCCGCCCCTTGGCTCCATCCAGCCGCCCAGCCTCGATCTGCTCCGGATCCACGGCATTCAGGCCTGTGAGATAAAGGATCATGCAATAGGCCGTCTGCGGCCATAGCCCCGCAGCAATGATGCCATAGGTTACATAGCGCTCATCCCCCAGCACGTTGATGGGGTCAAACCCGAAGAAACCAAGCATTTCATTCAACAGACCGAAGGTCGGGTCATAAAACCAGCTAAAAACCAAGCCGACCACCACCTGCGAAATAACGAAGGGGAAGAAAAACAGCGACTTGTACAGCCGGATACCAACGACCGTCTGGTTGAGAAACAGCGCGATGAACAGGCCGGCCGGGATGGCCAGCAAATAGAGCAGCAACCAAATCAGGTTGTTGCGTAAGGAGACATAGAAGGCATCATCCCAGTAAAGCTCTTCGTAATTGTAGAAACCGACAAAGGTCCGCTCTCCCAATCCATCCCATTCATAGAAGGACAGGTTGAAGGACTGAAAAATCGGAAAGATCACATAAAAAAGGAAAAACAGCACACCGGGCAACAACAGCAACAGTGGGGTCATGCTTTGTTGATTGCGATGCCACCAGCCGGATTTGGCGGTTGCATAGTCTGCAGGCACGGAAGTCATCAGCGATCCTTTCCATGATGCGGCCAGACGAGGCCGTCAGATGAGCAGTCTGACGGGGCATTCAGACGTCGGGAACAATGAGACGGACAGCAAACCGGACTGGAATGACAACATCGGTGCGCCGGGTATACGCAATCCGACCACACCACCCGGCCACGACCCAAAGGTCGGACCGGGTGACAGGGTTGTCATCTCAGTGGTTTTGCATGGCTACAATTTACTTGTAGATACGCTTGCGAGCGCGTTCCAGCTGATTGAGGATACGATCCAGCTGGTCTGGCTTGACCATGAATTTCTGGAAACCATCCATCGCAACCTTGGCCATTTCAGCCGGAGCATCACGGTCGAAGAACTGCGCCACACCATCAGCCGCATTCAGCATCGGTGAGCCTTCCTGAAGGAACTTGTCGTCGGCCACCGAGCTGTCGGCATTGACCGGCAACTGGCCCAGCTGCTTGTTGATGATGGTCTGGTTTTCAGCATCGGCCACATAGCGCAGGAAGGCCCGGGCATTGTCCTTATTCTTGGCCTGAGCCGGAATATGGAAGGTATCCATTGGCGCATCTTCACCGTCGCTGACGCCTTCGGTGATCATCGGGAACTTGTAGAAATCGAGCTTGCTGTCATCAAGACCAGCTTCACGCAAAGGCGCCACGGCAAAGTTGCCCATCAGATAGGCCGCCGCTTCCCCTTTGACCATGAAGGGCAAAGCCTCCTGCCAGCTGTAAGAGGTGTGATTGTCGACATAGGCGCCCATGTCGATCAGCTCGCGCCAATTGGCGAATGTCGCTTTCACCCGATCATCAGTCCACGGCACATTGCCCTGCAGCAGATCGATATGGAACTCAAAGCCGTTGGTGCGCATATTGAGATAGTCGAACCAGCCCGCAGCAGTCCAAAGGAACTTGGTACCGATCGTGAAGCATTTACGGCCACTATCGAGAATTTTCTGGCAGTTGGACTTCATGTCGGCAAAGGTTTTTGGCTCGCTCAGACCCAGTTCCTTGTAGATGTCCTGACGATAATAGATGCCCCACTGATAGAAGGAATAAGGCACGCCCCACTGCTTGCCATCAAGGGTCAGAGCGGCTTTGGAAGGGGCCAGTTTGGTGGCAAACAGATCTTCTTTCCAAAGATCGGACACATCATCAAACAGCCCCGCATCCACATAAGGCTTCATCCGGTTGGCGGCATACCATGTGGCAACGTCCGGCGCATTGGCGGTCAGGAAGTTGCGGATCTGGGTTTTGTAGGCTTCGCGATCAATGATCGTGGTTTCGATCTGCAAATCCGGATTCTTGGCCTGGAAGCGCGCAATCATGTCTTCCATGGTCGCCCGCGGCGCCGGGTTTGACGTATCGAGAAAGATCTTCAAATCCCCCGTAAGACCTTCCGCCATCGCTGGCACCGCAATCATCGCAGTTGTGGCAAGAGCTGCCAAAGTTGTCTTGAGCATGGAACGCATTTTGTCCTCCCTATGGGTTCCAACTATTGAAACTTGGTTTTACATATTGCAATCATAACGCCAAACGGCTACACCTTGTCAACAGCAACAATTAAAAAGACACCGGTTTCGGGCCGCTCTACCTGTCCGCTAGCGCCAGCTACAAGCAGGCACGACAGGCTGTGTTTGCGGGCAGATATCAAGGCAAGCTGGCCGGTGAAAGCTGGGAGACATGAGATGGCTGTGATGGATGAAAAAAGGTCCGCCACCCCGGTCAAGACCGCTGATGGCACAGTCGGCAAAGCCCTTGATGTGCTCGATCAGGTGGCAGGCTTTGGCCGTCCGGTTCGCTTTGCCGAACTGCTCGAAGGCAGTCGCTATCCCAAAGCCACCCTTTATCGCTTTGTGCAAACCCTGACCAATCAGAACATGCTGAGCTATGACCCGGAGCGCCAGACATATAGCCCCGGCTTCCGGCTGGTGCGCTTGGCTCATGCCGCGTGGCGCCAGACATCGCTGGCACCGATCGCCCGCCCCTATCTCGACCAGCTCAGCCTCGACATCGGCGAAACCGTCCATTTGGCACAGCTGGATTCCGGTCATGTGCTCTATGTCGACAAGCGCAACGCCCGACAGCCCATCGCCATGTATAGTCAAGCGGGCAAAATCGGCCCGGCCTACTGCACCGGTGTCGGTAAAGCGATGTTGGCCTATCTGCGCGAACCGCAATTGTCGACAGTCCTCTCGCAGCAGAGTTTCCATGTCTTCACACCGCACACCTTGCGCGATATTGACAGCCTGAAGGCTGAACTGGTCGAAATCCGCACAGCGGGCCATGCCTTTGACCGCGAAGAGCATGAGCCGACCATCATTTGCGTCGCCGTGCCGATCATCACCAATCAAGACAATGTGCTGGGCGCTCTGTCGGTAACAAGCTCCACCCAGCGTTCGAGCCTGGAGGCGCTCGAGTTGCTGGCACCGCGCTTGAAACGAACAGCCAAGACCATCGCCGAAGAAGCCACCAACTGGCATTTTCCCGACGCTTGACGCCCGACGCGGCTCCAAGGCAGGAAGGCACTAAAACAATCGCAGCTCTCATCCGGGCTGATCAGGAGGAAACAACACCATGTCAGGACTGAAGCTCCGCAACACCGTCAAGAAATTCACGCAGGTTCAAGTCATCCATGGCGTCGACCTCGACATTGCTGACGGGGAATTCTGTGTCTTTGTCGGGCCATCGGGTTGCGGCAAGTCGACACTTCTGCGGATGATTGCCGGTCTGGAGGAGACCACAGAAGGCACCATCCATATCGGCGAACGCGAAGTCACCAAAATGGACCCTGCCGAGCGTGGTGTCGCCATGGTGTTTCAGACCTATGCCCTTTACCCGCACATGACGGTTGCGGAAAATATGGGTTTTGGTCTCAAAATGAATGGCTTTCCCAAGGAGGAGATCAACGCCAAGGTGACCGAAGCCTCTCGCATTCTCCGGTTGGATGACTATCTCAAGCGCAAGCCCAAGGCCCTGTCCGGCGGCCAGCGCCAGCGTGTCGCCATTGGCCGGGCCATCGTCCGCGGGCCAGAAGTCTTCCTGTTTGACGAACCCCTGTCCAACCTCGACGCCGAATTGCGCGTCGAAATGCGTGTCGAGATCGCCCGCCTGCACAAGGAAATCGGCGCGACCATGATCTATGTGACCCATGATCAGGTCGAAGCCATGACCCTGGCCGACAAGATCGTCGTGCTGCGCGCCGGGAAAATCGAACAGGTCGGTGCGCCGATGGATCTTTACCGCGATCCTGACAATCGCTTTGTTGCGGGCTTCATTGGCTCACCTTCGATGAATTTCTGCGCGGGCACCTTTGCGGCTGGCGGCATCCGGGTGGAAGGCTTCGGCATCGACCATCTGGCGCCACCATCCAGCCTGACCGATGCCCAGAAAGACGTAATCGTTGGCGTTCGCCCCCAGCATATCAAGATCGATCCATCAGGCAGCACCCATATGGTCGAACATTCCGAATCTCTTGGTGGCGTGTCCTATGTCTATTTGCGCGCCGACAATGGCGAGCGGATCACCGTCGAAGCCGGAGAAGAAGCACCAGCCAAGAATGGCGACCGTGTCGGCCTCGCCATCGAAATCGATCGTGCCATGGTGTTTGATGCCGCCACCGAGGCCCGCATCCGCTAGCTACCTCACAGATCCAACCCAAAAAGGCTGGCACCCGCCAGCCTTTTTCATTGCGTCTTTCTCAGACCTTAGCCTCTTGCTCCGCCTTGGCTTCGGCTTGGGCCATTGCCCTGAGGCTTGCACGGATGATCTTGCCACTGGTGGTCATCGGCATTTCTTCGATGAAGCGCACCACACGCGGATATTCATGCGCCGCTAACCGATGTTTGACAAATTGGGCGATCTCGTCGGCCAAATCATCGCTCGGCTCATAGTTGTCTGACAGCAAAATATAAGCCGCCACCACGGCATTGCGCATCGGGTCGGGCTTGGCGACGACACCTGCCATCTGCACCGCAGGATGCTGCAACAGACAGTCTTCCACCTCGACAGGACCGATCCGATAGCCAGCCGAGCCAATGACATCGTCATCCCGGCCAACAAACTGGATATAACCCTCGTCATCCTTGAGGCCCTGATCGCCGGTCAACAGCCAGCGCTTGCCCCTTGGGCCATCGAGATATTTCTCGGCCGTGGCATCCGGACGGTTCCAATAGCGCAAGAACATCACCGGATCCGGCGACAAAACGGCAATGGCTCCCTGCTCACCCGTTGGCATCACGTCGCCGGTCTGGTCATCAATCACCTCGACCACATGCCCCGGCACCGCCTTGCCAATGAAGCCGGTCTTGTTCACACCCAAAGACGAGCAAGAAGACAGCACCACGTTGCATTCGGTCTGGCCATAAAATTCATTGATCGTCACGCCCAGAACCTCACGGCCCCAGTCGAGCAATTCATGCCCCAGCGCTTCGCCACCACTGCCCACCGAGCGCATCCGTACAGTCGGTCGTTTGGCCTCGGGCACCTGCCGCATCAGCTTGAGCGCCGTCGGCGGCAGGAAGGCATTGCGGATGCCTTGCTTATGGATGAAATCAAACGCCCATTCGCCAGTGAATTTCTCCACCCGCCCCGCGACCACAGGCAAACCCAGATGCAAAGCCGGCATCAAGACATCCATCAAGCCGCCAATCCACGCCCAGTCCGCCGGTGTCCAGACCTTGTCTCCCGGAAGGGGAAGAAAATCATGATGCATTTCCACCCCCGGCAAATGGCCAAGCAGCACACGATGCCCATGCAAGGCACCTTTGGGCAGCCCGGTTGTCCCGGACGTGTAAATCAACAAAGCCGGATCATCGGCACGGGTAACGACCGGTTCAAAGACCGGGCTTTCCTGCTGGATTTCAACATGGAACCCAAAGGCACCAATATCGATCCCGTCAATCGAGAGCACCAGCGCCAACTCGGGCAAATCATTGCGGAGCGAAGCGATCTTGCGCGCCCCTTCCCGGTTGGTGATCACAGCGCGCGCGCCGGAATCCTTCAGCCGATGAATGAGCGCCTCTTCGCCAAACAGTGAGAAAAGCGGCAATGACACGCAGCCCATTTTCCACGCCGCGATATGCGCAACGGCAGTCTCAAGGCATTGAGGCAGCAGAACACCAATCCGGTCGCCCACATCGCCGGGGCGCTCCATACCGCGAATACCATGATGCTTCAGGCGATTGGCAAGACGGTTTGACATATCCCGCATCGCCCCAAAACTGAGATCCCGGCTCAGTTTCTTTTCAGAGACTTCGTGGATGGCCAAACGGTCAGGGTCTGATTGCGCCCACTTGTCGCAAACATCGACCCCCATATTATAGATGTCAGGAATGTCCCACCGGAATGCCTGATAGGTATCCCGGTAGCTATCTTTCTTTTCCAGCATAGTGTCCTCCCCGCTGGCACTGGTCTGATTGCCGCTATGGCCAGCTTTGGAAGATCACCCTAACCCGCTTCACCTCTGAGAAGAAAGCACTTCTTCAGAACTAGGTTCCTTGAGAGCCTGAAAGGCCGCAAGCGCCGCCTCGCGGCTTTCTTTCAAATCAACAATTGGCATCGGATAAGTCTTGCCAAGCGACACACCTGCCTCCTTCAAAACCAGCAAGGGCGCGTCCCAAGGTTTGAACAGGAATTTGTCAGGCAGATTGGCCAACTCAGGGACATAATGACGGGTATAGTCCCCCGCCTTGTCGAATTTTTCCCCCTGCAGGATCGGATTAAACACCCGGAAATAGGGCGCTGCGTCTGCCCCGCAGCCGGAAATCCACTGCCAACTGGCGCTGTTGTTGGCCAGATCCGCGTCCAGCAGACAATCCCAGAACCATGCTTCCCCCAACCGCCAGTCAAGCCGCAGATTCTTGACCAGAAACGAGCCAACAATCATCCGCACCCGATTGTGCATATAGCCTGTGCGCCACAGCTCGCGCATGCCCGCATCGACAATCGGAATGCCCGTCTGCCCCTGTTGCCAGGCAGTCAGCCAGCCCGGCGCATCGACCCAGTCGAAGGCCTTGAATTTTTCTTGCAAAGGCTGATGGGGCAGATCTGGATTGTGAAACAGCAGATGATAGGAAAATTCCCGCCAAGCCAGCTCGCTACGAAAATGATCAAGGTCATTTGATGGCGCATCATCGCCCACATCACTGGCCGCATGCCAGATCTGGTTTGGTGAAATCTGACCATTCGCCAGATAGGGAGAAAGCCGGGAAACATGGGTCTTGGCCGGGAAATTCCGCCCTTCCTTATAGCCATTCAGCCCACCAGACAGAAAGGTCTCCAACACATCCAGAGCGCCCGCCTCGCTCACATCCCAAAGGCTATCCATCTCTTTGTGCCAAGGGATGGACGGCATCAGCCCAAGCGCGTCAAGAGCCATAGCCCCGTCGTCAGCCTTTGCCGCGCAATAGTCGATCCCTTTGGGTGCAGCAATCGGCTCTGGCGGTGGTGGTGCTTGCAGGCAGCCCTTGCGGAAGAAGGGTGTAAAGACCCGGTATGGCGTTTTGTCTGCTTTGCTGATGGTCCATGGTTCCCAAAGAAGCGACCCATTCAGCCGCAGATTCTCGCAACCCATGGATTTGAGTTGCTCGGCAATCGCCTTATCGCGCTTGATCCGCCAAGGTTCATAACAGCGGGTCCAGCTGACGCATTTGGCCCCATAAAGCGCGGCCAGACGCGGCACGATCTCATCCGCCTTGCCGCGATAGAGCCGCAAATGGCCACCGAGTTGACGATTGAGGTCTACCAGCGATTTGTGCAGCCACCAGCGCCGCGCCCCGCCCAAGCTGTGGTCACCCGCCGCCTCATCATCGAGAATAAAGATTGGCAGCAAAGCCCCCGCTTCGACGGCCTTGGTCAAAGCAGGATTGTCCCCAAGGCGCAAATCCTGCCGGAACCAGTGAATGGCGATCTCTGTCATGGCTCTATTTCCTTCCCCGCCCAATCATAGCAGCGCCCGGTATGGCTTACATTCCGGCTCAGCAACACATCCATCAGGCAAGCCGCAGAATGGTCGGGCGTGAAGAGCTTTCCTTTCGGCACCGATTTCTGAAATGGCTGCGACAGAGCACTATCCACCGTTCCGGGATGCAGCCCCACCAGCACAGCCTCCTTGTTGCGTCGGAAAAGCTCAACCGCTGCCGACTTGACCATCATATTGAGCGCCGCTTTCGAGGCTCGGTAGCTATACCAGCCACCCAGATGATTGTCGGAAATCGAGCCGACCCGCGCACTGATCACCCCGATCCGCACAGGACTGGAGCGGTCCAGCCGCGGCAGCAGATGTTTGAGGATCAGGCTCGGCCCAATCAGATTGAGCGCCAACACCTTGGCGAAAGCCGACGGATCGAGATCCTGCAGACGGCGTTCGGGTGCAAAGCCATCCCCATGCAGCACCCCGGTGGCAATCAGCACAAGATCCGGCTGCCCATCGGCCAGACAAGCCTTGCAGGCAGCCTCGACCAAGGCTTCATTCTCCAGATCAAAACCGCAATGCTGATAAAGCCGCTGACTATGCTTTGTGGTGAAGCCGCCCATCTCGGAGCGGCTGACCACATGCAAAATAGCCTCAGGGAAGCGATCGAGCGCTTGCACGGCAAACGCTCGCCCAATGGCACCTGATGCACCAATGACTGTGATATTGCGTGGCATGGCGCCATCAAATCCCGATAATCGGCTGAAGCAAACGGGTGATCATCCCTTTGAATTCCAGCGGAGCATCGGTCACCGTGAGGCAAATGCACTCCTCTTCCGTATCGGCCATCGGCTGATGGTGCACCGAATCGTCCGCATCCTGAATATCGCCAACCCGATAGCGACCGGACTCATCGCTGAAAGAGCCCTTCAGCACCATCGTCAATTCGCTGCCATTGTGGCTGTGTTCAGGGGTGATGAAGCCGGGCGACAATTTCAGCAATCGCACCGTTTCCCCTTCCGACCCTTGCATCGGCAGAACAAATTGCTTGATCCCCGGACCAACAGCCCGCCAGCGAATGGCTTCAATATCATCACCAATCACAGCCGCCAGTTTGGTCGGCATCAGCGATGACCCCAGAGCGGGCGGGGCTGCCGATTGGGCCAGATCCATACCGGGACGGTTGAATGGGGCTTCAGGGAAGGTCGATCCCTGTTGCAAGCTCTCGTCCTCATCAATCGACGCCATCATGCGGTCGAACAGATCGTCCGAGACGACCATATACTCGCATTGATTGAGCATCGCGCCACCAATGACCTCGGCCTCGGCAACGCGGGCAGCGCAATGCGGGCACACTTCCAAATGACACGCCACCAGCAACGCATGCCCGACGGGCAGCGAACCGGCAGCATAGGCCAAAATCATTTCATCACTCAAATGATGGTGAATCATGCTTCTACCTCTGACAAAATCTTCCTCAGCCGTCCAAAGGCCAACCGCATGCGGGACTTCACGGTCCCAAGGGGCAAGGACAGCTTCTTGGCAATGTCGGCATGCGTGGCTTCTTCATAAAAAGCCATACTGACAATCTCTGCCTGATTGGCAGGAAGCAGCGCGAGCGCCTTGGATACCCGATCCGCCAGCTCACTTCTATGCACGTCTTGAGTCTGTTCCTCATCGAACACCAGCTGCGAAGCGAAATAGTCCTGGTCCTTGTAGACGAAGCTTTTTTCCGATCGCAAACGGTCGATGCGCTGGTTTCGTGCGATGGTGAAAATCCACGTGGATGCCGCGGCCTTGCCGGGGTCATACAAATGGGCTTTCCGCCAAATCTGGGCGAAGGTTTCCTGAACCAGTTCCTCTGCCATTTGCGGGTTCGTACCCGCCTTGAGATAAAAACTCTTCAGTCTGGGGGCGAAATGATCGAACAGCGACCGAAAGGCGTGTCTGTCCTTGTCGCTCCCGACTAATACGAGCATGGCATTGAACTGGCCAGAGGTCATAACCTCGCCTCCACTTGATCCTTTTCGCAAAGGTTGCCTCAATGACATTGCCAAATCCACCTAAAAAGCCGTTCGAAGACTGATACTCCGCAGATAGATAATTGGATCACAATAATCATCCACTGCAGAACAGGTCGTCTACGACTTATCGCCTAATGATTGCATTCGATTTCGGTGATCTGATGAAGGCGGGTCTTCGAATAAGGGTAAAACGCTCGGAGAAACAGATGGATATCGCAGTCATCGGATCAGGGGTAGCGGGGTTGTCCGCAGCTTGGCTACTATCGCACAATCACAAAGTCGACCTGTTTGAAAAGGACGATCGCCTTGGCGGACACGCCAATACACAACAGATCGAGCTCAATGGTGCCCCCGTCGCCGTGGATACCGGCTTCATCGTCTATAATGAGCACACCTACCCCAACCTAACTGCCCTGTTTGATCATATTGGCGTCGAGACAGCAGATTCCGATATGTCCTTCTCGGTCTCGCTGGCGAATGGCAAGCAGGAATATTCCGGCACCGGTCTGCGCGGCCTGTTTGCCAAGCCGAGCAACATGCTCAATCCGCGTTTTCTGAAAATGCTTGCTGACATCCGCCGCTTCTATGCCGAAGCCACCGAAGAGTTTGCCGCCAACCCGGACCTTGACGTCACCCTTGGCGCTTATCTCTCGGAGAAAGGCTATTCCGAGGTCTTCATTCGTGAGCATCTGATGCCCATGGGGGCTGCCATCTGGTCGGTGCCATCCGAACAAATGCTGAAATTCCCTTTCTCCGCCTTCATGCGGTTCTGTGTCAATCACGGCCTCGTCCAGTTTCGGGACCGACCGCAATGGCGCACAGTCCCCGGCGGATCTCGCGCCTATGTCGACCGGCTGGCCGCTGGCATTTCAGGTGAGATCCACCTCAATGCCGCCATTGCGGAAATCGACCGCCGCCCCGGCTCGGTGACGCTCTATACCCGCCACGGGACCGAGAAGCGCTATGACCATGTGGTGCTGGCCTGCCATTCCGATCAGGCGCTGCGCATTCTGTCTTCCGGCAACGGCGATGCTAGCGCCGAGGAACAGGCTTTGCTCTCCGCAATTCCTTATCAGCGCAATCTTGCCATTCTGCATACAGATTCCCGCCTGATGCCCCGACGCAAGGCTGCCTGGGCCAGTTGGAACTATTTGCAGCAAAGCCATAATGAAGAAGAGGCAGAACAGGGTCAGTTGTCCGTCACCTATTGGATGAACAACCTCCAGCCTCTGCAAACCGAGCAGAACCTGTTCGTCACCCTCAACCCGATCACCCCGCCCGCAGAGGGCTCGATCCTGCGCTCAAGCATTTATCATCACCCGGTCTATTCGCTGGAAGCGATGGTGGCCCAGAAGCATCTCTGGACCCTTCAGGGCAAAAAGCGCACCTGGTTTTGCGGCGCTTATTTCGGCTATGGCTTCCACGAAGATGGCTTGCAATCCGGCCTTGCGGTCGCCGAGCAATTGGGCGGCATGGCGCGACCATGGCAAGTGGACAATCCATCGGGCCGCATTCACCTCAGCGCGTCCGGCTTGGATCGCCTTGCCCCCTTCACGCCGCAAGCACGAAAGGCGGCGGCAGAATGAGCAACGCGCACTCCTTGCAGTTCAGCCCTGAGCCTTGCCTTTATCGCGGTCACGTCAGCCATGTGCGGCAGGGTCAGGCCGATCATCGGTTGGTCTATAGAGTGGCCTGCCTGCTGCTGCCGCTCCACCGGATGGATGACGCGGCCAAGGCTTCGCCTTTCTTCTCGATCAATCGCTTCAATCTCTTCTCTTTTCATGAGACAGATCACATGGATGAAGGCTTTCCGTCGCTGGAGGGATTCGTGCTGCATTGCCTGCGGACATCCGGTCAATACGAGCTGCAAGAGGTACTGCCCACGCGCATCTCACTGCTGGCCTTCCCGCGCTTTCTCGGCCACGCCTTCAACCCCTTGTCGATCTTTTTTTGCTGCGATGAAAACGACCACTTGCAGGCCATTCTCTATCAGGTTCGCAACACCTTTGGTCAGCGTCATCACTATCTTTATCGCGTGGATCAGTCATCGATCGAGACAGGTCCCGATTCCCGTCTGCGCCATGGCGGAGACAAAAAATTCTATGTTTCCCCGTTTCTTGCGATGGACGGCCATTATGAATTTGTCATGCGCCTGCCCGACGAGAAGGCAAACTATCAGATCACCATGTCCGGCAACCAACCGGCCTCGCTGACCGCCTCCTTTGCCGCCAAGCGCCAACCGCTGACCACCGGCACCTTGCTGCGTCTGGCTGGCATGCTCTGGCAGGGTGGTTGGAAGATCCTTGCCGCGATCCATTTCGAAGCGCTGAAATTGTGGCTGAAGGGGGCACGTTTTCACAAACGCCCACCACTGCCCAGCCAGCCCGTAACCAATCTTACACCGACCCCTGCCGGGAAAGGACCCCTTTCATGACCATGGAAAACGACTTGCTCAATCCCCCACTCCCGCAGGCTCCTCATCTCGCGCTGCCCAAGCTGCCCACATGGCTGTGTCGCCTCTGGCACAAAATGCTCACCCCGCTTTTTAAGCACTTTGAGCATGGCCGCATCGAAATCACGCTGCCGTCTGGCGGCCATCTGGTCTATGGAGCAGGCAGTCCGGACGGCCCGACAGCCCATGTGACCGTGCATCAGCATGCCACCCTATGGCGTATCCTGTCGCGCGGACCGCTTGGCCTTGCCGAAAGCTACATGGATGCCCAATGGTCCTGCGATGATCTGACAACCCTGTTTGACATCTGCCTGAAAAACCGGGCGATCTTCGAAGCCATCCGGGCACGAGGCTCGGTCGCCCATCTGTTTGCCCGCCTGAAGCATCTCAGTCGCGCCAACAGCCTGAAGGGCAGTCGCCGCAACATTGCCTATCACTATGATTTGGGCAACGACTTCTACGACCTGTGGCTCGACCGCACTATGACTTATTCCTCAGCGCTCGGGGTCAAGGCGGGCGAGGATCTGGCCATCAGCCAATGGCGCAAGTTCGACAAGGCCCTTGCCATGTGCAACGCCAAGGAGGGCGACCATATCCTCGAAATAGGCTGCGGCTGGGGCGCCTTTGCCGAACGTGCAACCGACGCCGGATGCCAAGTGGATGGCCTGACGCTGTCGCGCGAACAGCTTGCCTATTCCACCGTGCGGGCCGAGACCAAAGAGTTCAGCGACCGCGCCCGATTCCATTTGCGTGACTATCGCCACGAGACGGGCACCTATAATGCCATTGTGTCAATCGAAATGATCGAAGCGGTTGGTGAGGAAAATTGGCCGGTCTATTTCCAATGTCTGCGTGACCGTCTCAAACCCGGCGGACAGGCGGCCATTCAGGCCATCACCATCCATGATGACCAATATGAACGCTATCGCCGCAGCGCCGATTTCATCCAGACCTATATTTTCCCCGGTGGTATGCTGCCGACCAAAGGCCTGATGAAAGAGCATGCGGAACAGGCCGGGCTTGAACTGGTCGAGCAGCATATATTCGGTGCCGACTATGCCAAAACATTGGCCCGCTGGCGACAAAACTTCCTTGCCGCATGGCCAAAGATTGCCGCCCTTGGCTATGATGAGCGTTTTCGCCGGATGTGGCTCTATTATCTGTCTTATTGCGAGGCCGGCTTTGAAAATGGCACCATCGATGTGGGCCTCTATAGCTTCAGAAAGCCCGCTTGAGTGCACACCAAAAAGGGGAGGCAAATGCCTCCCCTTTTTTTTCGTCCTTGAAAATGGCTCAAGAGCCCAGCCGCGCCTTGCGAGTGAGGAAACGCAGAAGAGGGCCAATCACCGGCAGCCGACCATAGAAATGCCGACCACTGTCCCAATAGTCATAATGGGCGCAAATCAGCCCCTCCTCGTTGAACTGCAATTCGGTCATGCCGCGCACATGCCAGGCCCCGATCACCTTGACATTGCAATAAAAGTCCCAGCGCATCAGACAAAGCTCATCTGTCCAGGCGAGATCGAGAATATCGAAGCGAGGATCCTCAACATCCTCGAACATTTTCTCAACCAGCCGGACGACCTGATCTCTGCCCCGCACATCGTTGAACGGGTCTATGAAATGCACATCCTCGCTGAGCAATGCTGCAATATCCCCGGCCCGGTCCAACGTGAGCGTTTCAAAATAGTGGGCATATTGCCCGGCAATCTGACGTCGACGATCTTTTCTGTCGCTCATTTGGCCATCCTCCGCATCAGGGTGAAATAAAGACCATAGGGAAGCCAGCTGAGCAGGCGCAGCAGCCATGCCATCCGCGAGGGAAAGGCAATCTCGAACCGCTTCCCGTCCAACCCCTTCATGATCCGCTCAGCGGCTTCCTCTTCGTCCATCAGAAAAGGCATTTCGAAGTCATTCATTTCGGTCAGCCTTGTCGTCACAAAACCCGGATTGATGACCTGCAGTCGCAGGCCCATCTGTTCCACCTCCGGTCGCAAAGTTTCGCACAGACTGAGCAATGCCGCCTTGGTCGGTCCATAAAGCGCCGCATTGGGTAAGCCACAATAGGAAGTAAGAGACGCAGTGATGGCAATGCTGCCCGCTCCGCGCTCTTTCAAGGCAGGCAGAAGGGCCTCGATCAGCGCAACTACGCCAAGATAGTTCACCGCCATATGGTCCGAGGCTGCGGCATGGCTCAGGGCGCTAATGCCACCGGGTTGATAGATTGCCGCGCAATAGATCGTCTGGTCCGGCAGACAATCGCGCACAGACAGATCGTCCACCGCCGCGCGCAGATCCTCAATTCTGGTTGCGTCCAGCGGCAGCGCCTCAATGCGATCGGACTGATCGCTCAAAGCCTCGAGTTGTTCAGCCCGCCGCGCACTGGCCACGACCCGGTGCCCCGCTCTGGCATAGCCAAGCGCCAAGGCCCGTCCAATGCCAGAACTGGCGCCGATGATCCAGATCCGCTTGCAGGTATCATTGTATTTGAGGTCTTTGAGGTCTTTGGAATTGTCAGCCATGAGCGCGAAAATCCTTTCGCACTCCATACGCCACAACCTGAGAGGCAGATCACCCCGATCCGCGTCAAGGGTGCGGAGCAAGTCTGCCCCGCGGCCCAATTTCGATCCTATTGGGGGCTTTAGCCAACCATCAATTGCTTGAGGCGCAGATTCTCATATTCCACTTCCTGCACCCGATGGATAACCATGTCGCGGATCGAAATCATCCCGACCAGTTCGTCACCATCCATGACGGGCATATGACGAAACCGCCCCTTGGTCATCCGATCCATCACATCCAGAACCCGATCCTCACTAGAGCAGGTTTCTGGATTGGCCGTCATATGGGCCGACACCGGATCATGCATCACCATGTCGCCCAATTCTGCGGTCGCAGCAATCACGTCGCGCTCGGACAAGACTCCGACAAGGCCACCATTGTGATTGATCACTGGCATGTTGCCAATTTTGCGTGCAGACAATTCCGCCACCGCCGCGGCCAGCGTCATGCTGGCAGTGATGGTGAAGATCTCGGCGCTCTTTTGCTCGAGGACATCCTGAATCACGGTTTGGGAATAGGCCTTTTCAAATGCCAATCTTGCGTCTTGAGACATGCTGAGTTGGCTTGGTTCCTCAATATCGGCGCGTGGTCCTTGATAGGTGCTAGGTGCCATCATCTCTCTCCGCGAGTGTCCCCTCCGACCTCTTGATCACCACTCGCTGCCGACCAGAGGCTCGTTGTTTTCTGAAAGCCTATCAAACGATTGGCAGATATGGCAATCCACCACAGCTCGAATTGTTACCAATGGCCTAATCGCATTTTCGTGATCACGGCCATTTTAAAAAGCGACAGGGAGACCGGGATCGCTTGCAAAACCCAATTTTTCCCGCCTTTGCTTCCCCTCAACGAAAGATCGCCCGCTCCTCTTCCACCAACCGATAGATATAATCAGACACCGCCTGAATCCGCGCCAACCGCCGCGTGCTTTCGTGATAAACCGCCCAATAGGCCCGCTGAATCGCATGCTGGGGCAAGATTTCAACCAGATTGTCATCCTCCCGCGCCATGAAACCATGCAGAATGCCGATCCCCAGCCCGGCCCGCACGGCCTCCGTCTGCCCCAAAGCACTGGCGCATTCAAACTGGGCACTCTGGCCTTTCATCATCTCACCGGCATAATTGAGCGACGGGCTATAGATCAGATCCTCGACAAAGCCCACCAGCCTGTGTGACGCCAGCGCCTCGCGGCTCACCGGGATGCCATGCCGGGCGACATAATCCCGCGAGGCATAAAGCCCAAGGCTATAATCCACCAGCTTGCGCGCCACCAGCCGCCCCACCGACGGACGATCCACCGTGATGACAATATCCGCTTCGCGCCGATTGATCGAAAAGGTCCGCGGCACCGGCACCAGCTGGATGGTCAAATGCGGATAGCGATCCAGCAACGGCGCCAGCCTTGGGGCCAGATAGGCCACCCCGAAACCATCCGGTGCCCCGATCCGCACCACGCCCGAGACATCGATATTGGTCTCTCCAATGCTCGCTCGCGCCGCATCCATTTCCGCTTCCATTCGCTCGGCAGCGAGCTGGAAGTCCTCCCCTTCCGGGGTCAGAACACACCCGGTTGTGCGCCGATCGAGCAGTTTGGCATGGAGTGATTCTTCCAGCGCCGTGATGCGCCGCGCCACCGTGGCATGATTGACCCCCAGACTGCGCGCGGCCTGCAGGATCTGCCCTGCCCGCGCAACCGCCAAAAAAATCCTCACATCATCCCAGTTCATCGCAACAGCTTTCCCTTGCAATAGAGTGCCTTACCTTCATTACTTTAATTTTTGCACATCCGATGAGACTTTGCGACTATTGATATTTATTTTTGTCGAGGCAAAATACAGCCAAACGGCAATCAACAACAAAAAGCTGCATCAGGCAGCGACATGAAGACGCAAATCGACATTTAAGGGAGGATCCCCCCAATGACACGTGAAATCGGTCATTTCATCAATGGTGCGCTTGTCTCCGGCACGTCCGGACGCTTCGCCGACATTTACAACCCTGCGACCGGTGAAGTGCAGGCCAAAGTCGCACTGGCCACCAAGGCGGAGCTTGACGCAGCAGTCGACGCCGCCGCCAAGGCACAGCCAGCATGGGCTGCCCAGAACCCGCAGAAACGTGCCCGCGTGATGATGAAATTCGTCTCTCTCATCAACCGCGACATGGACAAGCTGGCCGAGAAGCTGTCTTCCGAGCATGGCAAGACCTTTGTTGATGCCAAAGGCGACGTGCAGCGCGGTCTCGAAGTGATCGAAGTCTGCATTGGTGCGCCCCACCTGCTCAAAGGCGAGTTCACCGACAGCGCCGGTCCGGGCATTGACATGTATTCCATGCGCCAGCCATTGGGCGTCGTCGCAGGCATCACACCGTTCAACTTCCCGGCCATGATTCCGCTTTGGAAAATGGGCCCGGCGCTGGTTGCCGGCAATGCCATGATCCTCAAACCATCCGAGCGCGACCCGTCCGTGCCGCTGATGTTGGCAGAATTGCTCAAAGAAGCCGGTCTGCCCGATGGGGTTCTGCAGGTGGTCAATGGCGACAAGGAAAGCGTTGACGCGATCCTCGATAATGAGACCATTGAAGCGGTCGGCTTTGTCGGCTCCACGCCGATCGCTCACTACATTTACACCCGCGCAGCGGAAACCGGCAAACGCGCCCAGTGCTTCGGCGGCGCGAAAAACCACATGATCATCATGCCCGATGCCGACATGGATCAGGCGGCCGATGCGCTGGTCGGCGCAGGCTTTGGCGCTGCTGGCGAACGCTGCATGGCCATCTCGGTTGCCGTACCCGTGGGTGAAGAGACCGCCGACAAACTGATCGAAAAACTGGTGCCACGCATCGAAAAACTCAAAGTCGGCCCATACACGGCAGGCGATGATGTCGATTACGGTCCGGTCGTCACCGCAGCCGCCAAGGAAAATATCCTTCGTCTGATCGAAACCGGAGTCGAGCAAGGGGCCGAACTGGTCGTCGACAGCCGCGACTTCCAGCTACAAGGCTATGAAAATGGCTTCTTCGTTGGCCCGCACCTGTTCGACAAGGTGACCACCGACATGGATATCTACAAGAAAGAAATCTTCGGCCCGGTTCTCTCCTGCGTCCGTGCCAAGACCTATGAAGAAGCCATCGGTTACGCCATGGATCATGAATATGGCAACGGCACCGCCATTTTCACCCGTGATGGCGACACGGCCCGTGACTTTGCCAACCGTATCAATATCGGCATGGTCGGCATCAATGTGCCAATCCCTGTGCCGCTCGCCTATCACACCTTTGGTGGCTGGAAAAAGTCCGGCTTTGGCGATCTGAACCAGCATGGCCCGGATGCCTTCCGCTTCTATACCCGCACCAAGACCGTGACGGCCCGGTGGCCATCGGGCATCAAGGAAGGTGGCGAATTCTCCATTCCTGTAATGGAATAAGCCTTAATGCTGCGGGGATGTCTCCCTCCCTGCAAGGGCCTCTTGATAGAAGCCTGACCAAGCCGTCGCCATCCTCATCTCGGGCGACGGCTTTTTCATGTTTGTGGAGTCCTTGCTTTGGGCTGGCCTTTGTTGCCATCAGTCAGTATGGTGCACTCTGTTTGATCGCAAGGACAGAGCATCGGCCCTAGGCACCCTGCCAAAGCCAGACCGCAGTCCATCCCGCATTCCCAATGAGCCACTCTCATGCAAGTCACTTTTTCGCCCGACAACCATCCTGACATTCTCGTGGTTGGCGGTGCCCATATGGACCGCATTGGCCGCTCACGCGCACGCCTTGAGCTCGGCCAATCCAATCCCGGCTCGCTAAAGCGCACCGTCGGCGGTGTCGCGGGCAACATCACCCGCTCTCTGGCCCGCCTTGACTGGAAGGTCGCGCTTTCGACCATCAGCGGCGAGGACATCGACGCCACCCTGTTGCTGGAACAATTGCAGCAGCAGGGCATCGACATGTCACTGGCCACCCGCAATCCGGATCTAACCAGCGCGACCTATACCGCAATCGAGGATCGCGATGGCTCGCTGATTGCTGGCATTGCCGATATGGGCATCTATGACAGCTATCCAGCCGATCAGATTACCCACGCCCTGTCGCGTCTGACCAAGCCAACCCGCATTCTCGCCGACACCAATCTGCCGACAGACGCCCTGCTGCGCATCGCCGAGGCAAAGGGCGATCATCTCTTTGCCGTCTGTGCCGTCTCCGGCCCAAAAGCCAACCGGGTGGCCGAAGCGCTGCATGGAGTCGACCTTCTCTTCTGCAATGAAGCCGAAGCCGCAATCCTTGCCGATGAATTTGCCGACCTTGCTGCCTTGCCTGACATCCTGCGCGACATCGGCGTCACTTCTGGCGTCATCACCAAGGGCAATGCGGGCGTCACCGCCTGGCAAGGCGACAAAGTCTGGAGCCTGCCAGCCCCGCCGGTCAAGGTCACCTCATCGAACGGTGCTGGCGATTGCCTGACCGCTTGCACACTCCATGCGCTATTGCTGGGACGGGATCTGCAACAGGCTCTTGCTTATGGCATGGCGGGCGCAAGCCTTGCCTTGATGAGCGAACAATCGGTCCCGGATCTTCTGTCCCGCACCATGCTGGAGGCCTGTCTCGCAGACATTCCCGCCAGCCAACCCCAATCCTGAGTCAATCAAGCCAACCAAGAAAGAGCAACAAAATGGCAAGTCTCCCAATTAAATTCAGCGCCGAAGTGCAGGCCGCCCGTGACGCAGGCCAGCCGATTGTCGCCCTTGAATCGACCATCATCACCCATGGCATGCCTTACCCGGAAAATGTCAGCACGGCCTTGGATGTCGAAGACATCATCCGGACCGAAGGGGCATGCCCTGCCACCATCGCCATTCTCGACGGGGTGATTGAAGTCGGCCTGACCCGCGAACAGATCGAACATCTGGCCCAGCGCGATGATATCCTGAAACTGTCCCGCGCCGATCTTGCCTATGCGCTGGTTGCTGGCAAAAGTGGCTCGACCACGGTTGCCGCCACCATGATCTGCGCGGCACAGGCGGGCATCGAAACCTTCGCCACCGGTGGCGTTGGCGGTGTCCATCGCGGGGCCGAGGAGAGCTTCGACATTTCCGCCGACCTGCAAGAATTGGCCAAGACCCCGGTGATGGTTGTCTCCGCTGGCGTCAAGGCTCTGCTCGACATCCCCAAAACCCTCGAGTTGCTCGAAACCCTTGGCGTGCCCGTGGTCGGCTTCGGCACTGACGAGTTCCCGGCCTTCTGGTCCCGCGAGAGTGGTGAGGCCTGTCCGATGCGCCTTGATGAACCCGAACAGATCGCAGCCCTATATAAAATGCGCGCCACTCTGGGCCTTGAAGGTGGCATGATGGTCGCCAATCCGGTGCCAGCCGAAAGCGAAATTCCACGCAACGAAATGGAAAGCGACATCATCGAAGCCATTGATGAAGCCAACCGCCGCAATGTTTCGGGCAAGGACGTCACCCCCTTCGTGCTGTCCCGCATCAAGGAATTGACCAACGGTGAGAGCCTTGTGACCAACATTGCTCTGGTCAAGAACAACGCCAAACTGGCCGCACGGATTGCCAAAGGTCTGAAAGCCTGATCCATCGCGCCACGCAACAAAAAGACAAAAGCCCGCCAGCATTTGATTGCTGGCGGGCTTTTTCATAAGGGATGTGCCTGAAGGCAACCCGATCAGGCATCGAGCACTTCGCGGATCTTGGTCGCCAATTGCTTCAGTGAGAAGGGTTTTGGCAGGAAGCCAAATTCCACATTGTCCGGCAAATTCTTGCGGAAAGCCTCCTCCGCATAGCCGGACATAAAGATCACCTTGAGATCCGGGCGTTTCTTGCGCAGCTCACCGAGCATGGTCGGTCCGTCCATTTCCGGCATCACCACGTCGGACACCACCAGATCGACCTTCTCTTCGATTTCCTCGATCAATTCCAGTGCCTCGGCACCGGATCCCGCTTCATGGACACTGTAACCACGTGAGGCCAAGGCGCGCGCAGCAAAGGCTCGCACCGCTTCTTCGTCCTCGACCAACAGAATGGTGGCACTGCCGGTCAGATCGGTCACAGCATCGGTCTCTGCCGGTGGCGCTTCGGCCAAGCCCAGATCTTCTTCCACAGCAACGCCTTCCAAAGCGTCGGTGTCCGACAACCCGGTCAGCGCCTTTGCCTCTTCCACATGGCGCGGCAGGAAGATGCGGAAGGTCGTGCCCTGCCCCATCTCGCTTTCAAGGAAGATGAAGCCGCCCGTCTGCTTGACGATGCCATAAACGGTGGACAGGCCAAGCCCGGTTCCCTTGCCCACATCCTTGGTAGAGAAGAATGGCTCGAAAATCTTGTCCCGGATATCCTGTGGGATGCCCGTACCGCTATCAAGCACTTCGAGCAGAACATAGTCGGATGGCTCAAGCTGCGTATAAGGCATCTCGGCAGCTTCGGCCTCGATGAGATTGCGGGTCTGGATGGTCAACTGCCCCCCATCGGGCATCGCATCGCGCGCATTGACCGCCAGATTGACAATCACCTGTTCGAGTTGGTTGAGGTCGGCCTTGACCGGCCACAGATCACGGCCATGCACCATGTCGAGATCGACTTTTTCACCCAACAGACGATCCAGCAGGATCGACAGATCGGCCAGCACATCACCAAGCTCCAGCACCTGAGGCCGCAAGGTCTGACGGCGCGAGAAGGCCAGCAACTGCCGCACCAGTGACGCCGCGCGGTTGGCATTCTGCTTGATATTCATGATGTCCTGGAAGGACGGATCGCTTGGCCGATGGCTGGCCAGCAGCAGATCGGAAAAACCGATGATTGCGGTCAGAACGTTGTTGAAGTCGTGTGCCACCCCACCGGCCAGCTGACCAACGGCCTGCATTTTCTGGCTCTGGGTGAATTGGACTTCCAACGCCCGCTGCTCGGTGGTTTCCAGCGCATAGACAATGACCTTCTCGTCATCCGCTTCACTATCCTCGACCCCGGAGAGGAAGAAACGGACCGTCCGGCTTTCATCTTCTGCGAGATCGCATTCCACCGGCAGAATATGGCTCTTGCCGCTCAAAGCCTCATCCATCCGGGCAGACAGCTCGGCCCGGTTCTTCTCAACCACCAGACTGTGAATGGTCGGGGTCTGCTCATCGACATCCCCGCGCTCACCAGGCACGACCGAAGAGAATAACCGGGCAAACGGCGCGTTGGTGCGCACCACCTGCCCTTCGCTGGTCATCGCCGCAATGGCAATCGGGGTATTGTTGAAGAAACGGGCAAAGCGCACCTCGGCAACCCGCAACTCCTCGGAAATATCCTCGCCCGGACTGCGATTGAGCACCAAGGTCCGAGACGCTCCGGCCGTCCCATCAGAGGCCATAGGCACCCGATGCATCAACCGCACTGGCAGACTGTGACCATTGCGCTTGACCAGATCGATATCGAGCATCTCGGTTTTCGGCATGCCTGGCGCATTGCTTGCCGCATCCAGCAAAGCAGTCCCATCGCCGGATACCAGTTCGTTGAGATTGAGGTGGCGTGGCTCGAACTGCGTGAGGT
Organism: Cohaesibacter sp. CAU 1516; assembly: GCF_005771485.1. Lineage (NCBI taxonomy): Bacteria > Pseudomonadati > Pseudomonadota > Alphaproteobacteria > Hyphomicrobiales > Cohaesibacteraceae > Cohaesibacter > Cohaesibacter sp. CAU 1516. The sequence continues at coordinate 553,139 of NZ_VANT01000001.1, read as the reverse complement.
CATAGCCCAGCCAGTCTGCCAGGGTGGCATTCATATAGACGATCCGGCCATCTGGCTCAGAGGAGAAGAAACCGGCTGGTGCGTGATCGAGATAGTTGATCGCCAGCTGCAATTCCTGAAAGATATTCTCCTGCCGCTCCCGATCCCGTGTGATATCATAGACCTCCCAGACCGACAGGGCCTGCTTGGCACCGCCGCTCTCCAAGTCATTCAGAGCCCGCACCTTGATCCGGTACCAGCGGGCCTGCGGGCTGACATCCGCAGCATCAGCCCCGGCGGGATTTTTGAAAAGACGGAACTCTTCCATCGCTGGCCGGCCATCGCGCACGGCTTCGGACAGGCGATAAATGGCCTCGGCGGCATCCGGTTCCCCGGCAAAACTGCGCTCGATCGAGCGGATCGCATCAGCATTTTCCGCTCCTGTCAGCCGTGCATATTCGGCATTCGCATAGACGATCCGGTCCTTGGCGTCACAGACCACAACCCCATCGGTCATGGCGTCAACGAACTGCCGCGTCAGATGAGGTGCGGGCTGAGAGCTACCAAACCGCAACAGACCGACAGCCAGACCCAACAGTGCCAAAATACCGATCCCGGCCAGCAAACTGAGGAAAATAAGCTGTAACTGGCCACCGAACTGGCCCTTGAAAAAGACGAGAGACGCAGCCACCCCAACGAGGAACAACGCCAATAGCAGCAACCCCTTGACGCTGCCTGACCGTTCTTCGTGATCGATCATGGCTGCGGATGGCCCGCTCTGGCTCACGTGTTTGCCCATTTGGATCTACCCCTGCCCTGCATCCGGCTCATCTTGACGATCGGGCCTGTGGCTCGATCCCATGTTTCTTTCTCCCTCACACGCACGCTGTGCCTAGCGACTGAGCGTGTCGGGAATGCCCGTCTCGGTTATGGTCTGCGATTAGACCAGCTTTGCCGATTCTTCAATTTCATAATATAGCCGATCACTTCTGCAACCGCTTTGTAGTGCTCTTCAGGCACTTCTTCTTCGATGTCCACTGTTGCATAGAGCGCGCGCGTCAAAGGTGGATTCTGGACAATCGGAATGTCATGTTCCTTGGCGACCTCGCGAATGCGCAACGCCGTCTCGTCAACCCCCTTGGCAACACAGACCGGTGCGCCCATGCCATCTTCATATTTCAGGGCAACCGAATAGTGGGTCGGGTTGGTCAGCACCACAGAAGCTTCGGGCACCGCAGCCATCATCCGCTTGCGACTGCGTTCCATACGCAGCTGCCGCAGCTTGGCCTTGACCGCCGGGTCACCTTCCTGCTGCTTGAACTCTTCCTTGATCTCGCGGACCGACATTTTCTGTTTTTCGAACCATTTGTTGCGTTGGTACATGTAATCGGCAATCGCCAACACCGTCATGACGACGATCACACCGATGATCAGCTGCAAGGCAAGGTCGCGCACCATCGGCAGCAATTGGGTCGGATCGAGCCCGATGATTACATCAAGCTTGTCACGCTGCGGATAGAGAATCAGCACAAGCAGGGTCGTCACGATACCCAGCTTCAACAATCCTTTGACAAAATTGATCAGGCTTTCGCCGGAAAAAAGCCGTTTTGCGCCGCTGGCAGGCGACACTTTCGACAGCTTCGGCTTCATGGGTTCGGTTGAAAATACAAATTTGTGCTGCACCAGATTGCCAAAAATGGCCATGACCAGCAGCGCAATCATGGGCAGAATCAGAAAACCGAGCAAGGTATAGCCGACATCATTCCATAGCCGCGCCAGCACGCCACCTTCGATCGACAATTCGTGGGAATGCTCGAAAAAGCCCTTCAGATTGCTCGCCACACCACCGGCGATATAGGTGCCCAGCACAGCCACGACGAGCCCGGTGCCCATCATAGAGAACCAGGCAGAGACTTCCTGACTTTTGGCGACATCGCCTTTCTTGTGCGCGTCGTCCAGACGCTTCTGTGTCGGCTCTTCCGACTTTTCAGCATCATCATTTTCTTCGGCCATAGCAGCCTCCTAGCCTGTCTGCACGGCTCAAGCGCGTCGCATGTGCAGTCAGCGCGCCACAAAATTGCCGAGCACGGCCTCGATGTGCCCCATATACCAGTTCATCAGGCTCACCAACAGAATCATGAAGAGCATTGTACCAACCAAAATGTTGGCAGGCATAGCAATAAAGTAGACCTGCAACTGTGGCATCAGGCGTGACAGCAGACCAAGCCCGAACTGGAAGATCATACCATAGACAATGAAGGGTGCCGACATCTTCAGCGCCACGACGAAGGAGGTGGCAACCACTTCAATCGCATATTCGGCAATGTCCCCAAGTGGCAGCATCTGATTGACCGGAAACAGCGTGTAACTGTCGAGCATTGCCCCGATCATCAGATAATGCAGGTTGGTCGTGAAAATCAGCGCCACCGCCAACGTGCCCATGAAGCGGCCCAATTGCACCGTCTGCTGACCCGTGCTCGGATCCGGCCCCATGGCAAAACTCAAACCCAGCTGAAAGGCGATTGTTGTCGCCGCAATCTGCAAGGCAGCCATCACCAGACGCACCGACAGCCCCAGAAAAACCCCAATCAGGATCTCGATCCCCATTGCTGCGACAAGGGCATAGAAATTGGCAGGCACAGAGCCGTAGTTGCCTGAGACAAGGGGATAGAAAAGCAGGCACATCATCAGCGCCAGAATAAGACGGATCCGGACCGACACAGCCTGCTCGGAGAAGGCAGGCAGGATCATGAAAAGCGTTCCGACCCGCGCAAAGATCAGAAAGAAGATGTAGGCGGTTTGCGGTAGGATATCGAGTGTCATGCGCAAATGAGGATCCGGCCTGAGGGCAGATCTACGCCCCCCAAGGTTAGCCAGAAATGACCCGCTCCATCAGAAACTGCGTGAAAGTGCCAAGGGTGGCCCCAATGAAGGGAAGTGCAATCATCAACGCTATGAAAATGGCGATGATCTTGGGAACGAAAACGAGGGTCATTTCCTGAATTTGCGTCAGAGCCTGGAACAGAGCGATCACCACACCGACGATCAGCCCGACCACCATGATGGGGCCGGAAATCTTCAGCATCACCCAAAGCCCCTCGCGGGCAATATCGAGCATCTCAGGTCCGGTCATTGCCGGTTTCTCCTAGCCTATCGTGATCCAACAAGCATGGGCGCGCCACCATGGCCCGCCCACAAGATCTGCCGAAACCCGACCCGATATCAAACCTGCCTAGATCGGCATCCGCATGATTTCTTCATAGGCAGAGATCACCCGGTCCCGAACCGACACCATGGTTTCCAGTGCAACTTCGGTTTCGGCAACGGCTGTGACCACGTCAACCACATCCGCCTTGCCATGCAACATGTTGGTTGCAGTCTTCTCGGCGACCTGCCCCTTGTCCAGCACCCCGGTGACACCATCCTTGACCATGGCACCGAAATCCGGCTTGGCATCGGCCGCCTTCTGCAGCGTCTGGTCCGATTGTGTCTGATTCGTCAGCTTCTGGGCTAGACTATAAGCGTTCGCTGCGGTCAAAGAGGTGTTGAGCATTGTCTGTCTCGCTTGCCCAACATGGGGCTGCTAAATCGAAAAGAGAAGCGATGCCATACGGCACCCGAGGGTGTCAGGCCTTGAGAATGTCGATGGTTTTGGTGATCATGCTGCGCGTTGCAGAGACCACATTCAGGTTGGCCTGATAGCTGCGCTGCGCCTGCTGCAGGTCGGTCACTTCAACCAGCGAATTGACATTGGGCAGCTTCACATAGCCATTGGGATCCGCAGCCGGGTGGCCCGGTTCATAGCGTGTCCGAAAATCGGATTTGTCGGTGACAACCCGTCCCATATCGACCGTTTTGGCTTCGATCTCGCGGTCATAATGCGACTTGAAAGTCGGGATCTGCCGACGATAGGGATCTCCGCCCGCCTGCCGTGCCGTGGAGTCCGCATTGGCGATATTCTCCGAAATCACCCGCATACGACCACTTTGCGCCTTCAGCCCAGACGCGGCGATCATGATCGATCTAAGAAAATCCATTTCACTCTCCACCTTTTCGGCCAACGCCGAACCATAGGCCTATCTCGCGCCTTACCGGCGGCGAGACGCCATGCGAATGATACCAAGACCCTTTTTGTACAGGGTCGACGCCGCCTGATAGTCCATCTGGTTGGCCGTCACTTTCATCATCTGCTCTTCAAGCACCACCTGATTGCCATCCGGTGTGATTTCGAAGCCATCCATTTTCTTGCCCGCCAGAGTGCCATCGGGAAAGATTGCTCGCCCCTTGAGGTGATGCGCATTGGTCAGACGGGTTTCAAGCCCCCCCGTCTGCTGGGGCTTAAGCATGCGATCAAACTTGAAACTGCTCAGATCACGCGCATGGTAACCGGGCGTATCGGCATTGGCGATATTCTCTGCCAGCACTTTCTGGCGCGCCTGATGCCAGTGCATCTTGGAGCGCAGCATAGAAAACAGCTTGAGATCTCCTACAGCCATGTCTGCCTTCATATCCCGGTTTGGATGCCAATTGCGCATCCGGTGTCACTTTGGTTCAGGCAAATTTTGCCTACCATATGGTTAACGAGACATTAACGTGACCCAAACTTTTCTCCATTGCGGCTGATTTCTGCCATTTACCTCAGATATTAGCTCGGCAAATCTTGCAAATTGCCCGCAAAAAAAAGCGACATATCTTTCGAAAAGGTTAAAATGGGCGCATCGACAGATTCGCAACAGGGGTGACGTCTGCCGCATATTCGCAATGGATATGCCCGTTTCCCCGCCCTTGCAGCTGTCTTGCGTAACGCGTCTGATGCCTGTGATGGTGAGGTGCCAGACAGTTGAGTAAACACAATTGGCAACATGTCTTTTATCGCGATAAGGCATGTTCGAGAGTGGAAGGCCCGTCATGGAAGACATCGGCACATTGATCAAGGCGCTCATTCTGTTGGGTGGAATCATTTTTCTGATCGTATTGCTCACCTGGATTCTGAAGAAGATAAACATGATGGGCGCGCGCATTGGCAAGGTCGGAGACGCACCACGCCTTGAAGTGCGCGAAGCCGTGCAGGTCGATCACCGCCGCCGTCTGGTTCTGGTGCGACGGGATCATGTGGAGCATCTGGTGATGATCGGCGGTGAGAATGACTTCCTCGTTGAGCATCACATCATGCCACCAATGCCGGCGCAGCCATCCGCGCAACCACCAGTGCAGCAGCCGATGCAAGCCACACCGCAGCCAGCCCCACAATCAGCCCCTCTGGCACCGCGTTCGGCAGCGCCGCAGCCCGCCCCGCAGCGCCCTCAGCCCACCGCCCAGCCAGTGCCACCTCAGCGTCCAACACCGCAACAGGCTCCCCATTTGCCAGCTCAGCCCAAGCCTATGGCGCGACCAACTGAAGCGGCCAAAGGCACGGCCCCTGCCATCAAAGTGTCCGATGGAGCCCAGACACGGTCAACCACACCGACTGTGGATGTCGCGAACAACAAGCCCTCTGCCTCGATCCAGACACCATCTCAGCCACAGCCGGCCCGCTGGCAAAATGATCTGACCGCCACCATGCCACCGCATCCACTCAAACCCAAGGATGCGGCATCCAGCCGCGAGGAAACGAAACCGGCCGAACCAAAACCCGCAGAACAGTCTGCGCAATCTGTTCGGTCAAACCAGCCCGCCCCTGCGGCAACAGAGCCCAAGGCGGCGTCCATAGGCAAGGCAACAGAACAAGGCACGGCACCGATACTCACCCAACCAAAGCCCGGCCAACCAGAGGCCAGCCAACCAGAGACCCACCAACGGCAATCCGCTGCAAAAGACCAGCTCCCCTCCAGCGACAAACCTGATCCAGCGGACAAGAATGAAAAAGGTCAGCCATCAGTTGACCCTGTGCAGGACAGCACCACAGCACCGAAAGAGCAGTCCACCGCACCTGAACAATCCAAGCCAGACGCTGACCTGCTGGCTGTGAAAGCAGACAAAGATCCCGGAACCACGGCACCAGTCGCCGCAGCACCCGAAGACTCTGCTCAGGAAGCATCAAAGCCAGATGCACCGCAGCAGGCAGCTCCAACGCAGGAAGAAGCAAAGCCGACACAATCCAAGCAGCCCCCGGCTTCGTCTGCTTACGATGATGAAATCAATCGTCTGCTCAATGAGTTGTCAGGTGACTTCAAGAAATGAGTGATCTGAAGAACGCGACCACGCAGACACCCGGTCAGAATATCAATGAAGCCACACGCACTCTGTTGACAAGCCTGAAACGCAGCGCCCTCACAGGGGGCTGCGTTGCTTTGTTGGCCATGCTGTTTCTGGCCATTGGCTTCAACCATCCTGTGCTGGCCCAGCAGCTCAGCATCGGCCTTGGCGATGATCTCACCCTGACCGAGCGGGCAATGCAGCTTGTTGCCCTCATCACCATCCTGTCGCTGGCCCCGTCAATCCTGATCATGGTGACCAGTTTCACCCGGATCGTCGTGGTGTTGTCTCTGTTGCGCTCGGCCATCGGTCTACAGACGGCTCCCCCCAACACCGTCATGGTCAGCCTTGCCCTGTTCCTGACTGCCTTCATCATGGCCCCCACCTTCGAGCAGGCTTACAATACCGGGATCCAGCCTTTGGTCGAGGGAAGCATCGAACTGCCAGAAGCCTTCGACCGGGCTGCGGTGCCGTTTCATGCCTTCATGCGTCAGCATGTGCGGGAAAACGATCTGGCCCTGTTTCTCGACATGGCCCAACAGGAGCCGCCAGCCACGCCAGAAGAAATCAGCCTTCGGGTGCTGGTGCCAGCCTTCATGATCAGTGAGCTACGACGCGCCTTCGAAATCGGTTTTCTGATCTTCCTACCCTTCATCATCATCGACCTGGTGGTCGCCTCTATTCTGATGTCGATGGGTATGATGATGCTGCCGCCTGTGGTGATTTCCCTACCATTCAAGCTGATCTTTTTCGTATTGGTCGATGGCTGGAATCTGATCACCGGTTCTCTGGTCAAGAGTTTCGTCGGCTCTTAGCAAAGAGACGTGCCAAACACGGACCAGACACGCGCCAGACACGCGCATGCATGCGCACTTTGCCGGTGCAGACTGAAAGGGCCAGTTTCGACTGAATCATTCAGACTTGCGGGTTGTCTGCCGGAGGCACGTCTTCAGGAGGGGCAGCCTGTTCCTCTGCCAATTTGCTGTCATCGCCTTTCAGATAGCGGGACCGATATTCGGTAAGGAACCGCTCCATCGTATTGATGCCTGCAATTTGCTGCGCAACAGCGTGGAACTCCTCACCATTGCGTTCAATTGGCAGCGTCACAACATCGAACGCACCAGCAACCGGTGTGGCTGACATTTTCTCGGCATATTTGCGACGCAGGCGATCAAGACCCAGCTTGTCATCTGCCAGACTGTAGGCGATGCCAGCGCGCAGAATGTTGGTTTGCTCCTGATCATCAAGCGCGGCAGCGAGGCTCCAGCGATCGCCCAGCATCATTTCGGTCTGTTCAGCCACATCCTGCCAACGCTTCGCATCCCACATGATATCGGCCCGCAACTGGTCCACATCGCCCCCTTGCAAAGGCTTCAGCAAATCAAGCGCCAGACTAACTTTATTCAACTGAGCCAACGACTTGGCTTCCACCAGTCGCCGCTGCCGTTCCACCGACAAAGGCAATTGGGACTGCCGTGTCCGGCGCAAGGTATCAAGGGCCATGTTCGGCTTGCTATCAAGCAGGTAGATTAACGCCAGATCGGCTGCAATCTGAGAGCGCGCGGCGCCTTTCAGGCGGTTGTCCACCTGATGTTTCAACAACTCGGACGCCCGATCCAGGAGATCAACCTCGACCAGCTTGTCTGCCAGCCGCCGCACCATTTCGTCCCCACGGCGACCAACAGGTGTCAGCTCACGAAAATCGTAATAAAGCGACAGCGCCTTGATGGCCGACAATTCATTGACCTTGCCATCGAGAAACAGCGATGAGAAGACGGCATTCATCTCTTCCTGCAACACCCGCGAAATCTCGGAGGCAGGATCGGAATCGGCTGCCGCCTTCAGGGTTTCAAAGGCGTTGCGATATTCTTTCTTGTCGACATAATAGTGCGCCAGTGTGCGAAGCGCATTCAACTCCACCTCATCACCGCGCCAGATTGTCGTCAGGCCTTCCAGTTCTTCAATTGCCTGATCGACATTGATCTGGTCTTCCTGACGCCGCAGCTTGACATCTTGCAGCCACGCATCATTGGCAATCGGCAGATACTTGGTATCGCGCGCCGCCTTGAACGCCTCAGAGGCTTCCTGGGCATCATTGCGGGCCACAGCGATTTTGCCGCGCAGCAGATTGTAACGCGCCACCCCTTGAGCATCCAGATAGGCAGGATTGACTTCGGCCAATGCCGCCGTGGCACTGCCGAACTGCTGATCGAGATAGGCGATCTCAACCCCATCGAGCAGCATCATCTGCCGCACTTTCATGCTGTAATCTTGCGCCACGGTGGCCGCCAGATCCAGCGCATCGTCAGCCTCGCGCCAGCGGCCCGAACGGGCTGCCGCCAAACCACGCCAAACCGAGGCATCCGGATCATTTTCGAATTCCGGATGATTCAAACGACGAAAGGCCGACTCGGGTCGACCTGCAAACAATTCCGCGGCGGAATAGAGCGTTCGAAACCCCTTGCCCCGGGCAAATTCAGGGGCGGCATCCTCAATCATTTGCAGATGCCCGAGCGCTTCGAACGCATATCCATTGGCCACCAGCAACTTGGACAGCGCCAATTGGCTCTGGATCGCCATCAAGTCAGTATAGTTGGAAAGCTTTCGTTCCAGATCCTGCCGCTTGCGCGAGAACTGTACCGGTGTCTTCGCCGCTAGCTTGTCGAGATTGAGAAAGGTCTCCCGCACCCGGCTGCCATTGTTGGTCAAGGCGCTGACATCCGCCGCACCAGGCTGGGCATTGGATATGGTCAAGCCCCGGTTCGAACTGATATAGACATAGCCTTCATCACGCGCCAGCAGCAAATCATCGACATGTTCGGCCAGAGCAATGCCATGCGCGGAAATCAAGGCGGTAAAATCGACAAATCGTTGCCCCTTGACGAAGCCGCGAGCAGGACCAAAACCGGTGACCACGTGCAAATTCTCACCCGTACCCGGATCGCGCAATTTCAGCACCGTGCCGGAGCGTTCAAACTTCACCCGCATGGCCGACCGTCCGTCGCTAACCTTGGTGCGTGACATATGTAGCGGTTTGGTCGGCTCAACCACCATGTCACCAATAGTCAGCAGCCAGCCATAGCCTTCGGGAGAAAAGGTCACGAGGCGGGGATTCTTCATCGGAATGCGCAACACGGCTGTCGCACCGGCACGCCAGACCTCGATATCATCGGAAAAAGCCGACAAATGCTCGCGCGCTGCTGCCACATCTAGGTCCAGCACCGTATCGAAGACTGCCCAGATAACCCCGTTACGCCGAAACACTGCCGATGACGTCGGATTCTTGAACGGGAAGAACAGGCGCACACTGCGGCCAAATGTCTTGGCTTCGACGCGCAGACTCTGTGAGGTCAGGTCAGCACCCTGCCCTTGCATCCGTTCAGCATTGCTGCGCACCATGGCAGGCATCGCCGTCTGCGGTTGCGTTTCGTCAGTCGCCCCGGCAGCATCCGTGCTTTGAGGCGCAGCAGGCTGCGGGGGTTGCGGCACTGGCTGGGTCGCAGGCTGAACCGGATTGGTTACCTGCTGCACGGGTGCCGGTTGAAACATCTGAGGCTTGATCGGATCTCCCTCAGTCGCCTGTTCAGTCGCCTGCAATGGTGCACGCGGTTGAGGCATGGGGGGCATTGCGGGCTGCTGTGGCGCTGGCACTGCCGATGTTGGATCTTCCGCCGGGCGAGGCAAAGGTTGACCAGCCTCAGGAGCCTGCGCCGGTTGTTGTTGCGGTTGCGGTTGTGGCACAGTCTGGTTGGCGACCGGCTCAACAAAAGGCTCGGACACATTGCCCGAGGCAGTTGGCCCAAGGATCAGTTTGCTCGGCCCCGAAGAAGCCGACAGATCGTCTGCAACACCGAGAATCTGTGCGCCATCGGGAGCGATGGTCACTGTGCGTGGTGTCATGTCGATGCCCTTGGCCACCAGCACACCGGTATCACCGGGCTTGGAGACGGCCCGCGTCACATGCTCTTCCGCGCCCTTTGCATCAAACAGCGACTTGTCGCCAGTGATATCAATAATATAGGTGTTGTTCTCGCGAAACGCCCGTACATCGGCATTCTTGGCAACAATCAGCGTAAATTTTGCTCTTCCCTCTTCCATGCTCATCTGCATGTCGCGCACCAGTCCCGGCAGGGACGTGCGCAACTCGGACAGATCCACATCGGTCTGGTGATTGAAGAACAGATTGACCGCCTCCCCTCGACGTTCAAAGGTCGAGTCGAACGGAATGTTCCAGATGAAGGCAAAACGAGAAAAGGTTGGATGATCGCCAATGCGGACATCCAGCTTTGGTTTCACCCGGGTGGCGCTTTCCTGCTGCTGCAGCGAGCGCGCCAACCGCAACGCTTCTTCCGCACGCCGTGCGAGCTCGGTGACGATCTCCGCCGGAAGAGACGGAGGAAGCCCGGCCCAGCTTTGCGGCAGCAGGTCGACAAACAGCCGCTCCCCAGCCTCCATCGTGTTGATCCGCACCCCTTCTTTCAGGGCAATCCGCAAGCCCTTGCCATCTGGGTCGAGGCGCGCAACGGTCACATAGTCGGGCAGGATTTGTGCCAGGGTCGCCACTGTATTGGACTGCATCCGCTCATCAAAGCGGACCACAAACACGCTGTTATTCTGCTTGATCGAATAACCCGGCAGCAGATTGCGCCCGGCAAAGTTGAGGACGATCCGACCGTAGCCTTCTTCCCTCGTCGTGGTAATTTCGAGCGAGCCCTTGTCGCTGCCTTCCAACGAGGGATCAGGCGCGCGCTGCTGCGCAACCGTCAGGGAAGGCGCAAGGATCAAGAACCATGACAAGACGAGCAGGAAGGCCAGCTGGCTGCGCGAAATCACGCACCCAAAAGCCTGCCCGATCCTCTCGGACCATGCATGCTTCATCCTACCATCTTGATCCAAACTGGACATCGACTGTCTCCGCCTTCTCATTCTTCGCTTCATGCCTGCTGGTGATGCGTGGTCACAAACTGGGTGACACTCTGCAGTTCACTGAGCTGCAATGAAACAAATATATGGGAAAATGCTTTATCGTCGCTTACCACAATCTCATATTGTCCGCTTTGCATCCGCTTTTCCAACAGATGCATCAGATGCCCCCGAAACGGGACATCTGAGCGTAGTCGCCTGATCTGTCCGAGCGGCTCACACCTTCAAGACAGACGCCCTTAGTTGCCAATCTGAGGCAATGTGTTGGATTCGAGATTCTTGACGTCCTGTTCCAGCGTGTTGCCCTTGGCAATCGCAAGGCTCAGAGCCCCTGCAGCATCGGCGCGCATCTGCCCCATGATGGCGGCAACCTTGCGTGGATTCATCATTTTGACGATCTCAAGCAAGACACCGGGTTCCAGCACTTCGAAAATCTGCGCGGCCTGTTTCGGCTTCATCGACTGATACATCGCCACCAACTTGCCAAGATCCTCTTCCTGTTCCTGATTGCGCTTGCTGGTGGCCTGCTTGATGGAAGCTTCCAGTGCCTTGAGCTCATCGACCCGTTTTTCCAACCGTTTCTCGGCAGCATTGAGCAGGGCTTCGCGCATTTCAATGCTCTTGGCACGCTCATCCAACTCTTCGCGACGCTCCGACAAACGCTCCAGAATAGCCAGCTCGGAGCGCGAACTTTCGGACGGATCCACCTTCATCCCTTCAATCAGCGAAGTGGGTTCCTCTGTGTTCGCGGCACCATTGGTGTTGGCTGGCGCATCGGCGGGGGTCTCAGCAGGCGCTGCCTGTTGGCCCGGCTGTGTCTCCTGTGCCAAGGCAGGCGCAGTCGAAACAAAAAGCATATCGCTATTGAAAACCAGATGCGTCACCTTGATGAACAGCAATCCAGTCACGGCCACCAACAGGGTTGGCAACAGACGAAGATTGGTCATGCCGCAACCCCTCTCTTTTGTCGAATGGCCATCAGGCGCTCGGACGTCGCCGCAGCAACATCCTTCAACCGGCGCGGGCTTTCCACTGCCTCAACCACCGGAGCATTGCTGTAATGGTCCGCCTCACCATAAGCGTTGGCATAACCAGGCTCTGGCAATTCATAGCCACGCGGCGCTGCGAGCGGCTGACTTGGTGCGGCACCACGCACAGCGTCGGAAATCTTGACGAGGCGTCCCACGACCCCTTCGCCCTGATCGACATAATGCTGCAACTCACCGGAAAGCCGTTCGGCCTCACGCAGGCGATGAGCCAGATTGCGATCACAGTCACCGGCGGTAGCCTTCAGACCAAGGATCGCCCGTTCGGCAATTTCAGTCGCGGTGATCAGCTCGGCGATGGTCGCCCGCAACGCTTCCTCGTCGTTGCGCAACCGCTTCAAACGCCGATTGAGCGTCACACAATAGCTGATTGTCAGAACGAGCAACAGCGCCACCAGCAACTCAATCATCATCCCAACAGACATCTATTCACCCTTTCCGGATCCGCCCTGTGCCGCTTTTTCAAACGCAGCCAGAGTCATTTTTGGTTTGGCGAGCTTATTGGACAGCTGCACCGAAATATTGCCGTTATGTTGCCCCATGACACCATCCGTCAGATGAACCCCTCCGGTCTTCAGACTGACAGGATCTGTCGGTCCGGTCTCCAGCATCAGGGTTTGCCCGACATCCAGTTTCATCACTTCGTTCAGCGACATTTTCTTGTCAAACAGGACCGCATCGAGCTCGATTTCCGACAGAAACACCTCTGTCGCCAGATGGCCTTCCCAGATTTGGTCGCGCCCGAACTTCTCCCCCATGAACATCTGCAGGAGAAGGTCTCGAATCGGCTCGATGGTAGCATAAGGCAGCAGCAATTCGATCTTGCCGCCCCGGTCTTCCATATCAATTCTGAGTTCAACAAGGATCGCTGCGTTGGCAGGCCGTGAAATGGCCGCAAACCGCGGATTGGTCTCAAGTCGTTCCAGCAAGAACTTGACCGGCGAGAGCGGAGCAAAGGCCGCTTCCGCATCCTCAAGCACGATCTCGATCATCTGGCGCACCAGATTGAGCTCGATGGTCGTATAGGGACGTCCTTCGACACGGATTGCCGACGTACCGCGTCCACCGCCCAGCAACACATCAATGATCGAATAGATCAGGCTGGAATCGACCGTAATCAGACCCAGATTGTCCCATTCCTCGGCCTTGAAGACCGTCAAGATCGCAGGCAACGGGATCGAGTTGAGATAATCGCCAAACCGGATGGAAGTGATTGAATCCAGCGAAACCTCAACGTTGTCGGATGTAAAATTGCGCAAACTGGTGGTCGTCATCCTGACCAGACGATCGAAGACGATTTCCAGCATGGGAAGACGTTCATACGAAACGATCGCGGAATCGATCAGGGCACGGACACCACTGCGCTCGCCCGCGAAGCCATCATCAAGACTGAAACCGAGCAGATTGTCGATCTCTTCCTGATTGAGCACGCGGTCCGCGCCACGGGACGCCCCTTCTTCACCATCGATCGGCTCGTCGATCATGGCCGCCCACTGCGCAGCCATTTCATCGGCACTACCGGCGCCCTGCTCCTCAAGAGCCGCGCCCCAGTCCGCCATCAGGTCTACGCTGTCATCATCGTCGTCAGCCATCTCAACCCCTACTGGATAAGGATTTCCTTGAACAGGATATCATTCACCTTGACCGGATAAATCGCATCATTGATCCGCTTGAGAAGCTCCCGCTTCAAACGGAACAGACCAGCAGACCCTTCCAGATCCGAAGTCCGAAGCTCCCGCAAATAGACCTGGAAAGCATCCAGAACCCGCGGCATAAAAGGCTCGATCCTACGGGCCTGCTCCTGACTGTTCATCTCAAGGGACACCTTGATGCGCAAATACTGCGCCCGACGGCTCTTCGAGTTCAGGTTAACAGTCATCTCAGGAAGATCGTAGAAATAGGCCTTTGCTTCCGGCTCTGCATTGGGATCATTCTCCGGCTCAACCACCTCGTCGGATGACATCATCAGAAAATAGTAAGCAGCACCGCCGCCGCCCAACAACAGCACGAGCGCAAGCGCGATGATGATGATCAGCTTTTTCTTGCCACCAGAGCCTTTGCCCTCGGCACCTTCTTCATCAATTTCGACTTCGTCAGCCATTGCGATTCCAAATTAGAAACGATTCATAAATCATGGTTAATGACTCTTATTAAATAGCGTTAAAATGGTTAACAAAACCTTTCCAGCGGCCAGTCGGCAACTTTTTCCCACTAGGCATTTTCACCCCCTCATTCCTGCCCAGCCACACGCATCGAACCCAAGACATCCCGAGCATTTCTGCCATTTTTAAAGTTGGCACGCATTATGCAAGACATAGGCCGAACGCACCGTGCTGGGGAGCGAGCGTGCGCATCATTTGGGAGCAAAGTGGTTAACGGTTATGGAGAACTCACAACTCATCGGCCTGTCGAGACAGATGGTCTTGCGACGCAAGATGGATGTCATCGCCAACAATCTGGCCAACATCAACACTGCCGGCTACAAGGCCGACAATCTGATGTTCAAGGAACATCTGATGCCAGTGGCACGGATGAATGAATTTCAATCGTCCGATCGCAAGCTGTCCTATGTCGAGGATGATCGCATCGCGCATAAGTTTGCACCCGGTGCCGTTGTTGACACTGGCAATCCGGTCAATGCTGCCCTCAACGATGAAAAATCCTTTTTCGTGGTTCAGGGCCCGGGCGGCGAACGGTATACCCGCAACGGTGAATTTGACATCAACGCGCAAGGTCAGCTGGTCACCTCCGATGGCCTTCCGGTCGTCGGTCAGGACGGACCGATCCTCTTCACCACCGAAGACACCAACATCTCCATCTCCCGTGACGGCCTGATCACATCAGATCGTGGCGAGGTTGGCCGCTTTCAGGTTGTCACCTTCAACGACATGCAGTCTCTCAAGAAAGAGGGATATTCACTGTTTGCCGGTGAAAACCCAGTTCCTGTCGATGCTCCTGTCGTTCTGGGCGGCCGTGTTGAACGCTCCAACGTCCAAGGCGTCGTCGAAATTTCCCGCATGATTCAGGTAACCCGCTCCTACACGTCCCTCGCCAAGGCCTTGAGCCAGGTCTCGGAACTGCGCTCCAACGCGATTGACACACTCGGCAAGCTTCAGGCTTGACGCAGCAATAGACAAGGAAAACCGATATGAGAGCCCTCTATATTGCGTCAACCGGCATGCTGGCACAGGAACGCAACGTCGAAGTAACATCGAACAACATCGCCAACATGCGGACGACTGGCTTCAAAAAATTCCGCGCCGAATTTCAGGATCTGCTCTATCAGGATTTGCGCCGGACCGGCTCCTCGACCTCAGCCACAGGAACCACCGTACCGGTTGGCATCCAGATTGGTTCTGGTGTCCGGGTCGCCGCCACCTCGCGCATCATGTCCCAGGGGTCGGTAGAAAATACCGGCAAGGAGCTCGACGTTGCCATTCGGGGCCAAGGCTTCTTCCAGATCACCATGCCTGATGGCCGGGTTGGCTACACACGGGACGGTTCCTTCGAGATCGACAACAATGGCCGTCTGGTCACCGTCGATGGCTATGAAGTCCAGCCCGGCATCACATTCCCCAATGACACCCGCGACATCACCATCAACAATGAAGGGGAAGTGCAGGTCACGACCGGCAACAGCACCGCAGTGCAGACGCTGGGTCAGCTGACCCTTGCCCGTTTCGTCAACAAAGCTGGCCTCGATGCAATGGGGGACAATCTGTATCTGGAAACCGGTGCCAGCGGTGCGCCGCAGGTCTCGACCCCCGGCACAGCAGGCTATGGCACTTTGCTGCAAAAGCATCTGGAAATGGCAAACGTCAACTCGGTCGCCGAGATTTCCGATCTGATCGCCGCCCAACGCGCCTATGAAATGAACTCGCGCGTCATCAAGGCAGCAGACGAAATGCTTTCCGCAACATCCAACCTTCGCTAGGTCATTGATATGAAACGATTCTCTTACATCGTGAAAAAGCACTGCCTGAGAAGAGGATGGGTCAGCCTCGCCTTTTCCGCAATTGCCCTGCTGTCCTTCACAGGCACCAGTCACGCCCAAGCCGCCCAAACCGCACAGGCAGAACAGGCAGCACAGAACAGGGAACCGGCCATACTGATTGACAATGTCACCGTGTCCGAGACCCTCGTTCGCCTCGGCGATCTGTTCAGAAATGCAGGCAGCCTGAGCAACAAGGCTGTCTTCCGCGCCCCGTCCATCGGTCAAAGCGGCACCATCAGCGCGCTGCGCGTGATCGACGCGGCCCGTCGCGCCGGTTTGCACCATATCGCACCAAGCGCCATTCAGACCGTACATGTGCGGCGCGCTTCCGAACTGGTCACCGAGCAGGATGTGACCGAAGGCATCAAGGCGCAATTGCGGGCCAAGGGCTATATCGCAGCCTCAGGCCGGGTCGACATGGAACTGTCCAGCCGCCTCATCGACCAGCACGCCTCCCCTGCCGTTGCACATCCCTTTGATCTGCGCAATCTGCGCTTTGATCGCAACAGCGGTCGCTTTTCGACCGACCTGTTCATCGGCGGCCGCGAGGATATCGGCACCATCCGTCTGACCGGACGGGCCATTGAAACTGTTATGGCCCCGGTCCTGACCCGCAACATGCGCCGCGGTGAGGTGGTTGCCGAAAGCGATGTGACCCTGACCCCGATGCCACGCCAGCAGGCTATACTCGCCAAACCGGCCAGCATCAAGGACATCATCGGCATGGCGACCCGTCAGCCCCTGCGGGCAGGGATCATTGCCAATGAAGGCTACTTCGTTGCCCCCGACATCGTTGAGCGTTCAGCCAACGTGACGATCCTGTTCAAGGCCGGCAGCCTGACACTGAGCATGATGGGCAAGGCCCTGACCGGCGGTGCCAAGGGGGACATCATCTCGGTCCAGAATGTCCAGACCAACCGCATCGTCCGCGCCCAAGTGATTGACCGGGGACTTCTGCAAATCAATACCCCCACCACCAGCATCGCGGCCCTGGGAGCCACAGAATAATGAAACTCTCTCACTTGCTCTCAATCAGCCTGATGGCAATTTCGCTGGCCGCTTGCGGCGCTGGTGATCGCCTGAAAAATATCGGCAAGGCCCCGGCCCTGTCCGGCATCGAAAACCCGACGGCTCAAAAAGGCTACAAACCGGTCCAGATGCCGATGCCAACTGCGCAACCGGTCAATTACAGCCCGAACTCCCTGTGGCAGACCGGGTCCCGCGCCTTCTTCAAGGATCAGCGCGCCAACCGCGTCGGCGATATCCTGACCGTCGAGGTTTCGATCACCGACAGCGCCAAGATCGACAATACCTCGAAACGGTCGCGCACCAATTCCGACAATGTCGGCCTGTCGGGCAGCATCGGCAACCAGCTTGCCAGCGTCATTCCCAAGGCTCTGATCGGCAACGGCGATCCATCCTCGCTGGCGGCCGCCACATCGGATTCAACCTCTGAAGGGTCCGGCGAGATCGACCGCTCCGAAGCCATCACCGTGACGGTCGCCGCAGTCGTTCTGCAGGTTCTGCCCAATGGCAATCTGGTGATTGAAGGACGTCAGGAAATTCGCGTCAACTTCGAGGTGCGCGAACTGTTGGTCGCTGGCATTGTCCGGCCGGAAGACATTTCGTCAGGCAACACGATCGCCTCGGAAAAAATTGCCGAAGCCCGCATCGCCTACGGCGGCAGAGGTCAACTCACCGATGTCCAGCAGCCACGCTACGGCCAGCAAGTCATGGACATCATCCTGCCATTCTGATCCAACCCGACACAACCCAACCAGAAAAGATTGAAAGCTCCCGATCCGCTGCAGACCACGCAGTGGATCACGGGACCGGCTCCAAGCTCCCCAATTTTGGAGATCCGGCTCCCTGCGTGATCCCCTAACCACCGGATCGCGCATATGGCAAGGCAAGCTCCCCAACCCTGCCTTGCTGTCCCGGCCACCAGAACCGCTCCCCAACAGGCTCTGTGGCAAACAAAAAAGGCGCGGATCCAGCTCCCGGATCCGCGTCCTTTTCATGTCTTGATTGCTTGTTTTGCAGCTGGCCTGACCCGAACGATCAATCGTCCCGATAGACCTTTTCCCGACGCTCATGGCGTTCCTGTGCCTCAATAGACAAGGTTGCCGTTGGTCGGGCATCCAGACGCTTGAGAGAGATCGGTTCGCCCGTATCCTCACAATAGCCATAGGAGCCATCCTCGATCCGCTTCAATGCGGCATCGATCTTCGAGATCAGCTTGCGCTGGCGATCCCGGGCCCTGAGCTCGATGGCGCGGTCCGTCTCGGAAGACGCCCGATCCACGAGATCCGGATGGTTTGAACTGTCATCTTGAAGGTGTTGCAAAGTCTCGCGGCTTTCGCGCAGAATATCGTCCCGCCACTTGAAAAGTTTGCGGCGGAAATATTCCGTCTGCCGTTCATTCATGAAGGGCTCATTGTCCGTTGGACGATAGTCATCTTCTATCTCGACCGACATGGGCTACCCCTTGGTTCCCTATATAAAAGACGAGGTCTATATAGATTGACATGCTCTTTTAGACAACTACCAAGTAGCAAAAAGTGAAGTTGATATTAATTTTGCCGGGTGTAATCCAACTCTTTTCCCGCCCCTTAAGACCTTCGTAGGTTTTACGAGACCTCAACCTGCGCGATGCCCCTCCAACTTTGCCAGTTCTACCTGTGCTCTCAAACCGATTTCCTCGACAAGGGCATCGATTCGCGCGTCTCCGCTTGATTCTGCCATCTCGGTCAGGCGCTCCAGCTGATGCAAAATCGACATGGACAGATTGCCGGACAACAGCCCAAGACGCACATCTTCCAGCAGATCCAACATCCGGTTGCCTTTGCGGATCGCCTTGCGCCGCTTGCCATGCAACGGATCCTCGACCCCCTGCAATGCGAGAAGCGAGGTGACATCACTCAAACCAGCAGAGTGAGAGGTCTGCTGCGCCTGGCTCGTCTGGCCACTTTCCTGCGGCACGGAAAAGCTGCTTGAGCTGCTGCGCGCACGACCTGCGGAACCCGATTTGCCAAGTTGTGTGGCTGGGTTGTTTGATTGAATGCGCATATTGCTTTACCCTTTTGGCTACTCGCTTGTGGCACCGATCACCAAACCTGGATCGACGGGCTGTGACGGCTTTTGACCTCGTTAAGGAAAAGATTAACTTATTCGGTTAACAAGCCGTTAATTGACCCGGCAATTCTTGCAGCCCGGCACTGCGCGCAACAATGACAATATGCTCAGGCGCAAAATTAAAGCAAATAAAGTCAACACCTTAAAGAAATACCTCCTTCTTGGAAAAGCTGGCATAGAGCTTGCAAAAGACAAGGGAAGACGCGTCATTTAATCAAGCCGGTTCACAAAGGTTAATCCGCAATGTCAATTCGCTCTGCTCTTCTGATTGCACTGTCTGCATTGTGCTTGGCTGTTCTGCCAGCGCAGAGTGCATCCCGGATCAAGGACATCGTCGATTTTGAAGGCATTCGAGACAACCAGCTGATCGGTTATGGTCTGGTTGTCGGCCTCAATGGCACGGGTGACTCACTGGGCAGCGCCCCCTTCACCAAGCAGAGCCTGCAGGCCATGCTGGAACGGATGGGCGTCAAGATTTCCGACAGCAACCTGAACACCAAGAATGTCGCAGCCGTCATGGTCACCGCCAATCTGCCACCCTTCAGCGTGCAGGGTTCGCGCATTGACGTTACCATCAGCGCTCTGGGTGACGCCAAGAGCCTGCAGGGCGGCACCCTGATGGTCACCCCCTTGATGGGTGCGGATGGCGAAGCCTATGCCATCGCGCAGGGCTCCATCGCAATCGGCGGCTTCTCGGCCAAAGGCGATGCCGCCACCATCACCCAAGGGGTGCCGACCGCAGGTCGCATTGCCAATGGCGGCCTTGTGGAACGCGAATTGCCCTTCAAGCTGGCCAGCATGTCCACCATGCGCCTGTCTTTGCGCAATCCGGACCTGACCACCGCCCGCCGCATCGCCCAATCGATCAATGACTTGATTGGCCAGCCGGTTGCCGAGCCTCTCAATCCAACCGAAGTGCGCCTGTCCCTGCCGCGCAATTTCAACGGCAACATGGTGGATCTGGTCACCGACATCGAACAATTGCTGATCGAACCGGACCTGCCAGCCAAGATCGTCATTGACGAGACCACCGGCATCATCGTCATGGGGCAGGAAGTCCGCGTCAGCACCGTTGCCATTGCGCAGGGCAACCTGACAGTTACCGTCTCCGAGGCTCCGCAGGTCGCCCAGCCGAACCCGTTGGCCAATGGCGAAACCACCGTCGTGCCCCGCTCTCAGGTTGATGTCTCGACAGACTCCGATAAGAAACTGGCCCTGTTGCAAGGCAGCGTGCCCCTGCGCGATCTGGTCTCCGGCCTCAACGCGCTGGGCGTCGGCCCCCGCGACATGATCTCCATCCTTCAGGCCATCAAGGCCGCAGGCGCCCTTCAGGCAGAAATCGAGGTGATGTAATGACCACTCTCAATGCAACACCTTTTTCCATCGCGCCCAATCAGGGCTTGAACTCCCAGCTCAACAGCAAGGAACAGGCGCGCGCCGTAGCCGAACAGTTTGAAGGCGTCTTTCTCAATCAGATGATGTCTGCCATGTTCGAAGGCGTGGGCAAGGATGATGCCTTCGGCGGTTCCTACGCCGAGGAAACCTATCGCGGCCTGTTGACCGAAACCTATGCCGACACCATCACCAAATCCGGCGGGATCGGCATTGCCGACTCCATCATGCGCGAATTGATCAGCCTTCAGGAAATGGAGCAATAAGATGTCCGAAGAGAACCAGACCGCCCCCAATCCTGTAACGCAGGCCGCAACCCTTGCCAAAACGCCGATCGGCAGCCCGGACGATGTCCAGCGCCTGCTCGGCGCCATCGAACAGATCATGGATAGCCTTGATGACGTGCTGGTCGAGGAAACCGACCTGCTGCGGGAAGGCAAGCTTGCAGAGGCTCTCGAGCTGGTCGAAGCAAAAAACCAACTGTCGATCCAGTATATGCTTTTGCAAAAGGCAATCACCACCAATGCCTCCCTCGTCAAGCAGCTTGCCCCGCAAGATGCCGAGCAGCTGACCCGCCGTCACCATATGTTCCAAAGCACCCTTCAGGCCAATCTGGCAGTGATCAGCACCGCGCGTGAAGTCTCTGCCGAACTGGTGGACGGGCTGAACCAGAAAGTTCAAAAGCACGGTCAGACCCAGACCTACGGTCAGTCCGGCCAGGTGCCACAACAAGTGAAGCAGCAGCGCGGTCTGTCAATCGACACCGCGTCCTGAGGCCATTGGGTCCTGCGCTGAGCAAGTGGAAGCCCTCATGACCGGTGCTCCCTATCTGATTTTTCTCGACCGGGACGGCACCCTGATCCGGCATATCCCCTATTTGTGCGATCCCGATGCCGTTGAGCTGCTGCCCGGTGTGCGCGATGGTTTGGTGCGCCTCAAGGAAGCAGGCCATTTGCTGTTTCTTCACACCAACCAGTCCGGGGTTGGTCGGGGCTATTTCACGTTGGAGCAAGCCATCGCCTGCAACGAGCGAATGATCGAGCTGCTTGCCTTCCCGTCCTCTCCCTTCGAAGCCATCTGCGTGGCACCGGAGCATCCCGACGCAGAACCGGTCCACCGCAAACCCTCCCCCCGCTTTGCCCTTGAAATGGCCAAGCGACATGACGCCACGCCCGACCAGATTGTCTATATCGGTGACGCCCCGTCCGATCTGCTGGCCGCACAAGCCGCAGGAGGTCTCGGCATTGGCGTCAATAGCGGCGACGGCCCGCTGCCCGACAGGCTGAAGGCGCAAGGGTTAGAGGCTGTCTTCCCGGTCTTTGATTGCTTTGGCGCCGCTGTCACCCATATCCTTGCGACAGACTTGGACAGCACAAAGAGGGACACGGAAACTCCATGACAAACATGCCTCTTTTGGTTTTGGCCGGGGGGTTCGGCACCCGTCTGCAATCCGTTGTCCATGATGTCCCCAAGCCGCTCGCCCCGGTTCATGGCCGCCCGTTCCTCGCCTATATGCTGGACAATTGGCGTGATGCAGGCATCCGCGATTTTGTGTTCCTGTTGCATCACCGGGCCGAACAGATCGAAGCCTTTCTGGAAGACCAGTTCGCCCAGCCCAGCTTTGAAGGTTGCAGCTGTCGCTCCATCATCGAGGCTCAGCCTCTGGGCACCGGAGGGTCTTTAGCCAATGCCTTGGCAGAGCTTGCCATTGAGGAGACATTCCTTGCCACCAATGCCGACACCTGGCTGCCAGCCGGAATGGAAACCATGGTCAAGGCAGACGGGCAAGCCATGGCCATTACCCATGTCGAGAATGCCAACCGCTATGGCCGCGTTCAATTCGACAAAAACCGGATCATTGCCTTTGAAGAAAAACAGAACCAAAGCGAGTCGGGCTGGATCAATGCAGGCATTTATCGCCTCAATCCGCACTGTCTGACCGATTGGGATGGATCATTTCTGTCGTTGGAGGCTGAGATTCTGCCGAAACTGGTGAAATCCGGCGCAATCCGCGCCATCAAGATCGATTGTGCCTTCATCGACATTGGCGTTCCTGCTGATTATGAGTATTTTCAAGCGATGATCGCAGAACAGGGAATCTAGCAGTGCCTCTCGATAAATTTCAGATCCATCAGAATGCCACACTTCGGGAAACGCTGGTCAAGATCGAGAAAAATCACGAAGGCTGCATTCTGGTGACCGATGATGCGGATCGGGTCATTGCTATTGCCACCGACGGCGACATCCGGCGCAAACTGCTCGCGGACATGACCCTCGAAGACCCGATTAGCCATTGCGGCAATGCCGATTTCATGGCCGCTGACTTGAAAACCCCGCGCGAGTTGCTGCTTAAACAGCTTGATCAGAAAATTCGACTGATCCCGGTGCTCGATGAGGATGGCAAGTTGGTGCAGGTCGTCACCAAAAAACACGTCCCGATCCAGATTGAGGAACCGGTCTATGCCCGCGCCCGCGCGCCCGTCCGGGTCAGCTTTGGCGGCGGCGGGTCGGACCTGACCCACTTTTTCTCTGATCATCAGGGCGCGGTGATCAATTCCACCATTTCCTCCTATTCCCACGCCACCTTGCGCAAACGCAAGGATTTGAAGGTGATCATTTCGTCCCTTGATCTGGGCGAGACCCTCAAGGCTGACAATCTGCAAGAGGCTTTCACCAAACCGGGGCCCTTCAATCTGATTTTGGCTCTGCTGCGCACCATCCAGCCAGCCTTCGGCTTTGAACTCTATGTCAATTCTGACTTCCCGCTAAAATCCGGCCTTGGCGGCTCGTCGGCGGTGTCGGCTGCCATCCTTGGCTGCTTCAACCAGTTCCGGCAGGACCGTTGGGACCGCCATGAACTGGCCGAACTGGCCTTTCAGGCCGAACGCCTCTATCTCGACATTGCCGGCGGTTGGCAGGACCAATATGCGACCGTTTTCGGCGGCTTCAACTTCATGGAATTCGGCATGGAGCAGACGGTGGTCAATCCCTTGCGGATCAATGACGACATCCTGTTCGAACTGGAAGAAAGTCTCGTGCTGTGCAACACCGGCACCGTGCATGAATCCGGCGAAATCCACGATGATCAGCGCAAGACCATGTTGAATGCCGAAATCCGCGCGCTGGTCAGCCGCTCGGTTGAGCTGACCTACCAGCTGCGCAACGATCTGCTGCGCGGCCGCCTGATGCAATTTGGCCAAAGCCTGCATGAATTATGGAAGATCAAGCGCCAATTGAGCGGCAAAATCAGCACCGACGAACTTGATCGCATTTATGATGCGGCCCTCGAACTGGGGGCCATTGGCGGCAAGATTTTGGGCGCTGGCGGCGGCGGCTTTTTCCTTTTTTATGTTCCGCCCTTCAAAAAGCATAAAGTCATGACCGGTTTGCAGGCCATGGGCCTGACGACCCTGCCCTTCCGCTTTGAAGCTGATGGCCTGAATGCCTGGACCATCCGCGAAGGCAAGCAATCCCTCGAAGATTAGTCTGGAAGTTCAAGATGTCCCTGAAAATTGGCCCATTCACTGTCGGCGAAGGGCGATGCTTTGTCATCGCCGAGATTGGCAACAACCACAATGGCTCTTTCGAGCTGGCCATCGATCTGATCAATCAGGCGATCGATGCCGGAGCCGATTGCGTCAAATTCCAGATGCGCCACCTCGATCAGGTCTATCGCGAACGCAGCCTCAAAAAGGCAGGCGAGGATCTCGGCTCGGAATATATTGTCGATCTGCTGCAACGCTTCGAGCTGAGCAAGGATGAACATCGCAAACTGAAAAGCTATTGTGACGAAAAAGGCGTGCTTTATCTCTGCACCCCTTGGGACGTTACAAGCCTCGACGTGCTCGAAGAGATGGGCGTCGAAGCCTATAAGGTGGCGTCCGCTGACCTCACCAACCTGCCTCTGCTCGATGCCTTGGCCAAAACCGGCAAGCCGCTGATCCTCTCCACCGGCATGAGCCGTACCGAGGAGGTCGAAACCACTGTCGCTTTCCTGCAGGCGCGCAAGGCCAGCTTCGCGCTTCTTCATTGCAACAGCACCTATCCCGCTCCCTTCCACGACATCAATCTGCGCTGGATGGAGGGATTGCGCCAACGTCATCCGGTGGTGGGCTATTCCGGCCATGAGCGCGGCACGGCGGTCTCCATCGCAGCCGTTGCCTTGGGCGCTTGCATCATCGAGCGCCATTTCACCGCCGACCGGGCGATGGAAGGCCCCGACCATGCGGCCTCCTTGGAAAAAGCCGAATTCCGCCAGCTGGTCGATGGCATCCGGCAGGTTGAAGAAGCCTTGGGCTCCGGCACCGAGCGCAATCTGTCACAGGGCGAAATGATCAACCGGGAAAATCTCGCCAAAAGTCTCGTTGCCGCCGCCCCCATTGCCAAAGGCACGGAAATCACTGCCGACCACATCAAAATCCGCAGCCCCGGTCAGGGCCTCGCCCCGCAGCATTTTGAGGCGCTGATCGGCAAGACAGCCAAGCGCGACATGGGCTTTGAGGATTTCTTCTATCCCGCCGATCTGGCGCTTCATGCCGCCGAACCCCGCCACTATGCCTTTGACCGCCCATGGGGCGTGCCGGTGCGCTATCATGATTATGCCGCCTTCGCCAAACGCATCACGCCGGACTTCTACGAGTTCCATCTCTCCTATTCGGATATGGACTTGAAGCTCGAAGACTATCTTGAGGGCCCTTATGACTGCGATTTTGTCGTCCATGCGCCGGAATTGTTCGCCGAAAGCCGCCTGATGGACCTCGCCACGCCAGATGAGGCCGAGCGGCAAAAATCCATCGCCGAGACCCAGCGGGTCATCGACATCACCCGTGCGCTGAAGGCCTATTTCCCGAAGACAAAACGCCCGATGATCGTCGCCAATATTGGTGGCTTCACCATGGATGCGCCGCTGCCCAAAGACGCGATTGAAGGCTATTACGCGCGCTTCGCGCAAAGCCTTGAGGCGCTGGACCGCGATGGCGTCGAGCTGATCCCGCAGACCATGGCCCCCTTCCCATGGCATTTTGGTGGCCAGCGCTATCAGAATCTCTTCGTCACCATCGAAGACATCCTGCATTATTGCCAGAAACTTGACCTGCGGATGTGTTTCGACATTTCCCATTCCTCGCTGACCTGCAACCATCTGGGTGTCGATTTTTATGACTTTGCGGCAAAAATTGCCCCCGTCTCCGCTCATCTCCATTTGGGTGACGCCAGCGGGCTGAATGGGGAAGGCCTGCAAATCGGCGAAGGCACGCTCGATTTTGATCGCCTCGGCGCGATCCTCAAGCGAGGCTGCCCCGACACCCCCTTCATCCCGGAAATCTGGCAGGGCCACAAGGGCGAGGGCGAAGGCTTCTGGATCGCCTTTGAGCGCCTTGAAGGCAGGCTCTAGGACAAGCTGTCAAACAAGGCTTGTGACAATCCGTTAACAAGCCATGGCCCGGCAATACCACAGAGCTGGACCATGGTTTACACTGCTTCCACTATCTTTGATTCTGGGAAAGATTTGGGTTCACTGTGCTTTCAACGATAAATCAAGAAATAGCGGCCTCAATCGCGGCCAAGCAGGCAGCCCTCGCCGATGAAGCCTTGCTCGAACAGCTTGCTGCGCTTTCTCAAACCTGTGTCGACAGCCTAAAAGCAGGCGGCAAGGTGATTTTGGCGGGCAATGGCGGCTCCTTCGCCGATGCCCAGCATCTGGCCGCTGAATTTGTCTGCCGCTTCCGCCGCGACCGTGCGCCCTTGCCCGGCCTCGTTCTTGGTGCCAATGCGTCGCTCGCCACCGCCATTTCCAACGATTATGGCTATGACCGTATCTTTGCCCGCGAATTGGAAGCGATGGCTACCAGCCAAGATGTCTTCATTGCCATTTCCACCAGCGGCAATAGCGGCAATATCATTCAAGCGGTCAAAGCCGCCAATAAGCTCGGCATCCACACCGTTGCCTTCACCGGTGACACGGGCGGACAGTTGGCCGCGCTCTGCGACTGCATCAAGGTGCCATCCAGCGTCACCGCCCGCATTCAAGAATGCCATATCCTGTTTGGCCATATCATTTGCGGCATTGTCGAAGACAGCCTCTTCCCTGAGACCCACCTGCCGGGAGGCAACGTATGAGTGAGATCATCGCGCTGATCCCGGCCCGTGGCGGCTCCAAAGGGGTGCCGAACAAGAATATCCGCCCGCTGGCCGGTCACAGCCTACTCGAATGGTCCATCGCCGCCTGCCTCAAATCCAAGCGTATCGACCGCACCATCGTGACGACGGATTCTAAGGATTATCGCCAATTGGCGCTCAAGCTCGGGGCTGACGCCCCCTTCCTGCGCCCTACTGAAATTTCGCAGGATCGCTCGCAGGATATTGAATTCGTCCTCCATGCTCTGGATTGGCTGAAAGCGCATGACAGCGAGCCACGCCTGATTGTCCAGATCCGCCCGACCACGCCGATGCGCGACCCTTCGCTGATTGATGCGGCGATTGCGGCCTTTGAGGCCTCCAGCACAGCCACCTCCCTGCGCTCGGTTCATGAAATGTCAGAATCCGCCTACAAGACCTTCGAGATCAATCAAGACGGCATATTGGCCTGTGTCGGCACCGGCAGCACGGCACTCGACGCCGCCAACCGGGCGCGACAGGCCTGCCCGACCACCTATTTCCCCAATGGCTATGTCGATGTGCTTTCGACCGACTTCATCCGCCGCACCGGATTGATGAATGGCGACCATGTTCTGCCCTTCCTCACCCCGGTCTCCCTTGAAGTCGATAGCGAAGACGATTTCCGCCATATCGAATATCGGGTCAGCCAAGAACCCGAAATCTTAGACCTTCTGTTTGATGAGGCCCCTTGATGGCGCACCAGCTTTTCTCCCGCGACCCGCAACAGGTTGCCCCGGTCGACACAGCCCACCGGACGATCAAGACGGCCATTCCCTGCCCCGGCACCGCCGAGATTTTGGCCCGCCTCGATGAAACCGAAAGCCGCTCCATGCATGGCCAGCTGCCGTTGGTCTGGGATAGCGCGATCAATTACAATGTGTTTGATGCGGCAGGCAACAAATGGATCGACTTCACCTCCTGCATCTTTGTCGCCAATGTCGGCCATTCCAACCCGCATCTTTCCAGCGCCATTGCCGCCACATTGGATAAGCCGCTTTATAGCTGCTACGCCTATGGCAATGAGGTCCGCGCTCGCTATCTGGAAAAATTGCTGGCCTTTGCTGGTAAGCCATTTGAGAAAGCGTTTCTTTTGTCTGCTGGCACCGAGGCCACCGAAGCGGCCCTCAAGCTCATCCGCATGCATGGCCAGTCGGTCGGCAAAAAGCGTGGCGGCATCATCACCATCCAGAATAACTGGCATGGCCGCACCCTTGGTGCCCAAATGCTGAGCTCGAACGAGGGCCAGAAAAGCTGGATCGGCACCCTCGACCCAGACATTCATCACATTCCCTTCCCCTATCCGTGGGAGACCAACGACAAGACCGGCCTCGACATCCTCGACAAGGGCCTTGCCGAGCTGGCGGACAAGGGCATTGATCTGGCCACCGACATTGCTGGTTTCATGTTGGAGACCTTTCAGGGCTGGGGCGCGGTCTTCTATCCCAAGGACTATGTGCAGGCCATCAAGGCGATCTGCGACAAGCATAATCTCCTGTTGGCTTTTGATGAAATGCAGGCCGGTTTCGCCCGCTGCGGCAAGGCCTTTGGCTATCAGCATTATGAGGTCGAACCCGATCTCATTTGCGTTGGCAAAGGCATGGGTGGCGGCGTGCCGATTTCCGGCGTCATCGGTCGCAAGCATATTATGGACCTGCCCGACATTGGCAATATGAGCAGCACCCATTCCGCCAATCCGCTCTGCTGCGCCGCTGGCCTTGCGGTGCTCGAGGAAATCGAGAGCAAAAATCTGATTGAGGAATCCCGCCGCAAGGGCGAGCTGCTCTTTGCCGAGCTGCGCAAGCTCGAAGCCCGCTTCCCGCACCGGATGGGGCCGTCTCTGGGCCATGGCCTGTTGGCCGCGATCTTCTTTTATAAGCCCGGCACGCGCGAGGCCGACGGGGCCTTTGGCAGCAAGGTCTGTGAACTTGCCATGCAGAAGGGCCTGCTGATGGTTCATACCGGACGCGAATCCATCAAGCTTGGCCCACCGCTGACCATCCCCGACGACGCCATTCTTGAAGCCATGGCGGTCTTGGGCGAGTGCATCGCAGAAGTGGATGCGGCCGTATGATCACCAACATCCGTCATACCGGCCTCGTGGTTCAGGATCTCGACAAGAGCCTCCATTTCTGGTGCGACGTCATGGGCTTTACGGTCGCCCGACGGATGGACGAAGCAGGACCCCATATCGACGCGATCATGGAGCTTGATGATGTGGCCGTCACCACGGTCAAGCTGGCCGCCCCCGATGGCAATCTGCTCGAGCTGCTGAAATTCACCTCCCATCCAGACAAGTCGGATTGGGAGGGCAGCCCCGTCAGCACCGGCCTCACCCATATGGCCTTCACGGTCAATGATCTGGAAGCCACCTGCGCCACGCTCCTCCAGCATGGAGTCCGGCTGCATTCCGACATCCAATTTTCCCCCGATGGCATGGCCAAGCTGGTTTATTGCCGCGGCCCGGAAGGCCTGATCCTCGAACTTGTGGAGATGCTCGCCTCATGACCCGACACTCCATTGATTGGCACACCAAGCAGGATGAGGATTATCTCCAGCTCTGCATTGATCGCCTGTCCCAGCCACCGCTCTTCTGGGTGGAGCAATTCGTCACCTTCATCAATGAAAAGACCGCTGACTGGGGGGACAATCCGCGCAAGGTCAATGACATTGGCTGCTGCACCGGGGCCTTCAATGTCGGTCTGCGGGATCTGGGCCAATGCCCGATTGACTATCAGGGCTATGACATTTCCCAAACCTATCTCGACATTGCCCGCCTGCATTTCCCTCAGCACCCCTTCGAGCTGCTCGATATTGGCCAAAGCAAGCCGCGTGAGACCGACATTTCGGTCATGTCCGGCACGCTGGAACATGTCGATGAGTGGCAAAGCGCCCTTTCTCATATCTGCCAGACCACCAAACGTTTCGTGCTAATGCGCACCTTCCTTGGCACCAGCTTTGAGGTCGGCCACTATTCCCAGCCCGGCGCGGACCATTCCTACCCGATCTATCAATTCACCTTCCAGCAGCTGCATGAAGAAGCCGAAAAGCATGGCTTCTCGGTGGAAATGATGCGCGACAAGGCCACGGATTCCATCCCCAAATATCTCGGCTGCGGCATCACCCGCACCCAATATGTCTGTCTGCTGACCGCAAAGGGGGCGTAATGCTTGCCCATCAGATCATTGACGGCCTGACCAAGCCTTGCCCACGCTGTGGCGCGGTCTGCGATCATGTCCTGACCGCCAAATTGCGCCGGGGCGAAGGGGTGGTCTATCATTGCCCCTCCTGCGACATCGGCTTCCTCGATGGCAAACCGTTCGATGTCAAAGCCTTCTATGAGAGCGAATATCGCAAAAAGGTCTCCCACAAGGCCGAAGGCACCGCGACCCATGCGGAAGAGATGTTCACCATCTATAGCCGTTTTCAGCAGCAGCGCCTCGATCTGATCCTGCCCCATGTGACGCCCCAGACCGACCTGTTGGAAATAGGCGCATCTGCCGGGCAGTTCCTCACCCATCTGGAGGGCAAAGCCAACCGCCTCGCAGCCATTGAGCTGGATACAGATTGCTGCGCCTACATGGCCGAGCGCTTCGCCTTTGAAATCAGCGCCGACTTCTTCGCTGACGGCCCCTTTGCCGATCAGCAATTTGATATCGTCTGCTCCTTTCAGGTGCTGGAACATACGCCCGACCCGGTCGCCTTCCTCAAGGATGTCTATAAGGCGCTGAAACCCGGTGGTCGTGCCTTCATCGAGGTGCCGAACCTCTATGACCCTTTGCTGACCACATGGAAGGTCCCCAGCTACACCCAATTCTATTATCATGCCGAGCATCTTTTCTATTTCTCAGGCGACGCTTTGAAAAAGGCCTGCAAGGACGCAGGCTTTGCAGATGAGGCGATGTGTCTGCACTACACGCAGGATTATAATCTGCTCAATCATCTGCACTGGATCATGAATGACGGCCCACAAGGCACCTGCGAGATCGGCCTGTCCGAGGTCAAGCTCGAGGGTCATGATCCGGTACTGACCTCTTGGCTCAGCGACCAATTGGCGGCGCTCAATGCGGCCTATATCGACAAGCTGGTGGCCAGCGGCCAAACCTCAAATCTTCTGATCGAATTGGTGAAAGAGACATGATTGGCTTCATTCAGGGCCGCTTGGTCCCACAGGTCAATGGCATGATTCAGGCCTTCCCATGGGAAGACTGGCAAAAGGAAATGGCGCTGGCTGACAGCATCGGCATCCATTGCATGGAATGGACGCTCGATCAGGCAGACCTCTATGACAATCCGCTGATGACGGAACAAGGCCAAGCCGAAATCCGCGCCCTGTGTGACAAGCATCACCTCACCATTCCAAACCTCACCGGCGACTGCTTCATGCAGGCCCCTTTCTGGAAGGCCGAAAGCGCGGCGAAAAAAACCGCCCTGCTTGCCGATTTCGAAGCCATTTGCCGGGCCGCCAGCACGGTCGGCATTCGCAACATCGTCGTGCCTCTGGTCGACAATGGCAGCTTGCAGACCGAAACCCAGACTGCATGCCTGATCGATGCGCTGCTTGCCCGCAAGGCTTTGTTTGACAGCCTTGGCATCGCCATCCTGTTTGAAAGCGACTTAGCCCCGCAGCCATTGGCCAGCTTCATCGCCAAGCTACCCGCCCCGACCTTCGGCATCAATTATGACAGCGGCAACAGCGCTGGCATTGGCTATGATGTCAGGCAAGAATGGGCCGCCTATGGCGAGCGGATTGTCAATCTTCATATCAAAGACCGCCTCTATCAAGGCACCACCGTGCCGCTTGGTACGGGGGCTGCGGACTTCCCTTCACTGTTCGCCTGCATGGCGGAAGCCAAGTATTCAGGCGACATCATTCTGCAAACCGCCCGAGCCGCCGATGGCGATCATCTCAGAGCCATTCTCGCCTACCGCGCCTTCGTCAAGGACGGGCTGAAGCAGGCGGGAGGCACCTATGATTGATCTCAAAGGCAAGTCCGCCCTCATCACCGGTTCATCCAAAGGCATTGGCCTTGCCATCGCCCGCGCTCTGCATCAGGCCGGCTGTCATGTGCTGCTGAATGGCCGCACCGAAGCGCCCCTGAAACAGGCATGCGACAGCCTCGGCGCTGAGCGCTGTTCCTATGTGGTGGGTGATGTCTCTGATCCGGCAGAGGCGCAAAGAATCGCTGATGCAGCCCGCGCTCTTTTTGGCAGCCTCGATATCCTTGTCTGCAATGTCGGCTCCGGGGCCTCTGTGCCACCCGGTCAGGAAACAGCCGCCGAATGGCAACGGGTCTTTGCCACCAATCTGTGGAGCACGACAAATATGGTGGAAAGCTGTCGCGACCTGATCACCAGACAGACCGGGTCGATCCTTTGCATTTCCTCCATTTGCGGCAATGAAACCATCCCCGGCGCACCCGTCACCTATTCCACCGCCAAGGCTGCGCTCAATGCTTTTGTCAAAGGCATCGCCCGGCCCTTGGGCAAGGATGGCATTCGCATCAACGCCATTGCGCCGGGCAACATCCTGTTTGACGGCTCGGTCTGGCAGCGCAAGCTGGATGAGAATGAAGAAGCCGTTGATCAGATGCTGCAAAAGGATGTGGCGCTTGCCCGTCTGGGCACCCCCGAAGAGATCGCCAATCTCACCCTTTGGCTGACCTCCGATCAGGCAACCTTTGCCACGGGCCAAATCTGGACCCTTGATGGCGGCCAGACCCGCCGCTGACATGACTGAAGGATAGACGTCCATGACCAACAGTGTATTGAGCAGCTTTGATCTAACCGACCGAGTGGCGATCATCACCGGCGGCGCAGGTTTGCTTGGCCGCAAACATGCCGAGGCTGTGGCTGAGCTTGGCGGCATCCCTTGCCTGCTTGACCTTGATGCGATCCGAGCGGCGGATGCCGCCAAAGATCTGGAAGCCACCCATGGCTGCCAGACCTTCTCCATTGGCGTCGACATCACCAACCCCGACGCCATCACGGCAGTGCGCGACGCCATTCTGACGCGCTTTGGCCGCATTGATATCCTGATCAACAATGCCGCCAACAATCCCAAGATGGAATCCACCGATGGGGCCAACTGGTCGCGCTTTGAGGATTTCCCGCTTCAGATCTGGCAAGACGACATCTCCGTCGGCCTGACCGGAGCGATGCTCTGCGCGAAAATCTTCGGCACGCACATGGCGCAGAAGGACGGTGGTGTCATTCTCAACATCGCCTCCGATCTCGGCGTTATCGCCCCGGATCAGCGCATCTATCGCAACGAGGGTGAAAGCACCGAGACCCAAAGTGTCAAACCGGTGACTTATTCCGTCGTCAAAGCGGGCCTCATCGGCCTCACCCGGTATTTGGCCACCTATTGGCCCGACAAGGGCGTGCGCGCCAATGTACTGGCCCCCGGCGGGGTCTATAATGGCCAGGACGACGCCTTCGTTGAACGCTTGACCAACCTCATCCCCATGGGACGGATGGCCGACAAGGACGAATATAAAGCCGCGGTCGCCTTCATGATTTCGGACGCATCGAGCTACATGAATGGCACCACCCTTTCCATCGATGGAGGCCGCACCGTCTGGTAGGGCCTTTTTTGCACGGGGGACGAATTGTGAATGCGCCCCCTTTTGCCCTAAACTGGCCCGACTTGACTGATTTGCCCGCCCATCCTTCACCGATCCGGCGGCATCCAGCGACCCGAAACGTAAGGCAGATCCAACATGCAAGCTCAGACCGCTGACCGCCTCCAGAAGGCCCAGAAATATCTCGCAGCCGGAAAAGCCGATCGGGCGGAGGCAATCTGCCGCAAATTGCTGAAGGAAAAGCTGGGCTATGTCGATATTCGCCTCACCCTGTCCAAGGCCTTGCTGGCGCAGGACAAGCCGGATCAGGCCCTGAAATATCTCTCGGAAGCCGCCAACCATCAGCCCGACAAATTGGCCCTCCAGTCAGCCACCGGCGATCTGGCCATGCGGATCAAAAAATATGCCGAGGCGATCCATCACTACCAGCAGGCAATCAGCCTTGAGCCCGGCAATCCAGATTTCTGGCATCGCCTCAGTGACGCGCTTTTTCAGGCTGCATCCGACAATTTCAAGGCCTATCAGGACCGTGGCGGCAAAACCGAGAGCGGAGAGACCAAACCCAAGGTCGATTTTTATGATGACGCCATCGCCATTTCCACCAAGGCGATTGAGCTGTTTCCCGAACATGTGCCTTTGTTGCGCCTGACCGGCGATATTCTTTTGAAGGCAGGCATCGACGATGTCGCCATGCTATGCTTTGAGCGCTGCCTGCCGCTCGATCCCTTCGATCATATCGCCCATTATCATTGGCTCGAATATAAACGCTCCAAGGAAGCCAATCAGGAGATTGTCGATTACGCCATTGCGCAAGGCGACCGCATTGCCAACGATGCCATCTGCAATCGCACCGTCACTTATGCCTATGCCCAGCTTGGCCGCTATGACAAGGCGATGGAGCATATCAACCGCTCGGTCGAACTGGCCCCCGAAAATGACAAATTCGTCACGGCCAAGGCGCATATTTTCTATCGGCTTGGCCGCTTTACCGAGTCCATCGCAACCAGCAACCATGCTCTAGAGCTCAACCCCGAAGCGACCTATCCGCATTGGCTGAACTGTCTGTCCAACTGGAAACTGGGCAATCTGCCCGAA
The DNA here is from genome assembly GCF_005771485.1 of Cohaesibacter sp. CAU 1516. Classification (NCBI taxonomy): domain Bacteria; kingdom Pseudomonadati; phylum Pseudomonadota; class Alphaproteobacteria; order Hyphomicrobiales; family Cohaesibacteraceae; genus Cohaesibacter; species Cohaesibacter sp. CAU 1516. The sequence goes on along the minus strand of NZ_VANT01000001.1, from coordinate 518,643 downwards.
GCCCACAAATGCAACCCCTATCGCTTCGAGGTTGCTGACGTCTGCACCAAGTTCAATTTGAAAAGCCCCCTCTGGCGTGGTGAAAGCCTTGAAGACAAGCGAATTTATGTCTGGTCGGATCAGGGCATCGGTGACATTTTCCAAACGACCAGCATGCTGAGGGAAATCACTCCGCATGAAAATGTGATTGTCGCAGTGCAAGACAAATGCATGCCGTTCATCAAGGCCCTGTTCCCCCGGATCGATGTCCGGCCCCTGCCGACCAAGTTGCCTGCCCTGAGCATTGTCAGCAATGCCTTTGGCACCAAACAGAGCCGCAAGAATGAATTCCCATCGATTGAAGAGGATTTTGACTGTCAGATCCCGCTTGGCTCACTGATCGAGGTCCTGCGCCCCGAAGTCTCCGATTTCGAAGGCAAAGACAAAATAATGATCCTGCCGGAGGAGCATATCGCCCCCTTCCGCGCGCTCAACATCCTGTCCAATCCAAACACCACCAAGGTCGGCATGGCCTGGTCGAGCAAGACCTTCGGTGACCCGGAAGCCTACGGCTATCTGGAACTGGAAGAGCTGTTGGATGTCCTGCGGATGCCCGGTTTCGAATTCTATAACTTCCAGTATACGACCAAGGAGCACGAAATCACGGCTTTCCGCGAAAAGCACGATGTGCCGCTCTATCATGCGCCGGGTCTTGATCTGATGGATGACATGCTGGGAACCGCCGCCTTTAACAGCTGCATGGATCTGTTTGTCGGTCCGGGCTCGACCAGTTCGGACATTGCCGGCGCTGTTGGCATCAAGTGCTTGCGTTACGCCCCATGCCACTATCAGGACAATCTGGGCCAACCCTATGTGCCTTGGTTCGCTGATCAGAAGTCCATCGACATTCCATGGGGAGACGACGCGCTCAACTATATCGACGTGATCAAGCAGTGGCTGCTGGACAATAAAAAACACTGACAACATTTGCGACGGAAATGCCACGAAAGCCAGTCACCAGAAGGGAAACTCCCTTCCTTGCGCAAAGCTTTCGTTCGGCAGCCCAGATTTATTAAAGTGCAGTTAGCCAATTTGCTGCTTTTTTGATTGTCAGAAATGACAGACCGTAAAATTTCCGCTAGTATAGTTCCCAAGTTTACCTTGTACACTTGAGGCTACACATGGATTTATCGGTCCAGAAAATGCAGCCGCCAGCGTCAGTTCAAGGCAAATCGGCGGCAAGGAAGGCATCCCGCTCAGGCGCCCTGACTGAAGACGAAGCGGTCGAATCCACTGAACGCGACGCGGAAGTTCGATTCATGCATGGCAATACGGCCTATGAAGGCATCGAGCAGGACGACCAGCTGGATCAGGATCCCAAAGGTAGAAAGCCGCGCCGCAAAAGGCGAGGAGCCAACCTGCTGTCGGGTGAAGACCTCTCTCAACTGACCATATCGATGGAAATGGAGAACACACCACAGCATTCCGCTGATGGTTTGATGAATCTGCGGGCCTACACGGCAGCTCCTGCCCCCCGAGAGGATGACGAAGAGCCCAACTTCGATCGCAATATCTAAAAACAGTAACATTCGCCTGCCGCATTGTATTTACTTCTAGACAATAATGCCTGCTCTGCGTGAGCTTTTTGCTCGCACTGAAGCAACGAAAGCAATCGCAAAGTTGAAATCTTAACCGTTACATTTCACCATCAAAATCCCGAAAATCCGCTCTTGTTAACCAGTTTCGATGGCATAGAAACTGACCCGTTTTAGCAAAACGCAAACAGAATCAAAACGCTAGTTGGTAACAGTAAAAAGACCTGACGATACTTGCAGAAAATCGTTCGAATCCTGTTTTACAGATATTAACCATGAAAGAGAACTCATAATTAACCCTGACATCTGTTAACCATATAATTTTACTATTGATTTTCGGTTTTCCGACATTCTTTCCCCACGACCAAGGACGGTCTCGAGTACAAAAACCAGAAAGGTTATGGGGATTATGTCAGGAATTACTCTCTCAGCAGGCGTTCGCTCGAATTTGCTTTCTTTGCAGAACACTGCAAGCATGATGTCTGATACGGCAAACCGGCTTTCAACGGGTAAGAAAGTCAACTCCGCGTTGGACAATCCAAACAGTTACTTTACCTCTCAAGGTCTCAGCACGCGGGCAAACGAGCTGGGCAACCTTCTTGACGGTATCGGCAACGCAACCAAAACACTCGAAGCAGCTGACAATGGCATCAAAGCCATCACCAAGCTGGTAGAGAGTGCGCAGTCGACCGTTCGTCAGGCTCAGCAGGCCAACAGCGATTCAAGCGGCACCCACATTCAGTCTGGCGCCAACATCGACACGTCGGGCTCCACTGGATCCACCACCAAGGCTCGCGCTGAAAACCAGACCCTTACCAATCTGGGCTTCACCACCGGTACCAGCTCCAACCTCACCATCACGTCTACCTCTGAAAATGGCGTGACCAAGACGTTCGACCTGAATGCTCACTTTACAGCAACCGGCGAAACCCTGCTTGATGGCGATGGCTCTGCATCCACCAGCACCGACGACTATACGGTCAGCGATCTGGTTGATGACATCAACGCATCGGGCGTTGCAACGGCTTCGATCACCGATGACGGTCGTCTGGACCTGAAAGCCAACGGCAACGCCGAACTGGAACTGCAGTTGGTCAACACCGATACCGAAACCGCAACCACGCAGGCCGGCACCACCGGTACCTCGCTGGCATCTGCCCTCGGTTTTGGTGCATCCGCTGACGAACTGGGTGAACTGGCTGATGGCTCCACTGGTACGGTTGGTGACGCTGGTGGTACCGACGTTGCATTCACCGCAGGCGCAACGTCTGGTGATGCTGATACCTTCACGGTTACCAACGTGGCCTCCTCGTCTGATGCTGACAATGCCGAACTGGTTTCCCAGTTCAACGACATTCTCGATCAGATTGACGAATTGGCATCAGATGCCACCTATAACGGTGTGAACCTGATCAATGGCGAAGGCAGTGACTTGACCGTTGCTTTCAACGAGCATCGTGACAGCAAGAAGTCCGAACTGACGATCAAATCTGCCGACCTCACCGCCACGGGCCTGAGCATCGGTAGTGCGACCTCTCTGAGTTCTGATGAAGCCAACACCAAGCTGGATAACCTCTCCGAGGCCCTCTCCACCTTGCGTGCCCAGTCTTCGACCTTCGGTTCGAAACTGAACACGGTGACCATTCGTGAGGAATTCACGAAAGACAGCATCAACACCCTGCAGACCGGTGCAGACTCGCTGGTCCTCGCAGACTCCAACGAAGAAGGTGCAAACATGCTGGCGCTGCAAACCCGCCAGACCCTGTCCACCACTTCCCTTTCGCTGGCGTCTCAGGCAGACCAGGCTGTGCTGCGCTTCTTGCGCGCTTAACAGCAACCAAAATTTCACTAAAATCCAAAACGGCGGGACATTCCCGCCGTTTTTTTGTCGTTAATAATCTGTTCACCAATGTCTTTAACGACGTTCCTGCACCCTCTATTAACCTTAAATTAGCCTTTCATAGCGATCATCCGACTAAGCCTTAGAAAAAGGTCAATATTGTATTCGAGTACCCAGAAAGGTAACACAATGTCGGATATCACTCTCTCATCTGGCGTACGCCAGAACTTGTTGTCACTCCAGAATACTGCGGACTTGATGTCCACCACGCAGAACCGGCTTTCAACGGGTTTGAAAGTTAACTCAGCTCTGGATAATCCAACCAACTACTTTACCTCCCAGGGTTTGAGCAGCCGTGCGGCCGATTTGAGCAACCTTCTCGATGGCATTGGCAACTCGATCAAAACCTTGGAATCAGCTGATAACGGCATCAAAGCCATCACCAAGCTGGTTGAAAGTGCTCAGTCTACTGTTCGTCAGTCTCAGTCTGCCAACAGCAATTCCAGCGGCACCCACATCCAGTCCGATGCCGGCATCAACACCGCGGGTTCTACAGGCTCGACCACCAAGGCACGTGCAGAAAACCAGACCCTTACCACTCTGGGCTTCACCACGGGCACCAGCTCGAACCTGACGATCACTTCCACGTCTGAAAATGGTGTCACGTCGACCTTCGATTTGAACGCCCACTTCACGGCGACTGGCAAAAGCTATCTGGACGGAGACGGCTCCGCTTCCACCAGCACCGACGACTACACCATCAGCAATCTGGTTGACGACATCAACGCGTCTGGCGTTGCAACCGCATCGATCACCGATGACGGCCGTCTTGACCTGAAAGCCAATGGCAACGAAGAGTTGGAACTGCAGCTGGTCAACACCGATACCGAAACCGCTACCACGCAGGCCGGCACCACCGGTACGTCTCTGGCAGCAGCTCTCGGCTTTGGTGCTTCCACTGACGGGCTTGGTGAACTGGCAGATGGCTCCACCGGTACGGTAGGTGACGCTGGTGGTACTGATGTTGAATTCACCGCTGGTGCGACCTCTGGTGACGCTGATACCTTCAGCATCACCAACCAGGCCTCCACCTCGGATGCTGACAACTCTGAACTCGTCACCCAGTTCAACGATATTCTTGACCAGATCGACTCGCTTGCAGCTGACTCCAGCTTCAACGGCATCAACCTGATCAACGGTACAGGCAACGACCTGACCGTATCGTTCAACGAACATCGTGATGAAAAGAAATCAGAACTCGAAATCAAGTCTGCTGACCTGACTTCTGATGGCCTGAGCATCAGTGCAGCAACGTCCTTGAGCTCTGACGAAGCAAACCTGAAACTGGACTCTCTGGCCGACGCCCTGACGACCCTTCGTAAGCAGGCTTCGACCTTCGGTTCCAACCTTTCCACCGTGCAGATCCGTAAGGACTACACCAAGGAAAGCATCAATACCCTGCAGACCGGTGCGGATGCTCTGGTTCTCGCAGATTCCAACGAAGAAGGTGCGAACATGCTGGCGTTGCAAACCCGCCAGACCCTGTCCACCACTGCTCTGTCTCTGGCTTCCCAGGCAGACCAGGCCGTTACCCGGTTCCTCCGGGCCTAATCGGTTCCTTCGTAAGGCGATTAGAAAGGCGGGGATTTCCTCGCCTTTTTTTGTTTCTGCCACGCAGCGATCCCGCGCTCCAGCGTCTTTATTCTTTCCAAGAGCCCCCAACTCCTCTAGGAAGAAAGAGCAAGCCTCAACACGAAGACTTGCGACAAACAGGAGGTCCCATGCCCCTCAAGATCGAGTTGCGCCCCGGCGAAAAAATCATCATCGGCAATAGCGTCATCACCAATGGAGAGAACCGCGCCAAATTGTTCGTGGATGGTGAAGCGCCTATCCTCAGAGAGAAGGATATCCTGACCAGCGAAACCGCCAACAGCCCCGCCAAACGCATCTATCTTTGCGTTCAGTTGATGTATCTGGGTCAGGATCTGGAAAAGCACAGAGAAACCTATTTTACTTTGGTGAATGAATTTCTACAGGCGGCTCCCAGTGCATTAACTATTATAGACGCCATAAATAGGAAAATATTAACCTATTCCCTCTATCCTGCTTTGAAGGAAACCAAGGCGCTTATAAAGTACGAAGAGGAGTTGCTCCGAGATGTACAACCAATCCGCAGCGAGAGCCTATCAGGAGACGGGCTATCAGGGGGGTGAGCCGCGCGAGCGCGAAGCAGCCCTGTTGATCAAGGCAGCAGCCAACCTGCAGCGGACCAAGTCGGACGAAGCCACGCGTGAAGAGCTTGATCACGCACTGACCTTCAACCGTCATGTTTGGACCTTGTTCGTCGGCGAATTGCTTGACGAAAACCATGAAATGCCGAAGGATTTGCGCCAAAATCTTGTTAATCTTGGCCTTTTTACCTTCAATCACACTTTGGATGTGATGGCTGATCCGCAAAACAAGACTGTCGACAGCCTGATCAACATCAATCGCAACATCGCGGAAGGCCTTCGCGCCAACGGCTAAAAGTCGGCTAGCAAGCGAAGCTTCGATAGGATGCGAGCAGGAATGCCAAATGCGCCACCACACCGGTTGGCGCATTTTTTCGTTTGACGATCACAAACGCCGCCCCTCGAAGCATTTGAACGCGAATGAACAGAAGTATAAGCAAAGAAAAAGGTGGCCTGTGCCACCTTCTTTTAAACTCGCTGCCCAATACATCAAGCAACCGGCGCCTGCACGTAAGCAACAGGTTCACATAAACTTGGTTAGCGTCAGATTATAAAGCATGGACGTCGCCTGATAGGAGGCTTCAATGCGTGTCTGCATGACCATGATTTTCGCGGCAACCTCTTCATCGTTAATTGCCTCGATGCCATCTGATGCAGATTGCAACATGCTCAGGCTGGTCGTGTGCCTCGTATTGGCATCGGACAACATCTTCGTTGCCACCCCCAGCTGGGTCTGGATCGTTTTGACCACATCTCCCTGGTTCGCACTCGACAGCCCCGCTGACACAGCATCGGCCAACGCCGAGTAACGATCCTGATCAACGCTGCTGTCCTGATCGTAGGACGGCAGTGTGAAAGCAGTCATATAGGCCAACTGACGCACGATGCTTTTCTCATTGGCTCGCGCCCCATAAGAAACATCCAGATGACTGTCGACATGTGCCTTGGCAGTGTCGCGCGCGTTGCCAGGATTGTTGTCACCAAGATACCAATTGACCGTTGGCTTACCGGCATTGGTGGCCGTATCGAGCGTGGTGGCCGTCTCAGGCGTCCCAACAACACGTTTGGGCTCACCTCCGTTGGATGTATCATAGAAGTCCATAGCCGCCTGTATGCGCGACGCAGCCTCCCCTTCATCCTGAACATTCTTCTCGATCTGGAAAGCCAGCACGCTTTCCAGCGAGGCCGCGGTGTCCGCAGGCGTTGCGCCAATGGAAAAGATCCCTTCCCCCGGATCGGAAGCACCCGAGCCCGCTTTGAGCTGAATGACTTCATTTGATCCATCCGGCAGCGTGAAGGTGAAGGACAGAACCTCATTCGGATCGGGTTGCCCGGTAAACGCGACATCGACCGACAAAGGCGCGCCAGTTGGCCCGGTGACCGTGGCATTGCTCAACGTGCTGGTGACCGCTTCGAGCTTATAGCCAAAGTCGGTCGCCTGTTCGGCCAGCGTCACCGTCCCAGCAGCTGCCGACAGCGTTAACCGTCCTCGGCCATCCGCACCGGCATCCGCCCGCATGCGCTCGTCGGTAACAGTGATCAACCCTTCCTCACCACCAAAGCCATTGATGATCTGGTCGTAGTTGCGCGTCGGTTCAATCTCGGACGTGGTACCGGAGAAAACGAAGTCTCCATCCACCTCCGTGTCGAGCAACCCCAATATTTCCTTGACAAAAGCCGTCGTCGTCATCTGACCGACCGACTGGTTGGTGTCAGTGATGTTGTATTCTGTCGACGTTGCAGACCCACTGACTTCAGATCCAATATCAACGATCCGCTCAAGAGCGGTGTTCATCATCGAAATCTGCAGCTTGGCTTGCGCGATCGTCGATTGAAACCCTTTGAAGGTTGAAATGTCCGACCGCAGATCCAGCGCCTTGGAAGACTGCTCGCCCAACCCACCATAGGTCTGTGCTTTTTTGCCAGTGCTGATCTGAACTGTCAGTTCTTCCATTTGGGCGGAATTGCGACTGAGCGACGTCATCAGCATCGTAGAAGAAAAGCCGTTAAGTCCACTGATCATCTTTGTGTCTCATTTCCTAAATGCGCATCAAGGAGTCCATCATCTCCTTGACGGCCGTCATCACACGGGCATTGGCGGTATAGGCGGTTTGCAGCTCCAGCAGATGCGCCAGCTCGGAGTCGATATCAACCTTCGAGCCTTCCTCATAACGCGCCATGACATTGTTCATGACGATTTGCTGGCCCTCGTTCCGGGTCTTGGCGGTTGCACTCTGCTGGGACTGATAGGCGATCACTTCGCGTGCATATTCATCCACGCTCATGGTCACCGGAGCGCCACCATCTTTCAGGTTAAACTGCAGCGAGGTGTTGTTGAGCGCATCAAACATCGCATCCGGGCGCGTCTGATCAGACGCCCCGATCCCGGCGCTATATTTGACCAGCAACGATGGGTCATTCACCAAAGCGGCATTAACCTGGATGCGAGAAGCAAAGCCGGTCTGCTGGACCATGCCATCAACACTGCCGGTATAAAGCCCCGGACCTGTGCCACCATCCACGAAGAAAGGCAAAGCGCCGGCCTGATCCTGAAGGCCCGTCGCCGTCATGCGAGCGTCCAGCGCGGCCACATCCACTGTGTTTGCGGCTCCATCATCCAGAATGCGGATGGAGTTGCCGGACGGATTACTAACGCTGAAGGCACCGCCCAGAGCGGCCTGAATCTGAGTTGCCACGCTGGCCATACCGCCAGAAAAGTCAATCCCCACAACGCTATCGTCATTGCGCGCGGTAACATCATCGCCCAGCGGCAACGACGCGGCAGAATCCACCCGCACGAACGTTACAACGCTGGTCTCACCCGTCCCCACATCCTGATAGGACAGAGTGAACTCGTCGCCCGATTGCAGCCCCGTCAAATCGACATCGAAGCCAGCCTGCGCGCCTGCAGTTGCCGCTGTCCCGGCCACGTCATATTTGGCAAAGGCATCTGCCAGACCATCAGCGAGGCTGTCGAGCTGGTTCTGGGTCTCGACAAGGACCTCATCACGCAGCTCAAACAGGGCACCGATCTTGCCACCCTCAAAGCCGCCAGTGTCGGTCATGTCATGGCGCGTGCCACCCTGCGAAACCAGATTTAGGCTACCAAGCAGCCCCTGCCCCGTGACACTGTCTCGCTTGGTTTCCGCGCTGACGGTGCCATAGGCATCAAACTCGAACTGCGAGGCCACCTGATCATAGATGGTGACACCATTCTCCAGCGAAATCTGAACGGAATTGTTCGGCGCATCATCGACCCGCAGAGGCACGAGTTCGGACAACTGATGGATCAGGGCATCGCGCTGATCCATCATGGCGACTGGCTCAATCTGATTGAGCGTCATTTCCTGAATCCGCCCATCGATATCTTCGATATCCTTGAGCAGGCGGTTCATGTCCTCAACGGCCGTCTCAATGGCAAATTCCGCGTCCTGCCGTAAAGACTGCACCTTGTCGGCGGATTGATTGATCTTCTGCGCCAGAATGGCCGCATCATTGAGCACATCCAAACGGCTTGCGGCATCATCTGGTGACGTCTGCAAGGTCTGCAATGCATTCGAGAAGGAGTTCAGCAAGGTGTCCAGCGCATTGGCACCACCTGGCTGTCCCATGGTGGCATCCACCTGACCCAGATAATCGGCCATCACGTTGGTATAATTGCTGGCGGCGGTTTCGGTCCATAGCTGTTTCTGCGCCACCTCATCGATGGTCCGCTGAACGGTGGTCCCGATGACCGCTGTCACCTTGCCATCGACGGTCACATCTTCACGATTGGAGACCTTGCGCGTATAGCCCGGCGTATTGGCATTGGTGATGTTGGAGGCAGTGATCTCCAGCTCACGGTTGGTCGTGCGCAACCCCGAGGACGCGACAGAAAGTGCAAGACCAAGACCCATGAACCAATCTCCAAATCACCTAAAGGAAAGCCGCCGCACCCAAACAATCGATGCGGCCGGCTCAATCATCTGTTACCGAATGACCTGCATCACTTCGCTCAGCATGTCGCGCGCAGTCGACAGCACGCGGGTATTGGCCGTGTAGGCCTGCTGGGAAACGATCATTTTGGAGAATTCATCGGCGATATCGACGTTGGCCGATTCCAGCGACGAGCCACGAATGGAGCCGGTGGCCCCCAGAATGGCCTCGCCGGAATCTTCCGTTGCCCGGAAGGCGCCGCCGCTTTCACGGGCCAGATAGTTATCACCGTCAAAGGAAGCCAGAATGATCTCAGCCAGATTGCTCGACTTGCCGTTTGAATAGTTGGCAACCACATGGCCTGAGCTGTCGATGCTGATGTTGGTCAGTTCACCAGCGGCGGCACCATCCTGCGACAGGTTCATGTTGGCAACACCGGTCTGAGTGGCGAAGGCCGTGATACCATTACCGCCATGATCAAGGACGATATTGCCAAGGTTGATGCCATCAACCGTCATGCCTGAGACAGTAACGTTTGTGGTAGGTGCTGTCATCGCACCTGTGGAATCAAAGGTATAGTTCTGACCGACATTGGTCCACTTGGTTGCGGTGCCGGTGGCAGTGGAATCCGACTTGTAGTAAAGGTTCCATGTATCAGGGGTGTCGGAAATCTTACCCCAACGCAGCTGCAGGGACGCATTCTCACCATTGGCGATATAGGTGGTGATCGCACCGCCAGAGATGGTCTGGGACAGAAACTGGGTTTCGTCCTGCGCCTGCACGACACCTGCACCGGCCGAGGTCGGATCAACAGTGTAACCCGTACCCGGGGTTATCATGCTGCCTGCAGTATCAGTGGTGGACGGAACTGCTGGCAGATTGCCGGTATATTTGACGGTCGTGGTCGCCTCGGCGGCCATAAAGCCTTCCTCAAAGGTCGCAGGCTGCGGCACGGAGCTCACCGGGTTGCCGGTTGCATCATCCAACTCGATCACTGCCAGATAATGCCCGGCTTCGTTGACGAAATAGCCGTCCTCATCAAGGGTGAAGTCACCGCGACGGGTATACATCGGCGTGCCGTCAAAAATCGGCGTGCCATCGGTTTCACCGATTTTCTCGTAAACGACGAAATAGCCATCACCACTGATCGACATATGGGTCGAGGTATCAGACGACCCAATCGGACCAGACACCGTGTTGGTCTGACGGGAGTTGGTCATGACCGAGCCGGAAGACTGCGCGGACTTGTTTGAGGTGAAGTTGCTGACGAGATCCACGAAAGCGGTATCGACTCGCTTGTAGCCAACCGTCGAGGTGTTGGCGATATTGCCGGAAATATTCTGCATCGATTTGGATTGCGCAGCCATGCCCGCAACGGAGGTCGTAAGCGCCGAATAAAGACTCATGGTACTTCCCTTTGATCAGGTACAAATCAGGTTGCCAATCTGAAGAGCAAAAACCGGGCCAACTGGAAGAATCAAAATTCCCTTTAAATTTCAATTAACTAGAAAATTTAACCTCTTGTTAAGCAGGTAATAAACGCCCCTACTGAACCACAAGCGGCATTTTTTGCCCGCCTGCATGGCCCATTTCTGCCCTATGAAAGACTGTCCGTCTGCAAGATATCAGGCCATTATCGCCCAATTTCCCATTGCACCGTCCTGATTGCCGCGATAGGTCAGACGATGGAAATGGCAATAAAAAAGCACCAAAGCCACAAAGAGCTGCAACCGCATCAGGGCTCAGCAAGGGGAGAAAGCATGCGATTTGAAGGTACGTCCAATTATGTCGCCACCGACGATCTGCGCATCGCGGTCAATGCCGCCATCACGCTGGAACGCCCGCTTCTGGTGAAGGGCGAACCGGGCACTGGCAAGACCGTACTGGCCCGCGAAATCGCCACGGCACTCGATGCCCCGATGATCGAATGGAACATCAAGTCGACCACCAAGGCGCAGCAGGGTCTGTATGAATATGATGCGGTCTCGCGCCTGCGCGACAGCCAGCTGGGCGATGAACGCGTCAAGGACATTGCCAATTACATCCGCCGCGGCAAGGTCTGGGAGGCCTTTGTCTCAGACAAGCGCCCCGTCCTGCTGATTGACGAAATCGACAAGGCCGACATCGAGTTCCCCAACGATCTGTTGCAGGAACTCGACCGGATGGAATTCCATGTCTATGAGACTGGTGAATTGGTCAAGGCCAAGCAGCGGCCAATCATCCTGATCACTTCAAACAACGAGAAGGAACTGCCCGACGCCTTTCTGCGCCGCTGCTTCTTCCACTATATCAAATTCCCCGATGAAGAGACGATGCGCGAGATTGTCGAGGTGCATTATCCGGGCATAAAGAACCGCTTGCTGAATCAGGCGCTCACGACCTTTTTCTCCGTGCGCGATGTGCCGGGCCTGAAGAAAAAACCCTCCACCTCGGAATTACTCGACTGGATCAAGCTGCTGCTGAATGAGGATATCGATCTGGAAACATTGCGTGAGGCGGATGCCACCAAGGTCATTCCACCGTTGCATGGAGCCCTCCTGAAGAATGAGCAGGATGTTCATCTCTTCCAGCGCCTCGCCTTCATGGCCAGAGGACAGAGATAGCGGCCAGCGATAAGACGCAGCTCAAGACTAATGGCAGGTGCGACCCTAGCCGCGCCGCTCTTCCCACATATCTTGCAATTGAAGCCCCCAATAGACCATCTGCGTCGCAATCCGGCCAATCGACCCGCCACCCCACTGGGCGGTAAAGGGCTTGAACAGCCGATGGCGATCCGACGTGCCGGCAATCCCCTCTGCCGCCACCACACCAATGGTCGCTGTGGCATTCAGGCCATGGCCACCGGTCCCGGTTGCCGCCCATAAACCGGGTTCCATTTCCCGCAGGATCGGCATCTTGTGAACGCAATAGCCCATCAGCCCCGCCCAGGCGTGCTCTATCTTGAAATCGCCCAATTGCGGATAGATCGCCAGAATGTCCTTTTTCAGCATGTCGGCCAAGGCTTTCGGCTCTGAGCGGCGCGTGGTGATACGCCCGCCCCACAAAAGCCGCGCGCCATCCTCAACAAGCCGATAATAATCCCCCGCCCGGCGCGTATCGCCAATGCAGCCTGCATAGCGGATCGCCTCAGCCAGACGCTCTGGCATGGCTTCTGAGGTGATCACATAGGTCGCCACCGGCAGAACGGCCCGTTCAAGTTTGGGATAAAGATCCTGCATATAGGCGCTGCCACACAGCAGCACAGCCCCCGCCTTGACCCTCGCCCCGGTCTCGCATGTCACCATCCAGCCAGCACCGGAGCGATCCAGGGCGCGCGCCGGACTTGCCTCATAAAGTCGCCCACCTGTAGCCACCAGATCCGCTGCCAGCGCCAAGGCATAATTAAGCGGCTGGATATGAAAGGCAGTTGGATCATTCAGCCCCTGAAAATAACGTTTGGTGACCAGACTGTCGCGCACCTGCTCGGTGGTCCAGACACCGAAACGGGCCCCATATTTCTCTTTCATATGGTCCGCGGAGCGACGCAACTGATCTTCGTTGCTGTAGCGCAACACCCTCAGCCAGCCCTTTTTCGGCTCAACGCCGGGAGGCTGCAAAGCTGCGATGGTGTTGCGCACATAATCCGTGCCCATCACCGACAGATCGAACAGGGCCTTGGCATGATCCAGCCCCAATTTGTCTTCAAGCGCCTGCATGCCCTCGGCATAGCCGTTGGAAACAAAACCGCCATTGCGACCCGACGCCCCCCAACCAATCCGCTGACCTTCGAGCAAAATGACAGACTTGCCAGCCTTGGCCAATTCTCGGGCCGCTGTCAAACCAGCCAGACCACCACCGATGACACAGACATCGGCCTCCTGCTCGCCCTCAATCGGCGCATGAAAGGCCGCATCGACCTTGGTGTCACGATAATAGCTGTCGATATATTGGTCCATTGTCATGAAAATGTAGCCTGTTGCGATAGAATGGCCGCAGCCGGAGCAGCCCCAATATTGTCATGGGTGGGTTCGCACCAACGAGAACCGTGGTGAAGGGGCAACGTTAAAGCCGTCATTCAATCGAGGCCAGTGCCGATTGCCCTCACACCAGTGGTTTGCACAAGTCTATGCTTTTGTGCCAAGAAGCCTCTGACAGTCAGAAACCCAGAGACTGGCTTGAAGGATCTGACCCAAAGGAACTGACCCAAAGGAACTGACAATGCTGCGTCTTTACTTGCTTCGCCATGCAAAATCCTCCTGGTCCGATCCGTCTCTGCACGACTTTGACCGCCCCCTCAACAAAAGAGGCCGCAAGGATGCGCCAAAGCTGGCCCGCGCCATGCAGGAGCGCGCCTATCACCCCGACCGGATTCTTTGCTCCAGCGCCCAGCGCACCAAAGAAACACTGGCGGGCATCATTCCCGGACTGTCGGGCGATGTCAGCCTCAGCTTGCTTGACGCGCTTTATGAGGGCAATGCACCGGACTATCTGTCACTGCTGCGCCTTCACGCCAAACAAAGCCGCAATCTCATGCTGGTTGGCCACAATAGTGGTCTTCAGGACACAGCGATCCGGCTGGCCGGGCGTGGCGATGTGGACCTGCTTTTGGCTCTTCAAGACAAATATCCAACTGGCGCACTCGCCGTTCTTGATTTCAATACCGATGATTGGAACATGGTCATGCCGGGCAGCGGCAAGCTGATCGATTTCATCAAGCCCCGCGATCTGACCCATCAGGTGGAAGGGAGCGACGAGGCGCATCTGGTTGAAAACCCCGCTCCGACCTTCTTTCGCCGCTAAAGCGTTGGCACATCAAACTTCCATCCCATAACCGCGGTGATGTGCATTTGCATTTGCCACTTTCTGTGCCTACATGCTTTTAAGACAAGACGCCGCTCAAGATCAGGCAGGGCATATGAAATTCTTCGACGAAATGCGCATCGCCGCATCCAACCTCACCGACTTTGCCAGTGACATGGCCGAACCATCCGTCCGCCTCGGCGTGACCGGGCTGGCGCGGGCGGGCAAGACCATTTTCATTTCCTCAGCTCTGCATAACATCATCCATGCTGGTCGCCTGCCGCGCTTCGAAGCCCATGCCACCGGCCGGATCGCGTCGGCCGAGATTGCCCCCCAGCCTGACAAGCTTGTGCCGCGCTTTCGCTATGAGGACCACATTGCCGACCTGACAGACAGGCGCATCTGGCCTGTTTCCACTTCGCGCACCAGCCAGGTTCGTCTGTCCCTGCGCTACCAATCGAAAGAAACACTCAAACGCACCTTTCGCTCCGATCGGATGGCCATCGACATTGTCGACTATCCCGGCGAATGGCTGCTCGATTTGACCTTGATGGAGTTAAGCTATCGGGACTGGTCGAGCCGGTCTTTCGAGCAGGCATCAAAGCCCCTCTACAGCCCCCATGCACGGGACTGGTTCGCCCATTGCGACGGGATTGCCACCAGTCTCGCCAATCCAGAACAGGGCGACGAGCCTTATCTGGAAACCCTTGCCCGCAGCACCGCCAAGCACTTCACCGACTATCTGACCGCCGCCAAACAGGCGCGCGGGGCCTATGCCTTGCTGACGCCGGGGCGCTTTTTGATGCCCGGCGAATATCAGGACAGCCCGGCTTTGTCCTTTGCACCCCTGCCCGACGCCCTTTACAGCAAAGACAAACACAGCCTCTGGGCGATGATGGAGCGGCGCTTTGAAGACTATAAAGCCTCTATCGTTGTGCCCTTCTATCGCGATCACTTTGCCCGCCTTGACCGCCAGATCGTGTTAATCGACCTGCTCGCCGCCTTGAATGAAGGGCCGGAAACCTTGGCTGAGCTGGAAGAAACCATCACCGAGATCCTGCGGGCCTTCCGCCCCGGCTCCCGCTTCTGGCTGCGCAATCTGGTCTCACGCCGGATCGACAAAATCCTGTTTGCCGCCACCAAGGCCGATCACCTCCACCACACCTCCCATGACCGACTGGAACGCATTCTGGCCCGGCTGGTTGAACGGGCCACCGAACGGGTACAATCCTCCGGTGGCGAATGCCAGACCATGGCCATTGCGGCGGTCCGCGCCACGCGCGAAGCCACCCTGACAGTGGAAGGCGATGAGCTGCCGTCCCTTGTCGGCATTCCCCTTGAAGGCGAAATACTGGGCGAGGATGCCTTTGACGGCGAAACCGAATTTGCCCTCTTCCCCGGCGACTTGCCCGCCAATCCCGATCTGTTTTTCCGCGCCGCCGGACAACCGGCACCTTGGGGGCCACATCCGGACAAGGCAGCCCAATTGGAAGACGAACCCAACGAAGATGACCTGTTTCAGGATCCCCTGTGTTTCGTTCGCTTCCGGCCACCCCATCTGGAAAAAGACGCCGAGGGACTGCCCCGCTCGCTGCCCCATATCCGTCTTGATCGCGCCCTTGATTTCCTCCTCGGAGACATTCTGAAATGACCAAAGACAAATCTTCGAAAGGACCTTCGAACGGGACTTCCAAATCAGGCAGCCGCGCCCCGCGCGCCATCAAGCTCGACCGTGGTGCCTATGGCGATGACATGGCCCAGCCAACCCCGAACACCGGCGCGACCCTGTCGATGACACCGGACCATATCCCCGACAGCGAGGACTATGCCGACCGGTTCGAGACGCTGGAAGAACCAAGCTTCAAGCCCGCCCGCAAGAAAGGCTGGTCGCTCAGCACCTTCTTCTGGAGTGCCCTGTCCGGCGTGGTGATGATGGCCCTTGGCCTGTGGCTTGATGGCTTGGTGCGTGAATTGTTCGCCCGTTGGGACTATCTCGGCTGGGCGGGGCTAACCTTGGTTGCCATCGCCACCTTGTCGCTGTTCTTCTTCTTACTGCGCGAATATCTTGCTATGCGACGGCTGTCCCATTTGGGAAATCTGCGCGAGCAAATCGTCGAGTTGCAGGCCAATGGCGACCGCAAAAGCACCATGGCCATAGCGAAAGACATGTTGGGGCTCTATGCCAAGCAGCCTTCGCTTTTCAAGGCCCGGCAGGCGTTGAAACAGGATTTGCCGCATCTGTTTGATGCCGAAGACATCCTCGCCCAGACAGAAAACCACCTGATGCCGCCCTTGGATCAGGCTGCCACCCATCGGGTGCATCAGGCTGCTCGCCGTGTGGCTCTTGTCACCGCCCTCAGCCCCCGCCCCATCTTTGACATCCTTGTCGTGCTGATCGAAACCGTTCGAATGGTCCGTGCCATTGCCGAAATCTATGGCAAACGACCCGGCTTCATCGCCATGCTGCGCCTGTCGGGCCATATTGCAGGCCATCTGGCGGTGACAGGCGGCATGGCCGCAGGTGAAACCCTGATCCAGCAGATTGTCGGCCACGGCTTGGCCGCCCGTCTGTCGGCCAAATTGGGAGAAGGCCTGCTGAATGGCATCCTCACCGCCCGCATCGGGCTGGCCTGCATTGATCTGTGTCGACCGATGCCCTTTGTCACCCAGTCCCAGCCAAAGCTTGGCGCGGTGATCAAGACCCTGCGTGCCCAGTCCGAAGAACTGGAAGGCGAACCATTGAAGGATAAAAAGCAGGCCAAATCGAAGACCAGAGCGTAAATCAGCGCCCCCTGTCAGGACGGCATCTCCATCCATAGACGACTTGACCCTGCCCTTGCACTCAGCCTAACTCATGGGGCGGGCCGCAAACCCGCATTCCAGCGGTCGGCAGAGAAGAGGCACCATGTTCATTCATTTTTTCGCAGAATTGCGGGCGGCCAAGGTTCCCGTCTCCTTGCGCGAATATCTGATGCTGATGCAGGCCATGGAAGCTGATCTTGCAGAAAGCCGGGTCGAGGATTTCTATTATCTCTCCCGCGCTGCCTTGGTGAAGGACGAAACCAATCTCGACAAATTCGATCAGGTCTTCGGCGCCACCTTCAAGGGGCTCCAAAGCTTGTCCGACGCGGTGGAAGAGGCCGAAATCCCCGAAGAGTGGCTGAAAAAGCTGGCCGAGAAATTCCTAACAGACGAAGAAAAAGCCCAGATCGAGGCGCTCGGCGGCTTTGACAAGCTGATGGAAACCCTGCAAAAGCGCCTTACTGAGCAAAAAGACCGCCATCAAGGCGGCAACAAATGGATCGGCACCGCTGGCACCTCCCCCTTCGGGGCCTATGGCTACAACCCGGAAGGCGTCCGCATCGGCCAGCATGAAAGCCGCCATCGCCGCGCGGTCAAGGTCTGGGACAAGCGCGAGTTCAAGGATCTCGATGGCAGCGTCGAGCTTGGCACCCGCAATCTCAAGGTTGCCTTACGCCGTCTGCGCCAATTTGCCCGCACCGGCAGCGCCGACGAGCTGGACCTGTCCGGCACCATCCGCAACACCGCCCACAAAGGCTATCTCGACATCAAAATGCGCCCCGAGCGCCACAATGCGGTGAAGGTGCTGCTATTCTTTGATGTCGGCGGCTCGATGGACGATCACGTCAAGATCTGCGAAGAGCTCTTCTCCGCCGTCCATACCGAATTTAAACATCTGGAATATTTCTACTTCCACAATTGCCTTTACGAAAATGTCTGGAAGGACAATGCCCGCCGCCACAATGAAAAGATCCCCACATGGGACCTGCTGCATAAATTCGGCTCGGACTATAAGATCATTTTCGTCGGCGATGCTGCCATGTCCCCCTATGAAGTCTCCCACCCCGGCGGCTCGGTGGAACATTGGAACAAGGAAGCTGGTTCTGTCTGGTTGTCCCGCATTCAGGATGTTTATGACAAAGTGGTCTGGCTCAACCCGACGCCAGAGCGCCACTGGGACTACACCTATTCCATCGGCATCATAAAGGAGCTGATGCAGGAGCGGATGTTCCCCTTGACGCTAGAAGGCATCGACGAAGCCATGCGCGCCCTGATGCGATAACAGCACGGCTCGTGCATTCATCAATGCTTCCCATCGCCTGCATCAATCATTGTCATTTGACCAATCAGTCACTCTACTGATAGCGTCAGGCCTCTTGTGAATTGCGATGAAGGCCCGAACGATGAATGTGAGCAATCCAACCAACAGCACATGGCGCACACCTTTTGTTATGCTGATGCTGATGAGCGCTGCAATGCAGCTTTCCTTTGCCAGCTGGTGGACCCTGCTCAACAACTTCGCGGTCAATGAAGTCGGCTTCACCGGCCGCGAAATCGGCATTCAGCAATCGATACGCGAAATTCCGGGTTTTCTGGCCTTCACCGCCATTTTCCTTTTGCTGTTGGTGCGCGAGCAGACCTTTGCTCTGCTGGCCCTGCTGACCCTTGGAGTCGGGGTGGCCATTACCGGTTTCATGCCGTCGGTCTGGGGGCTTTATTTCACCACCATCATCATGTCGATCGGCTTCCATTATTATGAGACCGCCAACCAGTCACTGGCGCTGCAATGGCTGCCAAAGGACAAGGCCCCGGCCATGATGGGGCGCATTCTCTCGGTCGCCGCCTTCGCCCAGTTGATCGCCTACGGCATCATCTTCATCACTTGGAAGACCTTCCATCTGTCCTTTGAAATGGTGTTCGGCATTGCTGGCATTCTGACCATTGTCATGGTCGGCTTCCTGTGGCTGACCTTTCCCCATTTTGAAGCCCCGCATCCGCAACGAAAGCAACTGGTGCTCCGAAAGCGTTACTCGCTTTATTATGCCCTGACCTTCATGGGTGGTGCCCGGCGGCAGATCTTCACGGTCTTTGCGGGCTTCATGATGGTTGAGAAATTCGGCTATCAGGTGCACGAAGTCTCGGCCCTGTTCCTGATCAATTGCCTGTTCAACATGTTTTTTGCGCCGCAAATCGGCAAATTCATCGGCCGCTTTGGCGAACGCCGCATGCTGACCGTTGAATATGTCGGCCTGATCCTCGTTTTCACCGCCTATGCCTTCGTCAACAATCCGTGGGCGGCGGCGGCACTTTATGTCATCGACCACGGCTTCTTTGCCATGTCGATTGCCATGAAAACCTACTTCCAGAAAATCGCTGATCCCGGTGACATGGCCCCGACCGCAGGGGTTGCCTTCACAATCAACCACATCGCAGCGGTCTTCATTCCCGCTCTGTTCGGCCTGATCTGGCTGGTCAGCCCGTCTGCCGTCTTCTTCCTTGGCGCTGGCATGGCTGGCATTTCGCTGGTACTGGCCCGTTTGGTGCCGCGCGACCCGGCAGAAGGGCGCGAATGGATCGGCAAGATCACCAAGGCACCGATGGCCGGAGAGTCTGCTGCCAAACAACCCGCAGAATAGCTCAAAGCTTGCGGGCGATCCCCAAATGGTGGGTGCCGATGATACCGGTGCCCACGCCCAGGTCATAGACATCATAGCGATCCAGCGCAAAGCCCGCCGCAGCAATCAAGCGACCCGGATCGCGATTGAGATGACAGCCCGCCGCCATGAAACGCCATGGCGCATTCAGCCCATCCTGCAACCGCGCCACCAATCGGCTCGGCGATCGCCCATGCTCACAAAAGAAAAGCCGACCATGAGGTCTGAGGATCCGGTGAATTTCTGCCAACGCAGACGAGATATCTGGGATGGAACAAAGACTATAGGTCACCACAACCGAATCCGCTGACGCTGATGGCAGAGACATGGCTTCCGCACTTTCCACCAGCAAAGTTGCAGGCAAGTGGTGCGCGGCAATGGCTTTCTGTCCCAATGCGGGCAAGCCGTCATCGGGATTGATACCGATCAGACTGGTCACCGTGGAGCGGTCATAATGCGGCAGATTGAGCCCCGACCCGAAGCCGATTTCCACCACATCCCCGCTCGCCAAGGGAACGATCTTTTGACGCTGCCGGGTGACCATCGGCAAGCCACAGACCCAGTGCACCCCGTTTGGCATCAAGCCACCAAACAGCGAACGGGTTTTTCCAGACGTCGGCAAAGGAGAACAGCAAGGGGACATGGCACACCGTCGGACATTATTTTCAACAAAGTGAAAATAGAGGACCTGACCGGCCAAGGTCAATGCACGAAACTCAGAGCAGCAAAGCTCAGCCTTCAGGCGGCAGGCCATAGACGGCGAAAGCGCTCTGTGATGATCTCCACGTCATCGCGCATCGCGCCACCAATCTCTTCAAATTCCTTGGCGAAAAAGTCCCAATGCACCGCACGCCACCAGGTATAACTCTTGTCGCCTTCCCCTTCGGCGGCAGCAAAGTCAGCATCAATGGCACGAAAAGGCAGGCGGTCAACGGCAATCAACTCAACCAAAGCCACGGGATTGCGATTCCAATTCTGGACAATCAGCAAATCGCCGACCTGCGGCATCCGCTCTTGGCCACTATCAACCCAATACGCCAAACCGCAGGAGGCCCGTTTTTCATCTCGCAGGACAAGATCTGCACAGAGATTGGCATTCACTTCGTCGGCGCAAAAATAATCTGCGGCCACGTGCCGACAGGCCATCGCTTCACGCTGCTGCAGCGACAGGGTGTCCAGATAGGCATCAAAGAAGGCCTGAGTCGCCGCAGTCAGCTTGGTCATCGGACAGGCCTAGCCTCAAGCCTGAAATTCAGGGATGCGAATAACAATGCCATCAAGCTCGTCACTCATACGGATCTGGCAGGACAGGCGACTGGATTCATTCGCATCCTGCGCAAAGTCGAGCATATCCTCTTCCATCGGATCCGGATCGCCGGTTTTTTCCGCCCAGCTTTCGTCCACATAGACATGGCAGGTCGCGCAAGCGCAGGCACCACCACATTCCGCCTCGATGCCGGGCACGCCATTTTTTACAGCGCTTTCCATCACCGTTGCCCCGTTGGAGGCCTCCACTTCATATTTGGTACCATCGAAAGCGACAAAATTGATCTTCGGCATTGGATATCATCTCTGATTGAATTGGTCACATGCCCCGCTATAGCGCAATTTGCCGGTGAGTCAAAGTTGCCTTTGCCCTAAAGCGACAGAACGGCCAGCCCCTCACGCACTTTTCATCCCCAAGCCCTCTGCGATCACAATCGCGATGCTGCGAACGGCACAGAGAATGACAATTGCGTCACAGGTTGAGAATCGCGCGGATATCCTCCATCGCTTCCTCAACCGCGTTACCCAACTGGGCAATCAGCGTCGGATCCGGACAATCTGCCTGTTCCAATTTTTCAGCAACAGCCGCGACATCAACCGCCCCGACCCCGCGTGCCGAGCCCTTGATGCTGTGGGCCAGCTCTTTCACCGATCCTTGAGCACACGCCAGATCAGCCATTTTGTCGTTCATCTGTTGCTCGAAGATTCGCAACACCTCACGCTGCAAATTCGCATCATTCATTGTCTGGCGAGCAAGATGCTCGAGGTCCAGTCGCGCCATGGAACGCCCCCCTTTTTATACATTGTCGACCATTTGAAACCACCGGGATCAGGATTCGCCCGACAGTCACTTTTGATATTTTCTGTTAACCATAATTGCCGAATTTGACCCTGGAATACAAAATTTAATTCCTGTGGTCCCCATCTCCATTGCGACATTGGCTGAACGCTTGGTTTGTCGACAAAAATTCCATTTTTCCAATCTCTTAACCTTAACAGGCTATCCCTACTGTGTGACGTCCCCTCTCCCGTGGCATCGATTGTTGAACAAATGCAGCCAAGGGTCGGAAATTTCTTGTTCCTTTGCCTTTGCTCTGCCTGTACGATGCTATCCCGATATATCGATTGATAGCGACAGACTAACTTTGACCCCAAAAGGCGCTTCCCATTGCCTTGCCACAAGGCCATGAGACAGCCGTAATTTTGGGTCAAGCGGATGCGGCGAGATCAAGATATTGCAAGACCCCTTTCGCAAAAGGGGAGGCATTGGTGCCCACGAGGCAAGACCGGCATTGTAGTCGGTTCGGGGCGACCAATGAAGTGGCGAGTATAGAGTAAGACAAGGCTGGTATAGACATGGTCAATAAGTCTCCAAAGATTCAGGATCCGACAGAAGCGGCTCTGTCGGCGGTTGAAGACGCGTTGAAACTCGATTTCGACGGCACGGAAGAGGCAAAGAGCGACGGCGGCAAGCAGGACATGGCCAAGGCAACGGCCAGTGATCTTGCCCCAAGCGAGGTTGAGAGCAAGTCGGACATACGTCCCTCTTCTGGCCGACCACGCCCCGCCAACGACGACCAGCAATCGGTCGGTCATTTGCTGCACAGCCTGCAAAGACCCGCAAGCTCCGCTCCCTACTGGTTTGCCACCCTGCTTGCCGTGATCTGGGCAGGTATGGCTGGCAGCGCTTTCTATATTGCCTTTGGTCAGGAGCTGATCACCGCTGGCGGAGCGCCTGCCATCCTGCAAAGCCCGATGGCGCTCGGTGCCATGGCGGCCATCGTGCTGCCGGTCGTGCTGTTCTTCATGATGGCCTATATGATCGTACGCTCCCACGAAATGCGCCAGGTCTCCCACACCATGACCGAAGTGGCCATGCGTCTGGTCGAGCCGGAAAGCGTCGCCAAGGAATCCGTCGTCAATGTCGGTCAGGCCATCCGCCGGGAAGTCGCTTCCATGAGCGATGGCATCGAACGCGCTCTCGCCCGCGCGTCCGAGCTGGAAGTCATGGTGCATAACGAGGTGTCCTCGCTGGAGCGCGCCTACTCTGAGAATGAATTGCGCATCCGCTCACTGATCGAGGAACTGATCACCCAGCGCGAAGCCATCGTCTCCAACTCCGAGCGTGTACGGGCCTCTATTTCCGGCGCTCACACGTCCCTCTCTGATGAATTGACCACCACGAGCGAGTCCATTTCCAAGAGCGTGTCCGACGCGGGTTCCCGCGTCACCCTGTCTCTGGCAGAAAAAGGTGAGCAGATCACCATTGCTTTGGCCAATGCTGGCGAGACCATGGTCAATGTCCTCTCCAACCGCGGCTCCGATCTGGTCGACCGCCTGTCCTCGACGGGTGCCGATGTGACCTCGTCCCTGTCCACGGCAGGTCAGTCCATCACGGACCAGCTCAATATGTCCGGCACCGAGATTTCCCAGAAACTGGAAGTCACCGGCTCCGATCTGACTGGTCAGTTGGCCAGCATCGGCCATGAAGTCACCGATCGCTTCATCAATGCAGGTCAGGAACTCACCTCTACCCTGTCGCAGACCGGCAATGACGTGACAACCAACATTTCGCAGGTCGGCGAAAACATGAATGCCAACCTTCAGGCCATCGGCTCTGAAGTGACCAACAATCTCAGCGTCACCGGCAACAACCTGACCGGCGAGTTGAAGTCGATCGGCACGGAAGTCACTGCAAATCTGGCCAATACCGGCCAGAGCCTGACCGGCGAGTTGCGCACCATTGGCTCCGAGGTCACCGAAAATCTCGCCAATACGGGCGGCACGCTGACCAACGAACTGCGCACCATCGGCTCCGAAGTCACCGAAAATCTGGCAACCACCGGCGGTGCACTCACCACCGAGCTCAATGCCATCAGCCAGAATGTCACCGGCAGCCTGACCGAAATCAGCGCCAACATGACCCAGACCATGTCACAGACCGGGTCTACGGTGGCCGAGAATATTCGCGATCAGGGCACCCAGATCGTCACCGCCATCACCGAACGCTCCTCTGAAGTTTCCGAAGCGCTCAAAGGCACTGGCGACGCGTTGCTGGTTGACCTGTCGCTGCGTGGCACAGAAATCAACGAAAAACTCGACGAAACCGGCTCCAACATTGCTCATTCCATCTCGCAGGCAGGCGCAGGCCTGACCTCCAACATGAACGAGACCGGTGGTCGGATTGTCGAAACCCTGACCAGCCGCGGCGACGAGCTGACCAGCAAGCTGGATCAGACCGCAGAGCGGATCCACGAAACCGTTGCCGTCAAAGGCGGGGAACTCGACAAGCAGCTCAACGAACATGCCCGGTCTCTTGGGTCCATGCTCGACGAACGCACCCTGAATATGGGGACCCTGCTCGAAGGTCAGTCCGTTGCCATCACCGAGCAGCTTGATCAGGCCGCAGGCAAAGCCAGCGAAGCCCTCAACAGCCGCTCGATGGAAGTCACAGAACGGCTCGCAATGGTTGGCTCCGAAATCGCCAAGGTCATTGCCCAGCGCGGTTCCAAGGTCAAGGAACTGTTCGAGACAACGGGTGGCGAGTTGACCGCAGCCCTCGAAGGCCAGAGCGAAAGCATCCGTCTGGCGATGGAAGAACGCGTCAAGGCGTTCGACGAAGTCATCGGCGTGCAGGGCACCAATCTGGTCAGCCATCTTGGCGACCGCCTCGACAGCCTCACCCAGTCGATGGATCAGCGGATCAATGCGCTCGACCAGACCCTGTTTGCCCGTGCTGGTGAAATCGAAACCGTGCTCGATTCCCGCCTTGATGGCTTCTCCGTCAGCGTCGCCACCAAGGCTCAGCAGGTCACCGACACGCTGGTTGAACGCACGTCCAACTTCGAGAAGGACATTTCCACCCGCCTCGATGGGTTCGAGCAGAATATCTCCAGCCTGACGATGAATTTCGCCAGCAAGGCCGATACGCTCAACACCACCCTCGACGAGCGCACCAGCAAGCTCGACGACGCGCTCGATGTCCGTGCCCGTCAGATCAACGACACCCTGCTGGATCGCACCCGTGATATCGCAGCGGCCTACTCCAAGGGTCAGCAGGATATCAACGAGAGCATGGACAACCGCCTCACCATGGTTGGCGAGACCCTGTCCCGTCAGGCCCACGACCTCACCGAGACCCTGTCGGATCGCGTTGCCGAGATCAATGTCTCCCTTGGCAGCAAAGTGTTCGAAGTGGCAGAAACGCTCGACAGCCGCTCGGCCCAGATCGAGGCCATCCTCAATGACCGGATGAATGCGATCTCGACCAACTTCGCAACCGAGAGTGCCAAAGCACGCGATTCCCTCGCATCGACCCTGACCGAAGCAAGTTCGGCCATCACCGAGAAGACCGAGAATTTCAATGCGGTTCTGGGCTCCCGCTCCGCAGAGCTGTCCTCGATCCTCGATGAAAAAGGCAATGCGGTCATTCAGGCGCTCGACAGCCGGTCTGAAAACATCACCTCCACCTTCCAGAAGGCGGGTGAGAGCATCATTCAGAGCCTGTCGAGCCGTGGCGGCGAAATCGCCAAGGCCGTGGCAATGGAAAGCGCTCGTGCATCCCAGTCCTTGGCTGAAACCGGCGACGGTCTGGTGGCTGCCATCACCGAGAATAGCAGCAGGGCGACCGAAAGTCTTGATCTGAGCGCCAATCGCGCGGTTCAGGCAATCAACGAAAGCTCGGATCGCACGGTCAACGCAGTCAGCAGCAGCACCGAACTGGCTGCTCAGTCCCTGTCCGAGAATGCTCAGCGTGCCGTCGAAGCCATGGAAGGCTCGACCCAGCGCACCGTTGGCACTCTGAACAGCAACACCGAGCGGACCGCACAGGTGCTGGCAGAAAGCGCACAGAAAGCATCGGAAACCCTCTCCTCCAGTGCCAACGAAACACTGGCAGCAATGGAAGACAATTCCAAACGCGCCGTCGAAGCCCTCACCGTCAGCTCGGAACAGGCTCGTGCCGCTTTGGAAGCCTCTTCCAGCAACCTCGTGCGTTCGATCGCCCAGAGCAGCCACGATGCGATTGTCAATCTCGACAATTCCAACAAGCGTCTGGTGGAAGCGGTTCGCGCCTCCACAGAGGAAGCAACCTCGTCGCTCAACAGCACCAACGAGCTCTTGCGCAATGACGGAACCGAAATCGTTGAGCGCCTGAAAAACGCCAACGACACCCTGTCCGAACTGTTGCTCAATGCTGGACACAGCCTGTCCACCATCGAGACCAGTCTTTCGGCCCAGACCAACCAGTTCCGCGATGTGGTCGACACGGTTGTCAATCAGGCTGGTGCCTCTGCCCAGCAGCTGACCGGTCAGGTCTCTGATCTGCGCTCCGTATCGGGCAACATTCTCGAACAGGTCGCCACCCTGACCAACAAGTTCGAGGAACAGGCCGGTGCCTTGATCAACACCACCCAGATGATGGAATCGGCCAATCAGCGTCTGGAAGGCAATGTCGATGAACGTCGTGCGGCCCTCGCCGCCATGACCGATGATCTCAGCCAACGCACCGATGCCATCGAAGGTGTGCTGAACAGCTTCACCAATGTCATCGCCAACACGCTCAACACAGCCGAGGCCCGGGCGCGCGATGTCGGCATGCTGCTCAGTCAGAGCACGGAAGGCGTATCCAAGGAAGTCATGGATCAGCTCGAGCAGCTGCGCATCAACACCGCGTCCGAAGGTCGCCGCGCCGCGGAAAGCATTCGGGCTGCCCAGCAGGACCTCAACGAGGAAATGCTGCAATCCATGGCCGATGCCAACAGCCGGTTTGAGAAAGCCACACAGGACATCCGCACCATCACACAGGATATCCGCCGTGATCTGGATACCACCCGTGCCGAGTTGCGCAACGGTCTGGCAGAACTGCCTGAAGAAACCCGCGAAGCCACCGGTGCGATGCGCCGCGTTGTCTCCGAGCAGATCGATGCTCTGAAGGAACTGTCCCGTGTTGTCCAACGCCATGGCAACAGCTTTGACAGCCTGCCCGCAGGTCGTTCAAGCCAGCCATCCGCTCCGGCACCGCGTCCAACCCCTCCGGCTCCGCAGACCATGCGTCAGCCAGAGCAACCACCGGCGCGGGCCCCGGAACCACGCCAAGAACCACGCCAGGAACCGCGCCAAGAGTCCAGAAACGACTATGCGCCAGCACAGCGTGATGACGACGATAGCCGCTCCGGCGGCTGGGTCTCCGATCTGCTGCGCCGTGCGTCCCAGTCTGACGACGGCTTCCCGCAACCGGGCGACGCCGCAGCGCTGGCGCCTCTGTCCAAGGAAATCGTCCGCGGCATCGACGGGCAAAATCAGGAACAGGCATGGGAAAGCTATCGCCGCGGCGAAGGTGGCAGCTTCACCCGTCGTCTCTACACCCTGAAAGGCCAGCAGATCTTTGAAGATGTGCGGATGCGCTATCAGCGCGACAATGATTTCCGCACCACGGTCAACCGCTATGTCGCCGATTATGAGCGCATCCTTGACGATATTTCCCGCAAGGATCGCGATGGCACCAACACCATGAACTACCTCACTTCGGAAACCGGCAAGGTTTATACCATGCTGGCCCATGCCAGTGGTCGATTGGGCTAACACGGCCCATCGAGCCATCACAAGCAAACAAAAAAGGGTGCCGACTGGGCACCCTTTTTTTGTTGTATCTGTTATGCGCTGTGAGACACCTTGATCTTGAGATCCTTCCAGCTAACAACCGTCAGGATCAGCTGAAATCAGCAACCCGGTCTCTCAGATCGGCAATGCTGCCTTCCAATGCTTCCAGATCCTCTTCATCTTCAGGCGCCGCCGCAAAGATATCTGCTTCAACATTGTCGATGGTCACACCGGCGAAGACGTCGGCCTTTGCAGCAGGCGAGACCGTTTCATCGCTGTCGTCATCCCCATTGTCCAGATCTGCAGATGCGAAAACGTCAGCATCCCCTTCATCAACCATCTCGGTTGCATCATCCGCACCAGCTGCATCGACCTTGGCATCGGCCCAGTCGAGATCTTCCATATCCAGAACATCGGCACCGATATTGCCTTTGGCTGCCACAATGTCATCGTTCGGAGCAATTGCGCTGTCTGCCATCATGGCATCGATGTCGTCCTGCCCGGCTTCGGCAGACAGGTCCGGTGCACCGGGGACGGCAACATCATCAACTGCCTCGGCAGGCGCCGCATCAAACATTGCGTCGATGTCATCCTGATCGGCCTCTTCAGGTGCCGCATCAAACATCGCATCGATATCACCCTGATCGGATTCTTCAGGTGCCGCATCAAACATCGCATCGATGTCATCCTGATCGGCCTCTTCAGGTGCCGCATCAAACATCGCGTCGATGTCACCCTGATCGGCCTCTTCAGGTGCTGCATCAAACATCGCATCGATATCACCCTGATCGGCAGGGCCATGATCGGCATTATTCAGCAGAAGATCGACGTCGCTCTGTTCGACGCCTTCGCCTGCAAATTGCGGACCATTGAGCAAATGCGCATCCGGGCGCTCGTCATGCGACCGGTGGTGGTTAGCATCCACTTCGACCGTGTGGGATTCAAATCCCCAGATATCGATCATCGAATTGATGCGGCTTTCTACATAGCGCATCGCATCGACAATTTTCTTGATCCGCTGACCGGTCAGATCCTGGAAGGAGCAAGACATGTAAATATTGGTTGCTTCCATATCCAGTTCATTGCACTTGTCTTCATCAGCGCCCATTTCCCGCAGGGTCCAGGCATATTCCTGGATTTTCTCTGCTGCGCCAAGGATTTCGCCCGTCGCAGATTCGGTCTGGGACACAATGGCATCCAGCTCGAGCGAAGCCCGCTCAAACCGTTCTGAACCATCATTATTTTCATGCTTGATTTGGGCGATTTCCCGTTTGGTCCGTTCAATGGCGCCGGCCATGTCGGCCAAATCCACCTTGACCCGGTCCATAACGGTTGCCGGTGCCCGCTCACGGACAACGGTTTTTTCCAGTTTATCTATCGCCGCCAATAGAGTATCTGTATCGGAGTTCCGGTTTCTGCGTGCATATTCAGACAGAAACCACCGTCCTCTGGCTGTTTCCATAACAGCGGCTTCGATGGCCAGATAGTCTTCTTGTCTCAGGGGCGTCGGAGGCATAGCGTTGCTCATCGGTCAGACCGGGTCCCTATCCTGCATGGCGCGAATCAGTGCCAAAATACGTAGATATTCCCTTCCTATGCTACAGCCGAAATCTTAACGGTTGTTTACTCTATTCAAGGCCATTTCTTATGTATTCTGCCCCTCCTCCACACTATGCAACCCGCATATCCCTTTTCTTTGGGGCATTCTTCTTTCCCTATGGCATTTACATCCCTTTTGCCGGGATATGGCTAAAAAGCTTGGGTCTGAGCCCGGAATCCATCGGCATCGTGCTGATGGTGCCACTGATTGCCCGCGTCGTTTTCACCCCGGTAATGGCAGCGATGGCCGACAAGATCGGAGATCGGCGGTTAACCCTTCAGATCTATTGCACCCTCTTCGCGTTAACCTTCGCCTTCATAACCATTGATGATAGCCTGGGCTGGATTTTGGCAGTGATGGCCATCTCCCACATCACCCAAGGGGCCATCGTACCGATTGCCGATTCTCTCGCCATGGCAGGCACCCGTCGCTATGATCTCGACTATGGCCGGATGCGCCGCTGGGGTTCGCTGGCCTTTGTTGTCGCCAATTTGGCTGGTGGATTTTGCCTTGATCTGTTGGGCGCCAACAAGATCATCTGGCTGATGATTGGAGGCAATCTGCTGCAGATCGTCTTCTCCCTCACTCTGCCCAAGGACCCTCGCCTGATCGACCACCAGCGCATGAGCAAGGGCAACAAACTTGACTGGACCCAGCTTAAACAGTTCGGCCAGACCGGCTTCTGGATCGTCTTGGCCAGCATCAGTCTCATTCAGGCCTCCCACGCGCTCCTCTACACCTTCGGTACCATCTATTGGGAACAGCGCGGCGTCGCCGCCAGCATGACCGGCATTTTCTGGTCCGTCTCTGTCTTTGCCGAAGTCTTGGTCTTCAGCTTCTCAAAACGCATTTCCGGTCGCGCTGACTGGAAGGCACTGATCTTTATCAGCGGCCTGCTTGCCACCTTGCGCTGGGCCTTGATGCCATTCGACATGCCAGAAGCGGGCTACCTGCTCCTTCAATTGCTCCATGCAGGCAGCTTTGCCTGCTCCCATCTGGGCACCATGTTCTTCATTGCTGCGATGGTCGACGATGACCTCTCGGGCACAGCACAGGGCCTCTATACAATGCTCACCGGACTGTTGATGGCAATCGCCACCTACGCATCGGGCATTCTTTATGGTGATCTGGGCGGCAATGGCTTTGTCATAATGGCAGGCATTTCCACCACCGCTCTGTTCCTGCTCGCCACCAGTCACCTGTTCCCTGTTGGCTATATCGCCAGTGACAGAGCGAGCGAAGCACAAAACGCACAACCAAAATGACACAAGCAGGCGCTTTTCTCCTTGAAATCCGGGATTAACCCTTGTGCATAATGGTCAAATAAGGCCATTTAGGCAAACGGATGGAGACTGACGTCACGCAAGCCGGCAATGCACCCCTGCCCTCACGGCAGCGCAACCGACCAGCGGACCAAAGCAGATGACTGGACGATGACCCAATCGCACGCGCAACTGACCCAAATGACGGTGGCTCCGGCGCTGACGCTGGATCAGAGCCGGAACATACTGGTCGCGGACGGCGATTGGACCATCGACACCATCCGTGATGCGGACCGACTGGTGACGGCCCTGATCGAAGCAGGCAAGCGCCCCGATGGCCTGGACCTCACCCGCGTGTGCTCGTTTGATACATCCGGAGCCTGGACCATCATCCGCCTGATCCGCGGGTTCCAACTGGACCAGAACGTGGTTGAAATGACCGATCCGGACCATCAAACCCTGTTTGAAGCCGTCTGCGAAACCAATCTGCACAAACCCGAGCTTACCCCGCAACCCGGGACTTTCCTGCAGGCAGCCGAACAGACGGGACGCGACGTCGTCGAAGTCTATAACGACACCAAGATCCTCGCTCATCTGATGGGGGGCGTGATTTCGAGCCTGCTGGAGAGCCTTCTCAGTCCAAAGAAACTGCGCTTCACAGCGATTGCCCATCATCTGGAGCAAACGGGCCTCAAGGCCGTGCCGATTGTTGCCCTGATGTCTTTCCTCGTCGGGGCCATTGTTGCCCAGCAGGGCGCATTCCAGTTGCGCCAGTTCGGGGCGGAACCCTTCGTCATTGACCTTGTCGGCATTCTTGTCCTGCGCGAAGTGGGTATTTTGCTAACCGCCATTCTGGTGGCGGGTCGATCCGGTAGCGCCTTCACCGCTGAGATCGGTTCGATGAAGATGCGTGAAGAGGTTGACGCCATGACGGTGATGGGCCTCAATGTCATTCAGGTGCTGATTGCACCTCGTGTCATTGCTTTGGTCATTGCCCTGCCCCTGCTGGGCATGGTGGCAAACGTCTCGGCCCTGATTGGCGGCGGCATGCTGCTCTGGGTCTATTCCGACATCACACCGGCGGCCTATATCAACTGGCTGCGCGATGCTGTGGCGGTCAATACCTTCATGGTTGGCGTCATCAAGGCCCCCTTCATGGCACTGATCATCGCCCTCATTTCCTGTGCCGAAGGGTTGCAGGTAGGGGGCAGCGCCGAATCTTTGGGCAAACGCACGACGGCAGCGGTCGTCAAATCCATCTTCCTGATGGTGCTGATTGACGGCATTTTCGCCATTTTCTTCGCTGCAATCGGATATTAGGGGGCACGATTGGTTATGTCAGATCACACCATCACGTCGCCTATCATCCATTCTGACGAACCGCCCCTTTTGTCTGTGCGCGGCCTGACCGTCGGCTTTGGCGAGCGCACCATCATCGAAAATCTCGATCTCGATGTCATGCGCGGCGAAATTCTCGGCATTGTTGGCGCATCCGGCACCGGCAAGTCCGTCCTGCTGCGCAGCATCCTTGGTCTCATTCCCAAGCGTGCAGGTGCCTTCATCATTTTCGGCAATGACATGGAAAAGATGTCCCGTGCCGAGCAGAAGCGCATCGAGCGCAAGGTCGGCGTGCTGTTCCAGCATGGAGCGCTCTTCTCGTCCCTCACGGTGATGCAGAATATTCAGGTGCCGATGCGCGAATATTATTCCCTGCCCCAGCGGCTGATGGATGAGCTGGCCATTTCCAAGATCGAACTGGTCGGCCTGCCCCCCGACGCAGCCCACAAATATCCGTCCGAATTGTCCGGAGGCATGATCAAGCGCGCCGCCATGGCCCGCGCTCTGGCTCTCGATCCGGAGATCGTCCTTCTGGACGAGCCAACGTCCGGCCTCGACCCGATCAGTGCGGAAGAATTCGACGACTTGATTTCGACGCTCAGAACAACTTTGGGACTGACCGTTTTTATGGTAACCCATGACTTGGACAGCCTGAATGACGCCTGTGACCGAATTGCCGTTTTGGCAGAGCGGCGGGTTCTCGTATCTGGTACCATTGAGCAAATGCGATCAAACGACCATCCTTGGGTGAAGCAATATTTCACCGGCAAACGCGCCATGCGCCAAGGGAACAGGAACTGACAAATGGAAACCAAAGCCAATTTTGTTGCAATCGGCCTGTTCACGCTGATCCTCACCGCTGTCGGCTTCGGCTTCATCTACTGGATTGCCCGCTATGATGACGTCCGACCAACCCGTGAGATGATCGTGCGCTTTGAAGGCTCCGTGGCCGGACTTTACAAGGGCGGACAGGTTCAGTTCAACGGCATCAAGGTCGGCGAGGTTTCGCGCCTGAATTACGATCCGAAAAATCCCCGCTACGTCAAAGCCCATTTGACCGTCTTTTCCGACATTCCGCTGAAAAAGGACAGCCGGGTGGAGCTCGCCTATAAGGGTCTGACCGGCGTCGGCAATGTCGAGATCACGGGTGGAGATCCCAAGCTGCCCGACTTGCTGGATCAAGAGGATGTCCCGGTCTTGACCGCGAGCAACTCTGCCCTTCAGGACCTGATGACCGGTGCCCGCCGTATCATGTCACGCGTTGACAATGTCCTTTTGAAGGTGGAAAAGCTGGTCGACACCAATGAAGCCAGCATTTCCAACTCTGTTGCCAATGTCGAGACCTTCACCGATGCGCTCAAAAACAATTCCGGCAACATCGACACTTTTCTTGCCAATGCGTCCAGTGCGGCCAAGGGTCTGACCTCACTCTCTGCCAAACTCGAAACACTTAGCACCAAAGCCGAAAGCCTGATTGGCGCAGTTGACCCGCAAAGCGTCAAGAATAGCGTCGCCAATGTCGAGAAGTTCAGCCAGGACCTTGCCAAAGCCTCCGACAAGTTTGATGTCGTCGTCGATGATGCATCGCAGGCAGCCAAGGGCATCAACGAGTTCTCAGCCAGCCTGAGCACGTCTCTGACCAAGGTTGACAAGCTGATTGCCAGTGTGGATCCGGACGCCGTGCGCGGCGCAATCTCGTCCCTGACGAGCTTTGCCAAGTCCCTCGATGACAATTCGGACGACATTGCCGGCATTATCAATGAGGCCAAGGCCGCTGCAGGCAACATCAACAAATTCTCCCAGACCATGTCCACGCGGACCGAAGACTTCAATCAGATCATCACCGACGCAAAGAATATTGCCTCACGCCTGAATGAAGCCTCCAAACGTGTCGACAAGATCATGGGCAAGGTGGACGGCATCCTCTCCAACGAAGAGGGCGGCAAGGGCTTGATCGAGGAAGCCACGGCAGCGGCCCGCTCGATCCGCAAGGTCTCCGAGCGGTTTGAAGCCCGGGCAGACGAGATTTCCAACGGCCTTGCCCGTTTCTCCGGCAAAGGCCTGCGTGATGTCGAAGGCATGGTTTCGGAAGCCCGCAACACGTTGCGCCGTCTGGAAAGCGCCGTGGGCAAGCTTGAGGACAACCCATCCAGCCTGATCTTTGGCGGCAACAAGGTGAAGACCTACAATCGCCGCTACTAGTCAGCCCCTTTGCTGATCGATCTGATGTCAGGGCTCCGCCAGTCACAAGCTTTGTAATCTCTCAGAGCGAGGCCGATTTTGTCCCTCGGAGCTCCATGATTTGTGACAAATTGGCACAAAGAGGCCAAAAAACTGCGCAAAGTGCCAAAAACTGGTTGGCATGGTCAGCCACTCGATTAGAGTATGGCCAAATCGGTAGATTTGGGAACTGGGGTACGAATTTGTTGCGATCATCGTCCGTAAAGCGGGTTTTTGCGTTGGCTGGCTTGTGTCTGACACTCGCGGCATGCTCAGTGGTGGGCGGCAAGCAGCTGACCACCTATGATCTCAGCGCTCCGACCAACTTTGATGACATATCCGGACGCAGCAATGCGCAGGTCCTTGTCGCAGCCCCGACCGCGCTCAAGTCTCTTGACAGTGAAATGATTGTCGTGCGTCCCAACGCTTCCGAAATCACTTATTTTGGTGATGCGCAATGGAGCGACCGGCTGAGCCGCGTTGTGCAGGAAAAACTGATCCAGACCTTTGAGAATTCCGGACGCATCCGATCGGTTGCCAAACCCGGTGACGGCGTTGTCGTCGACTACAAGGTCGTCACCACCATTCGGGCCTTTGAGCTGATTGATGCCAATGGGGCTCAGGCGCGCGTTGCCCTGTCGGTCAAGATCATCAATGATCGCAATGGACGCGTCCGTGCAAGCCGCCAGTTCAGCGCCACGGCACCCGCCAACCTGTCAAGCTCCGCCAAGGGCGTTGCGGGCATTGATGCTGCCTCTCAGGCCGTTCTAAAAGACGTGCTCTCCTGGGTCGTCCGTGTCATCTGACCCCACGACCCTCTGAAACCGGCATCCAACCGGGACTGTTCCAGCCACCTTGACCGCTACTGTCAGCCCTTGGCCTCATCCAGAAATTTGTTGAAGACCTTGGAAAATTCCAGATCGCTGCGAAACGGAGGCTCACTCCCGGCTTCATGTTGCTGGCGGCGCGGGGCAGCATCAATGGCCGAAAGCATATCCGCTTCCTTGCAAAAAGACGCGCCATCAAATTCCTCGGCAATCATTCGGGCATTGTCGAGCTCATGCGGCATGGTTCCGGCATTGACTTCCAAGACCGTGCGCACACCCTTTGCCACAGCCTCGAAAGCCGATCCTGGCCCCGGCTTGCCGATCATCACGTCGGACAGCTCCATCAGCAAACCTATGTTGCGCACAAAGCCGAAGACACGCTTCTGATAGCCCATTTCAACCGCAGCCAGCTCCTGCTTCAAAGCCTTGTTGTGACCACAGACGAAAATGACGTTCAACGGCTCTGAAAGCTGCTCCAGCGCCTGCGCAATTCTGATCATTTTCGGAGACCCATTGCCACCGTAGAAAACCAGAACCGTTTTGGCATCGGGGAACAAGCCCAGCCGTCGCTTCAAGGCTGCGGCATGGTCCGGCGACCGACGGAAAAAGGCGCGCCGCAAAACCGGGCCACTGATCCGCGTCACATGGGTGATGGCCCTATCCTTGCCCTGATGATAGCCACGCTCAGAAAACGCCACCAGATGCGTGCCTGAGGCCGGAATCCAGCTGTTGCGATAGGTCTCGGAATGATCTGTCACCACCATCATGTTGGGCAACCCAGCCCGCTCTGCTTCCTCGATCACATCGATGCCGATGAACGGCAACACACAGATCACCAGATCCGGTTTGGCTTCCGCATAAAAAGCCTGAAACAGTCGGGAGATTGCCTTGCCACGAATGGTGCGGAAAACCAGAGGCAACCACGACATGACACGCCAGGCAAATTGCGGCAGGCGCGAATGCTTCAAAAGAAAATTATAGTGCGCTTCACTATGGTTCGCGACAATGCGCTCAAACCAGCTGCCACGGGACAGAACATCCTTGTAGGGATTGGCGAAGACCAGCTCGACATCTTGATCCTCCGGCAGATATTCCCGTATGGCATTCGCCGTCGCTCGATGCCCGGCGCCCGCGTCGATCACGAACAGGCAAACCTTGATGGCATTTTCGCTTTTGAACAGGGAGGCACGATCAGCCTCGACACTTGCACGCATGGTCATCCTCGATTGCGTCATGAAGGTCTGCCAACAAACTTGGCCAGCGGTGCCAGATTGTCGAGGAACTGATTCAGGCTCTTGTCCCATGTCCGCTCAAGCGCAAAGGCGCGACAGCCAGACTTGTCGATTTCCAGAGCCGCAAGACAGGCCTGCTGCAAATCCTCATGAAGAGCCCCAACGCCACTATCCTCCAACAGGTCAAGCGGTCCTGTGACGGGAAAGGCAGCAACCGGAACACCGCAGGCAAGCGCCTCTTGCTGGGTGTTGCCAAATGTGTCGGTCTTGCTTGGGAAGACGAACACGTCAGCAGCAGCCAGATGGCGTGCCAACTCCTTGCCAACCTTCTCGCCCAGAAAATGCGCGTCGGGATACTTCTTTTCCAAAAACGCCTTGTCCGGCCCCTTGCCAATCACGACCTTGCTACCGGGCAGATCGAGCGACAGAAATGCCTCGAGATTCTTCTCGATCGCAACCCGGCCCATGCTCATAAAAATCGGCCTTGGCAAATCGAGCGCCACCGGATCCTCTGGCGTGAACAACTCGGTATCGACACCGCGCCCCCAGCGAACCAGATTCTCGAACCCTCGGGTCTGCAACTCCAACTCCAGCGACTTGGTCGCCACCATCACCCGTTCCCCGCGATTGTGAAAGCGCCGCAGCACAGTATAACTCCAGGAGACCGGAACACGGAAACGCTTGGCGATATATTCGGGAAATTTGGTGGTATAGCTGGTGGTGAAGGGCAGCCCCTGCTCAATGCAAACCGAGCGGGCAAAAAAGCCGATACTGCCCTCCGTCGCAACATGGATCGCATCGGGCTTGAAGGCAGCGATCCTGTCACGGATGATCCGTTTGCTCGGTAGGGCAAGAGGTATTTCGGGATAGCTCGGCAACGGAATTGTTCGAAAGTCGTTTGGGCTGACAAAATCAAACACAATGCCACGCTCGGCGGCCAAGGCACCGACTGTGCTCAGGGTACGGACGACCCCATTGACCTGCGGATGCCATGCATCGGTTGCGACAAGAACCTTCATCGAAACACCTGTCCCGGTTGTTCTGATATGCGTGGTGAAATGTCAGGCCATCGCCTGCGATGGTTGGACCGTCACGGAAACCGGCGCAACGCCGCTTTCCTCACTCCAGCGGATCAGCTCGAACCGACCATCCTCATGCTCGACGATTGCCGTGCAGCTCTCCACCCAGTCCCCGGTATTGTAGTAGGTGATGCCGAACTTATCATGCATCTCCGCATGGTGGATGTGACCGCAAATGACGCCGTCCACGTCGAACTTTCTGGCTTCCTGACAGAGGGTCTCCTCAAAGGTGCCAATGAAGTTGACCGCATTTTTCACTTTCATCTTCGCCCAGGCCGACAAGGACCAGTAGCGAAAGCCCAGCTTGCGACGCACAAAATTGAAGACGGTATTGAGCGCCAGTGCGAAGGAATAGGCCCAGTCACCGAAATGGGCGAGCCATTTGGCATGACGGACCACCATGTCATATTGATCGCCGTGGATCACCAGCATGCGCTTGCCATCGGCGGTCTCGTGAATGTCATGTTCAAGCACTTCGACACCACCGAAATGGGCGCCGTAATAGCTGCGCAGAAACTCATCGTGATTGCCGGGAACATAAATGATCCGAGCACCCTTGCGCGCCTTGCGCAACAGCTTCTGCACCACATCATTGTGCGCCTGCGGCCAATACCAGCGGCTTTGCAGACGCCAGCCATCCACGATATCCCCGACCAGATAGATCGTGTCCGCATCGTGATATTTGAGGAAGTCCAGCAACATGTCTGCCTGACAGCCGCGGGAGCCCAAGTGAACATCGGAGAGGAACATGGTCCGGTGTTTGTATTGTCCTTCATCGTTCGACTGCGTCATGGGTCTGCTCTGATTCACTGTCGCGTTAAGAGATGCGCCACCTTTTAAGAACAGCCTGTCTCACTTTTGTGACAATGAAGGAAAAAGCCACCCATACGCTTGCAGACATAAACAAAAGGAGGGCCGAATGGCCCTCCTCTACACAGTCAAAATCGCATGAAAGCAAAGATCAGTATTTACGATCGATTGGATCGTCATTGGCGAACAGTGGGTCCGGTTTCCACTTGTACCGCATGGCGACACTGACGATATCGGCAGCGGAATCCGCGGTGCCGGTGTAGGCACCAAAAGCGTTGCTACCACTTACCTTTACATCATCCTTGATGAAGAGATGGCTATATCCAACATCAACCGAGAATTTGTCGCTGACATTGTAGGACGCACCAAGGCTGGCCCACAGACGATCCGCATCCGGCAGACGCAGGTTGCGGTGATTGTCTGGAATAGGAGATTTCTCCCAACCAAGACCACCACGCAGGGTCAGATTTTCATTATGCTTATACTCACCGCCAACAGACGCATACCAGCCATCCTTATAGCCGAACAGCAAAGAGGTCCCGACAACGCTCCCATTGATCGAAATCGGATCCTTGAGCTCGCTCCAGCGGGTATATTCAAAGCCAGCGAGGAAAGCAAAGCGATCCGAGATTTCCTGCCGCAAACCCACAGTGACCGTCGAAGGCAAAGTCAAATTAGCTGTAATGGGATTCGTATTTGGCGTGGTCAAAGTAAGGAACTCTGTCCCCGACAGCACAAGTTTTGTTTTATGACGATAGCCGATACCAATGGTTGTGCTGTCAGTCGGCTTAATGGTCACACCAGCACTGAAAGTTGGTGCCCAATCATCACCTTTGAGTTCAGAGGAGAAAAAACCCGGACGAGCCGCAGTCATACGCACATCGGTATACATGGCACCGATGCCAACACCAACGCTGAACGCATCGTTGATGCGGTAAGCAATATTCACCTTGGCGTCCATGGTGAAGATCTTGGACGTCGCGGCATGGAAGGAAGATCCTGATGGGTTCCGGGCTTTGGTTGCCATGCCGTAAGGCGCGTTAACGCTGAGGCCAACAAACAGATCTTCAGTCAATTGCGCCCCCATGTAGGAAGCAGGCACAAGCGCATCCAGACCAACATCGCCCGGATCGGCGGTTGTAGGAGTACCCGAAGTCAAATTCACGTCGGTGCGTGGGATGACGAAGCTGGCAACGCTTTCGGTGCTCATGCCGCCAACCTGCGTCAGGGTGGCCGGGTTCCAGAACATCGAAGACAGGCCGCCACCCGCCGCGATACCGGCGAAGGACGCCCCTTGCCCGATAGCACTCTGCTCGCGCAGAGCGAAGCCGCCGGCTTCAGCGCTGGTTGTCGATACAGAAGCAACTGCGCCAACCAGCGCAACAGACGCAACAGTGCTTCTGAGAAGCTTTTTATACTTTTGCTGAGACACGAATTCCTCCATCACCCATATGTGTTCTTCTGCCAATTGTGGCATTTTGGTGAAATGTCACACAGGCAAATTCCCCAAATCAAGCCCCTCGAAAGGCCCTGCGCGGCGGAATGCGGCAAATTGTCAGGGAAATGGACATTCCGATCCGGCAAAAAACTAACACCCGTTCTTTGAATGACAGCACTGTCCAAAAATGAGCTGAAATTTCATGAAAACTATCATGCACTTACAAAGCGCCAAGTTGCATCCAATGCCCTGCGCGGAACCGCCTTCCCTAAGGAGATACCCTTACGTCACTGAAAAGCTTAACTTTTTGTGAAAAATCGGGGATAACTTTACCAAGCGACCAAAATCGTCACATCTGTTTCACCAGAAACAAAGTCTTACCTTTACGTAAGTCTAGATTCTTCCCGATAGCCTGATACCGATCCACCCGGTCTACTAAAGCGCCTTGCTGCGATTTTCGGCCTTGCGGGCGACACCCAGTCGCCTCTCGCGTTCAACCACGAACAAACCGGCCAAAATCACGATAGTACCGCCGAGCAGAACGGTGTTTGAGGGATATTCATCAAACAGCAAAATGCCCATCAGAACCGCCCAGACCATATTGATATAGTCGAACGACGCCAACAGCGAGGCTTCCGTCAAACGGAACGCCTGCGTGGTCAGGATTTGCGCCACGCCACCCAGCAGCCCTGCAAAGACGAGCAGGAGAATGGTCTGCCAATCCGGCAAGACCCATCCCCAATAGAGACTGATCAACGAAAAGGCCGAGGCGGTGACGAAGAAATAGAACATGATCGCCGCATTCTTCTCGGTCTTTGTCATCTTGCGCACGAGGATCGCGGCAAAGGCCATGAAGACCGTGGAGATCGCCGCCAGCATTGCTCCCAGCATGCCGGTCTCACCAATCGGTTGCCCCAGCCGCGGATACAGAATAACCAGCACCCCGACAAACCCGACACCCACCGCACTCCAGCGATAGATCCCGACATCTTCCTTCAGGACAATCGCCGCCAGCGCCACAATCATCAATGGCGTCAGAAAGGATATCGCCGTGGCTTCGGGCAGTGGCAACATGCTGATAGCTGTGAACCAGGTGAACATCGCCGAGGCACCGATCACCGACCGACGCACATGCATCCACGGATTGGCGGTGCGAATACAATCACGCCAATCCCCCTGCATAACCGCCATCACCGCCAGCGGGATCAATGCAAAAAAGCTTCTGGCAAAGACGATCTCTCCGGTGGGAACCACCGTCGCAGCATGTTTGACAATGGCGATCATCACCGCGAACAGCATTGTCGCCAAAAGCTTTAATCCGATACCAACAAGCGAAGTCATGAATACATCCTACCAACACGCGCAAAGCGATCCTGTTGGTTCACAAAGGCCAGTTTATGAAATGGTCAAGACGCAATGGAATGCCGTATCAACACCATCGCCAATGAAGGGACATACAACCTCTCGCTTTTGCTTGCGGAAATCAAGGCAAAAAATCGGCCATCCATTCAGGCCATACCCACGCCTTGCCCCACGGTGTCTGTAAAGACAAATCCCTATAGCCTTTTGCTTTTCCATTCCGGACCTGATAGATTCAAGCCATTCCCAGTTCGGCGCGCAACCGACACCGACGATCCCCCGCATTTGATATCCTTCTCAGACTTCTGACAAAGTCGTGAGTCAGGCGCGCGTCATCAACGCAAAAACTCGGCCCCCTATGCCCCATACGCAAGATATGATCCGGCGTTTCAACGCCAGCTCGGACCCGGTCAGAGCTCTGCTGATGCTATTTGTTTCCATGATATGCTTCGCCATCTGCGTTGCGATGATCAAGCAACTCGGTCAGCGGATGCATGTTGCTGAGATTATTGCCCTGAGACAAATCTTCATGGTCCTCGCGCTGGTGCCTGCGGTCCGACAGGCCCGCCTTCACAGCTGGATGCTCCATCGGCCGGGCTTGCTAATGCTGCGCAGTTCGATTGCCTTTTTCTCGATCCTGTGCGGCTTCACAGCAATCATCAACCTGCCGCTTGCCACCGCAACGACCCTGAGCTTCAGCCGCACCTTCTTCATCACCGTCTTTGCCGTTTTGATCCTCAAGGAAACAGTCGGTCCGCGCCGGATCGGCGCTCTGCTGATCGGCTTTCTGGGCATTCTGATCATTGCCCGCCCGCTGGATCTGGTCAGTCAGGGCCTTTCAGGCATCGACGTCAATATCCTGCTGGCAGTCATTTCGGCGGCAGGCATTGGCATCGGCCAGATCATTGTCCGCATTCAGGCCCGCGCAGACTCACCGGTCCTGATGGTGACCTGGCAGGCCATTCTGATCGGTCTTGCCATGGCTCCGATCGCCTATTGGAACTGGGTGACCCCGACATGGGCAGAATGGGGCATCCTGATCATGGTTGGAATCCTGACCAGCTTTGCCCAATGGACGATGGTCAATGCGTTCAAGCTGACCGAAGCGACCTTCCTTGCCCCCTTTGACTATTTCCGGCTGATCCTGTCCGCCCTGATCGGTTGGCTGGTTTTCAATGAATGGCCAGATTCCTACACATGGCTGGGTGCGGCCATCATCTTCCTCTCCACCTTCTACATCATGCGCCGGGAAGCCAGCCTGAAACGAAAGCGCCCCGAACCTGTCAGCCTGAAATGAAAAATGAAAGTCCCAGCTGACACAAAAATGCCGGACACTGTCCGGCTCGCACGATCCATCCAACCCGAACAAGAGGCAACCTGAAAACAAGGTCAAACTCCCCCGCCCCGAGCATCCTCTCAGGGTTGGCATTCACATCGAAAAGTCAGGGGGCCATCGCGCCTGTTTTGCAGTAAATCGGTCCGAGCGGCTCAACGACAAACCGTCCTCCCACGCGAGGCCTCCCTTTTCGCATTCTATTATTGTTGCAATCGCGCAGAAACCTGATCCAGAAGCGTAAGGCGTGTTTTTTT
Source organism: Cohaesibacter sp. CAU 1516 (assembly GCF_005771485.1). Classification (NCBI taxonomy): domain Bacteria; kingdom Pseudomonadati; phylum Pseudomonadota; class Alphaproteobacteria; order Hyphomicrobiales; family Cohaesibacteraceae; genus Cohaesibacter; species Cohaesibacter sp. CAU 1516. Next base: position 476,227 of record NZ_VANT01000001.1, on the reverse strand, counting down.
CAAGTCCTCCAAGTGGAAGTCAGAAGCATGTTTTTCCTCATGCTCGATTCTAATAATCGCGTCATTCACTTTCGAATATTCAGCTGCAAGCCTCAAGAAATCGTCGTCCTCGACCAGAAGGGCTTGCAATTTCTCAATATCCTCGGGAAACTCTTCCCGAAGCTTGTGCGTTTCGTGAAACATTGTCTTCTTCTCCCTATTGCTGCCCTTCGAGTGTGCGCCCCCCCTACCGGACGGACTTTGAAGCAGATCAATATGAGGGGAAATTTCAAAAAAACTAAAGTATATATCCCAGTCTGTTTTTGGGTTCTATCTGTCCAAAAGACCAGTTAGCCATGCACATTCCTGATAGCTTGAAAAATGCCCTGCAATAACAGCAAACCCCAGCCTTTTCCGGTGGTTTGGGCGATATGGCAAACTGCCCGACAGACGGCGGGATCTATGTCCTGCTGGCACGATTGGAGCAGCCTTTGACGATCACCCGGCCGCGTTTAGCAGAGCTGGAGCCGGGACTGTATGTCTATGCCGGCAGCGCTTATGGGCCGGGTGGCCTGCGATCCCGTCTGGCCCGTCATTTGCGTCCCGACAAGCCCCAGCGCTGGCACATTGACCAGATCACAACCAGAGCTGAAACAAAATATGCCATTGGCTGGACGGATGGTAAGGAGTGCGAATTGCAGGCTGCTCTGGCGGCAGGTGGCAACATCACCTACCCATTGCCGGGCTTTGGCAGCTCGGATTGCCGCAGCTGCCCCTCGCACCTGCTCAGGATCATCCTCTGATCGTCATCAGACCCGTTCAAGCGGTTTGTGCGGTTCGGGCGGCAGGATAAAACTGATCCTGTCACCGGGCTTGACCACACCACCCGCACGGACAATGCCCATCACCCCGGCCTTGCGAATAAGGCCTCCATCGTCCCCCTTGACCAGCATCACCGACAGCAATCCCGGCTGCCAGTCATTGATCTGCTGGCAGGGATTGCGCAAGCCAGTCAATGTCACCTCGGCCGTCGCACCAATCCGCAACAAGGTGCCTGTTGGCAGAGACAAAAGGTCAATGCCGGACGTGGTGATATTCTCCCCCAAATCCCCGGCCTTGACGCTAAATCCCTTCCCTGCGGCCTCATCAAACAGCTCGCTATGGATCAGGTGCACCTGCCTGAGGTTAGGCTGCGTGGGATCAACCCGCACCCGCGAGCGATGCTTCACCGTCTCCCCCATGTGAGCATCTCCTTCCACCCCCAATCCCTCAAGCAGTCGGATCTCGGTTTGGAGGGCTTTGGAAAAACCATGATGATCACTGGAAGCGACGGCAAGAATGGTTCCGTTGGGGCGGGGCATGCGGCACGTCTCCAATGAAAAAACTGACGGGAAAGAAAAAGGGCGGGATGTCTCCCGCCCTTTTTCGCATGGGATTGATCTGTTGATCAATTCAAACTTGTTTGTGCATTCTGAATCTGCTTTTCGCGGCGGGTCATCAGCTTGTTCAAGGCCGACACATACGCCTTGGCAGAAGACACCATCGTGTCGGTATCAGCCGAGCGTCCAGTCACGCGATTGCCATTCTCATTCAGACGGCACGCCACTTCAGCCTGTGCATCGGTTCCCTCGGTCACCGCACTGACCTGATACAATTCCAGCCGTCCTTCATGATCGATCATCTGTTTGATGGCATTGAAGATGGCATCCACCGGACCATCGCCCGTTGCTTCCTTGGTTACATGGCTGCCGTCGATATCCAGCGTCACAATCGCCTTCTGCACGCCACCCGTGCCAGCAATAACGGTCAAGGCGATCACCTTGATCTTCTCGGATGCCCCGGCCACTTCGGTATCGACCAGAGCCTCGATATCCTCGTCGAAAACATGCTTCTTCTTGTCTGCCAAATCCTTGAAGCGGTTGAAGGCATCCTGCAAGGCATTCTCGCCCAACTCATAGCCCAATTCTTCCAGCTTCTTCTTGAAGGCATGGCGGCCGGAATGTTTGCCCATCACCAAATCAGTGCCAACAACACCCACATCTTCCGGCTTCATGATCTCGTAGGTTTCGGCATTCTTCAGCATGCCGTCCTGATGGATGCCGGACTCATGGGCAAAGGCATTCTTGCCGACAATCGCCTTGTTATACTGCACCGGGAAGGCAGAGACCGCCGACACCAGCTTTGAAGCACGCGTCAGGAATTTCGGTTTGATATTGTTGGCATATGGATATTCGTCATTGCGGGTACGGATCGCCATCACGATCTCTTCCAATGCCGCATTGCCGGCCCGTTCGCCCAACCCATTGATCGTGCATTCGATCTGACGCGCGCCGCCCTTGACCGCAGCCAGAGAGTTGGCAACAGCCATGCCCAGATCATTGTGGTTATGGGTCGAGAAGATCGCCTTGTCGGAATTTGGCACGGTCTCGATCACCCGCGAGAACAGCGACCGGATCTCGTCCGGCGTGGTGTAACCGACCGTGTCGGGAATGTTGATGGTGGTAGCGCCCGCATTGATCGCGGCTTCCACACAACGGCACATGAAATCGAATTCCGTCCGGGTACCGTCCTCACAGGACCATTCCACGTCATCAGTCCAGTTGCGGGCACGGGTGACAGATTCGATCACCTTTTCATAGACCCGGTCCGGCTCCATCTGCAGCTTGTATTTCATATGCAGCGGGCTGGTGGAAATGAAGGTGTGAATGCGACCGCGCTTGGCATGCTTGATCGCCTCCCCTGCTCGATCAATATCCTTGGCCCCGGCACGCGCCAAGCCGCAGACCACGGCATTTTTCACCGCTTTGGCAATTTCGGATACGGCTTCAAAATCACCATTGGAAGCGATTGGAAAACCCGCCTCGATCACATCGACACCCATCTCGTCGAGGATGCGCGCCACCTGCAACTTTTCTTCCAGCGTCATGGACGCGCCGGGAGATTGTTCGCCATCGCGCAAGGTGGTGTCAAAAATGATAATATTGTCAGTCATCGAATTCGTCCTGATTTGGCCGCCCCAGTGGAAATGCAGATCTGAAAACTGGTCACGCGGCGAGAAAGTATCTGGCTGCTTGAAAAGTCATCCCCTGAAGATCCGCCGCCGATCGTTTCGGCGCCTGTCGATGTTCAGGGGCAGATTAGGAGGAGACCGGACTGAAGACGTGCGAGAGCGCTGGGAGCCTGCAGCTCAACCAAGGCAGTCTGACCAATTTTGCTCATCTGAGCGGTCATATTGTCTCTCACGGTCTGTCGACCACCAATCGTGGTCATTCATAGTCTGATGGCAAAGTTCTAACCGAACAATAACAACACCACAAGCATGAATTTTGAAATATTCCAATAGAAAATGCTGCCAAAAGCGATATGGGGCTGCAATCAATACAAAAATGCAACGAGGGTTATGGCAATCAAGCGCAGTGCGATCCAATCCCTCCGTAACCACAAGTAGGCCTCCCGGACGCGTGCAACAACCGCATTAACCTCTCAACAAGCATTCTGCAAAAATGTTTGATTATAAGTGCTTGGCAATATTCTCCCGCAAGTTTCCCTTAACTCTTAGTTAGTACGATAATTCGAAAATAAAAACAAATTTGCTCAAAAAAATTGGGCACTGACGACCAGAAGACAATACAAACCAGCCAATGACCACAAGGACCACCAATCATGCAGCTCCTTGCAAATCTCAGGATGACCCAAAAGGTCACCTTCATGATCACGGCAGCCGTTCTGGTTTCCATGATCTCCCTCGCGACTGTCACTTGGGTTATCATCGACGGAAAGGTCCGATCCGATGTTGTGGAACGGCAAGCTGCCAGCATTCGCGCTGCCGCCCAGATTTTCGAATCCAACGTTTCCGGTGCATCGATTTCTCGTGATAGCAAAGGCGACATCACGCGAATTTCCATGGACGCCCTTCCGACCTTTGAAAATCATGACATGATCGATTTGGTTGGCTCGGTCACTGGTGAAACCGCAACGGTCTTTGCATGGGATGAAGAAAGCCGCGATTTCTGGCGCAAGACCACCAACATCAAGAAAGATGGTGGGGCGCGCGCCGTGGGCACACCACTGGGTCAGAAGGGTGCTGTCTATCCGGTGATCATGGCCGGCAAGGCCTTCAATGGCGAAGCCATCATTTTGGGCAAAGCCTACTACACGCTCTATCAACCCATTTTCGATAACAGTGGCAAAGCCATCGGTATTCTTTATGTCGGCATCGAACGGGCCAACGTCGACGCTGTGCTCTATGACATCACCACAGCTCTTCTGATTGGCTCCCTGATTGTTGCTGCCGTCATTCTTGCCTTCGCCTTCGTCGTCGTCAGCCGCATGATGAAACCATTGCCAAAGCTGACTGGCATTCTGGTTGGTCTGGCGCGCGATGAAGAGGCCTCGCATATTCCGTTCCGCGATCGCAAGGACGAAATCGGTGATATGGCCGCCGCCATCGAAGTGCTCAACCAGCACAACATCCACCGCCATTCCCTCGAAGCCGAGAAGAGCAAGGACGAGAAGGCGCGCGCAGAGCGCGAGCAGTCCATCCTGCGTATGATCGGTGATTTCGACGCCAACATTCAGTCAGCACTGAAAGTGACCCGCGAAAACACCCAAACCATGGAAGGCACCGCAGAGCGGTTGTCATCCATCGCGGAAAGCACGTCCAGTCAGACCAACGAAGCGTCCAGCATTTCCCATGAGGCTGCCAGCAATGTGCAGGCCGTGGCATCTGCCGCTGAAGAGATGGCTGCATCGATCGAGGAAATCACCCGTCAGCTGGGTCAGACCCAGATCGTGGTCAACCAGACCACCGAAGAAGCCCGCATGACCAACGACAAGGTTTCAAGCCTTGATGCCGCAGCCCAGAAAATCGGCGTCGTGGTCAGCCTCATTCAGGATATTGCCGAACAGACCAACCTGCTGGCGCTCAACGCCACCATCGAAGCGGCCCGCGCCGGAGAGATGGGCAAGGGCTTTGCGGTTGTGGCAGCGGAAGTCAAGGAGTTGGCCAACCAGACCTCCAAGGCAACCGAGGAAATCTCGTCTCAGATCAGCGGCATTCAGAATTCCTCGAAGGAAGCCGTCTCTGCGATTGCCAAGATTGCCACGACGATGGATCAGGTCAATGAATATACCAATTCCATCGCCGTTGCCGTCGAGCAGCAGAGTTCGGCAACCTCCGAGATTTCGAGCAATGTTCAGCAGGCTTCACAGGGCACGCAATTGGTGACCGAACGGATTGCCTCGGTCAATGGGTCAGTCACCGAGACCCACCAGTCCGCCACCAGCGTTCTGAACGCGTCTCGCTCGTCGGCAGAACAGACCGCCCTGCTCAATCAACGCATTGAGGCCTTCCTGAAAGACATTCAGGCAGCCTGATCCAACAGTTGGATAACGGAAAGCAATCAGACAAACAAAAGCCCCGCTTCCCTTGAAGAGCGGGGCTTTTTCATGGCTTCATCCCGAGCCGGATCAATCTTGCGTCAGACTGGAGAGATAGGCCGCTGTAGCGGACGGAATGGTCCATAGAGATGCCTGCCCGGAGTCGACACCGTCCGCAGCTTTGGCCATCGAGGCCTGTGCCAGTGCAATATGGCTATAGGTAGGATTGTCTGATGGGAAAGAGGCAATAGCCTCATTCAGACGCGCCAGATATCGATCCATATCGCCCGCCAGAAAATGATCCCAAACCTTAGGCACCAGAATGACGTCAAGCGGCACATTGTCAGCCTTCATCACGCCTTGACGCGCCTTGAACAAAGCCGTTGTCGGGTCAACACTGCTCGGAGCAACCACCAAAACCGCCACTGAAGTCGCTTTGGACGAAGCAATCGCATCAGCCAGAACCGCATCTGCCAGAATCTGATCGGTACGCAACACGGCCTGACCGGACGAATGCATCTTGTCTGCCACCGCACCAATGCTCGAGCAGGTCAGCAACACCAGATCCGCCTCAGCCAGCCCCTTATTCAAGGCAGCAGCAACATCGTCTTCAAGCGCAGGGCTGACGCCACCCTCGTCCGTTGCACGTGCCAACAAATCCGGGCGCACCTGATGACAGGACACATCAAAGCCAGCAGCCACAGCTGCCGCATCAAAAGGCGCTATATTGCTCTCCACCGTATGCAGAAAAGCCAAACGGTCAACCATCAAATCCCTCCCCTGAGGTCAGATATAAAGTGCGCCGGATGCAACCCGCACGGCCTTGCCGCCGATCCGCGCTGCCTTGATGGCTTCCCCTTCCACATCCAGTTCCAGATGGATGATCGATGGCCGCTCCATCTCGAAGCCCTGCTCTATGATGTAGGCGTTGGACCCCTTCATCGGTCTGTCAAATTTCCGAATGACGCCGCTGAAGGCCGCAACAGCCGACCCGGTGGCAGGATCCTCGACAATCCCCATACCGGGCGCAAACATCCGCGTATGAAAATTCGAGGTATGTTTGACGGTCTCCCGGCTGTAGACAAAGGCATCATTGTGGGCATGAGACCCAAAGGCGGTGTTCCAACTCGGCATCACCGGCTTGGCCCGCTGAACCGCATCAAGGTTTTTCAGCGGCACCATGGCAAAAGGAACACCGGCGGAATAAACCGTCGGCACGTGATTTTCGAAGCCAATATCCTCGATATGCAGCCCCAGAGCGGCCGCAATCTCGTCTTTCGAACCAAGCGCCATGGCCACCGGTTCAGCCTCCTTGGGCAGTTCAAACACCGCCTCCCCGCAGCCATCAGGATCGATTTTGACAGCACAGCGCACCAGCCCGATTTTCTCCTCGAGCACCACCATGCAATCCATTTCCTTTTTCACTTCGGCGCATTTTTCCAGCCCCAGAAGCACTGCCGTGCCCACCGTGGGATGCCCGGCAAAAGGCAACTCAAGCTGAGGCGTGAAGATACGCAAGGACGCATTGTGCGCCGGATTGCTTGGAGCGCAGACAAACACTGTTTCAGAGAGATTGAACTCTTTGGCGATTTTCAGCATCTGCTCGTCCGACAGGCCTTCGCTGTCCAGAACCACCGCCAGCGGATTGCCCGCCAACGCCTCATCAGTGAAGACATCAAGGATAGAATAGCGTCGTGCAGATTTGGACATGGCAAGATCCTGCAATCATAAAAACGGGGAATTTACAGCTTAGGCACAAAGACGATCATTCACCAACGCTCAGCCCATAGCTTGGGTTATTTCCGACAAATCAAACCAAGCAAGTTTGAATCAAACATTAACACGGCACAAATCAAAAATCCCGGCCACGTGGACCGGGATTTTCCAAAAGTGTCTCAGCAGAAAAAGCTTAGTTTTTCGACTTGTCCACCATGGCTTTTTCCTTGATCCAAGGCATCATCTCACGCAACTTGGCGCCGACTTCCTCGACCTGATGGGCATCATTGCGGGCACGCACAGCCTTGAAGGAGGTCTGGTTGACCTTGTTTTCCAGCATCCAGTTGCGCACGAAGGTGCCATCCTGAATGTCGGTCAGAACTTTCTTCATCTCTGCCTTGGTGTCCGACGTGATCACCCGTGGGCCGGTGACATATTCGCCATATTCAGCGGTGTTGGAGATGGAGTAGTTCATGTTCGCGATGCCGCCTTCATAGATCAGGTCAACAATCAGCTTCATTTCGTGCACGCATTCGAAATAGGCCATTTCCGGAGCATAGCCAGCTTCGACAAGCGTTTCAAAACCGGCACGCATCAGCTCGACAGCACCGCCACACAGAACAGCCTGTTCACCGAAGAGGTCGGTCTCGCACTCTTCCTTAAAGGTGGTTTCGATAACACCTGCACGGCCACCGCCATTGGCGGATGCATAGGACAGAGCCAGATCATGGGCATTGCCGGTTGCGTTCTGAGCAATGGCGATCAGGGTCGGCACACCAGCGCCGCGCAGATATTCACCACGAACCGTATGACCTGGGCCCTTTGGAGCCACCATGGCAACGTCGATGTCAGCGCGTGGCTCGATCAGATTGAAGTGAACATTCAGACCATGAGCGAAGAGCAGCAGAGCGCCTTCTTTCATGTTGTTGTGCATGTCTGCATAATAGATGTCAGCCTGCAGCTCATCCGGGGTCAGCATCATGACAACGTCGGCCCAAGCGGATGCTTCAGCAACGGTCATGCACTTCAGACCTTCGGCTTCAGCTTTCTTGCGCGTGGAAGATCCTTCACGCAGAGCGATAGCGAGATTGGCAACGCCGGAGTCACGCAGGTTCAGAGCGTGGGCGTGGCCCTGGGAGCCATAACCAACGATGGCAACATTCTTGCCCTTGATCAGATTGATATCCGCATCGCGATCATAATATACGCGCATTATATTTTCCTTTTCCCTCGCTGTCGGCTTCGAAAGTTTCCCGAACAGCCTCTGAATTGGTCGAAACAGAAAGATTTGAACCACGGCCTAAAATAAGTGTTAGCCCACGTCAAGTCCAAACCATGTGAGACGACACCGAAAGGCGTCGCGAATTTTGTGTTTGCGGCTCGGCCATCAGCCTTCGCCGCAGAAATGAGAGCCTATCTCTCTCCCATAGAGACCTGAAAGCGTTTGACGCTCTCTGCAAAGCCGTAGATCAGCGCATCCGCCACAAAACCATGACCGATCGAGACTTCCTCGATATAGGGCACCTCTGCAATGAGAGCTGGAAGATTGTCCGGTGTCAGATCATGCCCCGCATTGACTGACAGGCCGACCTTGCGAGCCGCTTCCGCGGTTTCAATAACCTCCTCCAATCGAGCACTTTCCTGCTCCAGATCGTCATAGCAGGCCCCGTAAGGCCCGGTATAAATCTCGATCCGATCCGCCCCGACCGCAGCCGCCTTGGCAGGCTGGGCCGGATCCGGGTCAACAAACAGCGACACCCGCATCCCGGCCTTTTTCATCCGCTTAACACAAGCACGCAACAAAGCGTCATTGGCTTCGAAATCCCAGCCATGGTCCGAGGTCGTCTGCGCCGGATCATCGGGCACGAACAACACCTGATCGGGCTTGGCTTCCTCGCACAGGGCAAGAAAGCGCTCGTCCGGATAGCCTTCAAGACACAGTTCCTTGGCAGGAAAATCGCCTCTAATCATCTCTGCCAGATCCCGCACATCCTGTCGGCGAATATGGCGCTCATCGGGGCGAGGATGCACCGTGATGCCCTTGACTCCCGCCTCCAGCGCCAGCCGGGACAGCCCCGTCACACTTGGCCATGGCAGGTCGCGTCGGTTGCGCAGCATGGCAACCGCATTCACATTGACACTCAGTCGCGTTTTCATTGGCATTCATTCCATGATCAAAGCTTCATCGGCGACCCGGATCAGGTCTTGTCCCGTCCGCGCCTTAGAGCAATCACCCCGGTCCGGCACACCTCGACAAGGCCGAGCGGTTCCATGATGGTGATGAATTGCTCAATCTTCTGTGTCCGTCCGGTCAGCTCGAAGACGAAATGCTCCTGTGTCGCATCGATTACCGAAGCGCGGAAGGCATCTGCCAGACGCAAGGCTTCCACCCGCTGTTCGCCAAGGCCGGTCACCTTGACCAGAGCCAGTTCGCGCTCCAACGGCTTGATTTCACTCAACGACAGATCAGCCACCTCGTGAACTGGAATGAGCCGTCCCAGCTGGGAGCGGATCTGTTGCAGGACCTGAGGCGTTGCGGTGGTCACGATGGTGATACGGGAGATATGCTCCTCGTGTGAGGTTTCCGAAACAGTCAACGAGTCAATGTTATAGCCCCGTCCGGAGAAAAGGCCAATAACACGCGCCAGCACGCCGGGCTCGTTATCAACGAGCACCGACAAAGTGTGCGTTTCTTCCACAGTCGAGACTTCTTCGATGAAATAGGCAGATCCTTGTTGCATCTTGCCGTTCCTTCTCTTGAATTCAAATGTCGGTGATACAGCGATCAGACCAGCTTCTTGCCAGCGTCTCCGATTGCGGTTGCGATTTTCTCTGCATCCTCTGCTTCGTCAGACAGCAGCATGTCATTATGCGCCCGACCCGACGGGATCATCGGGAAGCAGTTGGCAAGCTTGGCCACACGGCAATCGAACAGAACCGGCCCGTCATAGGCAATCATTTCATCGATGGCTGCATCCAGATCATCGGGATGATCACACATGATGCCATGGGCACCATAGGCGTCCGCCAGCTTGACGAAATCAGGCATAGCCTCAACATAGGAGTTCGACATCCGGTTGCCATGCAGCAGCTGCTGCCACTGGCGCACCATGCCCATATATTCGTTATTGAGGATCATCACCTTGACCGGCAGGTTATACTGCACACAGCAGGACAGTTCCTGAATGGTCATCTGGATCGACGCATCCCCGGCAATGTCAATCACCAGACTGTTGCGATGTGCGGTCTGCACGCCCATTGCCGCCGGGAAGCCATAGCCCATGGTGCCAAGCCCACCGGAGGTCATCCAACGATGCGGCTCTTCAAAGCCGAGGAACTGCGCTGCCCACATCTGGTGCTGGCCCACCTCGGTGGTGATATAGGTATCCTTGCCCTTGATCTTTTCATTCAGACGCTGCAACGCATATTGCGGCATGATCACATCGTCATTCGGGCGATAGGCAAGGCAGTTGCGCTTGCGCCAGATCTTGATCTGCTCCCACCAGTCGGCGGTTTCCGACTTGGCCGGCTTCTTGCCACTGGCCCGCCAGATGCGGACCATGTCTTCGAGCACATGACCGACATCGCCGACAATCGCCAGATCCACCCGGACGATCTTGTTGATCGAGGAGGGGTCGATATCGATATGGATCTTTTTCGAATTGGGCGAGAAGGCATCAAGACGCCCGGTGATGCGGTCATCGAACCGTGCCCCAATACACAGCATGACGTCACATTCATGCATGGCCATATTGGCTTCATACGTGCCGTGCATCCCCAACATCCCGAGCCATTCGTCACCAGAGGCCGGATAAGCCCCCAACCCCATCAGGGTCGAGGTGATCGGATAACCGGTCAGGGAAATTAGCTCCCGCAGCATCTGACAGGCTTCGGTGCCTGAATTGATGACGCCGCCGCCGGAATAGATGACGGGTCGCTTGGCACCCAGCAACATATCAACGGCTTTGCGAACGCTTTCCAAGTCCCCCTTGACCTGCGGATGGTAGGTCTTGTGGCTGATGTTGGACGGACCATGATAGGTGCCGGTCGCGAACTGAACATCCTTTGGAATATCGACAACAACCGGCCCCGGACGCCCCGAACGGGCAACATAGAAGGCTTCATGCAGAATGCGCGGCAGATCCTCGATATGACGGACCAGATAATTGTGCTTGGTGCAGGGACGAGTGACACCGGACGTATCGCATTCCTGAAAGGCATCGCTGCCGATCAGTGCAGTGGGCACCTGCCCGGTGATGCAGACCAGTGGAATGGAGTCCATCAGCGCATCGGCCAACGGGGTCACGGCATTGGTGGCACCCGGACCGGAGGTTACCAATAGCACGCCAACTTTGCCGGTGGAGCGAGCATAGCCTTCGGCCGCATGGCCTGCACCCTGTTCATGGCGCACCAGAATATGCTCAATGTCTTCCTGCTGAAAAATCTCGTCATAAATCGGGAGAACCGCTCCCCCGGGATAGCCAAAGATATGGTCAACGCCCTGATCTCTCAGAGCTTGGATAACCATTTCAGCACCAGTCATCTGACGTGTCATTTATCCATTCCTTAAACTGACTTTGGTCCTGCCGAACACTTCGACTTTGCTTGAACACACATAACAGTCTTGTGTTTCCTGCGGGCAATAAAAAAGGGCCCTCAAAGGCCCCAGATGCGCACCACCATTTGCAACGGTCAATCAACCATCGCAGCGGCGCGCCTTCCCACTAGAATCACAAGAATATTTCGCATAATAAGCTCAGTCTTTTCGTTCGTTTCGCGTGGCACGTTAGTCCCTCCCCTCCATTAGGTCAACCCGCTTTAAACAGGATTCTTAATTCTTAGGGTAATTTTCTACACTCTTTCCTCGCCTTTGCTTTTCAATTCTATCAAAAAATGCGCAATGGCAGCCTCGGCAGTCTCAAAATGCGGCCATTTGTCCATCTGATTGCGGATCCATGTCATTTGCCGTTTGGCATAGCGACGGGTGTCCCGTTTGCAAAGGGCGATCGCTTCGTCATACGAGATGCGGCCATCTGCAAAGGCATTGAGATGCGCCACCCCGATGGCCTTCATGGCGGGCAAGTCCGGGTCGATCCCCAAAGAGGCCAGATGTCGCGCCTCCTCAATGCCGCCCAGTTCCACCATCTGGTCAAAGCGCTTCTCGATCTTGCCATAGACCAGTTCGCGCGGTGGCAGCAGCACCATCCGCATCGAATCCTCCACGATGGAGGTGTCATGACGCATGGCATCCTCCGCCTGCCAGTCGAGCAGGGATTTGCCAGTCTCATCAAGAATTTCCAGCGCCCGCAGGATTCTCTGCCCGTCGGCCGCCTTCAGGGTCGCTGCCATCGCTGGATCACGGTCTGAAAGAATGGCATGCAGTGCCTCCGGGCTGCCGAGGCGGTGAAGCTCTCCCGCCCAATGGGCCCGCACTGCATCGGACACCTCGGGAATGGCATTCAGCCCCTCAAGCAATGCCTTGTAATAGAGCCCCGTGCCGCCAACAAGGATCGGGCAGCGGCCGCTCGCGCGCACATCCTTGATCGCCGCCACCGCGTCATCCAGCCAGCGTCCCACCGAATAACGCTCGGAAGGAGGCACATAGCCATAGAGCCGATGCTCGATGCCCCCCATTTCATCGGCTGTCGGACGGGCGGACAGGATCAGCATTTCGTCGTAAATCTGCATGGAATCGGCGTTGATAATCACCCCGTCCACCATTTCCGCCAACCGCACCGCAAGAGAAGACTTGCCGCTTGCCGTTGGCCCGGCTATCAACACCGCAGAAGGCGCAGAAGAGAGTTTTGTTCCGTCTGTCATCGTCCGATCATTGCCGCCTCCTCAAATGGGGAGGCACCAATCCTTGCTGGGGGATCCATGTCTTTCACTCTGACCGTCATCAGCGCACCGGCAAAGCCTGCCGTCACCGCCGACCTCGTGGCCAAGATCCGCTCTGTCATCAGGGTCGATACAGACTTTACATGGCTTATGGAAGGGGTTGCATGCGATTTTGTCATCCCCAAGCATCCTGATTATGCCAATTTGCGGGCCGAACTGCGCGTGGCCCTCAGCAATGCGGGCGTCGACATGGCCCTGCAGCCCAGCGAAGGCCGCAAGAAAAAGCTGCTGCTGGCCGACATGGACTCCACGATGATCCAGCAGGAATGCATCGATGAGCTGGCCGACGAAGTGGGCCTGAAAGACAAGGTCTCCGCCATTACGGCACGTGCCATGCGCGGCGAGATTGACTTTGATCCCGCGCTGAAGGAACGCGTTGCCCTGCTCAAGGGGCTTGATCTCAGTGTCGTTGATCAGCTATTTGCCAAGCGCATCACCTTCACCCCCGGCGGCAAAAGCCTGATCCAGACCATGAAGGCCAATGGTGCCTATTGTGCTCTGGTGTCCGGCGGCTTCACCCATTTCACCGCCAAGGTGCGCGAAAGCCTCGGCTTTGACGAAGACCGCGCCAACATCCTGCTCGAAGCAGGTGGCAAATTGACCGGCGAGGTCGGCATGCCGATCCTCGGCAAGGACGCCAAAAAGCAGCGCCTGCATGAATTGATCGCCGAGATGAACATCACCGCAGCCGACAGCCTCGCGGTTGGCGATGGTGCCAATGATCTGGCCATGATCCAGGATGCGGGCATGGGCGTGGCTTTGCATGCCAAGCCGAATGTCGCCGCGCAGGCCGAATTTGTCATCGACCATGGCGACCTGACCGCTCTTCTCTTCCTGCAAGGCTATAAGGCCTCGGACTTCATCACCACCTGAGAGACAAAGCCGCGGCCTATCCGCGTTCATCCTTGGGAGACGACATCACCGCATAGCTAGTGATGGACGTCACCTGAGGCAGCGCCCCCAGCACATCTGTGTGAAACCGTTTGTAGGCCGCCAGATCCGCAACCTCGACCCGCAGCATATATTCAATCGTGCCGGTGACATTGTGGCATTCCTTGACCTCCCGCGCCGCCAGAATGGACCGCTCAAACGCCAATTGTGATGCCTTGGTGTGATCCTTCAGCCCCACCCCGATCAGCGCCACAAAGCTGTTGCCAATCTTGGCCGGGTCTATCACGGCCCGATAGCCTGTGATCACCCCCTTCTGCTCCAGATCCTGCACCCGGCGCAAAACAGCCGAGGCTGACAGCCCGACCCGCTTGCCCAGTTCGGTATGCGTCATCCGGCCATCGCGGCTTAACTCACGCAAGATTTTTTCGTCAAATTGATCCATAGATCACAAACTATGCGATTTAAGATCCAGCTGCACGTAATTTTGCAGAAATTCTCCATCAAATCGCCGCTAATCTTGCGCCATGACATATGAAACGCTCTTTCCGCTGGTGCTTTACGCCTTCTCAACCTCCATCACCCCTGGTCCCAACAATCTGATGCTTATGTCGTCAGGGGCCAATTTTGGCCTGACCCGAACCCTGCCCCATCTGGCAGGAATTTCATTCGGCTTCACTTTGATGACGGTGGTAATCGGCGTCGCCTTGATGGATGTGCTGGCAGCCCATCCCGCCATTCTTCAATGGCTGAAAGTGATCTGCTTTGGCTTTGTGCTTTATCTGGCATGGCGCATTCTCACCTCTTCCGCCCCAGATCCAGAGCGCAGCAAACGCGCCCGCCCATTGGCCTTTCACGAGGCCGCTGCCTTCCAGTGGCTCAATCCCAAGGCCATAGCCATGGCACTGACCACCATCACCGCCTATACCCAGCAGCAGTCCGTCTGGTCGATCTTGTTGGCGGCAAGCATATTCGGGCTGATCAATGCGCCCTCTTGCAGCGTTTGGATTCTGCTTGGTCAAAGCCTGCGCAGAGTTCTGCAGCGCCCCGCAACCCTGCGATTGTTCAATGCTGCAATGGCCAGTCTTCTGGTGCTATCAATGGTGCCTTTGCTGCTCAGTCTGGGCACCTGAGAGGCTCTCGCCCTACTCCAGCTTGAGCGGCACAAAGACCAACTCACCGCCATCGGGCCGCGCCAGCAGCAACACGATGGTGGTCTTGCCCTCGGCCTTCAGCGCCTCGACCCGCTCGATCACCCCTTCGGGCGTCGAGACAATTTCCTGATTGATCTCGACAATCACCATCCCCTGCACAATGCCCTTCTGGGCTGCAAGGCTGTCAGGCGCGACCTGATGCACAACCACGCCTTCCACCTGATCCCCCAGATTGTGCTTCTTGCGTTCAGCTTCCGTGAGGTCCGTCAGCGCCATACCGAACAGCGAGGCCTGCATTGCCGGTGCTTGCTTCAGTCTGGGCAGAGACGTCTGGTTTGCTTCCAAATGTCCCACCACAATCGGCAACACCATTGTGTGCCCTTTGCGCACCAGACGCACCTTCACCTGATCGCCAATAGCGCTTTCAGCCACCAGCCGGGTCAGATCACGCACTTCATGGATGGCCTTGCCATCATAGGAAAGAATGACGTCGCCGGGCTTCAGGCCGGCTTTTTGTGCCGGGCCGTCCTGATTGACCCAGGAGACCAGAACGCCACGATCCTGCGACAGGCCAAGCCCCTCGGCCAGATCTTGTGAAATCTGCTGAATGCGAATCCCGAGCCAGCCACGGCGTGTTTCGCCGAAGGATTTGAGCTGATCCACCACCCGGCGCGCAATGTCTGCCGGAATGGCAAAACCAAGGCCGATGGAGGAACCGGTCGGCGAGATGATCGCCGTATTGACCCCGACCACATTGCCATACATGTCGAACAGGGGACCGCCGGAATTGCCCCGGTTGATTGCGGCGTCGGTCTGGATGAAGCTGTCATAAGGTCCGGTATTGATGTCCCGATTGCGGGCCGAGACAATGCCGACAGACACCGAGCTGCCAAGACCGAACGGATTGCCAATCGCCATCACCCAGTCACCAACCCGCACATCTTCATCAGTCGCAAAGGAAACGACTGCCAGTGGTTCGGTCACTTCGATCTTCAGAAGCGCCAGATCGGTTTTGGTATCGCGTCCGACAAGCCGCGCCTCGTGCCGCGATCCGTCGGCCAACTTGATGGTGATCTCATCGGCTTCGGAAATCACATGATGGTTGGTGACAATCAACCCTGAAGCGTCGATGACAAAGCCAGATCCGAGCGACTGCACACTTTGCTTGCGGCTGCCCCCCTCACCATTCTGTTCGAAGAAATCCTCGAAAAATTCCTGAAAGGGAGAGCCATCAGGGACCCGTGGAATGGGAATGCTCGATTTGGCATCCACCACCGAGCGGGTGGATATATTGACCACGGCTGGCATCAAACGGTCTGCCAGATCGGCCACGGAACGCGGGCCGGTCGCTGTCTTGTGCCCGGCCTTGGCCAGATCTGCACAAGCAAGCGAGACCAACGCAGCCAGCAGAACCACCGATAGCGAAGGAATTTGGCGGGCAACCGGCCTCAGTCCCTCGCTGACAAACGCGCGAAAAATCATCCCAGTCCCCCTCGCCAAACCGGTTGATCGCATCAACCCAAAGCAAAAAACGCCCCGGCCTGCATCCCACAGAGCCTCAACCAAAGCCAGCCCCAGCCTTGTCAGAGCTAAGCTTACCAGATTCAATGCGTTAGAAAAGTCGCGACTTAGCCGCGGATAAGATAGATGATCACCACACCAATCAGCATGGCCATCAGGCCGCCCGAGCGCAAACTGTTGCTGGGCAGGGTCAGAACCTCAAAGATCATGCGCTTCATCAGATCGGGGAAAGCCGCATAGACCAGCCCCTCAAGAACCAAAACAAGGCCAATTGCGACGAAAAAGTCAGACATGGAGGTCCTTCATAGTCTTTATTCTTCGGATCTGAAAAGACCCTGAATGCAGCTGCGGCCCCTTTTGAGGGCCGCAGACTTGATCATTATTATTACTGAGGCTTGGCAGCGCCTTCAGCACCACCAAAGTAGCTGAAGAATTCCCCATCCGGGGTCAGCACCAGGCGGGTGTCGCCTTTTGCAAGGCTGCGCTCATAGGCCTGCATCGTACGATAGAATTCGAAGAAGCTGGCATTCTTGCCATAGGCTTCCGCAAAGATATTGTTTCGCTGAGCATCGCCCTCACCGCGAATGACCTCGGAATCACGCCGGGCATTGGCGATGATAACGGTGGCATTACGGTCAGCGATAGAGCGGATCTGCAAGGCGGCACGATCACCGTCGGCACGAATACCATTGGCTTCCTGCTGACGCTCGGTCTGCATCTGACGATAGACCGCTTCAGAGTTTTCCTTTGGAAGGTCTGCACGACGAACCCGGAAATCAACCACTTCGACGCCGAAATTCTTGGTCTTTCCGTCGATATCCTTGCGGATTGCCTCGATCAGATCCTCACGCTTGTCACGCACAATGTCCTGAAAATCGAAGTTGGCAGCAGCTGCACGCAGGGACGAATCCATGAAGGTGCGCAACTGGTTTTCGAAGTTGGACATCACCTTCGCACGCTGTTTGAAGCGCAGCGGCTCGATGATCCGGTAACGGGTGAAGGAATCGATGATCAGACGTTTCTTGTCGGACGCGATGACCTCACGTTCGGACAGCTCGAGATATCGGGCGCGCTTGTCAAGATATTCCACATTCTGGATGAACGGGATCTTGAAATAGACACCAGGCTCACGCTCGGCATTGACGATCCGGCCAAACTGCGTCACCACAGCCTGCTCGTGCGGATAGACGAAATAGACCGACAGAAACAGCACAACGGCCACAATTGCGGTCAGAATGAGGGAAAAAATTGCTTTTACAGACATGATTAGTTCCCCGCTTTCTTGGTCAATTCATTCAAGGGCAGGTACGGCACGACGCCGGAGCCATCCTTGCCGCCACTGTCGAGAATGATCTTCTCGGACTGGCCCATGACCTTTTCCATAGTTTCGAGATAAAGACGCTTGCGGGTGATTTCCGGCGCCTTTTCATATTCCCCAAGAACCTTGGAGAAGCGATCGGCCTGACCGCGCGCTTCGGCCACCGTCTGTTCACGATAGGCATTGGCAGCTTCCAGAATTTGGGCAGCCTGACCCTGTGCCTGTGGCACGACCTTGTTGGCATAGGCCTGTGCTTCGTTCTGCAAACGCACATTATCGGCCTTCGCCGCCTGAACGTCACGGAACGCGGCGACCACCTCTTGCGGAGGCTCGACACCCTCAAGCTGAATCTCGACGATGGTCACGCCGGTCTTGTAATCATTCAGCATCTTCTGGGACAATTCCTGAACGGCCAACTCAACCGCGGTACGGTTACCGGTCTGGATCTCATCCATCGTGTTGCGGCCAACGATTTCGCGCATCGCGCTTTCGACGACCTGCTTCACCGCGACTTCTGGCTCTGCCACATTAAACAGATATTGCGCAGGATCGCTGATATTCCACTGAACCTTGAAATCCACGTCGATGATATTCTCATCCCCGGTCAGCATCAGGCTTTCTTCAGGCACGTCCTGCACGCGGGTACCGCGCGAAGACGAAAACTGCCGAGCGCCGACATTGATTTCGCGGATCTGTTCCACATTGACGATTTCTGTGCGACCGACGGGATATGGGAAATTGTAGTTCAGACCGGAGCCGGACACTGCCGACGTCTGACCGAGCATCAGTTCAACACCGAGCTCACCCTCTTTGACCGAGTAGAAACCGGTCAGCATCCACACAGCAATGGCACCAAGCCCGAGGAGGCCAATACCTTTGGCGCCGAGAGAACCGCCGCCCGAACCGCCACCACCTGGGAAGGCTTGCCGGAGACGTTCCTGGCCTTTGCGGATCATGTCTTCCAGATCAGGCGGATTGGATCCCGGTTTCTGAGGGCCTTGCCCCCATGGTCCGCCATTCCGTCCGCCGCCGCCGTTGCCCCAAGGGCCACCGCTGCCGCCACCACCATTCTGATTGCTCCAAGGCATAGTCTATCCTTATTCTAGGAACCGATTGAGCGAAACTTCGCCCAGTTGATCATCCAAGCCCTCCCGGACTTTGACAACATATGGGGAGAATTACGCAACTCTTCAAACTCGACTTTGGTGACAAATTGGGAAGCAACTGCCGTAAAATCAAGGCTTAACTCACGATTTTCAGCCCTTGGACCGAATTAAGTGAGGAAAGCCGGTTTAATTTCCCTTACCATCGCCAAAACGGGCAAAAGTAGCGCACACTTCTTTGCCCTTTGTTACGGTCTGTCAGGACAGTCAGACCACCCCTGTCACAAGCCACCATCGGAAGCTGCATCCATGAACAGAACGGACCGCCCCATTGCCGAGCTGAAAAATATGGGGCCGAAAACCAGCGTCTGGCTGGCGGAAATCGGCATCCATACGGAGCGGGACTTGCGCCAACGCGGCATCATCGACGCCTATATCGAGGTGAAGGCCCGCAATCCGCGTATCGTCAACCTGATGATGCTCTGGGCCTTGCAAGGCGCACTGATGGATATCAATTGCCTGCATTTGCCTGATGAGATCAAGGCAGCGCTGAAACAGGACCTGATAAACCACACCTGACTGACAAGAAATCAGGCCCGGCGTTCATAGATCGCAAACCGCATCGGAGCGCTGTCCTTCTCCCCCTGCACCGGATCTTCGATGCTCACCTGACGCCACACCGCTGCATCAATCAACGGCAAAAAAGTATCCCCGTCCGGCTCGGCCTCGATATGGGTCACATAGAGGCGATCCGCCCGCCCCCAGAGCGCGTTATAGATCGTCCCACCACCAATCACCGCAATTTCATCGACCTGATCGTCAGACGCGATGGTCTGGGCCATGGCAAGGGCTTCTTCGATATCCCTTGCGACCCGGATGCCTTCGGCGGTGAAATCAGGATCTCGCGTCACCACGATGTTGGTCCGTCCAGGCAAAGGTCGCCCGATCGAGGCAAAGGTCTTGCGGCCCATGATCAATGGCTTGCCCATCGTCATCGCCTTGAAGCGCTTCAAATCGCTTGAGACATGCCAAGGCATGTCATTGTCTTTGCCAATCACCCCATTGCTGGCAACCGCATAATGAAAGACCAGCTTCGCTGCCTTTGGCTCCACCATAGCCCAACCTTTCTGTTTACACCGCCACAGGCGCTGCAATATGTGCATGGGGATCATAATCAACCAGTTCGAAATCTTCGAATGTGAAGCTGAAAATGTCTTTCCGATCCGGATTGATTCGCATCTTGGGCAAAGCCCGTGGCGCACGGGTCATTTGCGCGCGGGCCTGCTCGAAATGGTTCGAATAGAGATGAGTATCGCCAAAGGAATGGACAAAGTCACCCGGCTCCAGATCACAGACCTGCGCCACCATCATGGTCAACAGCGCATAGGAGGCGATGTTGAACGGCACGCCGAGAAACACATCCGCTGAACGCTGATAGAGCTGGCAGGACAGGCGGCCATTGGCCACATAGAACTGGAACAGACAGTGGCAGGGAGGCAACGCCATCCGCTCCACATCGGCAGGGTTCCACGCGGTGACCATCAGGCGGCGGCTGTCCGGGTTGGTCTTGATCTGGTCAATCAACTGGCTGATCTGATCGATCGTGCCCCCGTCCCGCGCCGGCCAGGAGCGCCACTGATGGCCGTAGACCGGCCCCAGATCGCCATTCTCATCGGCCCAGTCATCCCAAATCCGCACCTT
This sequence comes from Cohaesibacter sp. CAU 1516, assembly GCF_005771485.1. Taxonomy (NCBI): domain Bacteria; kingdom Pseudomonadati; phylum Pseudomonadota; class Alphaproteobacteria; order Hyphomicrobiales; family Cohaesibacteraceae; genus Cohaesibacter; species Cohaesibacter sp. CAU 1516. Next base: position 455,570 of record NZ_VANT01000001.1, on the reverse strand, counting down.
GTTGTCCTTCAGATAGCCGATATTGGTATCCCCCGACAGGAACCACAACAACTCATGGATGATCGAGCGCAGATGCAGCTTCTTGGTGGTCAGCAGCGGAAAGCCTTCCGAGAGATCAAAGCGCATTTGATAGCCAAAGACCGAGCGGGTACCAGTGCCGGTCCGGTCGCCCTTGTCGACGCCAGTGTCAAGAATATGCTGCAAGAGATCGAGATAGGACTGCATGGCAAAGGGCTCCCGGGAGATGTGTCTTTAAAAAAGGGTGTTATCCGATTCTGACACATAGAGCGAAGCCCTTGTTTTCGCCGCCTTTGCATTGCGTTAAAAACAAACCATGCACAGGATGGTGCGAAACCGCTCTTCCCTCTTTAAATTCACGCACTTGATCCTTATATTCAGGCTGTTGCTTCGGCAACTATGGCAATAAATGGCCTTTGTAATAAGCCTATCGGACCCGGGGGCGGTACCCGGCGCCTCCACCACAAGCACCGTTGAGTTCATTTGACAGCGGTGTTTTTGATGGGGGCGAAACAGGATCGACGAGGGTGTAAAGATTGTGTTTTTGCTCGGCATTGTACCACCGTTATCGGGCTAATTTAGTAGTTGCAAACGACAACTATGCAGGCTCCCGTCTCGCTGCTGCCTAAGCAGTGCGACAAGCCACTTAAAGCCCTAGCCGGTATGCTCGGTTAGGCGGGGTCCTGGGGGCACCTGGCAACAGAAGCCCTCGCCTTACAGCCTTCCCGGCACAATAAAAATGGATCGTCGGCCAAGGCAATGACGGCTTCCCAATCCCGGCAATGGTTGATATCTCCAACGCATTCAGCTATTCACGATTTGGCTTGCTTGACTCCAAGCCCAAGCCACTGACACAGTGGCAGAATACAGGACAATTCTCGGAGGCCCTATGAGCGAAGACCTGATCCGGTACGACATTCTCGCACAGGATGCACTCAGAGGTGTGGTGAAAACCGTACTCACCGAGGTAGCGCGCACTGGCTTGCCCGGCGAGCATCATTTCTACATCACCTTCAACACCCAGGCACAGGGCGTTCGCATTTCCCCACGGCTTCTGGAGAAATATCCAGATGACATGACCATTGTCCTCCAGCATCAATTCTGGGACCTGCAGGCCAACGAGCAGGCAATCGAAATAGGCCTGTCTTTTGATGGCATCCCGGAAAAGCTTTACATTCCCTACACCGCGATCATCACCTTCATCGACCCGTCGGTGCATTTCTCGCTGCAGTTCGAAGTAACCGGCGAGATGGATGAGGATGATGAGGACTTTGACGGCGAGATGCTGATACCGATCGATGAGAATGACGATGGCGTCATTGCGGTCATTGCACCCAGCGAGGAAACCGGTGATCTTGATACGTCAGATGCAACAGACATCGACGAAGAAGCTGCCAACGAGAGCGAAGACGACAGCAAGCCGGCCAAACCCGAAGGAGCAGAAGTCGTCTCCCTTGATTCCTTCCGCAAGAAATAGTCGGGGAGCAGTCAGCCTGCGGCAGACACAGCCAGCAATGGGGCGTACATGACCGAAATCATCAATCTGCGTCAGGCGAGAAAAGCCCGCAATCGGCAGGAAAAGGAAAAGCAGGCCGAAGCCAATCGCGCCCTGTTTGGCCGCACCAAGGGTCAGAAAGCCAAAGACAAGGCAGAAGCGGACAAGCTCAATCGTCATTTGGATGGACACAAGCTGACCACTCTGTCCAGACCCGATAAGGCCCCCGAAGATGGGTCTGAAGCGGCGACATGAAGAAACACTCTGTCACCATTTCCGGCCACCGCACCTCCATTTCGCTGGAAGATGAGTTCTGGACGGGCCTGAAAGAGATTGCTGACCACCGCAACAAGGCACTGGCCGATATCATCCGCCAGATCGACAAAGACCGCGGCAATCACAATCTCTCCTCGGCCATTCGGATCGCGGTGCTCGATCACTACAAATCCCGGATCCCCACGACAGACCAAGGCAAGGACATCGACTTGCACCGCTCTATTCGAGCTGAATGATCCGATCCGGAGAATTGCGGAACTCTTCCATCAATTCATTGAAGGTTGGCCGATTGTCATTGGCTGGCTCAGACGCTGGCGCCTGTTTCTCGCCAATGGCAGGCGCGACCCGAATGCGCGGCAGCACCGACAGATTGTCCGGCAAGGGTTGCGATGCGCGGCTTTCGGGACCTGCTGCTGCACCACTGAGCAAACCGGATTCGGTTGCCAGATCCTCGCTGCCATTGCCCGTGGCATTCGTCTCATTGGGCACAAGATCGCCAAGCGGACGCACTTCGATCTGTCCATTGCTCTGGTTTGGCAACGGCGCAATAACGCTGGCAGGCTGCTGGCTTTGTTCCAGCTGCCGAGCGGCTTCTTCGGCTGCACGGGCCTCTGCTGCGAGACGCTCGGCTTCTTTGCGGGCGGCTTCCACCTTGCGGGCTTCTTCATCTGCACGGGCTTGGGCTTCGGCTGCCAGACGGGCCTTTTCGGCGGCGGCTTTGCGGGCTTCCTCGGCCAAACGCTTTTGCTCAGCCAGTCTCTTTTCTTCCGCCTTGCGGGCCGCCTCGGCCTCCAGCCTTGCCTTCTCAGCAGCCTTACGGGCTTCTTCCGCCTTGCGCTTGGCTTCGGCCTCTGCCGCTTTGCGCGCCGCTTCAGCTTCCAGACGAGCCTTTTCTTCCGCGGCCTTGCGCTTCGCTGCCTTTTTGGCATCTTCAACCGCCTGCAGCTTTAACCGCTCCGCTTCCTGTTCGGCGGCCAGCGCCTCCGCCTCCCGATGCCGCGCCTGCTCACGATAGAGCCGCAACAGTCGGCGCATCCGTTCCTTTTCCAGAATATCGGCCTGCAAGCGTTCGACCCGATCCACCTCGCGCTCGAAGGCGCGAATGCTCAAATAACCGGTGAAAGGCGCCACATCAACAACGCGTTTTGGTGCCTCCAGATCACCGGAAAAGACCAGCCCGACCTCAGGCTGCGCACCCGTCACCGCATCTTCCTCATTCGGCTCGACCTTGATCGACCAGTCCCCTTTCAGGGTCTGGGCGGACAGATCCAGCATCAAAGAGCCGCGCGACTGCAAAATGTCCGCTTCCGCATTGATATTGTTGGCCCTGAGCGCTCCACCTGCAATCTGGAAGGCCCCCGACAGGCTTTTGACACGCGTTGAGCCAGCGTCCATATGGGCAATGAAGGTTCTTTTGATATCCGCTTCCTTCAGGTCCAGCCCCGCATCAACCGCACGCACAACCTGCTCGAAAGCCAATGGATTGACATATTTCAACTCCGCATCCCTGAGCGCGAATGTGCCATCACCAGTCAGCCCGGACACCAGCCCCGCATAGGAGCGCCCCTGGCTTTCAAGCGTCACATTGAGATCCATCAGCCCCGTGGCAACCGAGCGGCCATCCCGCTCCCAAATGAATGGTTCAAGCGCCATGCCATCGGCCCGCAGGTGAGATTTCACAACCCCTTCGCCAGCCACATTCTCGAACTGCAGGCCACCCGTAACCTTACCGCCTTGCAACAAGGCCTTGAAGTCACTGATCACCAGACTGTCGTCGCGCCAGATCATCGAAAAACGCGGTTGCTGGAAAATGGTGGGGGCAATCAGCTCAAGACTGCGCGCCTTGACATCAAGCGCCAGTTTGACCGGCAGGGTTTCGCCTTTCTCGAGCGGTTGCTGGAACGGCAGATCCGGCCAGGCGCGACTGGTGGCCGTCAGGCGTCCCGGCCCGACAATGCTCTCCCCCAACCACAGACCATCGAGATCGCCAAGTTCCAGAGAACCAGACACCACACGGTCCGTCACCGTCCGCTCAAGACGCAAGGTCCCAACCACCGGCTGGTCATCCCATGTGCCTTTGAGGTCGGACAGATTGCTCGCCTCATCCCTATGGGCCAAATGCGCTGTCAGAGCGACCGGAAGAGCAAGGCCGGGATTGGACAGAGATATGCCAGATGCCATCAGATAAGGCGCCAGATCCTGCGAGCGGAGCGCCAACGCGCCATCAGCAACCAGACGATCCCGGTTATCGAGCGCCAGTGTGCCTTGATAGCTCAACGCCCCATCGTCGGCATCAAGCGAGACGGACAATTGCGCTGTCTCACGCGGCGTTCCCTGCAAATTCACTTTGGCCGCCAATGGTGGCAGGCCGATCATGTCGCCCCCTAGCCCCACAAGGCCAAGCAGTTTTGCGCCATCGGGATTGTCAATCGCCAGATCAAGCGCCAGAGGCTTCTCGCGCCATGTGACCAGTGAGCCTTCCATCGCCGCGTCAAGGGCAACAGCACCACCACTCATCTGCCCCTTCAGCTTGGCCGACAGACCATTGCCATCGGGATTGCCCTCCAGCGAAAAGGCAACATCTGCCGGAGCCAACGCCCCTTTGGCGCTCTGGAACCAGTCAGCAACTGGCTGATCGGGCAACAACCATTGCGCCGCCGAGGCCAAACCATCCAGATGCTTCGCCTTGATCCGCCCGGACAGGGTCCCGCTCGGTCGCCCGGCCAAATCACGCAAGGACCCGGTCGCCTCAACCGACGCTCCGGCAAAATCATCCACCTTGAAGCTGTCAATCGCCAGATCCCCATCCATCAGACGGATCTTGGCGGCAAGGCTTTGGCCCTCGAACTCGCCAAGCGACAGCCGGTCGGTTTTCACATCCACATCAATGCTACCCAGCGGCGACGCCGCCCCATTGGTGTTGGCAAGCAGCAGTGAGCCAATGCCACGCACCGCGTCGAGATCGATCCGGTCAGCATCCAGTTTGATGGTCAAAGATCCATCCGTCTTTTTGGCGTCATCACCGATATACCAGTCGATCCGTCCCGTTGCCCGATCTCCATTCATGTCCAGATCAAGGGAGGAGACCTGCAACCGGTCTGCCTTGGCCAGCACCTGACCACTCAAGTCAAACGGCTGCAATTGCCCATTGGCAGGCGCATCCCTCAGCCACCATTTGGCAAAGACTGAAGGTTGCTCGGACCGCATCCGCGCTTCACCCTCAAAGGCATGTTCCAAACTGCCGGCGTCGAAACGACGGGCAAACATCCCGGCCATGGCAAAGCGGGTCTGCCCCGGCAGATCTGCTTCCAGCGTCTCGATCTGCCAGCCCTGATCCACCAGCATGGCATCCAGCTGGACATTGCGCACAATGCCGCCGCCCAGAATGATCCCCGGCACATCAAAGCCCACATGGCCCGGCATTGGCGGCAATGGCATCTGCGTCAACGCCGAGGCCAGCTTGCTAACCCCAACTTTGAGGTCAATCGGCGCATTTGGCCCTTCGCCTAGCGCGCGATCGAGATCCAGCTGGCGCGACGAGACCACGATGTCAAACCGCGGCTTGGCTCCGAAATTCACTGTCCCGGCGCCGCTCAAGCGATAGGCCTGTTCAACATCGCCATGGGAGAAGTCAAATTTGGGCATGACCAGAGAGGTCGCTGTCAGGTTGCTCTCACCGGTCAATTCCCAAGGTGTCACCTGCTGCTCCAACCCCTCGATGGCATTGGTCAGCTTCAGCACACCCATATAATGGAAGCGCTCATCGGATCCTTCCTTGACTTCACCGTCAATCGACAGGGTCACCGGATGGTTGGCTGGCGTCAAAAGGCTTTTCAGCCGCATGCCCGCTTCACTCGCCGAACCAGTTGACAGCATCAGCGAATAGGGCTCCCCTTCCATCAGAAAGGAGGTTTCGATCTTGTAGGGACCAATCAGACTGCGGGCTTCAAGGGTGCCATTGAGATTGGAAACCTCTTTGTGTCGGCCAGTGCTTTCATCGTCAAATTCGATCCGACCATCGGCAATTCGCACGTCATTGAGGCGGATTTTCTCCAGATCCAGATCCCAAAGCTTGCCCGTGTCCCGACGCCAGGCAAATTTCCCCTCCTGATCAAGCCGAATCTTGAGAACCGGTGACCTGAGGGTCATGTCGACCACTTCAATCTTCTTTTGCAACAGTGGCATCAGCTCGATGCGCATGTCGAACTCATCAACGACGAGGATAGGCGCCTGATCGTCCGGCCCGACATGGATGCTTTCAAAATGCAAATGCGGCAAAGGCAGGATTTGCATGTCCGCATCGCCGAGCACCCGCACCGGCTGCCCCAACGCCAACGTGGCTTCGCGCTCGAAGGCGGAGCGGTAGGAAGTCCAGTCAACAAAGAGAGGTCCGACCAGCGCCACGATCAGCGCCAGCAAGATTGCGCCACCGACGGTGAAATACAGACTATTCAGAACCCAGTCCCCCTATGGCCTTGACGCACTACCAACCAAGCCAGCAGACATCGACGGGTTGCCACGCTCACCCCAATGGCAAACAGACACCCACGCCCCAAACCGGCTCTTGTCTGACGCAGGTTATTGAAACCATTCCAGAAAGAACCGGCTATTTTATGACCAAGAAGCTAGCAAATTTCAGCCCTAAGCGGCAAATGCCCGTTAAGGATTAGTCAACACTTGGAAGGATTTTCCCCGGATTCATGATGTTTTTCGGGTCGATAGCCTGTTTGATCGCGGCCATGTAGGTCAGAGCCGGACCATATTCTTCAACCATATACTTCATTTTGCCCTGCCCGATGCCATGTTCACCGGTACAGGTGCCGCCCATTGCGATGGCGCGATGGGCGAGTCGCCCAAGGAAGGTTTCGGCTTTTGCCTGTTCTTCCGCGCTGTCCGGGTCAAGCAGCAACAGGACATGAAAATTGCCGTCCCCCACATGGCCAACAATAGGGGCGATGAAGCCAGTTTCAGCAACATCCTTCTGGGTTTCAGCCACACATTCCGCCAGCCGTGAAATCGGCACACACGCATCCGTCGACAGGCCCTTGGCCCCGGGGCGCAACTCATGCGCCGCCCAATAAGCATTATGCCGCGCGGCCCACAGCTTGCTGCGCTCTTCGGCCTTTGACGCCCAGCGGAAATCGGACCCGCCGCACTCGGTCACAATGTCGGAAAACAACTCCACTTGCTCGGCAACACTGCCTTCGGTGCCGTGGAATTCCACCAGCAAGGTCGGACGCTCCGCCAGATCGAGCTTGGAATAGCCATTGCAAGCCTTGACTTGCAATTCATCCAGCATCTCGATCCGGGCAACCGGAATGCCGCACTGGATGGTCAGGATCACCGCATTGCAGGCGCTTTCCAGATCTGGAAAATTGCAAATTCCACCCGTCACGCTTTGCGGAATGCCGGACAATTTCAGCGTCACTTCGGTGATGATGCCAAGCGTGCCTTCCGAACCGACCAGCAGGCGGGTCAAGTCATAGCCAGCGGAGCTTTTCTTGGCGCGGCTGGCGGTCTGGATGATTTGCCCATCCGGCATCACAGCCTTCAGGGAAACCACATTGTCTTTCATCGTGCCATAGCGCACCGCATTCGTGCCCGAGGCCCGTGTCGCTGCCATGCCACCAATCGAAGCATCGGCACCGGGATCAATCGGGAAGAACAGCCCCGTATCACGCAAATAGGAATTGAGCATCTCCCGCGTCACGCCTGCCTGCACTGTGCAGGTCAAATCCTCGGCCTGCACATCGACAATGGCATTCATCCGCGAAAGATCCACCGAAATGCCGCCAAAGGGTGCATTCAGATGCCCTTCGAGCGAAGAGCCAGTACCAAATGGGATCACCGGCACATCGTGGCTGTGGCACAGCGTCACCACCTCGGACACATCCTCAGAACTTTCAGCAAAGACCACCCCGTCCGGGATCTGGTTCTTCATTGAGGTGGTGGTATGGCCATGTTGTTCGCGCAAAGCCTGGCCCGTGGTGAAGCGATCACCAAACCGGGCTGCCAGCGCGTCGCAAACCAGCTTCACCGCTGCGTCATCTTTGGTGCGGGTAAAGTGCGGTTGAATGGCCATTAATCTTGTCTCCCTTGAAGCTTCCGAAGCGATTGCGGCGACGGACTGGGTTGGCAACGCGCCAACGCTCTTTCTTTGATTGCTTTATAATGAAGGACGGATGGTGCTGCAAACAAAAGTGCTTGGCAAAACGGGATATCGCCTTGCCACCCCTCAGCAAATCGCACTGTCAGCTTTCAGGCACAAGCGAACGAAAGTCTAAGCTTCCACCCGCCCCTCTTTGAGCCATCCGAAAAATATGAAGCAAAAAACCTCATTGCCCTGTGTATCATGCGAGCGGCCATAGAAAGTCGGGTGGGATCGAGACGAATCTTTATTTACTCTGGGGCACAAGACAGGCCAAAATGGCGCGATGAAAAGGGCAGCCCAAAGCCCGGACATTCAGTTTGCGCAACAAGGAGATAGTCGGAACGCATGCGCTGGTTAAATCCAATTCAAATCTTGAAAAGCTGGATCGAACCCAACTGGCGCAGCTATCTGGGCACCCAACAGCCAAAAATCTGGTTCTTGTCGATGGTCATCGGCCTGCTGGTGTCACTGGCCGCCATTCTTTTTCGCCTTGGCATCGGCGCGGTGCAATGGCTATGGCTTGGCACATCGAGCGAGATTATCATCGACAAGGTTGAGGCCACCCCCTTTTGGATTGTCGTGCTGGCCCCCACCATTGGCGGCCTTTTTGTCGGGCTTTTCCTTGAAAAGGTCCATCCCATCAAACGCGCCGAAGGGGTCGCTGATGTCATTGAAGCCCGCGCCCATTCCGGCAAGGGATTGAAATTCTGGCAAGGCCTCGACAGCGCTGCGGTCACCATCGTCTCGCTCGGGTCTGGCGGCAGCGGCGGCCGAGAGGGCCCAATCGTTCATCTGGGCGCGAGCCTTGCCAACATTGTCTGCGCCATCTTCTCGCTGACACCGGCTTCCAAGAAAACCCTTCTGGCCTGCGGCGTTGCCAGTGCCGTATCGGCCTCCTTTAACGCCCCCATAGCGGGTGTCCTGTTTGCCCACGAGGTCATTCTCGGCCATTATGCGATGACCGCCTTTGTGCCCATCGTGCTCGCCTCCGCCATGGGCACGCTTTTATCGCGGCTTTATTTCGGCAACATTGCTGCTTTCGAAATCCCGGCCTATCAGATCACCTCTTATTGGGAAATGCCCGCCTTCGCGCTGCTCGGAATCACCTGTGCCATTGTCGCGGTCTGCTTCCAATTTTCTCTGATGAGCACCGACTGGCTGGCCCGTCATGTCAAAATCCCACTGATGGTCCGCCCGGTCATTGGCGGCTTTATCATTGGCTGCATGGCTCTGGTTTTCCCCGAAATTCTCGGCGTCGGCTATGAAGCGACTGACAAGGCCCTGCATCAGCAATTGCCAATCGCTCTGATGGCCAGCCTGATTGTCGCCAAGACAGCCGCCACCGCCATCACTTTGGCCTCACGCTTTGGCGGCGGTATCTTTTCCCCCTCGCTTTATATCGGAGCGATGACCGGCGGCACCTTCGGCCTGATCGCAGCGCAAATCTTCCCCGAGCTGGCCTCCAGCCACGGCCTTTATGCCATTCTGGGTATGGGAGCCGTAGCCGCAGCCGTCCTCGGCGCGCCGGTCTCCACCACCATGATTGTCTTTGAATTGACAGGCGGCTACGCCCTCTCCATCGCTCTCTTGCTCACGGTTTCCATCGCCACCGGCCTGACGCTGGCCTTGCATGGCCGCTCCTATTTCCACTGGCAGCTGGAAATGCGCGGTGTCTTCCTGCAAAAAGGGGCCCATAAATTCCTCGTCACCACGGTCAAGGTGGGCAGCTTCTTCACGCCTTTGCCCAAAGACACACCGGACGAAGAACGAGCCCACAAAGACGGCACCCCAACCATCCAGTTAATGGATACGTTGGAAAAAGCACTCAAAGCCTTTGATGCGGCAGGCGGGGCCGATCTCGCAGTCATCGATCCGGCAGACCCAAAGCGCATTGTTGGCTATGCCAAACAGGTCAATGCCCTTCGCTATTTCAACAAACAGCTGATCGACACCCACGCCGAAGAGCATCGCTAGGGTGCTTTCGACATCCATGTGGCATTTTTGCTCCAGATATTCACATGACAAGCCACATTTGTTGCTATAATGTTCTTCAATTGGATTCGACCACCCCGTGAGCTTGTCGATCTACCCCACACGAACAACCGGACCCGTTTGCCTCCATGTCTGATCTTTTTGCCACGCCCCCCGCCCCACAGCCGCGCCAAGAGATGAATGACGGAGAAGAAGACAGCATTCGCGCCAAACTGGCCCGGATGAAGCCAACGCCCTATCTTGACGGCCTCAACCCCGAACAGCGCCATGCGGTTGAAAATTGCGACGGCCCTCTGCTGGTTTTGGCAGGCGCTGGCACCGGCAAGACCCGGGTTCTGACCACCCGCATCGGCCATATTCTGGCCACCCGCAGGGCCGCGCCTTGGCAGATTCTGGCCGTGACCTTTACCAACAAGGCCGCCCGCGAAATGAAAGAACGCATTGGCAGCCTGATTGGCGGTTCGGTCGAGGGCATGCAATGGCTCGGCACCTTCCACTCCATCTGCGTCAAGATCCTGCGCCGTCATGCCGAACTGGTTGGCCTCAAATCCAACTTCACCATCCTTGACACCGACGACCAGATCCGCCTGATGAAACAGCTCATTCAGGCCGACGGTCTGGACGAAAAGCGCTGGCCCGCCCGCCAATTGGCCAACCTGATCGACAGCTGGAAAAACCGTGGCCTGTCCCCTGATCAGGTGCCACAGGAGGAAGCCCATCTCTTCGCCAATGGCCATGGCATCCGGCTCTATGCCGCCTATCAGCAGCGCATGAAGATCCTCAATGCCTGCGACTTTGGCGATCTGCTGCTCGAATGTTTGCGGCTGTTCCGCGAGAACCCTGATGTCCTCAAGATCTATCACGACCGCTTTCGTTACATTCTGGTCGACGAGTATCAGGATACCAACGTTGCCCAATATCTCTGGCTGCGCCTGTTGGCGCAGGCCAGCCACAATGTTTGCTGCGTCGGCGATGATGACCAGTCGATTTATGGTTGGCGCGGGGCCGAGGTCGACAATATCTTGCGCTTTGAGGAAGATTTCCCCGGCGCGTCCGTCATCCGCCTTGAGCGCAATTATCGCTCCACCGCCCACATTCTCGCCGCTGCCTCTCACCTGATCGCCTATAATCAGGGCCGTCTGGGCAAGACCCTGCATCCGCAAATCAATGACCCGGAGGCCGAAAAGGTCACGGTCACCTCGGTCTGGGATTCGGAAGAAGAAGCCCGCACCATCGGCGACCGCATCGAAACCCTGCAGCGACAGGGGCACAATCTCAATCAAATCGCCATCCTCGTCCGTGCCTCCTTCCAGATGCGGTCCTTTGAGGATCGGTTTGTCACAATGGGATTGAATTATCGGGTCGTTGGTGGGCCACGCTTCTATGAGCGCGCCGAAATCCGCGACGCACTGGCCTATTTCCGCGCCATGCTGCAACCCGCCGACGACCTTGCCTTTGAGCGCATCGTCAACACCCCCCGCCGTGGCTTGGGCGACGCCACCATCAAGAAGGTTCACGACCTTGCCCGCGATCAGGAAATTCCTCTGATGGAAGCGGCAACGGAGATTGTCGGCACCGACGACCTCAAGCCACGGCCACGCAATGCACTGAAAACCCTGCTGGGACAGTTCAACCACTGGCGCACCCTGCTGCCCAATATGAAGCATACCGAATTGGCCGAGATGATCTTGGACGAATCCGGCTATACGGAAATGTGGCAGAAGGACAAGTCCCCAGATGCGCCCGGTCGCCTCGACAACCTCAAGGAACTGATCCGCTCCATGGAAGAATTCGATTCGCTCGCGGGCTTCCTTGAGCATATCGCGCTGGTGATGGATCGGGATGCCAGTGAGGGCAATGAAGCGGTGTCCATCATGACACTCCACTCCGCCAAGGGGCTGGAATTTGACACGGTCTTTCTGCCCGGCTGGGAAGAGGGTGTCTTCCCCAATCAGCGGGCGCTGGATGAATCGGGCACAAAGGGGTTGGAAGAAGAACGCCGCCTTGCCTATGTCGGCATCACACGCGCCAAGAAGCGCGCCAAGATCTATGTCGCCAACAATCGGCGCATTCATGGCCAATGGCAGAATTCCATCCCCTCTCGCTTCCTCGACGAACTACCCGTCAAGCATGTCGATATTGAGGAAAGCCAATCAACCTATGGCGGCTATGGCGCCTCGGGCGTGGGCGGCTCGGTCTATGGCAAGAGCCGCTTTGACAGCTCCGATCCTTACGAAAGTGATTATGAGACCCCCGGCTGGAAGCGCATGAAAACCGCCCAAGGCGGGAAAGGCGGAACCAAGGGCGGAAAAGCCAAAAGCTACGATCAGGGCAAGCGCCTCGGGCCAACAATCGAGGGCGAGCTGGTCGCCAAGTCGGTCTCTGACAGCCCGTCCAAATACAAGGTCGGCGAGCGGGTCTTCCATATCAAGTTTGGCTATGGCGACATCAAGTCTGTTGAAGGCAACAAGCTGACCATCCTGTTCCAGACTGGCCAGAAACGCGTGCTGGATTCCTTTGTCGAGAAGCACTGACCTGCAGCTTGGCAAGACGGGCAACCAATCAAAGACCGGGGCACATGCGCCCTGCTCTTGCCTTCTGACACCAGCCGCGCTATCGAACAGTTCACACTATCATTGGCCGTGCAGATACAATCCAGACCGAAGCAGTCTGCCTGCACACAGGCACAAAAGAGACCGACCATGTCCCATTATCTCTATGCCGAAGGCACAGTCGCCGACATCAAGAAGGCTGCCCAACATCTCGAACTGGTATTTGACGAAGACGGCTTTGCCATCTCCTACTTCGAAATCGACGAAGACAAGGGCGTCTGGGCCCTCTCGCTTTATCCGCAGGAGGAAGATCTGGCAGACGTCCATGCACGCGCCAAATCAGAGCTTGCCAACCTGTCGGTCAGTCTGGATTTGACCAAGCGCGAGCTGGATGACGTGGATTGGGTCACCAAGTCACTTGAAGGTCTTTCCGCGGTTCAGGCGGGTCGCTTCATCATCCATGGCTCGCACGATGCAGACCTTGACATGCGCGGTCATATCCCGGTGCAGATCAATGCAGGTCAGGCCTTTGGCACCGGCCATCATGGCACCACCGCCGGCTGCCTGAAGGTCATCAGCGAAGAGTTGCGCAGCTTCAAGCCTATGCGGGTGCTCGACTTGGGCACAGGCTCGGCGGTTCTCGCCATCGGCCTTGCCAAATTGCTGAAACAGGAAGTCATTGCAACCGACATCGATCCAATCTCGATTGAAACGGCAAAGGACAATATCCGCATCAACAAGGTCCATCCCTTTGTCAAACTGGCGGTTGCCCCCGGCTTCAAACATCCGATTTTTGCGGAAAAAGGTCCGTTCGACCTGATCGTTGCCAATATTCTGGCGGGCCCGCTTTGCAGCATGGCGCCCGAACTGGCGCTACATACCAGCCTTGGTGGCCGTATCATTTTGTCTGGCCTGTTGCCGCACCAACGCGCGCGCGTCATCGCGGCCTATCGCCAGCAAGGCATAAAACTGCTCAGAACAATCGAGGAAGATGGCTGGCTGGTGCTGGTCTTCGAAGGATAATATCCCCCAAAGGCAGATAAAAAAGAAGCGGGCCGTAGCCCGCTTTTTTTGTGTCATCGGGCAAAGTCCGATGCGCTTTGTTCCATTCGTTCAATCCGGTCCACCATGGGGGGACCTGACATCTTAGAATGGCAGGTCTTTGTTCCGGTCGATACGGAAATCGGCCATATCAGCGTCGATAAGATGATCATATTCAGCGACGTGACGACGCGCTTCCATCAGACGACCAGCAACCATGCGATCAAAAATGCGGCTAAATGCAGACATATTCGTTCCTATCCTTAACACAGAGGCTCTCGGATCAAATCGGAGCCTAATAAGTAGACATCCGTAATATGGTGCGGCGCAATAGAAATGAAAATAGACAGTTGAGCAACACAGTCATTCCATAAACGCATATCAAATAAATGAGACTTGCATTTTACGCAACATTCCTGTCACCGCTCACCGGCGCTCAAATGTCTTTCCATTCTGACAAAAATGACAAAGCCTCTCACCGGGGGACGAGAGGCTCTGAGCATTACAGATGGGTCAGGATTTATTTGCCCTGATATTCCCAAGTCATGTCCAAGTAGCGTTCCATACCACGGTTGGTCATGTAGTTACGGACATAGGACTCAACAGAGCCATCGATATGTTGAACGTCCTTGCCGACAAGCATGGAGAAAAAGCTCATTTTCTGTCCTTTCAAAATGTCCCGAACGATGCCAAGCCAAACAACTTGCCTTGTGGGATACAGCGATCGGTCAATATGCTGGGGCTGGCTGCTTGCGAACAACGTCGAAACATCTTCGCTGTCACCACCCTTACGCAATGGAATAGACCACTTATATGGGTCTTTACTTATTTCATAAAAGTCCGGAAACTCGAAAATTCTGAAAAAAGTTTTTACGGCACCCGGTTCGATGATTATGGCGCCTTGACATGCTTGATTTAAGTATTTGGTTTAATTATCTAATCAGCCCTATCACAAACAATTAGGCAAATTTGCCATTTGCAAGAGATCGAATTCATTACGCATCTTTCCCTATTTTGACAGCAATCTTCAATTACAATTCCGACATCGCCGACATGACCGCAAAGCCAGCAAAAGGCACCCTTGCCCCCCCTCCTGAAAACTGGCACAGTCGCAGCACAAGACACTTCCAGCCCACAGGATCTCATTGATGTTTCAAGACTTCGCCGATCAGGCCTGCCCGGATCAGGGCCGCGTACGCATTCCGCTCCTCAGAGAAGAATTGCAAGAGCAAGGCCTGACCGGCTTCATTGTCCCGCGTGCCGATGAATTCGGGGGTGAAAATCTTGCTGCCTATGCGGAACGCCTGAGTTGGCTGACCGGTTTTACAGGCTCGGCAGGTGCCGCCGTCATCCTGAAAACATCAGCCGCCATTTTCATTGATGGGCGTTACACGTTGCAAGTGAAGGATCAGGTGGATACCGATCTTTTAGACCCGATCTCCATCCCGCAAAATTCTGTCGCGGGATGGCTCAAGGAAAACACGACGGCCGGACAGGTGATCGGGTTTGACCCATGGCTTCACAGCGCCAACGATGCAAGGCGCCTGTTCAACGCCTGTGCGGCGACCGGAGCGGAGCTGCGCCCCTGCACAACCAATCCGATTGACGCCATTTGGTCCGATCAACCAGCCCGCCCAACAGGCCAGCTGCGCTTGCATCCCCCCAAATTGGCGGGCCAAACAGCGGAAGACAAACTCGCCGCCATTGTCAAAATCCTCAAAGGCAAGGCGACAGCCACCTTCATCACGCAAGGCGATAGCATCGCATGGCTGTTCAACATCCGCGGCAACGATGTGCCCTGTGCCCCTCTGCCTCTGGCGTTTGCCATTATCACCGCCAGTGGCGACGCCTTCCTGATCATCGATCCTGCCAAGGTGTCACCGGAAGTCAACAAGGCCCTACCTGCCAATGTGACGCTGATGGCACCCAGCGGCCTTGCCAGCACGATTGAAGGTCTTGCCAGTGACGAAACCACCTGGATGCTCGACGAAAGCCTCGTGCCCTATGCGGTCAAACAGATGATCGAGGCGACTGGCGCGGCCATCATTCCCGGCACCGATCCTTGCCTGAAGCCCAAGGCCGCCAAGAATGCAGCAGAACTTGACGGCATGCGCGCCGCCCACCTGCGTGATGGGGTCGCCATGTGCCGGTTTCTGGCCTGGTTCGACACCATGGCGCCGACGGACAGCCTCGACGAAATCGCCACGGCCCGAGCTCTGGAGCAATTCCGAGCCACCACAGGAAAGCTGCAAGACATTTCGTTCGAAACCATTTCCGGCGCAGGTCCCAACGGAGCCATCGTGCATTATCGCGTGACGGAAAGCACCAATCGCAAGCTCGATCAGAATTCCCTCTATCTGGTGGATTCCGGCGCTCAATATCCCGACGGCACCACGGACATAACCCGCACATTGGCGGTGGGCACGCCGACCGCCGAGATGAAGGACCGCTTCACCCGCGTGCTCAAGGGCATGATTGCCATCTCACTCGCCCGCTTCCCCCAAGGCACCACAGGCGCCCAGCTCGACACTTTGGCCCGGATGCCCCTTTGGCAGGCAGGGCTTGACTATGCCCACGGCACCGGCCACGGGGTCGGGTCCTTCCTGAGCGTTCATGAGGGCCCGCAGCGCATTGCCAAGACCGGCACCACCCCGCTTGAGGCGGGCAACATCCTGTCCAACGAGCCGGGTTACTACAAGGCCGGCCACTGGGGCATTCGCATCGAAAATCTGGTGATTGTAACAGAGCCGGGTTTGGTGGAAGGGGGCGAAGAGCCGCTTCACGCCTTTGAAACCCTGACCCTTTGTCCGATAGACCAGCGCCTGATCGATGTCAGCCTGCTTGATGACCGCGAATTGAACTGGCTGAACGATTATCACGAGCGGGTCTTTGCCGAACTGTCCGACGCACTTGAGGAAGACACGCGCAGCTGGCTGGCGGAAGCCACCAAGCCCCTGCATCGGTAAGACCAACTCAGCACAAAGCCATGCAAACGAAAGCCGCGCAATGCGCGGCTTTTCTGTTTTATTGGCCCACCAGTTCGATCCATTCATCCTCGGTCAGGATTTGGATCTCCAACTCCTGAGCCTTTTTAAGCTTCGACCCGGCCCCCGGCCCGGCAACCAATATATCGGTCTTCTTCGACACCGATCCTGACACTTTCGCCCCCAGACTCTCGGCCTGATTCTTGGCTTCCGTCCGGCTCAGCCGTTCAAGACTGCCGGTGAAGACGATGGTTTTGCCAGAGACAGAGCTATCGGTCTGAACAGCAGCAGCCTCTTGCGGGGTTACCGCATCAAGCAGCTTGTCGAGCACTTCGGCATTATGGCTTTCTTTGAAGAATTCCACCACCGCACGGGCAACAATCGCCCCGATGCCATCAATCCCCAACAATTCCTGCCAGGCGTCACTGTCGCCCTCCCCGGCCTTTTCCATCGCCGCGCGAAGATCAGCGAAACTGCCATAATGCCGGGCCAGCAATTTGGCATTGCCCTCGCCCACATGGCGAATGCCAAGGGCGAAGATGAAACGATGCAGCTCGACCGAGCGCCGATCATCAATGGCATCAAACAATTTGCGCGCCGAGGTCGGCCCCCAGCCATCCTGATCGCGCAGGCGTCTGCCACGTTCAGGTTTTTCCCGATCTTCAAGACTGAAAATATCCGCCGCATTGGCAATCATGCCCTGCTCGAAGAAGGCCCGAACCTGCTTTTCCCCCAGCCCGTCAATATCCATCGCATTGCGCGAGACGAAATGCTTGAGTTGCTCTACGGCCTGCGCGGGACAAATCAGGCCGCCCGTACAGCGGCGGATGGCATCCAGCTCGCCATTTTCCTTCTTCTCGCGCACGGCGTGAGATCCACAAATGGGGCAGGTTTCAGGGAAGACAAAAGGCTCCAACCCTTCGGGCCGTTGCTTAATGACAGGGGCAACGATTTGCGGGATCACATCGCCGGCCCGCTGGACCACAACCATGTCACCGATCCGCACACCCTTGCGCTCGATCTCGCCCTCATTGTGCAAGGTCGCATTGGAGACGACCACACCACCGACCGTCACCGGTTCAAGCTTGGCAACCGGGGTCAAGGCTCCGGTCCGGCCCACCTGAATATCGATATCCAGCAGCCGCGTCGTTGCTTGTTCTGCCGGGAATTTGTGGGCAATGGCCCAACGCGGCGCCCGGGAGACAAAACCAAGCCGCCTCTGATAGTCAAGGCTGTCGACCTTGTAGACCACCCCGTCAATGTCATAATCGAGCGAGGCGCGTTGCGCTTCAATTGCGCGATAATGCTCCAGCAAACTATCAATATTGTCGTGGCGACGCATTTGCTCATTGACCACGAAGCCCCAGTCCGCCAGCCGCTGAACAGCCCCATATTGCGTCTCGGCCAGCGGCTCGCTCACCTCTCCCCATGCATAGGCAAAGAAAGCCAGATTGCGCGAACGAGTGATGTTCGCATCCAGCTGTCGCAAGGACCCCGCCGCCGCATTGCGTGGATTGGCAAAGACCTTGCCGCCACTAGCTTCCTGCCGGGCGTTGAGCGCCAGAAACTCCGAACGGGGGAAAAAGACCTCGCCCCGCACTTCGACCACCGCCGGAATTTTGTCACCCTTGAGCGCGTGGGGGATGCTGTCGATGGTCTTCAGGTTGGCGGTAATATCCTCACCCACAGTGCCATCACCACGGGTCACCCCATAGACCAGCGTCCCATTCTCATAGCGCAGGGACGCCGACAGGCCATCAATCTTCGGCTCGGCGGTCAGCGCAACCGTCTCGGTGTGTGGCAAGCCGAGATACTTGCGCACCCGCGTGGCAAAGTCCCTTACATCTTCATCGTCAAACGCATTGTCGAGTGACAACATCGGCACCGCATGGGTGATCTTGGAGAATTTCTCCGATGGGGCAGCCCCAACACGTCCTGTCGGACTGTCCGCGCGCCGTAGGTTCGGGAACCGCAATTCGAGCGCCATATTGCGCTTGCGCAGCGCATCATAGTCAGCATCGCTGAGCTCCGGATTGTCTTCGGTGTGGTAAAGCCGATCTGCCTCGGTAATTTCCTCGGCCAGATAGGCCAATTCCTGCTTGGCTTCCGCTCCATCGAGCAAATCAACCGATTTGGCACGCAATGTCGGGCGATCCATCCTCAGGCCTCCGTCTTTTCACCAGCCATCAGCCGCCGCGCTGCCGCACGGGCTTCGTCGGAAATGACTTCGCCAGCCAACATCCGGGCAATTTCCTCTTCGCGATGATCGCCGTCAATCACGGTGACACCCGTTGCAACGCGTTTCTCACCCCTCACCGGGGTCTTGGCAATCCGCATATGGGCATGAGCCTGAGAAGCCACCTGCGGCGCATGGGTGACCGAGAGCACCTGCACATTGCTTGCCAGCCGCGCCAGACGCCGACCAATGGCGGCAGCCACCGCCCCTCCAACACCGGTATCGATTTCGTCGAATACGAGTGTCGGAGCAGAGCCCTTGTCTGCCATTGCCACCTTCAGTGCCAACAGGAAGCGCGACAGCTCACCGCCCGATGCCACCTTCATCATCGGGCCGGGCTTGGTGCCGGGGTTGGTCTGAACCCAGAACTCGATCTGGTCGATGCCTTCCTCGGCGCGGTTCTCTGGGTCAGTGCTTTGTTCAACAAGAAACTGCGCAGCCTCAAGCTTCAGGGACGGCAACTCCTTCATGACATCCTTGATCAACCGTTTGGCGGTCCGCTCGCGTTTCTTGCTCAACTCGGCTGCCGCCTTGTCATAGGCATCCTTGGTCGCAATGGCCTCTGCCCGCAAGGCAACCAGACGCTCCTCACCATGATCGAGCGTATCGAGCTCGGCCCGCATCGAGTCAAGCAGACCCGACAACGCGTCGGCTGGCAGCTTGTGCTTGCGCGACAGAGCACGCAGAGCAAACAAGCGCTCTTCGATCTGTTCCAGTTCATGGGGGTCAAAATCGGTCGCCCGCAAAGCGGTTTCCAGACAGCCACGGGCATCTTCCAGCCCATTAAGGGCAACATTCAAATGCCCCAATGTCTCGTCCAGCAGCCCCGGCATTTGCTCGGTCTTGCGTTCCAGACGCCGCATCATGCCCGCCAGTGTCGGGATAGGAGACGCATTGCCATCAAGCATATCAAACGCTTCGTTGAGGTCGCCGGCAATCTTCTCCGACTGCATCATGGTGGTGCGTCTGGTGGCCAGTTCCTCTTCCTCACCGTCCATCAAGCCAAAAGCTGTCAGCTCCTCTACTGAGGCGTTGAGATAGTCCGCTTCCTTGCGGGCTTCTTCGATGGAAAGCTCCAGCGCCTTGAGATCCTTCTCGGCCTTGCGCCAACCGTGAAACAGCTTCGCAACCTTCTCCACGTGGGGTGTCAGCGCATCAAAGGCATCAAGCAGACCACGATGGACGGAAACATCGACCAACGCTCGGTCATCATGCTGCCCGTGGATTTCAACCAGCCCCTCGCCCACTTGCCGCAGCGTACCAGCACTGACAGGCTGGTCATTGACAAAGGCACGGGTGCGGCCATCGGCATTCTGGACCCTGCGCAGCACAAGATCACCTTCGCTGTCGATGCCCTGTTCTTCAAGAAAGGCAAAAACCGGATGATCGGGAACAAGGTCAAACATCGCCACGACCTGCCCCTGCTTTTCACCGGCCCGAACAAGACCGCCATCCCCGCGCCCGCCCATGGCCAGCGACAGCGAATCCAGCAAGATCGACTTGCCCGCTCCGGTCTCACCGGTGAGCACAGTCATACCCTCGCCGAATTCGAGATCCAAACGATCAATCAGAACAATGTTGCGAATAGAAAGAGAGGCGAGCATCAGTCCCCCATGGATCAGTCGGCCCGCATGGCCGAAAGCCTGATTCAGATTTGGAGGTCATGCTATGCCAAACAAGGTCGACAAGGCAATCAGGCAGAACGGGACCACACAGAACAAATCGTGATCATTTCCCCAGAAATCGCAAACCGGGGAAACGAGTTTCATCAAATCACACTGGTCTTAGCTGAAGACATTGCTAATCCAGGACCCCTTCTGGATCTGAGGCTGAAGACCGCCCTCATTCAGCATGTTATAACCACGCTTGTACCATGGGCTGTCGGGGAAATTGTGCCCAAGAACGGCAATCGCAGTTTGGGCTTCGTGGGCAATGCCCATCGCCAGATAGGATTCAGCCAGTCGCATCAGGGCTTCTTCGATGTGACGGGTATTCTGGAAATCGGACACCACCACCTTGAAGCGGTTGATGGCGGCGATATATTCGCGCCGTTCCTGATAGTAACGACCGATCTGCATTTCCTTGCCCGCCAACTGGTCGAGCGTGATGCGGACTTTCCGGCGCGCATCATCGGAATATTCCGAATCCGGATAGCGCTGCACCAGTTCGTTCATCGCACCCATGGCGCGTTCGGCGGCTTCCTGATCGCGTGTGACGTCCGGGATCTGACGATAATAGCTTTCACCAATCAGATAATACGCATAAGGCACATCCTCATCGCCGGGATACAGCGCGATGAAGCGTTTGGCAGCCGTAACGGTTTCGGTATAGTTGCCGTTCCGAAAATTCTGGTAAGCGGTCAGCAGCATCGATTTGCGCGCAAAGCTCGAATAAGGATGCTGGCGATCGATTTCCTCAAACTTCTTCTTGGCTTCCTTGCTATCGCCGGTCTCCATTGCACGAAGACCTTCGGCATAAAGCTTCTCCGCAGGCACTTCTTCGAAGGCAAGTTCGGATGGATCTTTGCTTGCGCAGGCAGCCACGCCCAGTGTCAGCAGCAGAGCAAACCCGATACGGCTCTGTTTTGCAGAAAGAAAACCCATCTGTACTGTTACCCTTCCATCAGACGGCGAGCGGTGCCCCACTCAGTCCTGTCTCTTCTGACCGGATGCTCCCGGCTTGCTTGCACGCAATGAATTCATGCGCGGAAAATGTCATACCTTGCCCGTCACCCAAAAGCGAGAGGCTTTTTGCCTAGTGGCTCATTCTGTCTTTACAAGAAAGCAACCAAATTTGCCAACAGTCTCGTGACAAATAGGGACAAAATGTGTCCGTCACTACGTGAAAAGCACCAGTCTCAACAGTCTTGCACCTTCTATCTGTATCAGGACCGCAAGAGGGATGCCAAATATGCGAAAGGGCGACCGAAGCCGCCCCGAATAAACTCACACTGTCTCTTTTGACTTTCAGTTGGTCTCAGGACCCATCGCTGCCTGAATGGAGGAGTTGGCATGGGACACATCCACCCGCGCCGCATTGCGCTTGGTGATGGAGGCTTCCACCCACTCCCAGTTGCTGTCATCAGCGAACAGGGCTTCGAGCATATTGAAATTCAGCTTATGACCACCTTTGTAAGACCGGAAATGGGCCAACAGCTGCGCGCCAGCCAGCGCCAGATCGCCAACAGCATCCAGCGTTTTGTGACGCACAAACTCGTCTTCATAACGCAGACCGTCCGGATTGACGATTTTCTGATCGTCACCAATGACGACGGAATTTTCTAAAGACGACCCGAGCGCATAACCCGCAGCCCAAAGACGCTCGACATCCGACATGAAGCCGAAGGTGCGCGCAAGACTGACGTCGCGCTTGAAGACTGAAGGGGTCATTTCTTCATTGAAGGTCTGAACGCCGATGGTCTCACAATCGAAATCGATGGTGACATCAAAGCGTGTGCCATCATGAGGAAGCAGCTCACCGACGGAATCGCCATTCTGCACACGCACTGGCTTGAGCACACGAATGTAACGACGCGGTGCCGACAAGTCCTTGAGACCAACCTGGTCAATGGCATCGATATAGGCACGAGAGCTGCCGTCCATGACCGGCACTTCGTCCGCATCCACTTCCACCAACACATTGTCGACCCCATAACCGACCAAAGCCGCCATCAAATGTTCGATGGTGGCGATCATGCCTTTTTCCGGGTGACCGATGATGGTGCAGAGGCGGGTGTCAATAACCGACTGATAGGTGCCTTTGATTTCCAGCTCAGTGCCTTTTTCACGGTTCGTCCGTAGGAAGGTGATGCCTGTGTTGGCATCGGCTGGATGGAGGATCATCTCCACAGGCTTGCCGCTATGCACACCAACTCCGGAGACAACAACGCGTTCACGCAGAGTGGTTTGCTTGGCATTCAGCAGGTTGGCCATAATTCTGCCCCTAATCTTTTCATGCTGACTGACGTCTTCCCGGGGAAGTCTACGCGTCTCTGGCGGACAGCGTTAACAATACGTCAACAAGTTGAATTTAGGCCACAATAGCTTGTCGGCATCCCCTTTTCCAAATCACGCTTTCTTACCCAATGTTACGCGTTTCCGCAAAAGGAAGCTTGAACAGTAAATGGGAAAATTATAACTTTAATTCAAATAGTTAAAGCCGGATCTCACAGAGATCCGGCTTTTTACGTGGCGTTTAGAACTTGGCTTTGTAACAGACTGTTACCGGACCTGACGACGCAGGAAGGCGGGAATTTCAACCTGGTCTTCTTCACTGATTCCCTGTGGCTGCATGGGCGCTGCCGGGATTGCCCGACCCTGAGCATCCAGCTGGCCCTGCTGTGGCTGATACATGCCATGCTGAGCAGGACGCTGCGGGCGTGGAGCGAACTCGTTCAGCGGAGAATCCTGCGCTGCCATCTGCGGCTGAGCCGACATCGGCGCTTGCGGTGCAGCAGGCGCATTCATCGTCGGCATAACAGGCAAATCCTGCTGCACTGGTTGATAGGCAGGCTGCTGTTGAACCGGTGCCGATGGCTGAGCCATGTCCGGCTCATCGTCACGGCGGCCCAGACCAACCGCGGCCAAGCGCTTCAACAAGCTCATCGGACGGCTGTCATCATCATGATGGTTTAGATTTTCACCATTGCGCAGAGCTTCCAGCTCACGCTGGATGATCGGAGGCAACTCGTCAACATTCGGCATCTGACGATGCAGATTTTCAGGCACTTCAGCGGTTGGCGGAATGAAAGGCTGCTCGGCAACCACCGGGCGCTCTTCCACGGCCACACGTGGCGCTTCATATTCCTCTTCAACAACCGGCTCACTTGCTGCCTGTGGCGTGAAAGGAGCAATGGAGACTGCAGGATCCTGAACCGAAGGCTGTGCAAAGGTTGCCTGTGGCAATTCCATTTGACGCTCAACCGTTTCAACAGCTTCCGCGACAGCGGCTGCGGCTTCTTCCTCGAAGGCGACAGGTTCGGCAGGCTGGGATACGGCCTGTTCTGCTTCGGCCTCACCGGTAGGCGCGGCAACAGTGCGCAGACGCTCGGACAGCTCACGCATCCGCTGATCGGCAGGAACAACCTGCTCATACAGCACCTGATCAATTCCCGTGGCAACCACAGAAACGCGGATCATGCCATCCATATTCTCATCGAATGTCGCGCCAAGAATGATGTTGGCATCTTCGTCGACTTCCTCACGAATACGGGTCGCAGCTTCGTCGACTTCAAAAAGGGTAAGGTCCTGACCACCGGTAATGGAAATCAGCAAGCCTTGCGCACCCTTCATCGAGATATCATCCAGCAGCGGGTTGGCAATCGCCGCTTCGGCAGCAGCCAGAGCACGGTTTTCACCAGAGGCTTCACCCGTCCCCATCATCGCCTTGCCCATGGCGCGCATGACCGAACGCACGTCAGCAAAGTCCAGATTGATCAGACCTTCCTTGACCATAAGGTCGGTGATGCAGGCAACACCGGAATAGAGCACTTCGTCGGCCATCGAGAAGGCATCCGCAAAGGTGGTCTTCTCATTGGCAATGCGGAACAAATTCTGGTTCGGAATGACGATCAGCGTGTCGACATTTTTCTGCAGATCTTCGATACCGGTTTCCGCAAGGCGCATGCGGCGCTGGCCTTCAAAGTGGAATGGCTTGGTCACAACACCGACGGTCAGGATCCCCTGATCGCGCGCGGTGCGGGCAATCACAGGCGCGGCGCCCGTGCCCGTGCCACCGCCCATACCGGCGGTGATAAAGACCATATGCGATCCATTGAGATGATCGTTGATCTCATCGATAACTTCCTCGGCAGCCGCACGGCCAACCTCGGGCTGCGACCCGGCACCGAGGCCTTCGGTCACTGCGATGCCCATCTGGATAATGCGTTCAGCCTTTGACAGGGTCAAGGCCTGAGCATCCGTATTGGCAACAACAAAATCCACGCCGTCAAGACCGGTTTCGATCATGTTGTTGACTGCGTTTCCACCAGCACCGCCGACACCGAACACCGTAATTCTCGGCTTCAATTCGGTAATGTCGGGCATCTTCAAATTGATGGTCATAGTACCCTCATCTCACTGCATGGATCGAATTGTTACCGATCTCAATTCGCATTAATCCAAGCCGCAATTGAACGCGCGGCTCCGTTTCCAATTGTCTTTTTTCCGATTGGGACAAAGCTGCGAATCACTTCCCAACAATATAACCCAACCCTTTGATTCTGATCAACGATTCACGCATGTTTCACGAAATCAATCCAATCAGGATCAGAAACTCTCTCTCAGCCACTGCCCCATACGGGACAAATAGCCATCGGTGCCTGTCAAGCGTGGCTTGACCTGAACCCGTTCAAACTGCTCAATCTGGGCCACCTGCGGATAAATCAGCAAGCCCACCGCGGTGGCAAAGGCTGGGCCCTTGCCAAATTCCGGCAAGCCCGCCACCCCGAGCGGTCGACCTATGCGCACATTGCGCCCCAGGATCCGCCGGGCCGTTTCTGCCATCCCCGTCAACTGGCTCGCACCACCAGTGAGCACCACTCGTTTGCCG
Source organism: Cohaesibacter sp. CAU 1516 (assembly GCF_005771485.1). Taxonomy (NCBI): domain Bacteria; kingdom Pseudomonadati; phylum Pseudomonadota; class Alphaproteobacteria; order Hyphomicrobiales; family Cohaesibacteraceae; genus Cohaesibacter; species Cohaesibacter sp. CAU 1516. The sequence continues at coordinate 430,276 of NZ_VANT01000001.1, read as the reverse complement.
ACATGGCCAGCAAAACCCGAGGCCTCGATGCGATCACGCACCAGCTCGAAAATCTCCTCAACCCGCGGCCGGATAATCCGGGTCAGCGCGGCCTGAGGCACCTGATTGAGCAAATCCCGATCATCATCCCCCACAGGCGGAATGGCGATCAGCTCCTGATCATCAGACAGGGACAGTAGCGCACTGCCATGCAGGGTCTTGATCCGTTCAGCATCCGCCAGACGGGTCGATAGCCCACGAGCCAAATCCATCGTCACATGATGCCCGCCAATGGTGATGGCGTCGGAATGGACAAACTGGCCGTCGACAAAGATCGACACAGAAGTTGTCCCGCCGCCAAGATCAACGCAGGCAACACCAAGTTCGGCTTCGTCATCGACAAGACATGCCAACCCGGAGGCATAAGGAGTGGCCACCATCATCTCGGCTTCGAGGTGACAGCGATTGATGCACAATTCCAGATTCTTCAGTGGCGCGGTCTGGGCGGTAACCACATGCATATCGACAGCCAGATCATCGCCGATCATACCGCGCGGATCCTGAATGCCCTTGCCGCCATCCAGCGAATAGCCGATCGGCATCGAATGAACGACGGTGCGATCCATTGTCAGCAGATGCCCGGCCCCGGCCTGAAGCACCCGACGAATGTCCAGCTCATCCACCTCATGCCCATTCAGGGACACTGAAGCGCTGAGCGTATCACTCTTGATCCGACCGCAGGACACATTGACGATCAGCGACTGGACCATGATGTCAGCCTGCCGTTCGGCAGCGTCCACAGCCAGACGAATGGAATTCTCGGCCTGATCCAGATCCACCACCACGCCGGACTTGATGCCACGCGCCTGATGCAATCCGAAGCCAAGCACCTCGATTGTGTGGGTACGGTGACGCAAGGCCTCGCCGGCCGGGCGCGGCACTAGGCGCGCAATCATGCAGCAGACCTTCGTCGAGCCGATATCCAGAATGGTAATGACCGAGGACCGCTTGCTGGTGAGATAGCGACCACGCATGTCTTTCTTGCCCCAAGGTGTTCCGATCATGTTTCCACCTCTTTGGGCAAATTGGCCCCAAGACCACGCAGGGTCGTGCGGCGGCGTTCGGCGGCATCCTTGCTCATCCGGACAAACATCCGGTCTGACAGTCGCATATCCACCAGCGTGATATCCTTGCGTGACAATGAGCCATCTTCGTCAAACACCAAAAGCTTCTCGAGCGCATCCTCGACATCGACTTCTGGCAATTTGGCCTGAACGCCATTCTTGAAATAGAGATCCCAGCGTCGTTCCGACACATAGACCACGGCCCGTGTCTTGCGGGCCAGAGACGGATATTGTGCCAGCACCTCGAAAATCTGTGCCGCCTTGCGCTGTGCCCCATGGCCAACAACCAGAGGCAGATCGGCAAATTCCGGATCAATGCGATTGGACAGAACCGAGCCGTCATAAGAAATCAACGAGACATATTGCCCACGTTGCCACAAGGCGAACGGCTTCTGCTCCTGAACCACCACCTGAATCTTGTTCGGATAGAGCTTCTGAACCGAGGCTTCAGCAATCCAACTGATGGCTTCAAGGTTCTTGCGCCCCTGATAGGCGTTGAATGTCAGCAGCGACGTATCGGCATTGATCCCCAGAGCAGTCAGAATCTCCGCTTCGCTCACTTCCTTCTGGCCGGTGATCAGCACGGCCTCGACCTTGAGACCAAAAACGGCGGAAGCCCGTTCCAAAGCAGACTGATTTCCACCACTGATGGTCGCGCCATACAGCGCCGTGACAGCCAGAAAGCCGATCGACAGTCCCCAGCCAATGCCCTTGGGCAACCAGGTTTCTGCCATTGGAATGATGCGACGATAAAATGGCAGACGGCGCTGTTCATAAGCGAACGCGCGCGGAACCATCGAGTCCAACTGCATCTTGGATGCAGACCCGCGGTCCTTTCTCTTCTTCCATTTTTCGATCAACGCCCGCACGAAGCGTCCTCCACCATCCAGGTTACCAATTGTTCAAAATCGAAGCCGGCCTCTGCTGCCAATTCAGGAACAAGAGAAGTCGGTGTCATGCCGGGCTGGGTATTCACTTCCAGACAGATCAACTCACCATCCTCGCCAACGCTCTCGTCATAACGAAAATCGGCGCGGGAGATGCCTCGACAACCAAGCGCTTTATGCGCGGTTATGGTTAACGATTGTATATATTCGTAAACATTCGGTTTAAGAATTGCCGGTAAAATGTGAGAAGACCCGCCGGGCGCATATTTTGCGTCAAAATCGTAGAAGCTATTGTTGTTGGAAACGATGTCGATAACGTCAAGCGCCTTGTCGCCCATCGCAGCACAGGTCAATTCGCGACCGGCGATATAGCGCTCGACCATCACGATGTCACCATAGGGCCACTGATCGGAATAAAGCTCTTGCGGTGGATGTTCCTGCCCCTGCTTGACGATCAGCACGCCAAAACTTGAACCTTCGCATACCGGCTTGATGACATAAGGGGTCGGCAAAGCATGCGCTTTGGCCGCTTCCAGCCGGTGCATCACCTTGGACTCAGCCACCGGAATACCCGCTGCACGCATGATATCCTTGGCTTTTTCCTTGTTCATCGCCACAGAGGACCCCATCACCCCGGAATGAGTATAGGGAATATCAAGCACCTCCAGCACGCCCTGAATGCAGCCATCCTCGCCGAATGGACCATGCAGGGCATTGAAGGCAACGTCTGGTTTGAGGTCGGCAAGAAGTTGTGCAATGTCCCGCTGAACATCGACCCGCGTCACCTTGAAACCGGCACTTTCGAGTGCGTCGGCGCAGGCAGCTCCGGAACTCAAAGACACAGGACGCTCGGAAGACCATCCCCCCATCAGCACTGCAACATGCTTGACCATTTCACTTCACCTTTCATGTCAGACCGCAAGTGCGCGGCACTTTTCCCGTCTGACAGCAACTTTTCATGCAAGCAGGACCGGAACATGGCGAGAATCGCAGGTCATGCAAATTGCACGGCTTCCTCCCATTTATGGTTAAAAATACCTAACAAAGTATGAGCGACCGTCACCGCCGATGATCGAGTGCACATAAAGCAGACAGCAAAAACGCAAAAAGCCGCCCCGAAATACGGGGCGGCCCATCCGAAAAGACAGTCTAAAAATATGTTGATGGCGTGCCTCGTCTATTCTGCAAGGAAAGGTTTCACCTCACCCCCCTCAACAAAGCGGCCAATGCGTTTGATTTCCCAATGCAGTTCAATGCCGGTCATCTCACGGACCTTGCCGCGCACCATTTCTCCCAGACGCTCAATGTCTTCTGCGGTGGCTGCGCCCGTATTGATCAGGAAGTTGGTGTGCTTGGGCGAGACTTGCGCCCCACCAAGCTCAAAGCCCCGAAAGCCCGCGTCATCGACCAGCTTCCAGGCGCTCATGCCATCGGGATTCTTAAAGGTCGACCCGCCGGTCCGTTCCTTGGTTGGCTGATTGTCTTCGCGATAGGCCGAAACCTCATCCATCTCGGCCTTCAGCGCAGTCGGATCCCCCGCCTCGCCCTGATAGGTAGCTTGGGTGAAAATAAAGTCAGCAGGTGCAGCACAGGAACGATAGGCATGACCCAGATCAGCCGGGGTCAGCACATGTATAGTGCCGTTGCGATCCACCGCCCGGGCCGAGATCAGCCGGTCCTTGGTCTCCGATCCGTGCGCCCCGGCATTCATCCGCAAAGCACCACCAATCGCACCGGGTATCCCCTTGTAAAAGGCAAAGCCGGCAATGCCAGCCTTGGCCATCTGGGTTGCAAAGCGCATGTCCGGCATAGCGGCCCCGACACTGACCGTGTGATCACTGTTGATCACCACATCACTGAACGCTTTGCCAGACAGGCGGATCACCACCCCTTCGACACCGCCATCACGGACCAGCATGTTTGAGCCAAGACCGATCACCGTCACCGGCATCTCTTCTGGCAGGTTTTTCAGGAACAGCGCAAGATCGGCTTCATCCGCCGGATTGAAAAAGAGCTGAGCCGGTCCGCCAACACGGAACCATGTATAAGGCGCAATATCGAAATTGCTCTTGAGACGCCCGCGCAGTTTCGTTGTCCAGTCACCAAGACCGGGCAGAAGATCTTCAAACACGCGCTCACTCCCCGGCCAATGCTTTGAGCTGCCCCGGCAGGGCATTCGCCCATGCGGTGATGTTGCCAGCCCCGAGGCAGACCACATAATCTCCCGGCTCGGCCATATCACGGATGCGTTCTGCCAGAACCTCCGGCGCGCCCATCAAGGAGGCATGGCGATGACCGTGGCTCTTCAACCCAGTCACCAAAGCCTCGGCACTTGCGCCCTCAATCGGCTGTTCACCGGCTTCATAGACATCAGCCACCAACACACGATCAGCAACATTCAAACAGGTGCAGAAATCCTCGAAATGGTCGCGCAAGCGGCTATAGCGGTGCGGTTGCATCACGGCGATCACCTTGCCCTGACTGGCCTGCCGTGCGGCCTGCATCACCGCCGAAATCTCGACCGGGTGATGGGCATAATCGTCAATCACTTCGATGCCATTCCAGCTGCCGGTGCGGGTGAAGCGCCGCTTGACACCCCCAAAGCTCGACAGGCCTCGACGGATCGCCTCACCCGAAATACCCAATTGATGGGCAACCGCAATCGCGGCGGTGGCGTTTGCCACATTATGCTCGCCGGGCATCGGCAGGCTAAGGCCAGTAATTTCTTCGCTCGTTCCGGTCTGTCGATTGCTGATGACAATCGAGAAACGGCTGACGCCGCCTTCCGAGCGCAAATCCTTGTAACGCACATCGGCCTGCGGATTGGTGCCGTAAGTGACGATCCGGCGATCCTCAATCTGGCCGACCAGAGCCTGCACTTCCGGATGATCAAGGCACATGGCCGCAAAGCCATAGAAAGGGACATTTTCGACAAAGGCGGTAAAGGCAGCCTTCACCGCGGCAAAGTCGCCATAATGATCCAGATGCTCCGCGTCGATGTTGGTCACCACCGCGATATCGGCGGGCAGTTTGACGAAAGTGCCATCGGATTCGTCGGCCTCGACGACCATCCAGTCGCCCTCGCCCATCCGCGCATTGGTGCCATAGGCATTGATGATCCCGCCATTGATCACGGTCGGGTCCATCCCGCCCGCATCCAGCAATGCCGAGACCAGCGAGGTGGTCGTCGTTTTGCCGTGGGTGCCACCAATCGCGATGGCTGATTTGAAGCGCATCAATTCGGCCAGCATTTCGGCCCGTCGGACCACAGGCAACAACCGTGCGCGCGCCTCGACCAACTCGGGATTGTCCGCCTTGATCGCCGAGGAGACGACCACGACTTCCGCATTGGCGATATTCTCCGCAGCATGGCCGATGGCCACCTGAATGCCCTTGTTCCGCAACCGCAACACATTGGCGCTCTCGGCAATGTCACTGCCCTGCACGGTATAGCCCAGCTTCACCAGCACCTCGGCAATGCCTGACATCCCGATCCCGCCAATCCCGACAAAATGCACCGGGCCGATATTTTGAGGCATTTTCATTTGGCAACTCCTGTTGTCTCGGCCACGCTCGCGACAAGATCAGCCAGTCGGTCGGCAGCATCCAGCTTGCCTTCCTTGCGCGCAGCCTCGGCTGCTGCGTTCAGCTTGTCGGGATGGGCAAAAAGCTCTTCCAGCAAATCAGAAATATCATTGGGGCGAAGGCCGCGCTGTTCCATCATCCAGGCACCGCCCACCTTGACGAGCACGGAGGCATTGGCTTTCTGGTCCTGATCAAGCGCACCGGGCAACGGCACAAGGATTGACGGGCGGCCAATCGCCGCCAACTCGCCAACCGATGACGCCCCTGAGCGGCAAATGACCAGATGGGCCTTGGCGATTTTTTGCGGCATGTCGGCAAAGAAAGGCGCAAGCTCGGCATCAAGTCCCAGCTCGCGATAGCCAACCTTGACCTTCAACAGATCCTCAGGCCGACATTGCTGCACCAGCTTGATCCGGGCGCGCATATCCTGCGGCAAACGGCCCAAGGCACCGGGCATATATTCAGAGAAAAACCGCGCCCCTTGCGAGCCGCCAAACACCACCAACCGGATTTCGCTATCAGCGCTCAGCGGCGCATAGGGCAATTTGGCAGCTTCCTCGACCATCGGCCGCACCGGATTGCCGGTCAGCGTTGTCTTGGCCTCCAGCCCTTCGGCCCCCTTGAGGATCGGGAAGCTCGCAGCAATTGCTTTGGCGCCCTTGGCCAGCATCCGGTTGGCGCGGCCCATCACGCCATTCTGCTCATGCAGGCAGCTTGGCACCCCGAGGCTTTTCGCCGCCAACATTGGCGGCACGGTCGGATAGCCTCCAAAGCCAACGACCACATCAGGCTTCAACTGCTTGATCACCTTGCGAGCGGCCACAAACCCCTTGATCAGCTTGAACACGGCCTTGGCCAAGACAATCGGATTTTTCACTGACGGGGTCGCTGACGGGATGATCAGAATGCTTTCGGCTGGGAAATCATGCCCATATTGGGTCGCCCGGCCATCGGTTGCCAAATGCACGTTCCAACCCCGCGCAATCAGTGCATGCGCAAGCGCCTGGGCTGGAAACAAGTGCCCGCCCGTGCCACCGGCGGTCAACAAAGCGACTTTTGCCATCAATTCTACCCCATCGGGTTTCTGTTACTGCGCGGATCGTTGCCAGGTCTGCGCGTCCGTCACTTTTGTGACTGATAAAACTGCGACTGCTCCAGTCCCACTTCAGGCCGCCGCCTTGTCAGGGCCAGCAAGAAGCCCATGGCAATCGCGACCGAGAGCAGCGATGAGCCACCATAGGAAATGAATGGCAGCGTCATACCCTTGGCAGGCAGCAACTGCAAGTTCACCGCGATGTTAATCACCGCTTGCAGACCAAACAACAGCGCCAGACCGGAAATGGCCAGCCTTTTGAACAAATCCTGCGTTTTCAGCGCCATCGACAGCGATCGCAACACCACGAAAAGATAGGCGCTGACCAGCAACAGGCAAACAATGATGCCAAACTCTTCAGCCAGCACAGCGAAAATAAAGTCCGTATGACTGTCGGGCAGGATCCTTTTGACCATGCCTTCGCCGGGTCCGGTGCCAAGCCAGCCACCGCGCACGATGGAATCCATCGCCGTATCCACCTGAAAGGTGTCGCCGGTTTCCGGATCCAGAAAACGATTGATACGACCGGTGACGTGAGGCACGAAAAAATAGGCCATGGTCAGTCCGCCGACCCCAAGCCCGGCCAATAGGAAAATCCAGAAAAGCGGCATCCCCGCCATGAAGAACAAGCCGCCCCAGACCGAGGCCAACAGCACGGTCTGGCCGATATCGGGCTGGGCCACCAGCAACACCACAGACACCATGAACAGCACAATCGAGAACAGATTGCCCGGAATTTCGGGCCGCCGGTCATTCTCGGCAAACAGCCATGCCGCAAGCACCACAAACGACGGTTTCAAAAACTCCGAGGGCTGCAGCGAAAAGCCCAGAATGGTGATCCAGCGCTGAGACCCCTTGGCGGAAAAGCCGATAAACAGGGTCATCACCATGCCCACCAACGATGCGATCAGCAAAGCCAAGGCAACACGTCGGATGGTGCGCGGATCAAGGAATGTCATGCCGATCATCAGGGTCAGGGCAATGGGAATAAAGAAGGCATGTCGCTTGACGAAGTGAAAACTGTCGAGCCCCAGACGCTCTGCCACGGGCGGACTCGCCGCCATCGACAGGATGAGACCGGAAAACAGGATCAGGATCAACACCAGCAGCATGGGTCGATCAATCGTCCACCACCATTCGGTCAGAAGATTTTTCCGCGTCCGCCGCATTATGCCTGTCCACCTCTGGCATGGTCGGGATCGACCGGCACGCTGCCGGTTTCGAGATAGGTCACCACCGCCTGACGGAACTGATCCCCCCGGACCATGAAGTTCGGGAATTGATCAAAGCTGGCACAGGCCGGAGACAGCAAAATGGCCACCTCGCCCGCACCATCATGGTCCGTTTTGGCCACAACAATGGCCTTTTCCAACGCGATATCCATATGCTCACACCGGCTGAAGGCGACATTGTGGCGCGCCAAGGTCTCGGCAAAGAGATCCGTTGCTTCGCCGATCAGATAGGCATGATCGACCCGCGGGAAATAATCAATCAGACTTTCGATGCCGCCATCCTTGGCCTTGCCTCCAAGGATCCAGTGGATATGCTTGAAGGCGGCCAGAGCGCGGGCTGCCGCATCCGCATTGGTGGCTTTGGAATCATTGATGAAGACCAATTTGCCTTCAACGCCGACTTCTTCCATGCGATGCGCCAATCCACCAAAGGAAATCAGAGCGCGGGAGAGCGAGGCCGGTGTGATGTCAAACTGCCGCGCAATGGCAACGGCGGCTGCCGCATTCTGGGCATTGTGGGTGCCGCGCAAGGCGCGCGCCTGATCAAGATTGAACAGGAAGTCCCCTTCCATGCTCTGCAAAATGCCATCGGGCGCGGCCATCATGGCGCGTTCATTGCCAAAACCGGAAATGGTCACCACGGCCTTGCCTTTCAGCCGCAAATTGGAAGCCACATTGGCGGTCAGTCGATCATCGATACCAACCACAGGCAACGCCGAACTCGTGATCATCCGCGCCTTGATCCGGGCATAGTTGAGCAAATCCCCGTGGCGGTCGAGATGGTCAGCAGAAATATTGAGCAGCAAGCCAATGGAGGGATCAATCGTCGGGGCAAGATCAATTTGATAAGAAGAGACCTCAATCACATAGACCCGATCCGGCGAAAGCGGCTCCAGCGCGAGAATGGGCGTGCCAATATTGCCCCCCATTTGCACATCAAGGCCTGCATCCTTGAGCAAATGACTGATCAAAGCGGTGGTCGTCGATTTGCCATTGGTGCCGGTGATAGCAATGAAAGGGCAATCAATGCCCAAGGCCCGGCGCTGACGACAGAACAGCTCCACGTCACCAATCACCTCAACGCCAGCCTGCTGAGCCAGCTTGACGCTCCAATGGGGTTCGGGGTGGGTCAGGGGTACACCGGGGGCCAACACCAGTGCGGCAAAGCCGGTCCAGTCCGCCTCGCGCAGGTCCTTGACGCTCACACCCTCAATCGCAGACGCCTTGGCACAACTTGCCGCATTGTCATCATAGGCAATCACCTGCGCACCGCCCGCCACCAATGCCTCAAGGGTCGCCAGACCACTGCCTCCAAGCCCGAATACCGCAATCGTTTCATCCTTGAAAATGGTAACCGGGATCATGACACTGTTGCCTTGCTGAAAGCTGAAAGGATGGGAAAGCCAGAAAAGCCGGGCACAGCAGCGCCCGGCATAGAGATTAGCGCAGTTTGAGGGTCGCCAGACCGATCAGGGCAAGCACCACCGCAATGATCCAGAAGCGGATCACCACCTGTGGCTCGGTCCAGCCTTTATGTTCGAAATGGTGATGGATTGGTGCCATCCGGAAGACCCGTTTGCCAGTCAGTTTGAAGGAGGCGACCTGAATGATCACCGACACAGCTTCGAGCACAAACAGACCGCCGACAATCGCCAGCACCAACTCATGCTTGGTAGCAACCGAAATCGACCCCAGCATGCCGCCCAACGCCAGAGAGCCGGTATCCCCCATGAAGATCGCAGCAGGCGGCGCATTGAACCACAGAAATCCCAGCCCCGCGCCGACCATCGCGCCACACAAAACCAGCAGCTCACCGGTTCCGGGAACATAATGGATCTGCAAATAATCAGCGAAAATCTCGTTACCAGACAGATAGGCGATCAGACCAAAGGTCGCTGTTGCAATCATTACCGGCACAATCGCCAACCCATCGAGCCCATCGGTCAGATTGACCGCATTGCCCGCCCCGACAATCACGAACAGACCAAACGGCACGAAGAACCAGCCTAGATCAAGCAAAATGTCCTTGAAAAAGGGGAACGTCACCGAGGTGGTGAAAGAGGTTTCGCCCAGCTGCGCCACGGCGAAGCAGGCCATGCCCGCAATCACGGCCTCAATCGACAGGCGCATGCGACCTGAAAAGCCTTTGTGAGACGAACGGGAGACCTTCAGGAAATCATCGTAAAAGCCAATAAGGCCAAAGCCGACGGTGACAAACAGCACAATCCAGACGTAGGGATTGGCCAGATTGGCCCACAACAAAGTCGCCGAGATCAGACCACTCAGAATCATCAAGCCCCCCATGGTTGGGGTGCCTTTCTTGGTCAGAAGGTGGCTTTCCGGCCCGTCTTCGCGGATCGGTTGGCCCTTGCCCTGACGCATCCGAAGAGCATTGATAATCATCGGCCCAAACAGAAACACCATCAGCAGAGCGGTGATGATCGCGCCCGCGGTTCGAAAGGTGAGATATCGGAAAACGTTCAATCCCGAGATTTGATCCGAAAATTCAACAAGATACATCAGCATCTGGGTATCTGGCCTTTCTGAAACGCAGCCTGTCCTTTGACGGGCCTATTGTTTGAACTCTTCAAGCAATGACTGAACAATCGGCCCCATCCGGGATCCCAACGATCCCTTGACCATGACCGCGTCACCATCCCGCAGCGCTTCGCACAACGGGGCGACAAGATCAGCAGAGCTATTAGCATAAATACCCCGCAGTTCAACAGGGGCAATTTCCCATAGGTGAGCCATCATCGGCCCGCAGAGATAGAGCCGATCGATGCCCGCCGACTGGATGGCTGGCAAAAGCGCAGCATGCATCTCTGCGCTCTCCTCACCCAGTTCCAACATGTCCCCAAGAACGGCGATTTTCCGCCCCTTGGTCTCTGAAAGACCAAGAGTCGCCAGAGCTGCAGCAACAGAAGACGGATTGGCATTGTAGCTTTCATCAATCAACGAAACTGTGCCGCCGCGCACGGCAAGCTCATGGCGTTCACCGCGCCCCTTGCTCGCCCCATGGGTCCCAAGCGCCAGACAAGCAGCCTCGACATCCCCACCAGCAAGGCGCACCAAGCCAAACACGGCCAAGGCATTCATCGCCAGATGCTCCCCCGCCGCTGCGACATGGCAGGACACAGGCTCACCGAACAAAGACAAAGTCAGATCCGAGCCATCGGCCTGCAAATCAAGTGCTTCAAGACGGATATCCGCATGGGCGGCACGTCCGAAATGATGGATATGGGCAATGCCGAGATCCTTGGCGATATCAGTCAAATAGCCATCAAACGCATTGTCGGCATTGAGCAACACCGCACCGCCTTCGACCACACCTTCAAAGATTTCAGCCTTCGCTGCGGCGATCTCGTCAATCGAATTGAAATTCCCGATATGAGCGGCAACAATCGTGGTGATCGCCGCAAGATGCGGTTTCACCATGTCGATCAGGGTGCGGATCTCACCGGGATGGTTCATCCCGACTTCAAAAATGCCAAATTCTGCATCCTCAGGCATCCGCGCCAAGGTCAGCGGCACGCCCCAATGATTGTTAAAAGACGCATTGGCCGCATGCAGCCGGCCACTTGGTGCCAAAGCCGCGCGCAAGGCATCCTTGGTGCTGGTCTTGCCCACGCTGCCGGTGATGGCAATCACCTTGCCTTTCATCCGCGCCCGCGCCGCACGACCAAGACGCTCCAGCGCCTTCAAAACATCGTCGACAAACACCACCCGCTCGCCAATGTCGGCAAAGTCAGCCCGCTGAGCCTCATCCAGCACCACCACAGCAGCGCCTGCTTCCAAGGCGGTCCGTGCAAAGGCATGGCCGTCAAACTGGTCGCCCTTGATGGCAAAGAAGGCATCGCCTTCACCAATCGTTCGGCTGTCGATGGAAATACCGGTCACATCCTTGATGCCTCCCGGCTGGGAGACCGGAGAGACTGCCGCAACAAAGGCCTCAGTCGTCCAGAGAACACTCATTGCGCTGTCCCCTTCCCGGTTTCGGCCATGGCCCGCGCCACGGCGTCATGATCGGAGAAAGGCAGCACCTCTTTGCCAATCGTCTGGCCGGTTTCATGCCCCTTACCAGCCACCAGCAAAATATCGCCCGGCTCCATCATGCGCACCCCGAGGGTGATCGCATCCTGTCGCCCGCCAACATCCACCCCGTTTGTCACCGCTGCCATCACAGCAGCCCGGATCAGGGCCGGATCTTCAGAACGCGGATTGTCATCGGTGACGATGGAATAGTCGGCAAAATCATTGCTCGCCTGCCCCATCATCGGCCGCTTGCCGGGATCGCGGTCACCGCCTGCGCCAAAGACTGAAATCAGCCGGTTTTTAACAAAAGGCCGCAAAGCCTGAAGCGCAACGGCAAGCGAATCTGGCGTATGGGAATAGTCGACATAAATCGCCGTCTCTGGACCCGCATGGCCCACCAGCTCCATGCGCCCGCAGGCGCCTTTCAGCTTGGCAATGGCTTCCAGAATGACAGAGGGTTCCACCCTGCCGCTATAGGCCATCAGGCCAGCGACCAAAGCATTGGACACCTGAAAGCTGCCAACCAGCGGCACATGGCAGGTGACATCGCCCCACAGGCCGGACAGGGTCACCGACTGATCAAAGCCATCAATCTCGATGGCCTCGATCACCAGATCAGCCTCTTGCGTCTGTCCCACCGTGTAGCAGGTCAGGCCGCGCTTTTTGGCAATGTCGAGATAGAAGGCACCATAGGGATCATCCAGATTGATCACCGCAGCACCACCCTCGCGCACCAGCCGCTTGAACAACAAAGCCTTGGCATCGCGATAGGCTTCCAGCGTGCCATGATAGTCCAGATGATCGCGAGTGAGATTGGTGAACGCCCCGACATCAACGCTGAGGCAATCAAGGCGCTTCTGCTCCAGACCGTGGCTGGAGGCCTCAAGCGCCAGATGGGTCACCCCTTCCGCGACCAGCCCCTCCACAGAAGAAATCAGACCGACAGGATCCGGCGTTGTCAGGCCACCATAGCTGGTGCCTTTTGGCCCTTCGATGCCGATGGTGCCGATATTGGCCGCAACGGCACCCGCATGAGCCCAGATCTGTCTGAGGAAAGAGGCAATCGACGTTTTGCCATTGGTGCCCGTCACCGCTCCAACATGCTGAAGGGAAACCGGATGCAACAATGCCGCCAGACGGGCCAACGCCAAATGTGGATCAGAAACCCGAACAATCGGCGCTGTAGCGTCGTCCAACTCAGCAGGCAGCTCAGAGGATTGTGCAATGAGAGCAAACACAGCCCCTTGCGCCAGCGCCTGCGGCACGAACTGCGCACCATCCACTGTTGACCCTGGCACCCCGACAAAGACAAATCCGGGCTTCACCGCCCGACTGTCGGCGGTCACGCCGACAATTGTCTGTCCAGAAACAGCGGCAAGTCCGCCTTGTTCAGTGGGCTGTTCCAGCGCGCCCAGCAGTTCGGCCACATTCATCCAACGGCTCTCCGGCTTTCAATTCGCACCCTTGCGGGTGTCAGCTTTAGAAGGATGCAGCCACTGTTGGAACAACCTTTTGGCCAAAACGGGGCTTAACCCCCAAAATTGCGCCAACCCTGCGGATAACTGCTCCTGCGGTCGGTGCGGCATTCACGCCAGCAGTGGCGTAACCATAAGTTTCCTTGATGCCCTTTGGCTCATCCAGCATCACCAGAACCACATAATCGGGATTGTCGATCGGGAAGGCTGACAGGAAAGATGTCAGCAGCTTGTTGTGAGAATATTTGCCATTCTCGACTTTTTCCGCCGTGCCCGTCTTGCCACCAACCAGATAGCCATCAACCCGACTGCGTTTGCCCGAGCCCTTGACCGCATTCAGACGCAGCAAATAGCGCACATTCTCACTGGTTTCCTGACTGACGATGCGGTCACCCTTCGAGATGATGACATCGGCACTGCGCTTGAGGAAGGTCGGCGTCACATAGGTGCCGCCATTGACCAAAGCCGCCGCAGTCGCTGCCAATTGAAGAGGGGCTACGGTCATACCATGCCCAAAGGAAATGGTCATGGTCGACAGATCTGTCCATTTGCTCGGATAGGAAGGCGTGCGTGATTCCGGCAATTCGGTCTGGACCCGATCCAGCAAATGCGCCTTCTGCAAAAAGTCCTTATGGCCTTCACGACCCACTTTCAGGGCCATTTTGGCAGTGCCGATGTTGGAAGAGTAAATGAACACTTCCGGCACGGACAGGATCCGCTTTTTGCCATGGAAATCGCTAATCGTACCGCCCCGCACCCGGATCGGCTGGCGCGCATCAAAGCTGTCCTGCATATTGACGGTGCCTGTATCGAGCGCCATTGCGGTGGTGACCAGCTTCATCACCGACCCCATCTCATAGACACCGGCAGTCATCCGGTTGAGACGGTCCGGCTTTTGCGCATCCACTGGATCATTTGGATCATAGTCCGGCAAGGAAACCATACCGACCACTTCGCCATTCCGCGCATTCAAAACAACACCAGCCGCCGCTTCGGCCTTGTATTTCTCCATGCTTTTGCGCAGCTCGTCACGCAACACATGTTGAACCCGCAAGTCCAGAGACAATTGCACCGGCTTCTGGTCCGCCGTGCGGGCAAAGCCGGTTTCATGCAACACCGACAAGCCGGATTCATCGACAAACTTCTCGATACCCGCGATGCCTTCATTGTCGACATTGACCAGCCCCAGAATATGCGATGCCGTCGCTCCGGCTGGATAGAAGCGGCGATTTTCACTCAAAAATCCAAGCCCCGGAATGCCGGCCTCATGCACAGCCTGTTGTTGGCGTGGCGTGACTTCGCGCTTGATCCAGGTGAACTTGCCGTCGCCCGACAGCCGCTTGCGCAGGCTTTCGCTTTCCAGATCTGGAAACACGCCGGTCAGCGCATCCACCGCTTCGTCCACATCGATGATCTTGTAAGGCTCGGCAAAGACCGAAGCGGTCTTGATGTCGGTCGCAAGGATTTCGCCATTGCGATCAAGAATATCAGGCCGCGCCGCCGCCATGGCATCCTGTGCACTGGAGCGGTGATTGGCTTCAGCCGGAGTGGCAAAGCCAAGCATCACCAGTCGGGCAGCAATGACAGTGAAACAAAAGACAAAGACGACAAGCGACATCTGGATACGCACGCCCGTTTCCTTGGAGCGCACTTTGTTGGTGCCGTCAAAATCGAAATTATGGTCCACGGTTCGTATTTGCCCCTGTCGGGCGAGAAGATCGGTCATGGCCCGCCCCTATTCCACGATGACTGCTGTCGGTTGTGCCTGCTTGAGAAACTCGTCGATGGTCGGCTTGTCTGCACCAACCTCTGACGGCTCCTGCACCCGTTCGGGCAAATCGGCCACCGTGCCAATCTGGTAAGGCTGCACTTCGCTCAATCCAAGCTCTTCGGAAAAGCGCTCAGAGAGCTTCTGCACCCGCTCGGGTCGATTGAGATAGCTCCATTCGGCTTTCAACAACAGCAAGGCTTCCTTTTCGTCCTCGATCTGCTGTTCCAGTTTGACAATCCGGCTCTCTTCCTCTTTGGCTTCATGTTTGACCTGATAGAGCCAAAAGGCCCCCAGCAACACAAAGAGAAACAGAACGGTATTGATGAGTCTGCTCATGATCGGCCTCCTGAGCGGCTCTCCGCCAGCATTCTGGGCAATCCAAGCCCTTTTGCATCCAATGGGTGAGGCGCAGCATTGGTCCGTATGCCAGCCCGCATCTTTGCTGACCTGGACCGTGGATTGCGCGCCAGTTCTACCTCGTCAGGTCCCACCCCGCCTTTCACCGCCATTTCGAAACTCGGGGCTGCGAGATCCTGCTCCGGCATATAACGTGACCCGCCGGAATGGGTCTTGGAACGCTCCTGAAAGAAGCGTTTGACAATACGGTCTTCGAGCGAATGGAAGGTCACGACAACCAGCCGACCGCCTGGCTTGAGACAGCGTTCCGCCGCCATCAGCCCGTCGACCAGTTCGTCAAGCTCGCCATTGACATAGATCCGCAGACCCTGAAACACCTTGGTCGCCGGATGTATCTTCTGTGTCGGTTTGCGGCCAATGGTCTTCTCGATCAGGTTCGCCAGATCAAGCGTGGTCTCAAACGGCATTACCGCACGGCGCTCAACAATCGCTGCGGCGATCCGGCGTCCTTGATTTTCTTCGCCCAACTGACGGAAAATCCGGGTCAGTTCCACTGCGTCATGACCATTGACCACGTCCGCCGCGCTCGGCCCGCTCTGGGACATCCGCATATCGAGCGGCCCATCCTGCATGAAGGAAAAGCCCCTTTCGGCTTCATCCAGCTGCATCGAAGAAACGCCGATATCCAGCACAACCGCATCAAGTGGTGTCAGCCCTTCATCGGCAGCAATATCGGCCAGCTCACTGAAACAGCCCGCCACGAACCGCAACCGCTCGCCATATTTGGTCTGCAACACCGCTGCCCGATCAGCAGCTTCCGGATCCCGGTCAACCCCAAGCACCGAAGCACCCCGATCAAGAATGGCGCTGGAATAGCCGCCAAAACCGAAGGTGCCATCGAGCACCCATTCGCCGTCACGGGCATCAAGGGCATCAACAACAGGATCAAGCAGCACAGGGATATGACGCTGAGCGTCTTCACCATCGGTCATCGCGCTGAGCTCGCTCATGCCTCGTCTCCTCCGCCTTGCCCTTCTTTGGGGGCCACATTTGTTTTTCCTTGACGGATCCTCGACAGGGCAAGCTTTTGCGCTTCCTTGCGATGGACCTCATAGCGATCGGGTTGCCAGAGGCGAAATTTCGTCCCTTGACCGACAAACACCACCACATCCGTGATGCCCGCATATTCCTTGATGCTTTCGCTCAGGACGATGCGACCATCCTTGTCGATCTTGAAAGTCTCGCTCTCCCCCAACAGGGCAGTCGAGAGCATTTCGCGCTCTTCCGAGAAGGGATCGAACTGGTTGAGCTGATCGTTGATTTCCTGCTGATAAACCAAGCCACCGGCCTCGATGGAGACTTGGTCAAGAGAAGGACTGCAAAATAGGCTGTCCTGTCCATCCTGTGCGAGCAACTGCCGGAAGGGAGCAGGTATCGACACACGCCCCTTGGAATCCAACCGGTTCACATATTTGGATACAAATGCCTGCATCCTATCCCGCCTACTGGACCATTTTCGACGCGTCTTGGCTGATCGAAAAATGCCTCACAACACTGAAAATCCAGCGCTCTGCTCCGCCCCGTTTTACCGGTGCGTTCCCAAACCGCCCTCAACGCTCATTGTTTCACTCTTGCCTCCCGATAAGGGAGTAGTCCGCCGCATATTCTGTGGGATCGAGTCATTTCAGACGACACGACCCCGGACCGCATGGATATGGGATATCATGGGATTATATGGGCGTCAATGGAATCCCATGGAGTCACGCCACAGCAGCCGCGATCTCCCATTTTAAGAAAATTAGCGTTAACAAAGGGTTGAAGCCAATTTGGTCCAAAAGGCCCAAAGGCACTTTTAACAGGTTAAAAACAGGCAAATGGCGTCTGGATTTTACACTTGCCCGACAAAACCCATGAACAAAACCCATGAACAGAACCCATGAACCGCCAGAGAAGGTTTCTGCGTCTTGCGACGCAACCAACTCCGCTGCGACACCCATCAGGAGGCGAAGAAACGCAAAAGAAAGAAAAAGAAGAACCAGTCGGTCTGTAAGCCGGGTTTTGTACGGCGCGGCCCGAGGGCCACACGCGGCAACCATTCATCTGGGGCATCCATTGCTGAATGCCTCTAGCAACCCACCCGAATGACTGGCCTGAAAGCCGGCTGGACTTGCGCCCGCGCCATTCCTATTCGGTTTTGCTCCCGGTGGGGTTTACCATGCCGTCCGCATTGCTGAAGACGCGGTGAGCTCTTACCTCACCCTTTCACCCTTACCCGACGCGATGTCGGGCGGTTTGCTTTCTGTGGCACTTTCCCTAGAGTCGCCTCCGCCGGGCGTTACCCGGCACCGTGCTTTCATGGAGCCCGGACTTTCCTCACCGGATTGCTTTCGCGTGACCGGTGCGGCTGCCCGACCGACTGGTCTCCCGGACCTAAGCCCAATTGCATCGCAGGTCAAGGGACGAAGCGCTTGAGACAGTGCGCAACTGCCTCAACAGCGTTAACAATCTCGGCCTCATTGGATGCCGCATAGCCAAAGAACAATCCCTGCCGCACCTCACAGCGACCAGACCAGTAAAGCGCCGACAAAGGCGTGCACTCGATGCCGATTGCTGCCAGTGCTGCCGCCAGCGCTTCATCCCGCACCCCGGCTTCCAGCAGGCGCGGTGTCAGATAGGCAGGCATCTGGATGCCCCCATCCGGCACTTCCGGCATCAAGATGTCACCACACCGAGCAGCCAGAGCCTCGGCCAAACAATCCCGCCGTGCCTGATAGAGCTTGTTCATGTCGCGCACATGGCTGCGAAAATGCCCGCTGGTCAAAAACTCTGCCAGCGCCATTTGCACCGTCAAACCCGGCACCCCTCCCATATTGCGCTGCATCCTCCTGACCGGCTCGACCAGAGGCGGCGGCACCACCAGATAGGCAAGGCGCAAGGAGGGCATCAGCGATTTGGCGAAAGTGCCCATATAGAGCACCCGCTCACCGCGACCCAACCCTTGCAAACAGGAGAGTGGCGCGTTGGAGAAATGAAACTCACTGTCGTAATCATCCTCCAGAACGAATGCCCCATGTTTGGCAGCAAAGGCCAACAGCGCCAAACGATCCTTCAGTGTCATCACCTGCCCGGAAGGGAACTGATGGGACGGCGAAACATAGATCAACCGTGGTACAGCCCCATCAGCCACCAAGTCGTCAAGCCGCTGAAACCGGTCTGCCGCATACACCTCAATTGGCCGGACATCCGCATGCACCCCGCGCAACACCGACAGCATTCCCGCATAGCCCGGCTCTTCATGCAACGCCACATCGCCCGGATCCAGCAACAGGCGCGCGACCAGATCCAGAGCGGCTTGCGCCGAGGAAAAGACAATCACCTGCTCCGCAGACGCAGAAACTCCTCGGCTCACGGCCACATGATCTATCAGCGCCTCACGCAGGTCCGGCAGGCCATAATAGTGAGCATAGCCCCCCAGCAGGGGCTGCTGATGCATCCCCCGTGCCGCACGCCTCAAACAGCGTCCCCACAAGTCATGGGGAAAGTGGCGCACATCTGGCAATCCCGGCTGAAAAGTGTGCGGTGTCGGTTGATCCCGCCGCCCAACCGCGATCAGCGCTTGGGCACTGCGCGACAAGCGCAGGGGACGCGCCTGCGGCGGCTCCTCTCGCGCCGGGGGCTCGACCGGCACAAATCCCCGTGAGGCTTCGCTGACAAAAGTGCCGCGCCGCCCTTCAGAGCGCAAATAACCTTCTGCCAGCAGCAAGTCATAGGCAGCCACCACACTGTTGCGCCCCACGCCCAGCTGGGCGGACAGATGTCGACTGGTCGGCAAGCGACTGCCAGCCCCAAGCACACCCGTCTCGATCAGCCCTCTGAGCTGTTCAAACAATTGCGGCACGAGACCCTTCCCCCCGACCCGATCCAGAGTGATGTGACTTGCAAGCATATTGGTTCCTATAAATTGATGCTTTTGGATCTTCATTAAGAACCAAAAGCCTGTTTGGATCAAGCCAAACCCAAACAGCACCGCATCTACGCCCGCAAGGCGTCAAGACAAGAGCAAACCAATGAGTGAGCAAACAAGCCAACAGGTTCCCATCACAGCCACCAACAAGGTGCGGACGGCCAACCGCGCTAACTATGACCGGCAAACCATTCACGCCATCCTCGATGATGGCCTCATTGCCCATGTGGCCTTTTCCCTTGATGATCAACCCTTCGTTCTGCCCATGGCCTATGGCCGGATCGGCGACCAGCTTTATATCCATGGAGCCAAGGGTGCCCGCATGTTCAAGGCCCTGAAAAAGGGCCTGCCGATCTGCATCAATGTGACCATCGTCGACGGCTTTGTCGTCGCGCGTTCCGCCTTCCATCATTCGATGAATTACCGTTCGGCCAATATTCATGGCATCGGCCGTCTTGTGGAAGACAGAGATGAAAAATACGATGCTCTGGTCGCGGTCACCGACCATATCGCGCCGGGCCGCTGGGACGAAACCCGCGAGACCACCGACAAGGAGCTCAATGCCACCACGGTGATCGCGGTCGAGATCGAAACCGCCGCTGCCAAATACCGCGCCGGCATGCCGGTCGATGACGAGGAAGACTATGCGACCGACTTCTGGGCCGGCATCGTGCCGATTGCCACCAGCTTCGGCCCAGCCATTGATGACAGCCGTCTGAAAGACGGCATTCCGGTCGCCGACAGCATCCAAAAGCTGGTTGGCCGTCGATAGCAGCCAAATCCCCCAAGCCGACCATGGCCGACCAAGCTTGACAAGATCTGAGGACGGGTTTATATCCGCCCTCAGGTTGCAGGCACCTGCCGCTCGCAAGGCGACAGCCCATGGTGAAGTCCTGATGATAGATCCGAAATCTCTGCCCCACATGCATTTCATGCGGGTGGCAATGCGGGCCCCATCCTTATTTGGAAATGCGTCTTGTTAGGAGGCTGAGATGTCATCGGACAACTCTTCCCAATCGCACGCGCATAGCCCGTTTTTAAGCGGTGCCCTCAGTGCGCATTTTGCTCGCACGGCCCTACCCATCATTTTCGTGATGGGCATGAACGGTCTACTGACGGTCGTCGACGCCATTTTTCTTGGTCACTATGTCGGCCCCGAGGCCTTGGCGGCGGTCACCCTGATCTTTCCCATCTATATGCTGATGGTGGCCCTGTCGACGCTGGTCTCTAGCGGTCTTGCCAGCTTGATCGCCCGGCAACTGGGCGCTGGCAATATTGATGAGGCACGCGCCCATTTCAGCGGCGCGCACGGCCTCGCTCTACTGATCGGCTTCTTCTTCATCGCCAGCTATCTCGCATTTGGCAAGGAACTGACCCTCATCGCCGCCAATGGGTCAGAAACACTTGCCCATCTTGGCACGATCTATTTGCGCATCATGGTCTTTGCCACACCGATGGTCATGGTCCTCTCGCTCCATGTCGATACCTTGCGCAATGAGGGCTTTGCTCCCATCATGGCTGCAATGAGCCTATTGGTGTCCCTTGCCAATATCGGCTTCAACGCCCTGTTCATCATCCACTATGATCTGGGTATTGCAGGCTCGGCCTATGGCACCCTAGCTGCACAATCTCTGGCATTCACAATCATTCTCGGCTTTCGCCATTGGGGGCCAAGTGCCTTCAAGCCATTGGGTCTGATGCGCCATTCGCTTACCACGGGCTGGCGGCAGATTCTGGCGCTTGGCGCACCGCAAAGCTTTGGCTTTATCGGCATGTCGCTCATCGCCACAGCCACGATCACCGCCTTGCAACTGGTCAACACCAGCCACTATGGCGAAACCATCTCGGCTTATGGCATCATCACCCGCATGATGACCTTCTATTTCCTGCCTCTTTTGGGAATGGGACAAGCCATGCAGTCGATTCTCGGATCCAACTTTGGTGCCGCCCTTTGGCATCGCTCCGACCATGCCTTGCGCATCGCGCTTGGTGCAGCATTGATCTACAGCCTGCTGGCTCAGGCTCTTTTCATGCTCGCACCCGGCATGCTTGCCAGCCTGTTCATCTCCGAGCAAGGGGTGATTGACGAGATGATCCGCATCCTGCCCAAGACAACCATGATGATGTTTACGGCAGGGCCACTCTTCATTCTGGCAACCTATTTTCAGGCCATCGGCGACGTGCCACGCGCAGCGATCCTCAGCCTGATGAAAACCTACTGCCTGATGCTGCCGCTGCTGTTCCTCCTGCCCATGCTGACAGGTGAAATCGGGATCTGGTTCACCGGTCCGCTGGCGGATGCCCTGATGTTGGCCATCACATTTGCGCTGCTGCGTCATGCGGCACGAAAGACAGGATATCAATGGGGTCTGTTTGCAGCCCCCGCAAAGGTGCAATCATGACAAACAAACCCGCATCCATCGATGCAGCCAAAAAACAGGCCAAATTACTAAGAAACAAATTGGCGGACGACGGCACTGCCATCTCCCATTCCAAGTCACTGGAACTGATTGCCCAGCAATATGGCTTTCGGGATTGGAACAGCCTGTTCGCAGACTATGGCAACCGGCCGAAACGGGACTGGCAGGTCGGCGACATTGTGTCCGGCCACTATCTCTCCCAACCTTTCCGGGCCGAGATCCTCAGCGTTACCCGCATGGGCGACGGCTGGTTCCGGCTCACCTTCAAGTTTGATGAGCCGGTTGATATCATCACCTTTGAGAGCTGGTCCGCCTTCCGCCAGCGCACCACACAGGTGATCGGCCCGGATGGCATGACACGAGAGAAGACATCGGACGGGCGCCCCCACATGGTGCTCGAACTCTAGACCAACCAGGCAACGAGCCCCCTGAAGCCGGCTTAAAGCTTCGGCATCAGGGTGTTCAGCTTGTAGAGGGTGGTGATCGTCGCGGCGTCCGCCACCCCATCCACTCTCTCTGGCAGGAAATGCATCTGGAACGCCTTGACCACCGCTTCTGTCGCAGCGTCAAAAACACCGGTCACATCCACCCGATAGCCATAAACCGCCAGCATCGTCTGCAAAGCCTGAATCGGCTGCCCCTCATCGCCACGCTGGAACGTTCGCCCCCCTTGCGCCGTTTCCGGCTCTGGCATCAGACCAACACCGGCATCGGCCAGTTTTTGCCACGGGAATTTCGCTCCCGGATCGATTTTGCGTCCCGGAGCGACATCGGAATGGCCCAGCACCCGATAGGCCGGAATATCGTGGCGTGCCATCAAGTCCTGACAAAGGGCGATCACCGCCTTGATCTGCTCCTCGGTAAAGTCTTCATGCCCGGCATTGGCGATTTCGATACCGATCGAGCAACTGTTGATGTCCTTTTCGCCCTTCCAGAAAGCCTCCCCCGCATGCCAGGCGCGCATTTCCTCGGCCACCAGCTGCTGGGTCGCACCGGCTCGGTCGATATAATAGTGCGACGACACTTCGCTTGTCTCATTGCACAACCAGTTGAGCGCCTGATCGTCATCCTCCATGCCGGTATAATGCAGCAGGATCATATCGATTCTGCCATCATTCTTGCGATCACCGAAATTGGGGGAAGGGTTCAAACTGCAAGCGCATTGGGTCTGGGTCGCTGACAGCATTGTCGTCTCCATTCTGTCTTGTCTTGATATTTGTTTCGATGCCTTGTCTGGGACAGGCCACAAATCTAACGCAAGCCGCGCTCCAACTGGACCTGTGACCAGGCCAGATTGATCGCCGCAAGTTTGTCGGTTGAAATGCGGACAAACTCCTCGGGCACACCACGGGCGATCAACCGATCCGGATGATTCTCCCGCACAAGCTTGCGATAATGGCTTTTGATCTCCAGATCCGACATGCCGCGATTGGCTTCCAGGATGGTATAGGGATCCTGTTCATCGGGCTGCACATGTCCCATCTTTATGCGTTCAAAACAACGCTCGGGGATACCGAAAATGTCGGCCACATGCTCCAGATAGAGCATTTCGCGTGCATGCATCACCCCATCGGCGGCCGCAATCATGAACAACCCGTCGATGATATCTTCGAGCACATCGCGTTCTTCCTCGAACAGATCGGCAATCTGCCGCGCATAGGCGTCATATCCGGCCACATCCTGCTTGGCGAGGTTGAACAGACGCGTCACATTGCGCTCTTCCCCTTCGGGAATTTCAAACATTTCATGAAAGACGAGGATTTCGTCGTGGGTCACGACACCATCCGCCTTGGCCATTTTGGCTGAAAGCGCGATCATCGCCACCGTGAAGGTCAACTGCTTGCGATCAACACCGGCACCCATGCCACGCACCACCGCCGCCGCTTTGTCAACAAAGGCCGATAAAGTCTCGCTCTGACGGAGCCCGTCAATAAGTGTGCCGATCTGGCTCCAGATACTCATTGCAGTTCCTGATCTTCCCCCAGCTCGCACAAGTCTCGTCCGGGACACGCCCTAAACCCAGACCATAGGCGACTTCACTGGGAAATGCGAGAGTGAAAGCACCATAACGCACATCCACCAACCCATTGGGACAGGCCGGAGCGCGCCCGCGCCGATGCCCTATTGGCAAGACCGCCACGTCCCCTTGCGGCCATGGCGACCATGATCCAGATGCAGATGATCCTGATGATATTTGTCACCCCCCGGGCCGATCACCGTCGTGAAATAGCGACAGGCCGAGCGGTTGATCGCCCTGAGGAACCGCCCCTTGCGCCCCATCGAATGCCAGTCATCCTCGATGGTCAGGACTGTGCCATCCGCCAGTGTCAGAGCACTCATATCGAAGGCATTCATCTTGGCATGTTCTGACAGTTTGGCCCCGCGCTTGCTGTTGCGCGTCCGGCAGGAATAGCTCGCGGCCACACGGACCTCAACCACAGGCTGGCGCAGCATCGACAAAGCCATCGGCTGCACACTGTCGGCAAAATAGCGCTGCAACTGTGTCGCCATCACACAGTTGATCTTGGCGTCCGTATTGAACGAAACCGGATTGCGTCCATTGATCCCGGCAATTGTGTAAGGATAGGGGTGACCACAGACCTTGCGTTCCTTGACTTCGGGCAACTCCCGACCGGACACCAGCCCCATCTCCAACACCGGACATTGCCCCTCCAAACCATCGAGGCCAGGCAAAACCGCATCTTCCTGCAAAGCGCCCTGATCAACCGGTTCCAGGTCCGCAACCGCGCTGCAACCAGCCAGCACCATGACACCAACGAGGCCCCACAATGCCGTCTTCGCAAGGTCTATTGCCTTCACCATCATTGGCTTCCCGCTTGCAGCCCATCCAAGAAAGGCGCATCCTGTTAGAGTTTGTTTCGCGCAAGTCAGGCCGCGCAAATGCGCCCAAAAGATGAAATCAGGCACGTCGTTTCAATCGGATTGCTCTGATTATTTTCGAAACGCGCTAGGAAAGTGTTAAGATTAAGGGAGGGGAACCCATGGTGGAGACAAAAAGCAATTCAGGGCTTGTCGGCCCGGTCAGCCTGCTTGATCAATTGAAGGCCATGGAACAGGGCAGTCTGTCGCCAGAGGCATCCATCGCAGCCTGTCTCGAGCGCATTGATCAAGTCGAAGAGCATTTGAAAGCCTTCTGCGCCTTGAATGCCAACGCGACCAGCCAGATTGCCTCATCCGGTCCGCTCAAGGGGATTGGCCTTGCGGTCAAGGACATATTTGACACCGCCGATCTGCCCACCGCCCATGGTTCTCCCATCTACCACGCCCACAATCCCGCACGCGACGCCAGCATCGTCATGCAGGCCAGACGGGCGGGATGCACCCTGCTGGGCAAGACCGTCACCACCGAATTTGCCTTCTTCCACCCCGGCCCGACCCGCAACCCCCACAATCTGGATCATACTCCCGGCGGCTCCTCGTCCGGCTCGGCAGCAGCCGTCGCCTCGGGCATGGCCCATCTGGCAATCGGCAGCCAGACCGGTGGCTCGATCATCCGCCCCGCCGCTTTTTGCGGCATCACCGGCTACAAGCCATCCGCAGGATTGTTACCCAAACCGGGCATGAAAGACGGCGCATGGTCGCTTGATACGATCGGCCTTTACACGGCCACGGTTGCTGATGTCGCCTATGCCATGTCGGCACTGACTGGCCGCAATTGCTCCATCCAGCCAAGAGCCCCCTTCCGCACCCCGAAATTTGGCGTCGTTCGCAGCCACAGCTGGCCCGAAGCGGATCCGGGCTACAAATCCCGTTTCAATAGCCTGCTGGAGCATCTCCATTCTCTGGGAGCGGAGCTGGTCGAAATCGAACCCAGCGAAACCTGGATTGCCGCCTTCCATGCTCATCAGATCATTCAGGATTATGAAATCCGTCAATCCCTGGCTTGGGAACATGACACACACGGCGATCTGCTCAGCCCGGTTTTGAAACAGACCCTCGATTTCGCAAAAACCATCACCGCTGCCGACTATGACGAAGCCCATCTCTGCGCACAAGAGGCACGCATCGAAGCCGCCGAGCATCTTGAAGATCTCGATGCCTTCCTCTCCCTGTCGGCCCCCGGCCCTGCGCCCCTGGGACTTGCCTCCACCGGCTCCTCCATCTTCAACCGCATCTGGACCCTGTTCGGCTTGCCATGTGTCAATGTGGCAGGCATGCAAACAGAGGATGGACTGCCACTTGGCGTTCAGATCATCGGCCCCTTCATGGAAGACCATCACACCTTGCATATTGCTCACTGGCTAGAAGGAGCGATTGCCCGCGCTCGATCATAAAGCGCACAAATCACATCAGCGTCCAGCCTTGCGCCCAGCCATCCGCTTGGCCTTCAACCGTTGCTTGACCGATGGATCGAGTTTTTCAGTTGCAGCCTGCCAGGCGGCAGGGGCAAGTGTAACGATATGCCTATCCAGAAGGGCCATCACCGGCTCCGGCCAAACATGCCAGGCTTCGCGCAATGTCCAGCCAAGCCCCTTCTGCACATAATAGTCAGGATCCGCCAGCAGGGCCTCCACCAGCTCGAAAACCAACGCTTGTTCGGGAAATGAGCGCCGAAATCGCGAATAGCATAGCAAGGCCACCAGCGACTGCCGGCGTTCCCACGGATTGTCGCTGCCATTCCAGTGCCTGAGCACCGGCACCACCTGCTCCGGATGGGCTTCGTTGATCCGGGCATAGAGGTTTGACAAGGTGTCCGACTGATCCCAGCAATTGACGCTCGACACCCAATCTTTCACTGCCCCCCAAAGCCAGACAAGATCTGTCCCTGCGGGCGGTTTCTCGATGAAGAAGGCTGCTTGCATTCTGGTTTCGTGATGGGTCGCCTCGGACCAGATATGAGCCCAGAGCGGCAATTGCACCTCGAACGGCAAGTGAGAGAAGCTGTAACCGCGACGCAGCAGCTTTCTTTGCGCAGGCACGCCAAGCCCGAACATCGGCATGGTCGCCTTCATGAAATGCGCCCGCTCTGCGGCTTTGTGCGGATCTATGCCCCGTGCATCTGCCCTAAGGGCAGCTTGCACTTCCACAAGCGCTTCTTGACACTTTTGTGAATGCTGCATCGCAATATTCCGATCCTGTCCCCGGTTTTGATGCTCTCGATTGTCGCACGTTGCCCCCTGAATCCACAAGGAGTTATGAGCAAATAGCGACTGGCGGCTGACATTATTTTGCAGCGCGGCATGTTTTTCTCTTCGCGAATTACCGAAGTTGCCGTAGACTCGATCACAAGCAATAAAAGCAGATAGGAGAGGTTACATGGTCAAATCAATGAATTTCATGATTTTGTGTGCCGCTTTCGCATTCATTGCAGCTATTGTGGTTGGAATTATTTAAAACAAGGAACCAGCCACAAAAGCACGCATCCGGGAGGAAAGCTCAGAGAGGCACTTGAAAAACAACGCTGTTTCTGAAGTTAGGAAGCGTAAAAACCGGGATTTTTCCCGGTTTTTTTATTTGCGAATACTACATGTAAAAGAAGAACTATACATAAAGATGGATTAGCCCGGCTTCCTCGCAGATTACGTCGAGGGAACCGGGCAGTTCCTCATGGCCGATAGTTCAGAATTGGAGCAAGCCAACGTTCGGCTTCTTCGGTTGTCCAGCCTTTTCGGGCTGCGTAATCTGCGACCTGATCCTTTTCGATCTTGCCGACACCGAAATAGTGCGAATCAGGATGGGAGAAATACAGCCCCGCCACGGCTGATCCCGGCACCATCGCAAAACTCTCCGTCAGTTTGATTCCGGTCGCCGCTTCCGCATCGAGCAGATCAAACAAGGTGCCCTTCTCGGTGTGATCCGGCTGAGCCGGATAGCCTGCAGCCGGACGAATGCCCTGATAACGCTCGGCGATCAGATCTTCAACATTGAGTGTTTCATCGCTGGCATAGCCCCAATGCTCTTTGCGCACCTTGTGATGCATGGCTTCAGCAAAGGCTTCCGCCAAACGGTCCGCCAGAGCCTGCAGCAGGATCTTGGAATAGTCGTCACCAGCCGCATCAAAGGCCTTGGCTCGCTCAGCTTCACCAAAGCCGGTCGAGACCGCAAAGCCACCGATATAATCGGCAACACCGCTGTCGAGCGGGGCAACAAAGTCCCCAAGCGCCACATTGGCGCGCGCCGACCGTCCGGCCATCTGCTGACGCAGTCCATAGAAGCGACCAAGCTCGCTGTCGCGGCTCTCATCTGCATAGACAGCAATGTCGTCACCAACCCCGTTGGCAGGCCAGAGGCCAAACACCCCACGGGCCGTCAGCCATTTTTCCTCGACGATCTGCTTCAACATCGCCTGTGCATCCTTGAACAGGCTTGTCGCCGCTTCCCCATAGACATCGTCGCTGAGGATCGCCGGATAACGCCCCTTCATTTCCCATGTCGAGAAAAACGGCGTCCAGTCGATATAGGGCACCAGATCCGCCAGATCGATATCATCAATCACTTTGGTGCCAAGGAAGGCGGGCTTGGTTGGCTGATAGGCAGTCCAGTCCAATGCCATTTTCTTGGTCCGTGCCTCATCGATGCTCAAGCGGCGCTTCTTGTCCTGTGCGGCCTCATGCTTGGCCCGCACACCGACATAGCTGTCCTTGATCTCGGCGATATAGGCATCCTTGTCCCGCGACAGCAGCTTGGTCGCAACTCCGACTGCGCGACTGGCATCGGTCACATAAATGGTCTGACCGCGATCGTAATTCGGATCGATCTTCACCGCCGTATGCACCTGCGAGGTCGTAGCCCCACCGATCATCAGCGGTTGATCAAAGCCTTGCCGCTCCATTTCAGCCGCCACATGACACATTTCATCCAGCGACGGCGTGATCAGACCGGACAGGCCGATGATATCGACCTTCTCGCGCCGCGCCGCTTCCAGAATGTCATTGGCTGGCACCATCACGCCGAGGTCAACCACCTCATAGCCGTTGCATTGCAGCACCACGCCGACAATATTCTTGCCGATATCATGCACATCGCCTTTGACGGTCGCCATCAGCACCTTGCCGGCGCTCTGGCGCTCACCTTCCTGCTCCGCATCCATGTAAGGCAGCAGATAGGCCACGGCCTTTTTCATAACGCGGGCAGACTTCACCACCTGTGGCAGAAACATCTTGCCGTCGCCAAACAGATCGCCGACCACATTCATGCCATCCATCAGCGGTCCCTCGATCACATCAAGGGTGCGGCTGGCGGCCTGACGGGCTTCCTCGACATCCTCATCGACATAGTCGCCAATGCCCTTGACCAAAGCATGCTCAAGGCGCTTTTCGACCGGCAACTCACGCCATGCCAGATCGACCACTTTGGCTTCGCCCTTCTGGTGCAGGAACCGCTCGGCCACTTCCAGCAGACGGTCGGTGCCGTCAGACCGGCGATTGAGGATCACATCCTCGATCCGCGCCAAAAGCTCCTTGTCGATCTGATCATAGACCATCAGCTGGCCAGCATTGACGATCGACATATCGAGCCCAGCCTTGATGGCATGGAACAGGAAGGCCGAATGCATCGCCTCACGCACCAGATTGTTGCCGCGGAAGGAGAAGCTGAGGTTTGACAGGCCACCGGACACATGGGCACCGGGCAGATTCTGGCGAATCCAGCGGATCGCCTCGATGAAGTCGACCCCGTAATTGTTATGCTCCTCGATGCCCGTTGCCACTGCAAAGACGTTTGGATCGAAAATGATGTCTTCGGGCGGGAAGCCCACTTCATTGACCAGAATGTCATAGGAGCGCTGGCAGATGTCGATCTTGCGCTCAAGGCTGTCGGCTTGCCCCTTCTCATCGAAGGCCATCACAACCACCGCCGCACCATAGCGCAACACCAGCTTGGCCTGTTCGATAAAGGCCTCCTTGCCTTCCTTCATCGAGATCGAGTTGACCACCGATTTGCCCTGCAAGCATTTCAGACCCGCCTCGATGACGCTCCATTTCGAGCTATCGACCATCACCGGCACGCGGGAAATGTCCGGCTCGGCCACGATCAGATGGAGGAAGGTCACCATTGCCTCTTCCGAATCGAGCAAGCCTTCATCCATATTCACATCGATGATCTGGGCACCATTCTCCACCTGCTGGCGGGCCACATCGAGTGCGGCTTCATAGTCGCCATCCTTGATCAGCTTGCGGAATTTCGCCGACCCGGTAACGTTGGTCCGTTCCCCGATATTGACGAAATTGGTCTCAGGCGTCAGCGTGAAGGGCTCCAGCCCCGACAGACGCATATGCTGTTCGATGGTCGGAATGACGCGGGTTTTGACCGGCTTGACCACTTCGGCAATGGCCGCAATGTGGTCCGGCGTCGTGCCACAACAGCCACCGACAATGTTAACAAGGCCAGATTCGGCAAATTCCTTGATCAGTCCGGCCATATGTTCCGGGCTCTCGTCATATTCTCCGAACTCGTTCGGAAGACCCGCATTCGGATAGGTCGAGACCAGTGTCTCGGCAACACGGGAAATCGATGCCACATGCTGACGCAATTCAGCTGCCCCGAGGGCACAGTTGAGACCAACCGCAAAAGGTTTGGCATGACGGATCGAATGATAGAAGGCTTCCGCCGTCTGGCCAGACAGGGTGCGCCCCGATTTATCGGTGATGGTGCCCGAAATGATCACCGGCCAGCGCATGCCGCGCGCTTCAAACTCTTCCTCAATCGCAAACAAGGCTGCCTTGGCATTCAGCGTATCGAAGATGGTTTCAACGGCCAGCGCATCCGCACCGCCATCGATAAGACCGCGCGCGGCCTCGCGATAGGCGTCTTTCAACACATCGAATGACACCGCCCGAAAACCGGGATTGTTGACATCGGGCGAAATGGAGGCGGTCCGGTTGGTCGGCCCCATGGCACCCAGCACAAAGCACTGGCGGCCCGGTTCCTTGGCCATTACCTCTTCGGCTGCTTCCTTGGCAATTTTGGCGCTCTCGACATTCAGTTCATAGGCCAGATGCTCCATCGCATAGTCCGCCTGCGCGATGGTGGTCGAGGAAAAGGTGTTGGTGCCCGCAAAATCGGCCCCGGCTTCATAATATTGCCGATGGATATCGCGAATGGCTTCCGGCTTGGTGATCGAGAGCAAATCATTGTTGCCCTTCAGATCCTGATTCCAGCTTTTGAAGCGCTCCCCGCGGAAATCCTCTTCCGTCAGATTGAGCCGCTGGATCATGGTACCCATTGCCCCATCGAGAATGAGGATACGGTCGGACGCCAAACGACGCAGCGCGTCAAAGGACGGGCTAAGAGGCAAGCTCGACATGATGACTGGTTCCTTGTCTATCCAGAGCAAGGCGGGTCGCTCTCCCGCACGGCTCTGTCAGTTTATGTCTATTCGGTCTTGATCTTGTTGCTCAGCTTAATCTTGCTCTGCCGCGCCCTTGATCGGACGCAAGCCAAGCAAATGACAGATCGCATAAGACAGATTGGCTCTGTTCATGGTGTAGAAATGAAAATCATCGACACCACGTTCATGCAGATCATTCACCTGCTCGGCAGCAATGGCTGCAGCCACCAACCGGTGGGTTTCCTCGTCATTTTCCAGACCTTCAAACCGGTTGGCCAGCCATTGCGGCACACTCGCCCCCGTGCGTGAGGCGAAATTGGCCATCTGCACGAAATTGTGAATCGGCAGAATGCCCGGCACGATGGGAATGAATATTCCGGCCCGCCGTACCCGCTCGACATAGGCCTCATAAAGATCATTGTCGAAGAAAAATTGCGTGATCGCCCGTGTCGCCCCTGCATCGACCTTCTGGCGAAGCATTTCGACATCGGTCGCAAAGTCCGGACTTTCGGGATGCTTTTCCGGATAGGCCGAGACGGACACCTCGATATCGCCCAATTGCTTGATGCCACCGACCAGATCGGCCGCATTGATATAGCCCCCCTGATGCGGCTGATATTTGGTACCTACCCCGTCGGCCGGGTCTCCACGCAAGGCAACAATATGCTTGACGCCAGCTTCGATATAGGAGCGCACCACATCATTGACTTCTTCCTTGGTCGCCCCGACGCATGTCAGATGCGCAGCAGCCGGAACAGAGGTCTCCCTGATGATCCGTTCGACAGTGGCGTGGGTCCGCTCGCGGGTCGAGCCGCCAGCGCCATAGGTCACAGACACGAAGTCAGGGGCGAGCGGGGCCAAACGCTCAACGCATTCCCAAAGCTTTTCTTCCATCTTCGGGGTCTTTGGTGGAAAGAACTCGAAGGAAATATTCAGCTTGTCGGCGCTTTGGCTGCGGCGTCCGCTGCGTTCTGCATTATGGTTCATCAGTCTTCTCTCAGTCTTGACGGCCCTGTTTTGGGAGGTTCGGGCCAGTCCTGTCATCACTTTGGTGATCCACCCCTTCATTGGTGAGGCGACACCCAAATCGGTAAAGGCAAAGTCTCGGCGCTCAGTCTCGGCGCTCAGTCAGGCATTCGTTTTTCGGCAACCCAGATCGTCACCGTCAGCGGCGTATCGCTCATCTCGTCGATCCGGCGGGTTTCCGCCAGATCAGTCGCCGAGACAACGGCAAAGCCAGCCTGTTCCATCCAGCGGCTCATGACGTCATGGGAGAAACCCAGTCGTCTGTGAGCATGGTCCTTTCGCAAGAATTCATAATCATGGGGCGCAAAGTCAGCCACCAGAATGCGGCCACCGGGCAGCAACACCCGACCCGCCTCATTCAGCGCCGCCGACGGATCGTCCAGATAGTGCAGCACCTGATGCACCGTCACCAGATCGAAGCTCCGCTCCAGCGTCGTCAGATCGAGAATGTCGCCCTGCTGCACATGCAGGTGATTGTGATGGGGTCCATCCAGACGCGTCCGTGCGATGGCCAGCATTGAACGGTTGGCATCCACCCCAAGGCCAAAGCGGCAGCGATCCGCCAAAAGCGACAACATACTGCCCGTGCCGGTGCCCAGATCCAGCATCCGCTGGATCGGCTTGTCGCCCAGCGCCTCGACAATGGCACTTTCCACGGCACTCTCAGGCACATGCAGCGCTCGTAATTCGTCCCACCGCTCGGCATTCTGCTGGAAATATTCCGTCGCCTGCTGTCGCTGGGTTAGTTTGATCTGGGAGAGACGCTCCATATCACGGCGAATCATCAGATCGTCCTGATCGATATGCCGCAGGGAAGCGGAAACCAGATCCCCCTTGGCCTGATCCCGCGTCAGGCAATAATAGACCCAGGCCCCTTCCGGCAGCCGGTCGACCAGACCGGCCTCATAAAGGAGCTTCAGGTGACGTGAGATTCTTGGCTGGCTCTGATTGAGGATCGCAGTCAAGTCCTTGACCGACAAATCCCCTTCCGCAAGCAGCGACAGAAGGCGCAGACGGGTTGGTTCCCCGCTCGCCTTCAACAATCCAACCATTTCATCAAGTGACAGCATCTGAATTCCCCAAAGATATAAAGATATCTTTATGCGACAAATGCAGAAGATGCAAGCCGGAAAGACGCTCCCTGATATCCTGTGCACATACACATGCACTGATTGCCGACCCAATGGTCAAAAATGCCTCAAAGGTCAGCCAAACATCAAAAAACCCCGCCTCTTGTGAGGCAGGGTTTTGATGAAAAGCATCGATAAAGGTGCTTATTCAGCGCTTGGCGCCATGCCGAGGGCATGCAGATACAGATCCAACAGAGCTTCCATTTCCTGACGCTCATTGTTGTCCTGCTTGCGCAAGCGAACCACCTGACGCATCACCTTGACGTCGTAGCCATTGCCCTTGGCTTCTGCATAGACATCCTTGATATCATCAGAGATGGCTTTCTTTTCTTCTTCTAGGCGTTCAATGCGTTCGACAAAAGCACGCAGCTGATCGGCAGCGACACCACCTGGATTTGACATATCCTACACTCCAATTATCGGTTCGTCGCCCGAAAGCATCGGCACTCGGGGGCCAACATGCCTGGGCGAGCGTAACCGCTCTTCAACCAAATTTGTGTTGCGACATCCTTAACAGCGATCCATTCCGGCGCAAAGTCTCTTTGACACCGAGCACACCATTTTTGCCAGTCCTTCAGAATAGGGCTTGCGGACCAGATACGCTCAATTGCCCGCACTCAGTCGTGTTTGTGCGAAATTTTGAACGCGTCAAGCTGGCCCTGACTTGCCTCTTTCTGATATTTTTCTTTCCATTCGTCATAGGGCATCCCATAGACGATTTCGCGCGCAACTTCCTTGTTCATATCGAGCCCGGCCTCGTTGGCCGCCTCCATATACCAGCGCGACAGGCAATTGCGGCAAAAGCCTGCAAGATTCATCATGTCGATATTTTGCACATCGGTCCGTTCGCGCAAATGCGCCATCAAGCGGCGAAAGGCTGCGGCTTCCAATTCGGTCTGACTGATCTCACTCATACGGCTCCCCTTCCTGTCATTCGCCCGCCGATTGGTCGCGAGCGCGAGAAAGCCCGCATCATATCGAAGGTGATGGCAGCAACAAGGCCAATCTGCCTTCCGATCCCCCATTTGACGCCTCGTGCACAGATCCTGTGAGGAACCCGTATGACAGCCGCTTTTTCGCCCAACTGATCGCCGATCATATCCCGTCACACAGCCGTCAAGCACAGTCGCTAAACAGGCCCATGTCAGTCAGAAGCCCTAGAATATCAATCCGGTCAGTCAGCCCAACCATGCACAGCGTCTCTCAAACTGAGGTGCAGAAGTTGGTACAGATTACCCCGGTCAGTTGAAAACCGCACAAAATGGGGAATGTTTGATCCCCTTTAACGCACAGTCTTCGACTATTGTAGAGTTCCTGCATTGACATTACGGGCGCAAGACGCGAAACAAAAGGCGGCTTACGAACAGCTTCAAGATGATATTGAGCCCAATGATTGTTTCAAAAAAGACAACAGCTCCTGCGACCAACACCTTGGTAAAGACCCATATCCGGACATGCACCATGGCAGGTCTGATGCTGCTGGCAAGCAGTCTTCAGGCGGCAGCCGACCTTCGTGTATGCAACAAGACCAGCAGCACGATCGGTCTGGCCATCGGATATAAGATGAAGGGCGAATGGATCAGTGAGGGCTGGTGGAACATTGACCAGAACAAGTGCGAGACTGTCCTCAAGGGCGTGCTTGTAAACAATCGCTATCTGATCCATGCCATCGATTATGACAAGGGCGGACAGTGGAACGGCGAGGCATTCATGTGCACACAGGATCTTGAATTCAAGATCAAGGGCACGCACGAATGTGTCGCGAGGGGATTTGAGCGCACCGGCTTTTTCGAAATCGATACGGCCGGGAAGCAGGATTATACGGTCCAATTGACCGATCAAGAATAGGAAAAAAACCGTGACTGTAAGACGCAATCGGAAGGTCAAGATCCTGGCCACCTTGGGCCCGGCTTCAGATAAAGAGGAACAGATCAAGGCTCTGTTCCTGGCGGGTGCGGATGTATTCCGCATCAATATGAGCCACTCGTCCCATGACGAAATGCGCGAGCGCGTCGCAAAAATTCGCTCTGTCGAAAAAGAAGTCGGCCGCCCGATCGGCATTCTGGCTGACCTTCAGGGCCCCAAACTGCGTCTTGGCAAATTCGCCGAGACCAAAGTGCGCCTCAAAAATGGTGCCAACTTCACCCTCGACATGAAGGATGAGCCCGGCGACGTCCATCGCGTCCAGCTGCCCCATCCGGAAATTTTCGGCTCGGTCAAGGAAGGTGACATGCTTCTGCTTGACGATGGCAAGGTTCGCCTGCGCACCATCGGCACCGCAGCCGACGCCATCCATACCGAAGTCGTCACCGGCGGCCCAATCTCTGACCGCAAGGGCATCAGCTTCCCCGATTCCACCCTCTCCTTCTCGGCCCTGACCGACAAGGACCGTGCCGATCTGGAAGCCGCCGTCAATGCCGATGTCGACTGGATTGCCCTTTCCTTCGTGCAGCGTCCCGAAGATGTCGCCGAAGTGCGCAAACTGTCCCGTGGCCGGACCGGCATCCTGTCGAAAATCGAAAAGCCGCAGGCCGTCAAACATCTGGCCGAGATCATTGAGCTGTCCGACGCGATCATGGTGGCCCGTGGTGACCTTGGCGTTGAAATGCCGCTGGAACAGGTTCCCGGTGTTCAGAAGCAGATCACCCGAGCCGCTCGACAGGCCGGCAAGCCGGTGGTG
The DNA here is from genome assembly GCF_005771485.1 of Cohaesibacter sp. CAU 1516. Classification (NCBI taxonomy): domain Bacteria; kingdom Pseudomonadati; phylum Pseudomonadota; class Alphaproteobacteria; order Hyphomicrobiales; family Cohaesibacteraceae; genus Cohaesibacter; species Cohaesibacter sp. CAU 1516. Next base: position 394,229 of record NZ_VANT01000001.1, on the reverse strand, counting down.
GTTGCCACCCAGATGCTTGAATCAATGATCACGTCGCCAATGCCAACACGCGCCGAGGCGTCTGACGTCGCCACAGCAGTGTTCGAAGGCGCTGACGCGATCATGCTGTCCGCCGAATCCGCTGCCGGTGAATATCCGCAGGAAGCGGTTGCCATGATGAACCGGATTGCCGAGCAGGTCGAAAAAGACCCTTACTATTCCAACATCATCTACGCACAGCGCGCCGAACCCGAAGCAACCGGTGCCGATGCCATCTCTGCTGCAACCCGTCAGATCGCCGAGACGCTGAAGCTGGCCAACATCGTCTGTTACACCTCTTCAGGCACCACCGGCCTCAGAGCGGCCCGTGAGCGCCCACAGACGCCAATCATCACCATGAGCCCGATCAACGCCACCGCGCGTCGCTTGTCCCTCGTCTGGGGCCTGCACTGCATCGTGTCTGAAGATTCCGGCACTCTGGATGAAATGGTCGACCGCGCCTGCTCCACCTCCTATCAGGAAGGTTTCGCCAAGCCCGGTCAGCGCGTTATCATCACCGCCGGTGTCCCTCTGGGTACCCCGGGCGCAACCAACATGCTGCGCATCGCCTTTGTCGGCAGCGACGGTCTGGGCGGCATTTAAAGCGCACCACGACCCACAATAGAAAGACAGACGCGACAGATATCATCCGATGTCTGTCGCGTTTTTCGTTCAAGGGCAGGCACTTGGTCAAAGCACTTGGATCAAATCAAACAACAAAAAGGCCGGTTCCCTGAGGAACCGGCCTTTTTCTGTCTTCTGCTTTGCGTATGAAACAGATTGACTTTATCCAGCGCCTTGCGCCATCCATTGCCAATCTATACAAAAAACGCGCGTGAGCTACACTCCTGCGCGCCTTATGTTCATGCAATCAAGAAACCTGACTTAGCCCTGACGAGCTTTAAAGCGAGGATTCTTCTTGTTGATGATATATACGCGACCCTTGCGGCGAACCATGCGGTTGTCACGGTGACGCTTGGCAAGTGCTTTCAGAGAATTCTTGATTTTCATTGTCCCAAGCCTCGGCCATTTATTCGAAACAAAAAGCGCGCCGAGGCGCGCAAAATTCGAAGCGGAAACTACGGCCAGAGACACGGCTTGTCAACTAGCAAATGACCTTGAATCGCAAGATTCACGCGATCTTTTCATAATTATCACGCCCCCATGGCCAGCAATTGCATCTTAAGAACGGAATCACACGGTCATCCCCGTCCCAGTCCACAACAACCCAGCCTTTGATCAACAGATCATCCCTTAGGAGCGATTCTTTCGAAAAAGCTCGACAGGTTGGCCGCATTTAAATACGCTTTTCCAAAAGGTCTCAAGGTTGCAAGGGGTGAATGCACTATGGCTTTTGGCGGGTCAGCAGATTTAAACTGGCATCATAAAGAAACAGTGCTTGTGGACATGAAGTGGGTCAACAAGACAATTGTCGTCCATGTCGAAATGCGGCAATTCGAGGAGGCCGAACATCAAGGCCATGCGCCCTCAGTCATCCTGACGCGCAAAACCCCCTCAAAGACTGAGGATCTCGTTGTTGTTTCAGGCCGCGCAGGCACGCGCCTCTTGGTCTCTCTTGACCATCAGGACAAACTGATTGGTCGCATCAACCAGACCAATCCCAATTCCGCAGGCAACGTGAAATGGGAAATCGTCGCCTGACAAGCGACGTCCGCAAACAACAGACCAGCATGCCTTATCCACACACCCGCTTCCCGCCAGGAGGCGGGGCGTGCCCTATATGCGTAAGCAATCGACTGGATTGGCGAAATGGTATCCCAAAAGAGTGCCTAAAGGTCTCGCACTTCTCACTGGAGCATGATAGATTGCAATCAGTAATTGCATTATCAAGCAACAAGGTTGAATCGTGAACAACCAGCCAAGTTCCCAAACCCGGACCACAGACCCCTCCCTCATCCAACTCGGACGCGACCTCAGCGCAACCTTGCTGGTTGGCAATCTCGACCAATCCCTTGCCCTGTTGCTCGATCATGCGGATCGAACGGAATATCGCTTTTCCGATCAAACCCGTGCCCGATTGCGTGCAAGACTAAGCGAAACCTCTCCGTGAGGCGTCTCCAAAGACACTGACAAATGAAGCAGGGACAAGTGAAGCGGGAAAAATGTGACCTGACACTCAAAAAATGAGCCAAAAAAAGAGCCATAGATCATCCGACCAAAGGGCCGATTGATCTATGGCGCTTCTCATTGCCATGAACCTTGACGGTTCACGACACCGATTGCCAATTTGACAGGCGGATCAGACTTGCAACACAAAACTGACCGCGCAAACATGCCATTCTGCAGGGCAGAACCGTCAGCGGCAATCACCAGCCTTTTGAAGAGAAAATGTAAGATATACCCCCCTGTAGGCCAGTCCGCTTTTGGAGAGTCCCCCGATCCCCCAAAGCAGTGGTATTTTTATCATTTCATAATCAAAACTGCAACCGCTGAGACGACACCTTTCAACCACTGCACTTATTTGTCGCAATTGGCATACCAATCGTCACCGGCAGCGCACCAAGGGAATACCCGCCCTCAGGGGAAAATCCCCTGAAAAAGGCAAACCTGCCGATTATCTTATCCACCGCCCGGCCCATCACTTCAGGGAAAAGCGACCATCGAGCGGCTTGTTGCGAATCGATGGCACCTGACGCGTTTTTTTTTCCGTCAGCGCTCGACTGGCAGCCAAGCGACCCACTGGAGAATGCGGCTCAGCGCGCGATCGTCAACGCAAACCGTCCATCGCTTGGAGCGATGGACAGAAGCCGATAGCTTGCAATGGCGGGAATACCGGCAGGAACATGCGCGGTTTGCGTTGCAGTGATGCCAATCACTTGCGCTCCGGCCGCCAACCCGGCTGTGATCCCGGCTGCGGCATCCTCGAACACAACGCACTGTTCTGGCGCCAGACCAACCAGATCCGCCCCTTTCAGGAACGGTTCAGGGTTTGGCTTGCCCTTGGTGATGTCATCGGAGGTGATCATACGCGCGGGCGTGGGAATGCCTGCGGCCCGGATCCGTGCACCGGCAACCGGCACCGAGCCTGATGTTACGATTGTCCAGGGCACTGACAGGCGATCAAGCTCGGCGATAAAGTCAAGCGCCCCGTCAAGGGCGACAATGCCCTCCACATCGGTGCTTTCCATATGTTGCAACCACCGGATCTCTTCCTCGATGATAGCCTCATCCTTGCCTGACAGCAGATCCCGAATGGACTCGTGCGCCGGACGACCGTGAATTTTGGCAAGATAGATCGCCGGATCCAGATCATGACGCTCAAGCAATGCACTCCAGCAGCGGACGACCGGCGGAGTGGAATCAATCAATGTCCCATCAAGATCAAACAGACAGGCGTCAAGCAGCAGGGAATGGGACATGGATACCTCGTTAAAGCAGAAACCGGCCCGGACACTCGGTCAGTGCACCAACATCTAAGGGCCACCCGGTGCGCTTCTGCTTACCACCCGCTTGGTGGAGGGGAAAGGCAAAATTTCAAGTGCATAACGGCTTTGCAGATTGCCCGGAGCGACGTCATCATGCCCGCACGGAGATCGTCCGCCTATCAGCAACAGCAATGCACCAAGCGCGCCTTCATCGGGGCTTTTCCTTGACCACCCACGACCGACGGGTCGCAAAGGGAGCCCAATAGGCAAACCACACCAGCAATCAGAATAGACGCGTTTTTGGGTCGCACTTGGCTGCCATTCGTGCCATATCTGGCGCCAAAGTGAAGCCACGGCATCACCGCCCGGAAGCCCGCGGCCGATATCTGGAAAGGAATGCAGCCATGTCCACCGCCATCATCATCCCAGCGCGCTATGGATCCAGCCGCCTGCCCGGCAAACCGATGTTACCGATCCTTGGAACCAGCATGCTCGAGCGGATCTGGCGGATCGCCAAGGCAACGACGGGCTGCTCCCGTGTCGTCATCAGCACCGAGGATGAACGCATCGTCAAACACGCCATGAGCTTTGGCGCCGAAGCCGTCCTGACCCCGGAAAGCTGTCGCAATGGCTCGGAACGCTCCTTTGCCACGCTGGAAGCTGCCAACATCACCGAAGAGGCCATCCTCAATTTTCAGGGCGATGCGGTCCTCACCCCGCCATGGGTGCTGCAGGCGATGATCGATGAATTTGCAAAGGGGGAAGGTGATTTCGACATTGTCACCCCGGCGACCGTGCTGGATGACACCATGCTGGCAAACCTTGTGGAGAGCAAAAAGGCCAATCCCGCCAGTGGCACCACCGTGGTGTTCGATGCCAACCGCAATGCGCTCTATTTCTCCAAAATGATCCTGCCTTATATCCGCGCAGCCGGTCACACATCGGTCTATCGCCATATCGGGCTTTATGGCTATCGCCGCGAGGCACTTGAGCGCTATGTCAATCTTGCCCCCTCACCGCTGGAATTGACCGAAGGGCTCGAGCAATTGCGAGCGCTGGAAAATGGCATGACAGTGCGCATCGTCACGGTCGACTATCTGGGGCGCACCCATGCCTCGGTCGATGCGCCCGACGACGTCAAGATTGTTGAAGACATCATCAAACAGGAAGGCGAGTTGGTGGCATGAAACTGATCCTTGTCAGACACGGCAACACCTTTGGTCCCGACGACAAGGTCGTCTGGGTCGGGGCACGCTCTGATCTCGATCTCGTTGAAAAAGGTCGCGCTCAGGCCAAAGAGGTTGGCGAGACCATGAAGGCCGCCACGATCCGCCCTGATTGCGTTGTTTGTGGCCCGCTCAAACGCACCCGCCAGACCGCCAGCATCATGGCCGAGACCGCAGGCTGGCTCGATCTGGAGCCACAGGTCAATGACGCCCTGTGCGAAATCGATTATGGCGCGTGGGAAGGTCGATCCAACGACGACATCCGCAAAGCCCATGGCGACAGGGACATTGACGGCTGGCAAAAGAGCAGCCTATGGCCCGAAGGCTATGGCTGGACCCCAAGCCCCGAAGCCATTCTTAATGGTTGGAATGCCATGATCGCCAGCATCGAAGAACAACATGGCCCGGACGCCACCGCCGTCATTGTTACCAGCAATGGCATCCTGCGCATGGCTGCTCCAACCTACGGCATCAAGGCCGAAGAGGCCAAGGTCGGCACCGGCCATATCTGTGTGATCGAGAACGGAACGGTCGCTCTTTGGAACACCCGTTCGTTGGTCTGATCCACCCCATGCCCGATCAACAAGCAGCCCTCTGCAAAAGCTTGCAGGGGGCTTTTTGTTGCAAAACAGCCCTTTGATTGAGCAGATCTCCACATTGCCAAGCGGCCACCTCTTGGCCACTATGTCCGACAAAATCAACAGAATCGGCCGATTTGTCGCGCAGAAAATCAGCCATTCCCGTCATTCTTTCAAATTATGTCTGATATAATCCTTTACATTGTCTGACATAGTTGTTTCAATATCAGGAGCACCCATGAGCAACCAACGATCTGACACCCCGATGAGCGACGCCACCGACAAGCAACTTGAGCAGGCATCCCGCGAGACCGTCATTCGCGAAGCCAAGAAGCGCCGCCTGACTTTGTCTGGTGAAAGCCGCAGCTCGAGCCGGGTTCAGGACATTCTCGACGCATTGGTGGAAATCATCGAAGCGTCGGGCTTGCAGGCTGGTGACCGCCTCCCATCAGAAACAGAACTGGCGCAGTCCCTGGGGGTTGGGCGCTCCACCATCCGCGAAGCCCTTATGGCTTGGCAGCGTATGGGCATCGTGGTGCGCAACAAGGGCGCAGGCACGCGCCTGTCGGCCGACATTTCCCAGCGTTCGATGAACTTCCCCCTCACCGTCAAGGTGGAGGCCGCCGGATTGATGCGGACCCATCAGGTGCGTATGCCGCTCGAGATCGAGGCCACCCGCCTTGCCTGTCAGAATGCCACTGACAAGGACAAACGCATCATCAATGCCCGATGCGAGGAGCTGATGGCAATTTTCGAAGCGGGCGAAAACTGGCATGCCGCTGACAAGCGCTTCCACGCCGCCATTCATGATGCGAGCGGCAATCCGCTGTTCGGTCAACTCATCTTGCAGCTTCATGAGGCTTTTGAAGAGACCTATGAAGCCCCCTTCGATCAACCGCAAATGGCTGATTCCAGCATACCCCTGCACCGCAATCTGGCAGATGCCGTCATCAATCAGGATGCGGATCAGTCAGAAGCCATCTTGCGGAAAATCCTCTCCATAGTAGAAGACGAGGTCGCCATAAGGCTCAATGAATAAGACGCTTCAGGACGAGACCAACACTCTGGCACTGGCCACGCGGCTCAACCGCCCCCATGCGGATGCGACCGGCACCATTGCACCGCCAATCTATCAAAGCTCGCTGTTCGGCTTTGAGAGTTTTCAGGACTTTGAAGACACGGTGTCCGGCAACAGCAACCACCCCATCTATACGCGCGTTTCCAACGAAACGGTCACTGCCTTTGAAACGCTCATGGCCGATGCGGAAAATGGCGAAGCCGCGGTCGCCTTTTCCTCGGGCATGGCGGCCATTTCTTCGACGCTTCTCGCCTTCCTCAAGCCCGGCGACCGGGTGGTTTGCATCGAACATGTTTATCCGGACAGTTTCCGGCTGTTCGAAAAAATGCTGCGGCCATTCGGCGTTGAGACCAGCTACCATTCCATTGAAGAGATGGAAAACAATCCCGATCTGATGGCGGGCGCCAAACTCGCCTATCTTGAAAGCCCCAACAGCATGATGATGCAGGCGATGGATCTGCCAAAGGTTGCCGCCCATGCCCGCAACCATGGGGCCATCACAGTCATAGACAACAGCTGGGCCACCCCGGTCTTCCAGCGCCCGATTGAGTTGGGTATCGATATCGTCCTTCATTCAGCGTCGAAATATATTTCTGGCCATTCCGATGTGGTGGCTGGCGTTGTGATCGCCAGTGCAGAGCATATCGCAGCCATCCGCACCATGAGCCTGACGCTGCTCGGCGGCAAACTGGCGCCGTTTGAAGCGTGGCTCTTGACCCGTGGTCTGCGCACCCTGCCGATCCGCATGCAGGCCCATCAAGCCACCGCCAATCTGTTTGTCGAAAAGCTTACTGCTCACCCAATGATCCGCGCGGTCCATTCCCCCGCTGCGGGCTCAGTGCCCGGTCTGGAAGGTCGCTCGGGCCTGTTATCCGTCGAAATTGCTCCAGAGGGCGACATCCGCACACTGGTCGACAGTCTCAAACTGTTTCGCCTTGGCGTCAGTTGGGGTGGCTTTGAAAGTCTTGTGGTCCCCACCGCCATCAGCCTCAAACAGAAAGATCCAACCAACTCCCTCCAAGCCTTCAAGGTTTCAGACCGGATCATTCGCCTCAGCCTCGGCCTGGAAGACGCCAACGATCTGTGGGCCGACTTCGAGCAGGGCTTGGCAGCCTGCCGCAGCAACCGCTGACCATCACCGACCAAAGCAATCCAGACAATCTAGGAGTTCCCTGATTTTCGTTTTTACAAAGTGGAGGACAAGATGAAGAAAACCGTATTCGGGCTGACCGTCGCCAGCCTTGCCCTGCTGGCCAACACGGCGTTTGCCGACACCCAGCTCAAGCTGGTGGAAGTGATTACCAGCCCGGCCCGCACCGAGACCCTGAAGGAAATGGTCAGCGCCTACGAAGCCGCAAATCCCGGCGTCACCGTTGAGATCGTCTCCCTGCCATGGGGACAGGCTTACGAGAAGCTGGCAACCATGGTCGCCGGAGGCGATGTGCCCGACGTGGTGGAAATGCCTGACAAGTGGCAGGCGCTGTATGCAGGCGCTGGCAAACTGGCGAGCCTTGAAGATCACATCAAGGCTTGGGAGCATGGCCCCACTCTGACCGACAAGACCATGGCCATGGCTCGCCTTGCCGGTGGCACCGCCTATTCCGTGCCTTATGGCTTCTATCTGCGCGCCATGTTCTACAACAAGAAACTGCTGGCTGAAGCAGGCGTCGCCAAGCCACCGAAAACCATGGAAGAGTTCCATGATGCTCTTGCCAAGGTCTCGGCCCTTGATGGCAAATCCGGCTACTGCCTGCGCGGCAGCCGCGGCGGCCACAGTGGCTGGCTGATGAATGCAGCAGCCATGAATGGCAGTGCCGACTTCTTCACCGCAGACGGCAAAAGCACCCTCAACACCCCTGAAGCCATCAAAGGCTATCAGGAGCTGATCGATATCTATCAGGAAGGTCTCGCACCAAAAGACTCGGTCAACTGGGGCTTCAACGAGATCGTCGCCGGCTTCTATTCCGGCACCTGCGCCTTCCTTGATCAGGATCCCGATGCGTTGATCGCCGTTCAGGAACGCATGGACAATGCTGACTTCGCCGTCATCCCGATGCCAACCGGCCCGCATGGCAAAGCCTATCCAACCATCGGCTTCGTTGGCTGGTCGATCTTCAACACCACCGAGCATGAGAGCGACGCCTGGAAGTTGGTGGCTCATCTGTCCGATCCGGAAAACAACAAGGTCTGGGCCCGCAAAGTCGGCGTCATCCCGGTTCACACCGGTGCTGACAAGGACCCTTACTTCCAGACCGAACAGTTTGCCGGTTGGTTCGAGACCCTGAATGGCGCTGACTATGTGCCCCTCGTTCTGCCCCATCAACTCGAAGGCTTCGGCTATTTCGCCGACACCATCGCCGTTGAAACCGCTCAGCAGGCCCTGCTTGGTGAAATCACCGCCAAGGAAATGGCCGACCAGTGGGCTGACTATATGAACGAAGAATATACCAAGTGGAAAGCCAATCAATGAGCCGCCCCTTGCATGACGACAAGCTCCCGGGGACACCCCGGGAGCCCAAGATCAGGCGCAGGAGTGCCCACGAGGCGAAAGCCGCGCAAGGGAGCCGCTTCGGTCTGTCCCTGTCCTATCTCCTTGAGCCTTACCTCTATCTCTCCCCGGCGGTGATCTTCATAGGCTTGGTCATTCTGGTACCGCTCAGCATCGGCATTTCCTATTCCTTCCAGTCTATCGCCCTGTTGAAGCCCTTTGACACCGGCTGGGTTGGCTTTGAGAATTACGAGGCCCTGCTGCATGATTCCAAATTCATGCTGGCGCTGAAAAACACCGTCCGCTGGACTCTCTATAGCGTCTTCTTCCAGTTTTTCCTCGGCCTTGGCCTTGCCATGCTGCTGAACACCAAATTCCACGGCAAGAAGATCGTTCAGGCGCTCGTCTTTCTGCCATGGGCAGTCCCCGCCATGCTCTCGGCACTGACCTGGGCCTGGTTGTTCAACCCGGTCATTGGTCCCATTCCCCATTGGCTAGCCGCCCTTGGCATCCTGTCCGAGCCCTACAATATTCTCGGCGACAAGGACCTCGCCCTCTGGGGGCCGATCGTCGCCAATATCTGGTTTGGCATTCCCTTTTTCGCGATCACCATGCTGGCGGCGCTGCAATCCATCCCGTCCGACATGTATGAAGCGGCCGAGATTGATGGCGCGACCCCATGGCAGCGCTTCACCAAGATCACCCTGCCCTTCCTTGCACCGATGATCGCCATCACCGTGATGCTGCGCACGATCTGGATCGCCAATTTCGCCGACCTCATCTATGTGATGACCAGCGGGGGACCTGCCAACTCCACCCAGATCCTGTCGTCCTACATCTTCACCACCGCCTTCCGAAAGCTCGATTTCGGCTATGCCTCGGCCATTGCCGTGGTGCTTTTGGTGCTGATGATGCTCTATGCGATGATCCTGCTGCGCATGCGGCAAAAGCTTGTGAAGGTGTGACATGTCCACCCGTAACCGTGCAACGCGCCCCCTCCTTGTTGGCGGCAAATATCTGGCCATCCTGCTCTATTTGCTGTTTGCCCTATTCCCGCTCTACTGGCTTTTGAAAATCGGCCTGACCCCGGACAAGTTGATCTATACCGAAGGCACGGCCCTGTGGCCGAGCTGGGTGACCTTCGACAATTTCCGCTCAGTCGTCACCCAGACCGACTTCCTGATCTATTTCCGCAACAGCATCACCGTGTCGCTGAGCACTGCCTTCGTCACCACTTTGGTCGCCAGCGCGGCGGGTTATGCCTTCTCGCGCTTTGTCTTTCGCGGCAAGAATCTGATCATCCTGTTGATGCTGCTGACACAGATGTTCCCGCTATTGATGATCATCTCGCCAATTTACAAGATTTTTGCCACCGTTGGCCTGCTCAACACCCTTTCTGGGCTGATCATCGCCTATACCGCCTTCAACATCCCCTTTGCCACCTTCCTGATGCAGTCCTTCTTTGATGGCATCCCGCAGGATCTGGAAGAAGCGGCCATGACCGACGGGGCAACCCGCTTTCAGGCTCTGCGTCTGGTCATCTTCCCGCTGACCCTGCCCGGCATGGCGGCCACCTTGGGTTTTGTCTTCACTGCCGCCTGGAGCGAGCTGCTCTTTGCGCTGATGCTGATCAATTCCAACGACACCATGACCTTCCCGGTGGGGCTGATGACCTTCGTGTCGAAATTCTCCGTCGACTGGGGGCAGATGATGGCCGCAGGCGTCTTGGCACTGATCCCGAGCTGCCTCTTCTTCTTCTTCATTCAACGCTATTTGGTTCAGGGCCTGACCTCAGGCGCCGTGAAAGGCTAGAGACATGGCACGTATCCAGCTTCAGAATATCTCAAAATCCTATGGCCCTGTCTCGGTGCTTGATGACATCAATCTCGACATTGACGAGGGCGAATTCATCGTTCTTGTCGGCCCGTCAGGCTGTGGCAAATCCACCCTTCTGCGGATGATTGCCGGGCTTGAAACCGTCACTGGAGGCGACATCCTTATCGGAGACACGCTGGTCAATGAGCTGCGCCCGCGCGAACGAGACATTGCCATGGTGTTCCAGTCCTATGCCCTCTATCCGCATATGGATGTCGAACGCAATATGGGCTTCAGTATGGAGATCCGAAAGGAAGACAAGACCTTGCGGGCAGAACGCGTCGGTGAGGCAGCGGGCATCCTTGGCCTTGGCAAGCTCCTTGGCCGAACACCCAAAGCCCTGTCTGGCGGCCAGCGTCAGCGCGTTGCCATGGGCCGCGCCATCGTCCGCGATCCCAAGGCCTTTCTGTTTGACGAGCCCTTGTCCAACCTTGATGCGGCCCTGCGCGTTGAAATGCGACTGGAAATCGCCAAACTGCACAAGCGTCTGGATGCGACCATGATCTATGTGACCCACGATCAGGTCGAGGCCCTGACACTGGCGGACCGCATCGTGGTGATGAATGCAGGTCATATCCAGCAGGTTGGCACGCCGATGGAGCTTTATGATCAGCCACACAACCTGTTTGTCGCCCAGTTCATCGGCTCGCCCAACATGAACATTGTTGGCACCGACACCATGCCCGATGCGCTGAAAGCAACCCTGCTGCCAAAAAGCAAGCAAAGCGCCAGCGCAAAGGTCGCCCATTTCGGCATCCGACCTGAACACACTATGATCATCGAGAACGGAGAGCACCAGCTTACCGGACAAGTCATCATCGCTGAGCGGCTCGGCTCGGACACCAACGTCTATATTGAAGCAGACGGCATTGGACAAATGCTGGTGCGCCAGCGCGGCGACGTTTCGCTTGCAGCGGGGCAACAGGTCAAGGTGCAGCTGGACCTCACCAAGGCCCACTATTTCAATGCTGACGGCGAAGCTTTGTTTTTGCGCGAGGCGTAAGCATCCCCTTTCCCCACCACCCCAAAAAGCCATGCCGTGGCTGCGAACAGCAGCCACGGCATTCCTTTATCCTCTTGTCTCGCCCGTTGCGACAATAAGCCGACATCTGGCATGTCATTCGAACCAGCATTTGCGTTATGATATGACACAATCGTTCCCCCAACGCAGAAACAGACAGTCATGAGACTATTGCTGGTAGAAGATGATCAGGGGCTGGTAACGCGGCTGAAAAAGGACTTCGAAGCAAACGGCTATGTCGTCGACCATGCTGACAACGGCATTGACGGCCAATATCTCGGAGAGACAGAAGCCTATGATCTGGTCATCCTCGATCTGGGATTGCCCGGCAGACCCGGCCTCGACATCTTGCACAATTGGCGTGAAAGCGGATTGACGCTGCCGGTCATTCTTCTGACGGCTCGCGATGCCTGGCATGAGCGTGTCGAGGGATTTCGCTTCGGGGCAGACGATTATGTTGGCAAACCCTTTCACTTCGAGGAACTGCTCGAGCGGGTCAAAGCCCTTATCCGGCGCAGCAACAACACCCAGAATAGCGAGCTGCACACGAAGGGCTTGTCGCTCGATGAAGAGCGGCAATGCGTCCTCATGGACGATGGCAGAACCATCGATCTGACCGGCACCGAGTTTCGCCTGCTGCGGTACTTCCTGCTGCACAAAGGCAAGATCCTCTCCAAGTCAACACTGACCGAACATATCTATGATCGCGACTTTGATCGCGACAGCAATGTCATCGAGGTCTATGTCCGCCATCTTCGCAACAAACTGGGCGACGAATGGATCCAGACCCGTAGGGGGCAAGGCTATGTCTTTGAGGGTGGTGACCAATGAACTCGATGGAGCGGCAACTGCAAGTCGGTCTGGCGGCCATTCTGCTTCTGCTGATGCTGTCGGCCTGGTATGTGGTCAATCAATCGGTTCAGACGCTGGTGGAGGACTTTGTGGTGTCTCGCCTCAAGCATGACGCTCAAAGCATGATTGGCGCTCTCGAGCCTGATCCCGCCTTTACCCGGGTGCGTTGGCGCGGTGTCAGCGACATCTACAACAAGGTCGATTCAGGTCATTATTATGTTTTCGCCTTCACCGACGGCCGGGTCATAACCTCACCCTCTCTGTGGGACCAGACCCCACAGGTTCCAAAGGTTGCTCCGAATGATGAAGCCGTCACACGCATAGAGACCCCCGACGGGCAAACCGTTCTGGTCTGGGCCAAGCAGTTCGAGAAGGACGGACAAGGATTCACACTGGCTGTCGCCGAAGACCTTGAGCCCATGCTCGCCCAGATCGACAGGCTCAAGCGCAACTTTGCCGGTCTGTTGGCCTTTGGCTTCGCCTCGCTTCTGGTCTTGCAAAGCTGGCTGGTACGAAGATCCTTTCGGAAACTGGACCCCATCCGGCAGGACATCAAGAGCCTTGAGCAAGGCAAAAGAGACAAGCTGCGCGAAGAAGTCCCTTCCGAAATCCAGCCGCTCGTCAGGAGCTTCAATCACTTGCTGGCACTGCTGACAACAAGGCTGGAGCGTTCGCGCAACTCACTGGGTAACTTGACCCATGCACTCAAAGGTCCTCTCAATCTGCTCATCCAGCAGCTGCATGAAAGCGATCAGTTGAATGGCAAGGGCCTGAAGGAAGCCCGTGATCAGACCGAGCGCCTGCACTTTTTGATCGAGCGGGAACTGAAGCGAGCCCGTATGGCAGGCCGAGGCATCAGCGGCCAACAGTTTGATGCCGGCCGCGACCTTCCAGACCTCATCGGAGTGATGCAACAAACCCACCGAGACAAACAGCTCGAAATCATCGCCATCGGCGCCAGTGCCATGCCCTTGTTTGGTGACCGGGAGGATTTGCTCGAGCTCATTGGCAACATTCTGGACAATGCCTGCAAATGGGCCAACGGCAAAGTGGTCTGCCGCATGTCCCTTGATGAGACCTATCGCATAACCATTGAAGATGATGGCGCCGGACTGCCAAAAGAAAAGCTGGATCAGTTGATCATGCGCGGCGTCCGATTGGATGAAAGCGTCGGGGGAACCGGTCTTGGCCTTTCCATCGCCAAGGATATTGTCAGCCTTTATGGCGGCACCATGCGCTTTGACCTGTCAGAGGAACTGGGAGGCCTCAGGGTCGACATGACCTTGCCGCTGATCGCCGCCAAATGACCTTATTGTTTTCAGCTTCATTTCAGCATGCTGCTCTAGACTTGGGGATATAAAGTCGTCTGCCACATGAGGCATGGCGATATCACTCAAAAGGAGATGTGCCATGAAAATGCTAGCAAAAACCATCACGATTGCTGCCATTGCCCTTGGCTTGACGAGTGGGGCAGCGCTTGCTGTCGATATGACACAACGCGGAATGTTGCCTTTCGCCACTTGGGACATGAACAATGACGGCTCAATTTCAAGCAAGGAATTCACGTCGATCCGTTCCAAACGACAGGCTGCGCGCGCCGCCGAAGGGCGTTTCATGAGGAATCAGGCCACCTCGCCATCCTTTGCCTCGTTTGATACGGACGGAAACGGTTCGATTTCGTCCAGCGAGTTCAACACCCGCCAGACCGCATTGCTCCCAAGCCGTCCCGGCGCTCAGAGAATGGGTATGGCCCGCAATATGGGCAACCGCAACTGGGGTAACCGAGGTTGGGGAAACCGTGGTTGGGGCAATCGAAACGGGCGTGGTCGCGGCATGGGCCGGAGATGGGCGCAATGAAGCCTTGTTGCAAGCTTTGAAAGTGGGCAGGTACTTCCTGCCCATTTTTGTTTGCAATGGCATCCACACTTGCTAAGCTGGCACCAAATGGTGCCCTCAATAGTACTGCAACCATCAAGCGCAAGAAACAGCTTGAACCTATACAATAACGATGGCCAGCAAGCAGGATAGAGGAGTGATCAAGATCGAGCAGCCGGTCCGCAGCCTCAAACAGACCTGTGGTTGCAGGTGGCAAATCGGCCTTTCGAGAAGATCAAGCCCAATGCGATACTGGTCTGCTCGTCTCGCGGTGGCATCATCAATGACGATGCCCTTTATGAAGCGCTGAATGCCCATTTCAGCAAAGCATCGAAGCGACCAACGGGGTTTTCTGGCCACTTCGACAACAATTCACAAGTTGATCCCCATGCCGTCTCGGCATTTATCTGGGTTAAGCGTCCAGTTTGGTCATAAGGGTCGGGCAGTGGTGGCAAGGCCATGGTCAAGGCACAGCTTTCCCGTTCGCAGGCTGCAAAGCCAACGGTCTGTCAGAAGTTATATCACGTCCCCAAAGATCCGGCGCTCAGCACAATTGCCGCGTGACGCCGAAATTGGTCAGCTCAGCCAGTGACCTGCGCCCCAAGTATCTACCAGTTTTAAGGCTGATAGAGCCGCATATTCGTTTGGTGTGAGGTTACCCAAAGAAGAATGAGGCCTCTCGGTGTTGTAATCGTCCTTCCATGCCTTGATCTCGTGCCGGGCCTGCGCCAATGAGGAAAACAGGGTTTCGTTGAGGCACTCGTCCCTGAAACTGCCATTGAAGCTTTCAACAAGGCCATTCTGCATCGCTGCACGACAAGTGATTGCTGGCAATCACTGAGAGTGGGGTTTGCCTGATGCGATATAGTGCCAGTCGATATTTGTCTCCTGACACCACTTCAGAATAGCCATCGAGGTAAATTCCGTTCCGTTGTCGCTGACGATGGTTCTGGGCTTGCCTCTTTGCCTGATCAGTTCATCAAGTTCTCGGACCACCCGATAGCCAGAAAGGGATGTGTCGACAACCAGTGCCAGACATTCTCGGGAGAAGTCATCGATGACTGCCAGCACTCGGAACCTGCGCCCGTCAGTGAAAGCATCGGAGACAAAGTCCAGCGACCACCGCTCATTTGTCTGGTTGGGCACGACAATAGGCTTTCTGGTGCCCAGAGCGCGTTTGCGACCACCCATTGCCCGGCAGGCAAGCGAAGCGCCGCCGAGAGGGGCGCTTCGCTTGCCTGCAGCTTCTCTTCACGATAAAGTCGCCTGAGCTTCTTGTGGTTCATATGGATGCCTTGCTTGGACAGCATGAGCGCAATCCTTCTATACCCAAAGCGGCGGCGTTTAGCCGCCACCGCCTTGATTGCTTCTCGAAGATCTGCGTCATCATCCCGAATGCTATTGTAACGCACACTGGACCGATCAACTTCAAGAATGGCACACGCCCGTCGCTGGCTCACACCATGCTCTTTACAGGCATGAGCCACAGCATCTCGCTTGCCGACAGGCGTCACCATTTTTTTGAAGCGATATCCTTCAGGACCGCATTGTCCAGCATCTGCTCGGCCAAAAGCTTTTTGAGCTTGGCATTCTCTTCTTCGAGTGCCTTCAGCTTGCGAGCATCAGATATATCCATGCCACCATATTTGGCCTTGTATTTGTAAAAGGATGCTGAGCTGATCCCGTGCTTGCGACAAACCTCTGCGGTTGGAACCCCGGATTCCTGTTCCTTGATCATTCCGATGATCTGTTCTTCTGAAAATCGCGTGCGCTTCATTATCCGTCTCCGTTAAGTAGGACGGACTCTACCAAATTCTGGAGGAGTTTTGGGGGCGCAGGTCACGAAGTATGGCGTGCGTGATTCGGACGGAAACCTGTCTGATGAGAAACTGCGTGAAATTGCGTCGCACCCACAAGTGCGAATGATTGAAATCAAGCTCAGCCAAGGGGCCAAGCCCGGAAAAGGCGGCATTCTGCCTGGCGGCAAGGCCACTGCCGAAAACGCAAAAGTTCGTGAAATTGCAGAAGGACAGGATTCTCTCTCATCCAACCGGCACACCGACATCAACAGCCTTAGGGAGCTGCTCGACATGATCGATTACGTGCGCGAGACAACGGGCTTGCCAACCGGCTTCAAGACAGTCATCGGTGACACCGCTTGGCTCGATGAGTTATTCTCGATAATTGCTGATCGAGGTGAACGGTCCGCTCCCGACTTTATCACTGTCGATAGCGGCGACGGCGGCACTGGAGCAGCTCCAATGCCGTTGATGGACAATATGGGATTGCCGATCAAGGAATCGCTGCCAATGCTGATCGCAGCTTTACACCGATCCGGATTGCGCAACCGGATCAAGGTTGCCGCATCAGGCAAATTGGTTACGCCAGCGGAGGTTGCCTGGGCCTATTGCGCTGGGGCCGATGTTGTCAACTCAGCTCGCGGTTTCATATTTGCGTTGGGCTGTATCCAAGCGCTCAAATGCAACAGGAACACCTGTCCGACGGGCATCACTACTCACAATCCACGCCTTCAGCGAGGACTGGATCCTGCAGACAAATCGGTTCGCGTTATAAATTACGTCGAGAAGATCCACAAAGGTGTCGGCGTCATCGCGCATTCGTGTGGCGTTTCGCATGCAAGGGCTCTTGGGCCGGCTCATGTCCGGATGGTCCAGCCGAATGGCGCTTCAAAATCACTTGAGCAGATTGCGTGGATGCTTGAGGCCGGTCTGCCAGAGGCCCCCAAAAACTTGGAACGAAGTTTGATGGATTGAAGGGCCCGGAACTGAGGGACGCTGTTGATCTCAATTTTTTTAGTGCATCAGCAGCTTTAGTCCCTCACCTCTCGATGGGTTGATGAAATGTTGTGTCTCAATCGAATGCGAGGAATGGAAAAGCAGGCTTCTTGAAAGTCGTCCGTGCTGAAGGTCTCCAAAGGGCCGCAAATGCTCTTCTTGGACCAAGAAGAGCGGTTTCATATGATGATGCTCCGCGTCAGTCAGCTTCTTCCATGGGCGCAGGTCATCATCGCGCCAACCGTTTTAGGGCTGCTGTGCGATAGGGGGCGTTGCGGGCACCATAGCCGTTATAGCCGCCGCGTCGTTCGACCACCTCGAAGAAGAAACCATCCCCATGGGGTCGGGAATAAAGCTGCAGGAAAGAGCCGCCATTGTCATCCTGATCATAGAAAATGTTGCGCGCGCGCAAGGTTTCAATCACTTCTGGCCCCAGCTCGAATTCGGTCGCCAACTCGTCATAATAGGTTTCCGGGATTTCCAGGCTTTCAAAGCCATTGGCTGCCAGTTTTCGAGCGGTGTCGATGATATTGCCACTCAGGAAGGCAAAATGCTGCATTGATGCACCATAGCTGTCTGACAGGAACCGTCCGGCAAAGGTGCGGTGGGTGTCGACGCCATTCATCGTCAGGCGGAAACTGCCATCTGCATTTTGCAGGGAGCGGGACTGCACAAGCCCCCCCGCATCTGCCACCCCCACATCGGGCGCCTTGTTGATATTGAAGATCGAAGTGTAAAACTGGGTCCAGCTGTTGAGCTCTTCCTGTTTCATCACCTGCGCCAAATGATCGATGCGCAACAGACCGGTGGGCTGAACATTGCTTTCATCGGTCACCGGAACAAATTCTTTCTCCCAAACCTCGCCCAGTTCGGTCTGTCGATCGAGGAAATGCAATACAGAACCACCAACACCGCGCATCGCGGGAATGTCGAGCTCTCCAGAATGACGCTTCTGCATGAACCGTTTGGCCCCGAGTAGTTCCGAACGCACGGTCGCGGCTTCGGCATCGCCGACCATCAGGCCAATATCGCAGACGCTCGTGCCATGCATCACATAGGCGGAATGGGCATAGCCCTTCGTTTCGGAGTTGATGACGATATTAATGCCATTTTGCTGCCAAAGCGTCACTTTCCGGGCGATATGCTTGGCAGTCGGTTTGAAGCCCAATTGTGACAGCATGGCCTCCATCGAAGGGGCGTCTTTATCACCAGCCGCAAACTCGATGAACTCGACGCCTTCAATCTTGGCCTTCTGTGGCATGGGAGGCAGATCGACATGACAGCTTGGTTCGGATTTTCGGGCCGCATCGGCAATGACAATCAGCGCGCGATAGCCATCGAGTGCCAATTGTCGGGTCGAAGCGCGGCTCTTGTTCTCAACCAAGTCAAGACCGTAGCCATCCGAGTAGCCGGTGGCCGCGACCGCCTTGACGAAATCGAGAATGGGAAAATCCCCTTCTCCCGGCAAGGAGCGGAAGTTGCGAGACTTGTATTGAAGATCCATGCTGACAGCAGGTGCATCGGCCAACTGGACATGAAACAGTTTGTCCGCTGGAATGGCACGGATGCTTTCAGACGAGAGGCCTCTGGCCAATGTGTGATAGCTGTCCAGCACGAGTCCGATCGCCGGATGATTGGCTCGACGGACGACTTCCCAGGCATCGCGATAATCGGAGATATGGCGCCCCCATGCGAGCGCTTCATAGCCTACTCGCATGCCGTATTTTTGCGCCAGTTCACCAAGTTCGGTAAAATCATTGGCCATCCGGTCTACGCCGCCCAGGCAGTCCGGTGAGGTGGCTGAACAGATCAACAAAAGATCAGTGCCCAGTTCCGCCATGGCGTTGAAGCGGCGTTCAATGCGGTCAAAGGCCCGACGGCGTGATGCCTCGGGCAGGCCTTCAAAATCGAGCGCCGGTTTGAACAGCCGGATGCTCAAACCCTGATCGCGGACCATCTGACCGATTTCGGTTGGGGTGCGGCCCTGCACCGCGAAATCCTGTTCCGTGATTTCAATGCTGTCAAAGCCAGCCGCAGCAAAGGCAGCAAGCTTGTCTTCCAACGCATCGGCAACGGACAAAGTGGAAATCGAAGTCTTCATTTTTCATTCCTTGCTGAACACCGGGACAGAATATCGAAAAGGGGCCGCATCCGGATCTTGTTAGGTGCTGGCGTGGCCACCGCTTCCATCAGGGGAATAGATGTCGAGAATGTTCCAATGGCCCGAAGTCGGAGTCGGGTTGTTGATCATCGCCACATCAATCACCGTCGGCTTGCCGCTGGCAATCGCCGCTTCAAGCGCCGGACGGAAGGCGCCAGCCGAAGTGACCCGTACGCCATCACAGCCATAGGCTCTGGCAATCGCCGCATAGTCTGGCGTTTGTTCTTGCGGGTTGTCAGCTGCGGGGAAGACCGTGCCATGGGTCAGGCCATAGTTCGACTTTTGCAGACCAGCGATAGTGCCATAGGCATTGTTATTCATGATGATCCAGATGACCGGCACATTCTCGGCGTTGGCGGTGGCGAGCATCGCCGGATTCTGGCCAAAGCCTCCATCGCCGACGAGGCTGATCACCACCCGATCAGGCGCTGCGATCTTGGCCCCGATGGCAGCTGGCGGGCCAAAGCCCATGGTGGCAAAGCCGCCGGGAATGAGGATCGAGCCCGGTGTGAAAATGTCAAACTGCTGGGCAACGCCATTCTTGTTCCAGCCCACATCGGAGGTGAGGATGGCATCGCGCGGCATGACGGCCCGCAGATCGGCCAAAATCCGTTCCGGCATCATCGGGAAGGCATCGGACTGCTGCATCTCGACATTTTGAGCGCTGAAGTTCTGGCGCTCAGTGGCGATCTGCGAGGCCCGGCCATCGGATGGACGTCCGTCGGGCAACATCTCGCGGGCCACGCGGTTGAGCACGGTGAGCGCCGCCTTCAGGTCAGCCACCGCCCCAATCTCGACCGGATAGTTGCGGCCAATTTCCTGCGGCTCGATGTCAATCTGCATCAAGCTGGTCGCGTCTTTGCCGATATTGAAGGTGTAGTCCGGATACCAGCTGGAGCAATCAGCTTCCTTGAAGCGGGTGCCGAGCGCCAGAATCCAGTCGGCGGCCAAGGTCTGCTGGTTGGTGAATTGCATCCCCCAGAAGCCGGTCATGCCCAGCACCATTGGGTGATCATCGGGCAGTACGCCCTTGCCCATCAAGGAGAAGGAAACCGGGATCTGCATGTGATCGACAAAGGCGCGCAGCTCGTCATAGGCTTTGGCCAGCGCGATGCCGCCGCCGACATGGATGATCGGTTGTTTGGCGTCTGCCAAGGTCTTTACGATCTGACGCGCTGTCGCCTCATCAATGGTTGGCTTGGCCAAGAGTTTGGAGCCTGTCTTGACCCGCTCCCAACAGGCCGGGTCGACCTTGGTGGAGAAGAAATCCATCGGCACATTGACCAGAACCGGACCGGGCTGGCCGCTTTCGGCCAAAAGGAAAGCCTTTTCGAGATTTTCAGGCAACAATTCCGGAGTATCGACGCGCCACGCCCGCTTGACGAAGGGACGGTAGATTTCATATTGCGCCGCATCCGCATGAAGATTGACCTCCTGATGGGGATGCTTGCCGTAATAATAAGACGGAATATCGCCGGCAATCACCACCATCGGGATGCAGTCGAGCGCCGCATTGGCCACCCCGGTCGCCGCATTGGTCAGGCCGGGGGAGAGATGGCTCAGCACCACCGACGCACGGCCTGTGACACGGGCATAGCCGTCTGCGGCATGAGCGGAAACCTGCTCATGGCGAACATTGACGAATTTGATGCTCGAGTCGGCCAAAGCGGACAGGACCGCGATGTTGGTGTGGCCGCAAAGGCCGAAAATATGTTCAATGCCGCGATATTCGAGATAATCCACCAACTGGGGTGCATTCTCGATCAGAGTCGTTTGATCCTTTTCCATCAGAGCACCTCTGTATTGTAAAATTCACCAAACAATTCAGCGTCGCTAGGGCGGTCTTCGGGGATTGGACGGGCGACCCAAGTGACATTCATATAGTGCTTCAGCGAGACATTCTCGTTGGTGATGTTGCCGCCCCAGATGCCACAACCGAGCGACGAGGTCATCGGCATGCCGTTGGAGAAGGAGCCTGCATTGGCTTTTGATTGCGGCTGGCGCACCATGACGCGGGAGACCGGCGCATTGGCGGCGTGGCGCAGAATGCGGTCTTCATCAAAGGAATAGATGCCGCAGGAATGGCCTTTGCCACCAACGTCATAAATTTCGCGGACCAGACGCAGGGTGTCGTCAAAATCCTTGGCCCGATAGAGCGCCATGGTGACGGACAGCTTTTCACGGCTGAAGGGATGATCCTTGCCGATTTCTTCCTGTTCGACCATCAGGAATTTGCGATCGTCCGGCAGATCAAAGCCCGCAAAGTCAGCAATGGTTTTGGCAGAGACCGCGACGGTTTCGACGCGACGGGAACCGTCTTCCTTCCAGAGCGCCTTGGCAAGCAGCTGCTTTTCCTCTGGCGAGCAGAGATAGCCGCCTTCGCTGATCAGCGCTGCTTTCATTTGCTCATAAACCGCATCGACAATGATCAGGTTGCCATCGGCCGAACAGCCGGACCCGAAGTCGGACATTTTCGACATGCGCGAATTGGCGGCCGCCTCAGCAATGTCGGCGGTCTCGTCAATCACCATGGTGGAGTTGCCTGCGCCGACGCCATAGGCCGGTTTGCCTGAGCTGTAGGCCGCATGAACCATCGGTTTGCCGCCGGTGGCGAGCGTCAGATCGGCCTGGCTCATCAGGTAATTGGTGCCCGGGATGGATGGCTGGGTGACACATTGGAACAGGTCTTCGGGTGCACCAACCAGTTTGCAGGCATGGCGCATGACATTGACCATTTCATTGGTTGTCGCCTTGGCGCGGGGATGGGGCGAGAAGATTACCGCATCCTTGCATTTGGCCGCATAAAGGCCGGTGACCGGCGGGGTCAATTCCGGGTTGGTGGTGGGGATGAGAGAGGCGATGACGCCTGCCGGTTTGGCGATCTTGGTCAGGCCTTTTTCTGCGTCTTCCTCGATCACACCAACGGATTTGCCACGCAAGGCATCACGCAGAACACCGAGCACCTTGAAGCGCTTGCCTGCGCGTCCAGCGCGGTCGCCAATGCCGCTTTCATCAACGCCCATCTGGGCGATGCGGACAAAGGTTTTTTCGTTGCCGCAATGCCAACCAATGGATTGTGCCAACCGGTCTACTTGTTCTTGATCCCAGTCGGCGATGGCGTCCATGGCAGCACGCGCACGGATGATCATTGCGTCGATGGTTTCGATTTCTTCTGGTGAAATGTCACGAGCCATATCGGATACTCCTGATTATCGCTGCGGCCTCAGGCCATTTGTTTGAACGATGCCGGGTCGGCATCAAAGACAGAACGGGCTGCTTCAAGGCAGTTTCGGGCATGCTGCTCGGGGCCAAATTCGGCAATCCGTTTGGCATGGGGCAGCTCGATGGAAAGGGGCAGATCGGGGAAAAGATAATTGACGGCCCAGAAATCGATCGCCCCTTCGCCAGGATAAAGACGGGCATCGCGGGCTGTTTCGATCATCGCTTCGCGGGTGAAGGCCAGATCCTCGGCGTCACAGATATGGAGGAAATTGATCCATTCTGGCGGCACCTTTTCGAGTGCCAGAAGGGGGGCCTTGTTGAAATGCATATAGAGGGTGTCGACCAGCATGCCCTGATTGCGCCGACCGGTCCGTTCGAGAACTTCCATTACCTCTTCGAGCGTTGTCAGCCGAGAAAAGGCCGGGAATTCCAGATTGACCGTCAGGCCAAAGGGAGCGGCGAGATCGCAGATCTCGGCAAAGGTCTCGACGATGAATTTGCGGTCGTTGCGCACATCGGTCCATGCAGAGCAAATGACTTGCCCTGCCCCCAGCTCAGCCCCGGCTTCAAAGGCGGGCACAAAATCCTTGGGGTCAAGGCCGCGCATGATGCGCATCAGCTCGATGTCAAAGCATTTCAGATCGGTGTCCGCCAGCGCCTGTTTGGTCTCGCGGATGATCTGCGGGTCAGTCGGGTTGATGTCCGGCTCGCCCGCCACACCCAGATGAAACAGCCGATAGCTGACATAATCATAGCCTGTGCGAGCGGCGATGTAAGTCTGTTCGGGTGGCGTTACGCCGGGCACCGTCAAATAGGACAGGGCATAGGGATGGCTCATGACTGATCCTCCGATGATTGCAGCCAAGGGGGCGGTGGCATATGAGACATGCGACCGGGCAAGGCCCGCTCAAACAGGGCTTCTGCTTCGGCGACAGGGCCGCGCAGGGCTTGCCAATTGATGCCGGTTTTTAGGCCCATTTCCTCGCAGGCATAGGCGACATCTTCGGTCGCGACATTGCCCGTTGCCATCGGCACGAAGGGACAGCCGCCAAGGCCACCCATGGCCGCATCAAAAATCCGCACGCCAGCCTGAAGCCCGGCCACCATATTGGCCAGCCCCAGCCCGCGCGTGTCATGCAGATGCAGCGACAGGGCGGTCTCGTCGCCGATCTCGCCGCGCAACCGCTGGCATAGGTTGAAGACCTGCTGCGGATTGGACAAGCCTGCCGTGTCGGCAATGTTGATTTCCTGCACCCCAAGCGCCGCAAAGCGCAGGGCAATGCGGGACACTTGATCCGGGTCGATATGACCTTCAAAGCCGCAGCCAAGGGCCGACTGGATGCCTGCGCGGACGGCGACGCCTTCGGACAAAGCCTTTTCGATCACTGGAAGGATGCGGGTGATGCCATCCTCGACCGAGCGATTGGTGTTTTTCTGCGAATGGGTCTCAGAGGCGGAGACCGAAATGGACAGATGCTTGACGCCGACCGCCAGCGCCCGGTCAAGGCCAGAGCCATTGAGCACCAAGGCGGTATAGACCACGCCCTTCTTTGGCTCGATCCGATCAAACAGAGCATCAGTGTCGGCCATTTGCGGCACCCATTTGGGGTGGACGAAGGAGCCGACCTGGATCCGCCGCACGCCTGCTGCCTCGAGATGGCCAAGGAAATGCAACTTTTCATCCACGCTCAGAAGGCGCTTTTCATTCTGCAATCCATCGCGCAGAAATTCGTCTTCGATGAGAATGTCCCCTGAAAGATCCATCATCAGAAGCCCATCACTCGAGGAAGCCATGTTACCGCATCCGGTACAAAGGTGATGATGATGAGCACCAGAACTTCAACCACGAAGAAGGGCATGATGGCCTTGATCAATCGGGCCATACCGACCCCGGCGACGCTCTCCGCCACAAAGAGGCAGAGACCAAGTGGTGGAGTAATCAGGCCGATCATCAGGTTGAAGATGACGACAATGCCGAAATGAACCGGATCGACCCCAAGCGACACGGCGATCGGATGCAGGATCGGCACCAGAACCAGCATTGCGGCGATGCCTTCGAGAAACAGGCCAACAAACAGGAACAGCAGGATGACCGCGATCAGGAAGGTGGTCTTGCTGTCGACATTGCCCAGCACCCAGTCGGTGACCATGTTGGGAATGCGATTGTAGGTCAGGAGCCAGTTGGCGGCGGCGACGGCGGCGATGATCACCAGAATGACCGCGCTGTCGCGCATGGCGCCCGAAAAAATCTGCGGCAGGCGTTTGAAGGAAATCTTGCGATAGACAAACAGACCCAGCACCAATGCATAGCAGACCGCGAAGCTTGCCGCTTCGGTCGGCGTGACAACGCCGAGCAGAATCGAGCCGACAACAAAGACTGGCATCAAGAGTGGAAGGATTCCGCCCACAATGGCGTCCCTGTTCGAGGTGCCGTGGATGTTTCTCTCACCTGAGACCGTGTCGGCCTTGACCGTCAGCATGACATAGATCGAGAGAAACACCGCCAGCAGCAAGCCGGGGACGATACCAGCCAGAAACAGTGCGGGAACGGAGACACCAGAGACGATGAGGGCGTAAATGATGACGGGAATGGATGGAGGAATAATCGGGCCAATTACCGAGGAGGCTGCCGTGAGCGCAGCCGCAAAGGCGCGGTCATAGCCATGCTTTTCCATTTCGGGAATGAAGACCCGGCCAATGGCCGAGGTGTCGGCAACCGCCGAGCCGGACAGCCCGGCAAAGATCACCGAAGCCCAGATATTGACATGGGCAAGACCCGCACGAAACCCGCCAACCAGTACATTGGCAAAGGCGATGATGCGGCGGGTGATGCCGCTTTCGTTCATCAATTCGCCCGCCAGAATAAAGAGCGGGATTGCCAGAAGGGGATAGGAATCGAGCCCCTTGAACATTTCGGTTGCGACGATGCGCAAGGTATAAGGTGCTTCGCCTGTGGTCATGAACCAAATGAGGGCAACTAGAATAGCGAACGCGATGGGCAGCCCCAGCAACAGGCCGGATGTCAGAATGAAAATGGTCATGCGTCACCCTTTTCCTGAATGCGTTCAATAAAGCGAATGGCAGCGGAAATCGCCAGAATGATGCCGCCGCAGGCAATCGCGGCCTGCCAGGTTCCAACCCGCCCGAGCCATTCGAGCCAGGCCATGTCGAGGCTCTGGGCCAGCTCCTTGGCCGTACCGATAAGCCCGGAGGCTTCGATCTGCGGTCGCCGGGATGCGAAGGCAATCCCTGACAGCGTGAGGCCAATGCCGGTTGCAAGCGTAACCAGATCCATCGCGGCGAAAGTCCAGCGCCGCCATTGATCCGTCAGTATGTCCGTAACGATGGAAAAGCGAATATGTCGATCCTGCAAATATGCCAAGCCAATGCCGAACATGACCCCATAGATGGTCAGATAGATCGGCATTTCCTCACCCCAAGCCAGAGAATGGCCAGTGGTGTAACGACGCACGGAATTGACCAAAATGATCGCAAAGACCAGAGCAATGGAAAGGCCTGCGCCAAAAGCCCAAATCCGCTGGGTAAACCGACTGATTACACGCATTCGATGTCTCACGATCCTTTGGGTGGGAGAGATGGGTGGCGTTTGGGCGGCCACCCATCCTTGGGTCTTACTTGGTGGCAGCTTTCACAGCAGCATCAAGCTTTTCAATCCACTCGGCTTCGCCGCCCAGCTCGCCAGCCAGCCATTTTTTGACAGCTGGTTGCGCCGCATCGCGGAACTGCGCCAATTCTTCGGCGGTTGGCGAATAGACCTGCATGCCTTCGGCTTGCACGGCATTCACACCAACGGCGGTGGAGAATTGCTGAATGGAACGACCCATATTGCCTGCCACGACGGCTGCTTTCTGCACCACGGCCTGCTCGGCAGGGGAAAGGGACTGGAAGAACTCATCAGAGATGAGCAGGAAGTCGGCTGCATAGACGTGACCGTCAAGGGTCATGTATTTCTGCAGTTTATGCAGGCCGTTATTGTAGATCACGCCGACCGGATTTTCCTGACCGTCAACCACACCTGTTGACAGAGCATTTGGCAATTCGGTCCAGGCAATCGGTGTTGGCTCGCCGCCAAGGCCCTTGACCATCTCAATATAGAGCGGGATCGGCTGGACACGGAATTTGAGGCCCTTCATATCTGCCGGGGTGCGAATTTCGCGCTCACCATTGGTGAAGTTGCGGAAGCCGGTTTCCCCGTAGGCAAGCGTACGCAGGCCGGTTTTATCCAGACAATGTGCGGCCAGTTCGCTCCCGAAGGAACCATCCAGCACGTTCCATGCCACTGGTGCAGACGGGAAGGTGTAAGGAATATCCAGCACGGATGCCGCGCGGCAGATTTTTGACATGGCACCGGAAACCATCACCACCTGGGTGAGATTGTCCTGTGCCTGAGCGACGAGTTCATCTTCGTTGCCTAACGCACCGGCTGGGAACAACTCGACTGTCAGACCGGTTTCGCCTTCAACGATGTTTTTGAAGATTTCGGCTGCGGCGCCCTTTTTCGAGCTTTGCCAATCAGCCGGGTCAACGTGAGCGAAGCGGATGGTCTGGGCCTGTGCACTGGCAGCAACGCCCAAGCCAATGGCCAGGCCTGCAAGGGCTGACAGGGTTTTGGTTGTGAAATTACGCATGGTTCTCCTCCCATTTCGATAAAGTCAGTGTGATCTATTGATTTCAGGGCTTACTGTGTGCGTGCAAAAAGGCCTCACGCATCACATCTCGATCGGGGCTTTGCTCGGTGAAAAGAGCAAATGCCCTTACAGCCTGCCAGAGCGCCATGCCACCACCACCCATGGTGCGGCATCCTTGAGCGCGCGCTGCTGCAAGCAATTCGGTTTCCATTGGAAAATAGATGATATCTGCCACCCAGGCGCCATGCGGAATGGAGGCAACAGGCAAGGGCGTACCCGGCAGTTTTGCCATACCCACAGGGGAGGCATTGACCAGTCCGTCACAATTCTGGACTGCCTCTTGTGCATTGGTGACGACCTTGATCCGGCGCGGGTCATAATGCTTGGAAAGCTCACTGGCCAGATCTTGGGCGCGCGCTTGTTCAGGGTCACAGAGGCGCAACTCGCCCACCCCCTCGCACAGAAGACCATAAGCAGTCGCCGCGCCAGCCCCGCCAGCGCCAAGCTGCAAGACACGCTCTCGGGCAACGCCGGTCAACTCGGTTCGAAAGGCTTCGGCAAACCCCCAGATGTCGGTATTGTGGCCATACCGGCGGCCATCGCGCAGAACGACCGTGTTGACGGCACCAACGCGTTCGGCATTTTCTGACAACTCGTCAAGGAAAGGAATGATTTCCTGCTTGCACGGATAGGTGATGTTCAAGCCATCGAACCCCATCCACTCGGCGGTCTTTAGAAGGTTTTCCAGAGAAAGCTTGCAGTCGAAATCGAGGTCCAGACGACGATAGACCAGCGGGAAGCCGAGGGCTCGAGCGGCAGCCTCATGCATGGCCGGGGTACGAGATCCTGCGATTCCTGCACCGATAAGCCCAATCAGGACGGATTTCGGCTCCGCTTGATGCTGCATTGTGTGATTGTTCATGTCTCACTCCCTGCACCATAATTAACTGAACAGTTAAATCTGTCAATTGTTTTTAACTGGACAGTCCATTAGGGTAAGGGAAACACGATATGCAGGCTTCAGATGACCAACCAGAAGAGCGCAGCTGCGCCCGAGCGAAAGAAGAGATGGAAGCAGGATCCGGAGGCTGTGCAAGCCAGCATTCTGGAGGCGGCTGCGACGGAGTTTGCCGAGCACGGTTTGACTGGCGCACGAGTCGATGACATTGCCGATCGTTCTCGCTTTACCAAGCGGATGATCTATTATTATTTCAATGACAAAGAGACCCTCTATCTGCGTGTTCTGGAAGAAGCCTATCGCAAGGTACGCGGTGAGGAAGCGGCGCTGGATCTATCATCCCTGAATGCCAAACAGGCCCTGCGCAAACTGGTCGAATTCACCTTCGATCATCATCGCAAGAATGAGCCTTTCATCCGACTGGTGATGATTGAGAATATCAACAACGGCCGTCATCTGGAAACGTCGACCCTGATTGCCAAGGTCAATGAAAGCGCTGTAGATCGGATCAATGAGATCTGCGCTCTTGGCAAAGAGGACGGAACCATCCGCGCCGACCTGTCACCGCTGGAGTTGCACTGGATGATCAGCGCGATGTCCTTTTTCAATGTCTCCAACCAGCCCAGCTTCGCCCGCGTCTTTGGCGGCACCCTGTTTTTGCCCGACGGCCAGGAACGGTTGCGTGACATGGTCGTTGAGGCTGTGCTTGCAATTGCTGAGCCTAAGCTTTGAGGAAAATTCTTCATACGGGTCAGGGTCTTTTGTGCGACAGTTTGGCAGATATGAATCAATGTGGTTTTCTAGATCGTGCCCCTTTTGCTGCATCGCCAGTGAAAAGCATGATGTCGATTGTGATGCAGATATAGAGTGCATTGCGGGGTCGGCAAAAACCGCTGCGTTCCCGCCAAAGCGTACTGCGAACAGGATGTCACTGGAGTGGCCCAAGCCGAAAGAGGCTCTTTCCTGCGCTCCGACTTGATGATCGAACAGGCTGGACGCCAGCATGGTATGGCTGCATCAGGCTTCCTGTGGTCGGTCATCTTCGCGGTGTTTTCACCCACCTTGGTGAGTTTTTCGGCAATAGTTCTTTGTACTTGACTGTGAGGAAATGCCGCTCACCCACGCGGCGCTTCAAAATCACTGCGGCAAATTGCGTGGCTGTTTGAAGTTGATCGGTCAGGGCAGTCTTGAACTTGAAACGAAGCTTGTGGATAGAATCGATCCGTTGCATCTATCAGGCTAGGTTCTCGCGGGCGTTGAGACTCCGGGATTTATGATCGTCAAGCGCACAGGTCATGGCTATTTTGGAATGGCTTCCACCGGTGTCAAACATAGCTGCGACAAATGCGATTGACTGGTAGATTTCAGATTTTCAAATGTTTGTAATCTTCGAGATTTGATCCAATATTGGCGCTAAATCTATCATCGGTTTGAATGCAAACTCAATTTTGGCGACACCCGTGACAATTGAAATCCCTTGAATTTCTATGCTTTTAGATGACATTTGCCGCATGCCCAACGTTACATTTGTATTTGCTTGCACAATGGCTAAAGCTGCTGGCATGTCGCTTTCTGAAGATGGCAGCCTTTGGAGCGATGGTGAAATTGTTCACCGGGTTGTTCAACCAGTGGACGGGCGTCTCACCTCCCCCCCTCACCACTGACGTAAGACCAACGGGATGGGCGTATAGCTCAGCGGGAACGCAGAGCAAGAGCCGAAGGCAATTGCGAAAACTTCGTTGTCCACTCACATTGACTGGTGTGAATAAAATCAGAGACTGAAAGGCTGGGCCTCAAGCTCACTCTATGAACGAAGCCATTGTTTTTCTTGACGAATGAGGAGAAAGGATGGTGGGCGTAACTGGGATTGAACCAGTGACCCCTTCGATGTCAACGAAGTGCTCTCCCGCTGAGCTATACGCCCATCCTGTTGGCGATCTATGGTTTTCGCCTTGCGGTGAGAAGGCTTCTACCGCCCTCAAGAAGTGATTGCAAGCCCCTTTTGCAAACTTGTCACATAGGGCTGTGGATCTGTGAAAAAACATGCACCACCAACACCATGGCGCATGGAAAGAAGATCACAGGGCCCGATCAGGCGGCAAGCATTTTGCCGACTTCATTCACCAGATCACGCAGATGGAAGGGCTTGGAAAGCACCTTGGCGTCCTTTGGAGCCTGGCTGTCAGGATTAAGGGCCACCGCCGCAAAGCCTGTGATGAACATCACTTTGAGATCCGGATCAAGTTCTGTCGCCCGGCGCGCCAGTTCGATGCCGTCCATCTCAGGCATGACGATATCGGTCAACAGCAAGGTGAAAGGCTCTTCACGCAGGCGATCATAAGCGCTCTTACCATTATCGAAGGAGACGACCTCATATCCGGCATTCTGCAATGCCCGCGACAAGAAGCGGCGCATATCGTTATCATCTTCAGCAAGCAAAATCTGTGACATGTCTGTTTGGTCTCCAGCCGCTTCGTCGGGCTTTTCGTTCAATGATGGAGCCCGGCTTCGCCCGGGGATCGTCCTGATCCTACATTTCTTGTCCTCACGGGTAAAGATCCCGTGAATTCTGACGTACATTTTACAAGCTTTCCTCAAGCACATCATCAATTGTGATGATTTAACCAAATATTAAGGAAAGAAACCTCCCGCCTTCTCGCAATCTGCGATAGTCTTCCAGCATGACCAACCACGACCGGGATGGAGCCACGGCAAGCCGATGATGGCAATCCGTGCAAATCAACTTCTGGCTAGCAACCAATTGCTTGCAAGAGGGGGATTGCACGAATCCGCCAGTTGGGAATATCATAGACCACAATCCGATGGCTTGACCGCGACATGGCGGGGCGAGCTGCGGCAATAAAACAAGAAGCCGAGAGACCGCGTTGACATCATCGAAATTCGCAGCATTTGACACCCTCGAAGACGCGTTTCTTCTCCATGAGCCAGAGGAGCAGCTGGCCCCGTTTCTATTCAACTCCCCTCATTCAGGCCGCTGCTACACCCAAGCCTTCAAAGACTCCAGCCGATTGGGAGAAATGGAGTTACGCCGGTCGGAAGATGCTTTCGTTGATCTGTTGTTTAAAAAGGTGCCCGATGTTGGCCTGCCTTTGCTGAAGGCCCATTTTCCGCGTGCTTTCCTCGATCTCAACCGGGAGCCCTATGAACTCGATCCAAGCATGTTCGACGCTCCGCTGCCTTCCTACGTCAAAAGCGCTGGTGCTCGGGTGGGCGGTGGCCTCGGGACGATCGCCAGAATCGTTGCAGAGCGCCGCGAGATCTACAAACACCGCCTGACTGTAGAAGAAGGGCTGGAGCGCATCGAAACATTCTACAAACCTTATCATCAGACGCTGAGACGACAAATGGCCCTCACCCATGTCGATTTCGGCTATGCCTGTCTGATCGATTGCCATTCAATGCCCTCCCGCGTGCTGCAAAATACCAATCCGGCAAACCGCCCAGACATCATTCTGGGTGATCGCTATGGCACCAGCTGTCATGCCTCCCTAACCGATGCGGTAAAAGGAATCCTGACGCATCTTGGTTTCAAGGTAGAAATGAACCGCCCTTATGCCGGCGGCTTCATAACCCAGCATTATGGTCGCCCCCTGAAGGGGCTTCATGCCCTCCAGATCGAAATTGATCGCAGCCTTTATATGGATGAGGATACCTTCACGCCGGTTGCCCATTTCGATGAACTGACGGATCTGTTTGCCCGCTTTGCCGAGCTGCTGATGCAGTGCGCCAATGACGCCTTCCTGCCGGAAGCAGCTGCCGCGGAATAGCATCCTCGCGCCCCTCTGCTATTCCCCTGACCCTCCCCCTATCCCCGCCTTGATTATGCAAAGCACACACACATCCGCATTGGATTGCGGACCAACAGGGGCACGGGAAGGCATAGGAAAGGGGACTGGACAAAGAAAAAGGGCCGCAAAAAGATGCGGCCCGCGAAGTCTAAGGAGGAAACGCCCAGCAAGGGCGGCGGGAATAAATTCCGCACTGCAACAATGGCACCGAAAGCCCAGAAATTCAAGACAATCCTGCCTCAAGGCGCGGAGACTGGCTCGGATCGGAGTTTTTCACGAACTTCCAAAAATCCTCCAAATCATTGAATAATAAGATATTTCCTCCCTTGTCCGGGCTTTATTTCAGCCTTCAAATTTACTGTGCATAATTTTTAGGCCAATTTCCGAAAATACTATAATTGCACAAAAAATAGACATATGCCTCCTGTTCTGATGCGAATTCCATCACCACAGAAGTCGAGTTTTCCAGCACAGCCAATGGCCTGACCGGAGGCTCACGCTTTGGTGATATTGCGTGTGATCAGCGTCACAGCCAATTCATTTCCCATTGATCAGCTTTCCCGACAGGATGCAATTGTCCGCTGAGCACAACCGATCAGACGGACCAAGTTTCAAAACGCAAACAACATTTTTGCTCACATCACTTACTCCGGGAGACTACCATGTCTAACAATGCAAAAACCTTCTCCGCAGCCCTCGTCGCTGGCGCTGTCGCCACTTTCGTTTCCGCCGGTGCCATGACCGCCCTGACCACCGACGGCGTACAGGCTGCCGAAATGGAGAAATGCTACGGTGTTGCTCTCAAAGGCCAGAATGATTGCAAGGCTGGTCCAGGCACCACCTGCTCGGGTTCCTCCACCATGGACTATCAGGGCAACGCCTGGAAGCTGGTCCCTAAAGGCACCTGCACCACCATGAAAACCCCACATGGCATGGGCAGCCTGACCCCGAAAAAAATGTAAGACCGGCCGCACCTGCGGACGATTTTTGAGAGGTACAGGCCAGAGGTAAAGTCCCATGACATTGTCCAACACCCTGTCTGCCTCGTCTTCCAAACCGATCCCGGCGCGTGCCGGGGTCGGTCTGAAGGCGGAGCATTATCAGACGATCCTTGAAACAAATCCCGACATTGGTTGGTTTGAAGTGCACCCTGAAAATTACATGGGTGCAGGCGGTCCGCCGCATAAATACCTGACCGAGATCGCCAGTCGCTATCCGCTGTCCCTGCACGGGGTCGCCGCGTCCATTGGCGCTGACCAGCCGCTGGATCAGGGCCATCTCGACCGCCTCAAGGCGCTCAATGAGCGTTACATGCCCGGACTTTTCTCCGAGCATCTGGCATGGTCGAGCCATGACGAGCTTTTTTTCAACGATCTTCTTCCCGTCCCCTATCGCGAAGACAGCCTTGAGCGGGTCGTCGCCCATGTGGATCAGGTTCAGACCCTGCTGGGTCGCAAAATCCTGATTGAAAATCCGTCGGTCTATGTGGCATTCGAAAGCTCCACCATGTCCGAGATCGCCTTTCTGGAAAAACTGGTGGCCCGCACCGGTTGTGGCCTGCTGCTTGACTGCAACAATGTTTATGTCTCAGCGACCAACCAGAATTATGACCCTGTCGCCTATCTCGACGCCTTCCCCGTGGAGCATGTTGGTGAGGTGCATCTGGCCGGATTTGCGCGCGATGAAGATGATGAAGGCGAGATTCTGCTGATTGACTCCCACGACCGCGAGGTTGCCGATGTGGTCTGGCAGCTCTATGACCACGCGCTCAAACGCTCCGGTACCGTGCCGACCCTGATCGAATGGGATGGCAACATTCCCACTTGGGACGTGCTGTTTGCGGAAGCTGAGCGAGCAGAAGCCATCCTTGATCAACACCGCAAGGCGGGAGACCTCCGTCATGCTGGCTAATGATCGGGTTAAAAATCTGGGCACGGTCCAGACCGGCTTTGCATCGGCCCTCCTCAATCTCGAGGATCCGGTGCCCGCCGACGTGATTGGTCCCAAGCCCGGCAAAAAGGCCGTCAAACGCTTTGGCGTCTATCGCAACAATGTGCTCAGCAGTCTCATCGAAGCCATGGCGGGAGTCTATCCGGTGGTGCGCGATCTGGTCGGCGAGGAATTTTTCAACGCCACCTGCTCGATCTACATTCGCCAGCATCCGCCACGTTCCAAGATGTTGATCACCTATGGCGATGCATTTGCCGAGTTTCTGGCAAATTTCCCGCCAGTTGCCGAATTGCCCTATCTGGCAGACGTCGCAAGACTGGAGCGAGCTTGGCTCGATGCCTATCACGCGGCCGACGCCGCACCATTTGACCCTTCCATGTTGCAATCAATCCCGCCTGAACGTCTGGGCGCGCTGACCTTTGCCTTTCATCCCGGTGCGCACTTGCTTCGGTCCGACCATCCGGTCTTTTCCATCTGGTCGGCTCATTCTGAACATGGCGACACTGTCGACCTTGGCACCGTAGAACAGGCAGCACAGTCCGTTCTCGTCACCCGCCCGCACTGGCAGGTGTCGGTGACCATGCTGCCCGATGGCGCAGACCTCTTCTTTGCCACCCTCATGGAAGGGGCGACCCTCGCTGACGCCGCAGAGCGAGCTGCCAGCGCTTACGACAATTTTGATTTTGGCCAGCATTTCACTGGCCTCTTGCAAACCGGCGCCTTGTTGAGCGCCCATTAACCCGAACAAACTGAAGCTGCCCTCCCCCGCAACGCAGCGTTCAGACAGCCTAACAACGGATACGAACATGTCTCTACTCGACCGGCTTATAGCCTTACACAACCGCACTTTCTCAGCACTGGATGCTGCACTGTCCGACTGGTTCCTCGGTCTTGCTGCCCGGTTGATTTTCTCCAGCGCCCTGTTTTTCTATTATTTCAACTCCGGCATCAGCAAACTGGGCGAGGGTTTCTTCGGAATATTCAATCCCTCCGCCGGTGCCTATGGCCAGATCTTGCCAACCATCGCCGAAGCCGTGCTGTATGACACCAGCCAGATCGCCTTCTTCCCTTGGACGATCATCGTCATTCTGGGCACCGTCACCGAAATCATCCTGCCATTTCTGATCCTGTTTGGTCTGGTCACACGTCTCGCCAGCCTTGCCTTCATTGGCTTCATTGCCGTTCAGACCTATGTCGACATCGCCTTCCACGGTCTTGAAAGCGAAACCATTGGAGCGGTGTTCGATCAGGTACACAATTCAGAAATTCTCGACTACCGCCTCTTGTCCATCCTGCCGCTGATCCTGCTGATCCTCAAAGGTCCCGGCAAGGCATCCCTTGACTATCTGCTGACAAAAACGATCCAGCCAAGCGGCAAATTGGCGGCAGCCTGACACACAAGATCAGAATTGGTCTTGACCCGGGCAAGCGAGCTTGGTCCTATGGGACACCAGCCAGACACCTTTTCAGGCACCTCTTCGGGCCACTGCCTGAAGAGGTTTTTGTCTCTTGCCTCAAGGATCAAACATGCAATTTGCCAGCGACAACTGGGCCGGGGCCTCTGCCAAGGTCATGGACGCCCTGTCCCGCCACAATGATGGTGCCGCCCCCGCCTATGGCGGTGATGACCTCACCCAACAGATCGAAACCCGTTTTCAGGACATTTTCGAAACCGATTGTTCCGTCTTCATGGTCGCAACGGGCACCGCCGCCAATGCGCTGTCGCTCTCAACGCTGACCGGTCCGGGCGGTACTGTCTTCTGCCATATGGACGCCCACATCCGGGTTGATGAATGCGGCGCACCGGAATTTCTGACTTCGGGTGCCCGCATGTGGGGTCTGGAAGGTCGCCATGGCAAACTGACGCCAGACGCCATCCGGCATGGTCTGGAGCAAGTCCCCCATGGGGTTGTCCATCATGGCCAGCCCAATGCCATTTCCCTCTCGCAGGCCACCGAATACGGCACCGCCTACTCACTGAGGGAGCTGGAAGCAATGGCAACCATTGCCAAGGACCAGAAACTCGCCCTGCATATGGATGGCGCCCGCTTTGCCAATGCCATGCTGGCTATCGGAGCAACACCGGCTGAAATGACATGGAAATCCGGTGTCGACGTCCTGTCCTTCGGCGCGACGAAAAATGGCGCCTGGTGCGCTGAAGCCGTGGTCTTTTTCAACAAGTCCTATGCGGGGGACTTTATCTATCGCCGCAAACGGGCAGGCCATCTCTTCTCCAAAATGCGCTTTGCCGCCGCCCAGTTTGATGGCTACTTTGCCGACGACCACTGGCTGGACAATGCAACGCACGCCAACAAGATGGCCAACCGTCTGATTGATGGCCTTAAGGCATCCAACAGCAGCCGCATCGCCTGGCCGAGCCAGTCCAACGAGGTCTTTGCCATCCTGCCCAAGACAGCAGCCGAACAAGCCCGCGAGGCGGGCGGCAATTTCCATGAATGGCCGTCAGCAGGCCTGCCGGATGAAGACTGCCCCGGCGAAGGCGAGTGCCTGGTTCGTCTGGTCTGTTCCTTCCGCACCCAACCAGATGAAGTCGACGCCTTCCTAGCGGCCATCAACAAAAGCGAAGCACCCCACAAAATCGGATAGCAAAACGGCTCCAGCGACATCATATCGCTGGAGCCGTTCTGTGAGAGGACCGATTGCCCTCAGGCACGGTGTGTGGGAGGAAGACCCTCAGGCAATCGGTACGACCTTTTGGAAAAGGTCTGGGAGGAATGTGGGGGGAGTGTGTGGAGCGTGGATCACGCTCCACCTTGATCTTGTCGGATCGAAGAAATGATTAGTGGGTGTTGCCTTCGATCATCGTCTGATCGGATGCGCTTTTGATGGCGATTTGGCGTGGTTTTTTCGCCTCAGGCAATTCTCGGGACAGATCGATATGCAACAGGCCATGCTCCATGCTTGCGCCTTCCACCTGCATATAGTCAGCAAGTTGGAACTGGCGCTCAAACGCACGGGACGCGATGCCGCGATGCAGATAATCCCGGTCCTTGTCCGCCTCATCAGCGACCTTTTCACCAACCACGGTCAGCGTGTTTTCCTTCACTTCGATAGAAACGTCTTTCTCGGTGAAGCCCGCGACAGCCATGGAGATGCGATAGCCATTCTCGGAAAGGCGCTCGATATTGTAAGGGGGATAGGAAGATGCTCCGCTATCCGGGCTTGAAACAGTGTCCAGCATGGAGAAAAGCTTGTCAAAGCCAACGGTGGAGCGATAGAGCGGGGTAAAATCGTAGTGACGCATGGAAATGCCCTCCTTTGAGCAGCAGGTTTGCGTATTTTTCAAAATGGTCATTCTCCCGTTCAGTGGCGAGAATGAGACGGCACCGGAGCCGTTTTGGCCTCCGATATACGAGATATGGAAATGGTCAATTTCCTTTTCAAGACTTTTTCTGCGAAAAAATGCACCAGCCCCGCGAGCGGCCAATTCGTGCAAAAAGTGGCAGGATTTGGGCCTGCCACAGCATCGCCACGATGATAAATCCCAGATGAACAGGGCCTTCCAATTGCGTTCAGCTAGCCCCTGCTAGGGTGAAATCACAACAACAAAAT
The DNA here is from genome assembly GCF_005771485.1 of Cohaesibacter sp. CAU 1516. Classification (NCBI taxonomy): domain Bacteria; kingdom Pseudomonadati; phylum Pseudomonadota; class Alphaproteobacteria; order Hyphomicrobiales; family Cohaesibacteraceae; genus Cohaesibacter; species Cohaesibacter sp. CAU 1516. The sequence goes on along the minus strand of NZ_VANT01000001.1, from coordinate 356,715 downwards.
GGGCAGCAGGCACACCAACGCAAAAGGAAAGGCAAGATCATGAAAGCAATAGCAGTCGCACTTCCCCTTCTCGTCGCAACCCTCATCGGTGGACCAGCCTCGGCCCGTCCGATCGACCTCACGGCAATGAATGGTCAGCTCGTTATCTCCATCGGCAAGGCCGAACAGGTGAGACATTACGGCTGGGATCAGCGCAAGGCCGTCAAACATCATGGCAAGCAGCACCGCTTCGAGCCACTGCCGCCACGCAAGATCGCTCGCATTCTGAACAAGCGCGGTTTTACCGGTCTTAGAAACATGCGCACCGATGGCCGTGTCTATACCGTCAAGGCACGTGGCAAGCGTGGCAATCTGGTCCGTCTGACCGTCAATGCCCGCAACGGCAAGATCATCGACCGTCAGCTGCTGCGGCGCCTCAACCGTGTCGACCGGCGCGCCAATGACCATAGCGCCCGCTGGGACTATCGCAACGACCGCCGTCCCTTCTGGATTCGCTAAGCCCTGATCCAAATGACATCAGAGCAATTCCCGCAGAAGCAAAACCCCGTATCCTTCCAGCAAGGTTCGGGGTTTTGTGCGGTCCTTCATCCTTGCGCCGATGCCGTGGTGCACTATTCTAGGGTCCAGCCGCCCCATTGAGCGGGAAAAAGACACAATGGGCAGCATTTCCTCTCCCAATCCCCCAGCATTTGGGTAAACTGGGGCAAGCGTCGCCAACTGGGAAAGAGAATGTCGGACAAGCGCAAAGATTTGAAAAAGCTGGACAATTATCCAGATCTGATGGACGCCCGCTGCCAGACGATGAAAACCTATGATGGCTTTTCCTTGCGCACAGCACTTTGGCCTGCCACCGTCCCCGCACCCAAGGGCACCATCTGCCTGTTGCAGGGACGATCCGAATTCATCGAAAAATATTATGAAGTGATCCAGGAGCTACGCCAAAAGGGCTTTGCTGTGGCAACCTTTGACTGGCGTGGACAAGGAGGGTCAGACAGATTGCTGGACGATCCGCTGAAGGGGCATGTCAGGCGCTTTGCCGATTATGGCCGCGATCTTGATCAGTTCATGAAACAGATCGCCCTTCCCGACACGCCGCGACCGCATTTTGCGCTGGCCCATTCCATGGGTGGCCTGATCCTGCTCTCGAACTTGCCCCACATGCGCACTCTGTTCGAACGCACCCTGATCACCACGCCTTTATTGGAACTGGCCTCCCAACAGCGCCGCTTCATGGGTCTTCGCTTCCAGCAACAGACCATCCGCAAGCTTGCCGGTTGCCTGCGTTTCCTTGGACGGGGCAAAGCCTATATGCTGGGTGCCGACCGCAAACCAATCGACCCGCTGGGCTTTGAAGGCAATCCACTCACCTCGGACGGTCCGCGCTATGACCGCAATCGGCGCTATCTCGTCGATTTTCCCGAACTGGCCATAGCCGGACCGACGGCCAGTTGGCTACATGAAAGCTGCAAGGCGATGGATCATCTGCAATCAAGCGACGTTCAGGCCACGATCCACACGCCGACCCTCATCATCACAGCCTCACAAGACACCATTGTCAGCACCAACATGGCCGAGCAGTTTGCGTCATCGACCCGCGCAGCCTATGCCATCAGCATCGCTGGCAGCCGCCATGAAGTGATGATGGAGCGCAACATCCTGCGCCAACAATTCTGGGCCGCCTTTGACAGCTTCATCCCCGGCAGCAATCCCGTGGAATTGACCGACGTGGCAAGTTGACCGCCAGTCTGTGGCAATCAGACTTTACCCGCCAGCAGCGCGATGGCTTGCTCGAGTAGAGCCTCATTGGCCGCGGCAATCACCTGCCCACCGTCAAAGGCCGAGCCACCAGTCCAGTTTGTGACAATGCCGCCAGCCCCTTCAATGATCGGAATCAGCGGCGCAATATCAACTGGCTTCAGGGACGATTCAACAACCAGATCCCCATAGCCCAACGCTACCATGCAGTAGGCATAACAATCCGTGCCATAGCGCGTCAGGCGAGCCTGTGCCTCAACCCGACGATAAGCGATCAGTTCATCCCCGACAAACAGATCAGGCGTGGTGGTGAAAAGCGTGGCTTCGCTTATGTCATGGCAAGCCCGTGTCTTGATTGAACGTTTGCCGTCCGGCCCCTGATAAAAGCTTTCTAGCCCGTTGCCGAAATAGCGTTCACCGGTAAAGGGCTGGCTCATCATGCCAAGCGAGGCGCCATCCTTATGGCGGTAACCAATCAGGGTGCCCCATGTTGGCAAACCGGAAATAAAGGCGCGCGTCCCGTCGATCGGATCAAGAATCCACAGCCCATCCGCATCAAGATTTTCGTCTTCGAACTCTTCACCCAGAATGCCATGATCAGCAAATTGCGCCAAAATCGCCCGACGCATCTCCAACTCGGCCTGTTTATCGGCCTCGGTCACTGGATCAAACCCTGCTTCTTCCTTGTTCTCGACAGCAATCGGCGCCCGGAATAACGGCATCACCGCATCCCGCGCCAGATCGGCGAGATGGTTGAGAAAAGCATAGTCCGGGTGGCGTGAAGTCTCGGTCATAGTCGCGTCCATTCCTTAAGAGCGCCAGAGGCTGTTGGGGCGTGCCGGAGCGATCGGCTAAAGAGGATGCAAGCCTTTTACTCAAACGACCACATCCCTGCAATCGCCATAGCACGAAAAATGCCAAAGCGGACAGTTTGTAGCGCTCACACTGAATGAAAAGGCGCGGTCAGCGGCTGTCGGACCAGGAGAAATTATCCACCCGCATTTGCGGCACGGACAGGGAAGACGGCGTGACCGGCGCTCCCTTGTTTGCCGCATCCGATGGCTGCGCCAGAGCGACAGGTTTGACCAGCTTGTCGGAATCAAGCGGCGGTTTGCGCAAGACAAAGATATCCCGGCTTGCACCACGCCCTTCCCTCAGCGCCGCCTCATCGGCCGAGGCCAGATTGTCCGGCAGCACATCTTCGGCCACCGATTGAGACAAGGCGCGTACGACAAGTTTTTCGACAAAGAAGGCAAGCTTGCGCCGCCCGGCTTTGTTGAACCGAATGGCGTTGCCCTGACGCAGACGGCGATCCTGCCCGGTCAGATCCGGGCCGCGATAGGAGAAATTCCCCTCTTCATCAGCAAAGGCATCCCAGACATCAATGAACCGCTCGCCACGCTCCGTCAGACGACTGGCGACAAGATCGTTCAGATAACGCAGATCGGTGGACAATTTCTTGCTGCCAACCGGCGGCAAACCCACCCAGAAAACCGGCCTGTCCTGCAGTGCGAAAGCCAACCGAAGCCGATCAATCTCGCGCCCATAGGACCGGACCCAGCCATCGGTCTTGAAGTCATAGGCAGGATAGATCTGAGCGCCTTCTTCATCCTTTTTCGCCGGCATCTTGATGCGATCATTCAATCCCACCATCACGACTGCGAAACTGAAGGGCTTGGAATCGAACAAAGCCTCGGGATCCTTCAAGACATTGCGACTTGAATTATAGAGAATGCCGCTGCTCGGCTTGGCATGAATTTCCACCTTCACGTCAGGGACTTGCGAGAAGGCATCTTTCAGCCCCCAGGCAATATCCTGACCGAATTCATCGCCAAACACGGCAATCACCGCGGCATCAGGATCCTTGCTGACCGTGGAGATGACCGGCTTGACCGGCCCAGCCCGCCGCACTGGCTTTTTCGTACGCTTGGTCTTTTCTTCTTCTTTTTTCCGGCTGCGGCGTTTGAACAGCCGCTCAAAGAAACCAAGCGCAACGTCATACCGCCCGTCATCGACCGCCACCGCAGGCGCTTCGTGTCGCAACAGGGGCGCTGCGGACAATGGAGAGACCAGAGCCGCCTCCAACAGCAGACAGGCGCCAATCATCAGCGACAGGCAAAGCCTGATGCCCTTTGATCCACTTTTGCAATGTTGCGTCTGTCCACTCATGGTCTCAATCGATGCTCATCTGTCTCGTTGCTATAGATTTACCCGCCTTTGCGCAGAGCCTCAAGCAAATATCCACTTGGAAAGCCATCCGGAATGCGACCGGAGCGTTTCTGCCAATGGCGGATTGCAGCCTTCGATTTGGATCCCAACCGGCCGTCGACACCACCGGTGTCATAGCCTCGCCGATTGAGCAGCGTCTGCAGTTCTTTCCGCTCGGTTCGGGTCAACATCCTGTCGCCGCGCGGCCATGTTCCGGTAAAGCCACCACCGCCGCGAATCCGGTCGGCCAAATGCCCCACCCCGAGCGCATAGGCATCCGCATTGTTGTAGCGCTTGATGACCGAGAAATTCTTCAGCATCAAGAAGGCCGGACCACGATAGCCAGCCGGAATGATCAACCGGGCCTGATCGTCTGGCCGCGGGAATGGCTGCCCCTTTGCCCGTTTGATGCCCAGTTTTGACCACTCAGCCAAACTCTTGGTCACCCGCCCGTCCGCCAGTTCAAAAGCGAATGTCTTTGGCAGTGCAACCTCATAGCCCCATGTCTTTTCGCTCTCCCAGCCTGCGGTCGACAACAGGTTGGCTGTGGAGGCCAGAGCATCAGGCACCGAAGACCAGATATCACGCCGTCCGTCGCCGTCAAAATCAACCGCCTTGGACAGATAGGTGGTCGGAATGAACTGGGTGTGCCCCATGGCGCCTGCCCATGATCCGACCATGCTGGACGGAGCGACATCCCCATTTTGCAGAATCTTCAGCGCTGCAAGCAATTGTGTGCGGCCAAATTTCGAGCGTCTTTTATCCGCATAGCCAAGCGTTGCCAGCGACTGGATCGTCGGTTTGATCAGCTTGGAGTTTTTGAAAATCGCACCATAGGCGCTTTCCATCCCCCAGATCGCCAGAAGGACATGCCGATCAACACCAAAGCGTTGTTCAAGCTGACTCAAAAGTGTCGCATATTGTGCTTTCATCTTGCGGCCATTCTTGATGCGGGTCTCGCTCACCGCACCATCAAGATAAGACCAGATCGGTTTGACAAATTCTGGCTGATTGCTGGCTCGTTTGATGATCGAGCTGTCATAGCGCGCACCGGCAAAAGCGGCATTGTATGTCTGGCTCGAAATGCCCGCGGATCGGGCCGTTGGCCAGAAATCGCGGATCCACTTTTGAAACCCCGCTTCACTCGCCGCCCACCCTTCACCAGTCGACAGGGCGAGAATCAGTATGCCAGCCGACATGACTGAGCGGGGAAAAGAGCCACATTCCCCGGAGAGCCGGAACAATGCAAACCAAGACATTCTGCGCATCTAACAATCCTATATCTGCAAATCAGAAACACCCGGCCAGAATCATCGCAATCAAATGTGGCCAAGTTGTATTTTGTTTACCATCCTACGGACTTTTCCTTAACCAAGTTTCAAGCTGCCTGTGCCATCATCGAAGCGATATATTTCTTCTATATTGGGTACGACGTCGAAAAGCTTGGAGTCTTTGAAGAATGGCAAGACCGATCCGCAAAGCCGTATTTCCCGTCGCAGGTCTGGGAACGCGCTTTCTACCTGCAACCAAAGCAATGCCAAAAGAAATGCTGACGATCGTGGATCGCCCGGTGATTCAATATGTGGTGGACGAAGCCAAGGCAGCGGGGGTTGAGCACTTTATTTTTGTCACTGGCCGCAACAAGTCGGTCATCGAAGATCATTTTGACGTTCAGGTTGAGCTGGAACACACCCTTGAGCAGCGCGGCAAACTGGATATTCTGCGCACCTTGCGCAAGGAACTGCCAAAAGCAGGTCACACCAGCTTCACCCGCCAGCAGCAGCCTCTTGGTCTCGGTCACGCCGTTCTTTGCGCCCGCGAACTGGTCGGCAACGAACCCTTTGCCTTGCTGTTGCCCGACATGATCATGAACTCCGAACGCGGCTGTCTCGCTGAAATGATGGACATTTACGAAAAGCAGGACTGCAATGTCGTTGCGCTCGAAAAAGTCCCCATGAGCGAAACCCACAAATATGGTGTCGTACAGACCGGCACACAGAGCGAGGATGCCCACGAAATTCTCGGCATGATCGAGAAACCCTCACCGGGCACGGCACCCTCGGACCTGATCCTGTCGGGTCGCTATATCCTGAAGCCGGAAATCTTTGATTATCTCGCCCAGCAGCCTCCCGGCAGCGGCAACGAAATCCAGCTGACTGATGCGATGATCCGGTTGAACAATGACCAGAAATTCTTTGGTGTCGAGTTCAAGGGAGACACCTATGATTGCGGCTCGAAATCCGGTTTCCTGATGGCCAATGTTGCCTTTGGCATGCAGCGCGACGACATTGCACCCAATGTGGTCGAAACCCTGCGCAGCATTCTTGCCGATTATGACGCTGGCTCGGTCTGAGCCGCAATTAAACTGACAAACAGAGCCAACAAAAAAGCGGGCCAAGCCCGCTTTCTTTTTCACTCTGCGCGATGTTCGATGGAACCAATCGGCACCAAATGCGCCACTATTCCACAAGACTGACAATATTGCCCGACGGATCGATCAGATGGGCCAGCGATCCCCCCCAGAATTGCCGTTCTGGCGGCGCGACAAATGGCACACCCCGCGCCTTCAGCGCTTTGTAAAGGTCGGGAAGATTGTCGACAGCCAGCGACAGGCCGGTAAACCGCCCGATCAACGAGGACTGAGGTCCTTGGCTGTCTTCCTGCTCGATGATCACCAGCATGCCCGGCTCAAACCCGACAGCGCCCTGCTCCGAGCGATCCCAAACCATCGGCCATTCCAGCGCATTGGCATAGAATTCACGCGCGGCTGCCAGATCTCTGACAAATATTCGAAAGGCGGTTACATGCATTGGCCGTCCCCCATAATAGCCCGGACATTTGTCCGACATTCGCATGCGGGCCATTCAACCGACATCCACCCGCACCAGCGTCATTTTGATTTGGCCATCGGGAAAACAAACTGCACCTGCATCAAAGGGCCGCCCCCGACAGGGAGCAGCCTTTGGCTTGAGGATGCGGAAATTTCCTTCCAGCATCAACAGTCTGGCAATGGTTTGACGTGTCAGTCAAGGAGTAATCCATCCTGAGGCCACAAAAGTGCCCGGCTTCTTGCCTGTTCAACCGTCAACAGCCGATATTGTTTGACAATCATCATCGACTGGTTCGGCGACAGACACAAAAGCCATGGACCGCACGACAACAGGCTTTCGACCAACTGATCAGAGAAACCCATCAACTTGAACAGACACAGGGTCTGCTCCCAATGCAGGGTCGCCATCATCCGGGCAACAATCTGATGTGGAAAGCCACTCATGCGAGCGATGCCGCAGACAACATCAGCAAACTGATCATTGGATGCATATTGCCGCAGGATCCCTTTGTCGAGCACGCCCTGCCGTTCCAGTTTGTCGATCTTGTTCAGGGACGATTCGAAACGATAGCGTGCCAGATAGGAATGCATCGACAGATCATATAACGGCCCGGGCACTTGTGCCTCGATGTCCTTCCACAAGCTGGCAACACTGAGATCATTGGTGCGTTTCAACGGCGCAGCAGCTTTGACATCCTCGACCCCATTGACTTTGTCGCGACGGGACAATTCCTTGGCCAATGCCTGATCGTTGGCCGCCGCATTCTTCAGAACGCGCATGCCGATCGGCGAAATCTCTGCATCGGTGTTGGCTGCCAGCTTGATCAGCACCGAACCATGTTCTGATTCAATCAGCACATCGGTCACGACACAGGACAGCTGCTTGCGGAAGCAAATGGCAACCATATGGTCCTTGCCTTTGACATCGCTGACCTCAATCAGGTCCTGATCGGTCAAAACCGGAGAATGCTTGAGCACCGGATTCGCCACAGCAATGGCATCAAAAGCAAAGCGGCGAACGATCTGATGCGGCGCATTGCCAAGCGTGCTGAGCTTCTTGGCGGCAAAGGAACGCGTTTCCTCGCACACCAGATCAGCCAACCGTTGCATGACCGTATCATAAGTGGCGAGTTGCTCGTCCGTACAATGCTCAGCCGTCAGCGAAAACAATGTAGCAACATGGCGCATGAGCTCATCGCTCTTGTTTCTGTCGCCTTGACCGCTAAGGACTTTCCAGTCAACCAGTTCGGTTTTTAAGGTGGCAGTTTTCATTGTCTTTTCCCATTTCTGACCGCCCGTCTCGGCGGGAAACTGACTTATTTGAATTCCAAACTACCAGAACCGAATATACAAACGGCTAAACAGGGCATCGAGATTTTAGGATAAAGCATTGAAAACTAGAGCCAAATTTGCTTAAAATTTGATACAAATGAGACCCGCAGCATGAAGGATTGAGTTGACATATGCCCAAGCGCCCCGGAGAGAAAGAACTCGACACCGCCTGTCTGGCCAACGATGCCTGGCTCACCTTCATCGGCCATATCGAGACACAATACCAGACGCCCAAAGACTGTCCACGCAGTGGCGCAAACAGCGAAACCGAAGCCTTTTTGCGTCTCAAACCGGATTTTCTACCCGGCCTGAAGTCAGTGGAAACATGTAGCCATCTCATAGTCTTATACTGGATGGATCAGGCCATGCGGAGTCTGATCGAGCAGGCCCCCAAATTTGACAATCGGAGCCACGGCACCTTTGCCCTGCGCTCGCCCCATCGCCCCAATCCGATTGCCATCTCGACGGTCGAATTGCTTGCAGTCCTGCCAGATGGGTTGAAAATTCGCCATATCGATTGCGTCAATGGCACCCCTCTGCTGGACATCAAACCTTACTTCGCTCATTCCGATTGTGTACCTGACGCAACCGTCGGCTGGTTCTCGCAACGCGATGAGCGCACGCGATCTTAATCCTTCGGAAACCATGCACAAAAAAGCCCCGCTCAAATGAACGGGGCTTTCCGTTTCCAATGCGAAGTCTTAGCGGGAGAAAGGCTTGTATTGCACGCGTTTTGGATTGACCGCATCTGGTCCGAGACGGCGAATCTTGTCCTTCTCGTAATCCTCGAAGTTACCTTCAAACCATTCCACATGGCTGTCGCCTTCAAAGGCCATCATGTGCGTTGCAAGACGGTCAAGGAACATGCGATCGTGGCTGATGACCACGGCGCAACCGGCAAAATCCTCCAGCGCATCCTCGAGCGCGGCAAGGGTTTCGGTGTCCAGATCGTTGGTCGGCTCATCGAGCAGTAGCACATTGGCGCCCGATTTCAACACTTTGGCAAGATGCACCCGGTTCCGCTGACCGCCAGACAGGGAGCCAACTTTCTGCTGCTGATCGCCACCCTTGAAATTGAAGGCGGAGCAATAGGCGCGGCTGTTCATCTCGCGCTTGCCAAGCTTGATGATATCATCTCCACCGGAAATCTCTTCCCAGACGGTCTTGTCGGCATCCAGCGCATCACGGGACTGGTCAACATAGCCCAGATGAACCGTCTCGCCCAGACGCAAGGCGCCTTCGTCAGGCTGTTCCTGACCGGTCAACATCTTGAACAGGGTGGTTTTGCCCACGCCGTTCGGACCGATCACGCCAACAATGCCGCCCGGTGGCAGTTTGAAATCAAGCCCATCGATCAGCAGACGATCTGCAAAACCTTTTTTGAGGCCTTCGGCTTCAATCACCACATCTCCCAGACGCTCTCCGGGTGGAATGATAATCTGGGCCGTGCCCGGCGCACGCTCTTCGTTGCGCTTGAGCAATTCATCATAGGCCTTGATACGCGCCTTGGACTTGGCCTGACGGGCTTTCGGGCTTGCGGCAATCCATTCCTGCTCGCGAGACAGGGCACGCTGGCGGGCGGCCTCTTCGCGGCCTTCCTGTGCCAGACGCTTGGCTTTCGATTGCAGATAGGCGGAATAATTGCCTTCATAAGGGATGCCCGACCCACGGTCGAGTTCGAGGATCCAGCCGGTAACATTGTCAAGGAAGTAGCGATCGTGGGTAATGATCAGCACGGCGCCCTTGAAGTCCCGCAGATGCTTTTCAAGCCAATGCACGGTTTCCGCGTCCAGATGGTTGGTCGGCTCATCGAGCAGCAGCAGGTCAGGCTCGGCCAGGAGCAGCTTGCACAAGGCCACGCGGCGCTTCTCACCACCCGACAAGACGGAAACATCGGCATCCGAGGGAGGACAGCGCAACGCATCCATTGCCATCTCGACCTGACTTTCCAGATCCCAGAGATTCTGACTATCGATAATGTCCTGAAGCTGAGCGCCCTCATCCGCGGTTTCGTCGGAATAATTCATCATCAGCTCATTGTAACGGTCCAGAATGGCCTGTTTCTCGGCCACACCTTCCATCACATTGCCCAGCACATCCTTGCTTTCGTCCAGCATCGGTTCCTGTGGCAGATAGCCGATCTTGGCACCGTCTGCGGCCCAGGCCTCACCGGTAAATTCCTTGTCGAGACCGGCCATGATCCGCAGGATGGTGGATTTACCGGCCCCGTTCGGGCCGAGGATGCCGATTTTGGCGTCCGGGTAGAAGGAGAGATGGATATTGTCCAACACCTTCTTGCCGCCGCTATAGGTCTTGGAAAGACCATGCATGTGATAAATAAACTGTCGAGCCATTCAAACGCCACCATTTCAAAGGGGGGGGAAATCAGAGTTGCCCCGTTTTAATGGGCCAAGAGGCGGGTTTCAATCCCCTTTCCCCCTTTCATGAAGGAACGATGCTCGACTATCGGCCATTCACCCATGCCAGATCAAGCATAGGCCGGCCCGCAAAGCAGGCGCAGCCAGAAAGAATCGGCAGGATTGGTCGAGGGAGTGCCGTCTTTTACGACGCCTCCCGGAGTTCTTCCTCATGATGGAAGCAATTGCGACCGGACTTTTTACTCATGTAAAGCTGGGCATCGGCGCGGGCCATCACATCACAGGCATGATCACCGAACCGAGACATGGCACCGCCCACCGAAGCGGTGAAGGAAACGGTCTCCCCGTCAAGCTCGATCCATGATTCCCTGAGCAGCAGAACCAGCCTTTTTCCAACAGCAACCAGCCCTCCCTCCGAGATATTGGGCAGAAAGACGACAAATTCATCACCGCCCCAGCGACAAGCGACATCGGTCGGCCTGAGCGTCGCGATCAAGGTGCTTGATACAGCCTTGATCACCCGGTCTCCAACATCGTGCCCCCAACGATCATTGACGCTTTTGAAATTGTCGATATCAACATAGAGCACCCCGAACGGCACCTTGTTCTGCCGCCATGCATTGCCGAAACTGTTCAGAGAAATGTCTGCCTGACGCCGATTGCCAATGCCGGTCAGCGGATCGGTCACAGTGGCCTGACGCAGCGCCTCGACCTCGGAGCTGATTGCCATTGTATGGCTGCGATCTGAAAAAATCTCGACAGAGCCGACAATCTTGCCCTCTTCATCACGCATTGGCAGCGAACGGATACTCACCGGCACCCGATGCCCGTCCTTGTGATGCATGAAGACATTGACGTTGCGCGATTCTCCATCGCGCATGCATCCAGCCAAAGGGCACCCTCTTCGGCACAAATTGCGACCATTCTCATCCACATGGTTGAGTGTATTGTCCGCACAGCGCTTACCGAGCATTTCCTCGGCTGTATATCCACTCAATTGCTCAGCGGCCTTGTTCCAGTAAAGCACCTCGCGACGACGGTTGACGAAATAGATGCCGTCATTGAGTGAATCCAAGATATCCTTGTAAAATGACTCATTCATAACATGTCTATGCTGCCTTCGGTCGACTGCCACAATTGAACAGATCTGGGCCGAACGGCATTACCCCCACAATGCAGAATAAATGGCGTTTCTAATTAATCCTTTAATCGCGTGCAACGCAAAAGCATGAAACCAATTGTTGAGTTAATAAAAACTTGCGACAAATTGTCCCTAATAGACCAGATGGTTAAAGAAAAAATATTACCCCAAATCCACCGATGCCAAGCGCGCCTGCGCCCTCTGGTTAAAGCCAGAAGCCTTACAAGATGTAAATTTCTGAAGCGGTAGTTTTTAAGCTTTACACCAAAGACAAGCACCACACAGCAAGGCCTAACCCAGCGCCAGCCAATCAATTTCGCTTCGACCATGGTCGCTCAGAAAGCCGTTGGCGCGGGAGAAGCAGCGCGATCCAAGAAAGGCATCAAAGTCCAAACCGGCCTTACGTGCCCCCAAAGGACTCGGGTGAGAGGTCCGAACAACGCAGTGCCTGTTTTCATCGATGGCCGCAGCAAGTTTGTGGCTATGCTTGCCCCAGGCAAGAAACACAACCGGATCAGCTTTCTCATTGACCACGTCCAGCACAGCGGCGGTAAAGTCTTCCCATCCCTTCTTGGCATGAGAAGCGGCCTCTCCTTGGCGAAGCGTCAGGCAACTATTCAGCATCAGCACCCCTTGCGCTGCCCAACCGCGCAAATCTCCATGCAGCGGCACATCAAGACCGCAATCTTGAGACAATTCCTTATAGATATTGTTGAGCGAACGGGGCGGCTTGATCCCAGGCGAGACGGAAAAGGATAGTCCCATTGCGTGCGGCACGTCCCCTTCCAAGCCCGGATAAGGGTCTTGTCCCGTGATCACCACCCGCACAGAGGCCAGTGACGTTTGCTTCAGGGCATTCAGCCGCAATCCCCGATGTGGCAAAATCCGATAGCCCCTTTCTTCCTCACAAAGCCAGGCTTCAAGCGCTTCAAGACGCCCATGCTGGTCGCGCAACGCCTCGTACCAATCACCACAGGCACGCAGTTCATCCAGCAAAGTTTCCATCTGTCTCTCCCAAACTTGTCTCTGACCCTTCGCCTCTCAATAAACAACCCACTCTCTCCCCGCAATCGCCTGGCCGTCAAACCACAGCCCATAAATTCAATCAATCGATTGATTAATTTTTCAATTAGGTCTATTCTGGATCCCGAAACCCACATTCAATGAGCATCCAACATGGCGCAGGAACGATCGATCCAAACCAGACAGGCCCTGATCAAGGCAGCTTTCCAGCTGTTCGGAGAAAAAGGATTTGCCGCAACGTCCACCCGCGAACTTGCCGCGGCGGCAGGCACGAATGTCGCCTCGATCCCCTATCACTTCGGCAGCAAGGCTGGTTTGAAAATGGCCTGTGCCGACATCATCATCGAGCATATGACCCGGTTGCGTCAGGAACCGAGCGTCCAAGCCCTGCCAGACATCATTCAAACAGCCGAGACCACCTTCGAAAAACTGTTTCTGCGTCAGGCCTATATCCTGCTCAGCCTGCAAGAGGCTGAGCCGATGATCCGCTTTCTGTTCAGAGAAGCCCATGAACAGAGCGATGTCTTCGATCACATCTACAACACGCTGTTCCGCCCCCTGTTGGAATTCTTATTAAGCCACTGGGTCGAAGCCATCGGCGCAGAGCCGCACGTCGCCGAAGAGGAATCCACCCGCATCACCCTCTTCTCGATCATTTCGCAAATTGCCTATTTCCGCATCGCCCAGCCGATTGTTGCCCGCCACTTGAACTGGCACGGCTATGACCGCGAGGAAGCACTCGCTGTCCTGTCTGTCCTGCAAACCAACATTCGCGCCATCATTGCCGCCCACAGGAGCGCATCATGACCTTTCTTTGCTCCATCCCGTTTCTGAGCCTGCTCTTCAATGCCTGCCTGCCGCCTGCACCTTTGGCCACCGGCTATGTCGAAGGAGACTATGTGCTGATCGCCCCGATTGAAACGGCTCAGATCGCCGCCATTCCGGTCAAGCGCGGCGAAAGAGTGGCCTTTGACCAGCCCTTGGCTATGCTCGAACGCCGTGACGCGGAAATTGCAGTCGCCGAAGCCGAAGCCACCATCGCACAGGCCCGCAGCAAGCTGGCAAACCTGAACAGAGGGGCGCGGCCCGAAAAGATCGCCACCCTGCAAGCCTCCATCGCGGCGGCCCAGTTCAGCGCCGAAGAAGCCAAACGCGACATGGACCGCCAGCAAAAACTGATGGAAAAGGGCACCGTTTCCAAAAGCCGTTTTGATCAGGCCCATACCTCCTATGATGTTGCCAAGGCCAAGGTTGAAGAATTGAAAGCCAATCTTGCCTATACCAAACTGCCCGCTCGAGAAGATGAAATTGCAGCGGCGAAAGCCAGTGTCAAACAAGCAGAAGCGGCTCTGGAAAAAGCCGAATGGCGTCTGCGCAAACGCACGCTGAAAGCCAGCCAGACCGGTATCATCGTCGATATCATCCGCGATCTGGGTGAAGTCGCAGGCCCGCAAGCCCCGATCTTGTCGCTGCTGCCCGACAATGGCACCAAATTGCGTCTCTATCTGCCTGAAAAAGACCTTGCCTCGATCAAGGTCGGCAGCCAGCTCGATGTTGAATGCGATGGCTGCACCGGCCCCAACAAGGCCATCGTCAATTACATTTCCGACGGCCCGGAATTCACCCCGCCGGTCATCTATTCCCTCGAAAATCGCCAAAAGCTGGTCTATCAGATCGAGGCACGGCCCGCCGATGGCTCAAGCCTTAAGCCCGGCCAGATCGTCTCGGTGCGGCTTGTGCCATCCCCAGCATCAGTGAAGTGAGGAGGCAGGCATGAAAGCCATTGATGTCCGCAATCTCGTCAAACGCTTTGGCGACAAGACAGTCGTCAACAATGTCTCCTTGTCCGTCGATCAGGGAGAGATTTCCGGCTTTCTTGGTCCCAATGGCTCGGGCAAGACGACGACCATCCGCGTCATGTGCGGCCTGCTCACCCCCGATGAGGGCGAAGGCACGGTGCTCGGCTATGATTTGCATGACGACCAGTTGAAGATCAAACGGCAGGTCGGCTATATGACGCAGAAATTCTCCTTCTATACCGACCTGACGATTGAGGAAAATCTCTTCTTTGTCGCCCGGCTCTATGGCCTCAGCCCGGCCCGCGACCATGTCCGCGACACACTGGAAAATCTCGGCCTCACCTCGCGCAAACATCAATTGGCGGGGCTTTTGTCCGGCGGCTGGAAACAGCGTCTGGCGCTTGCTGCCTGCATCATGCACAAACCAAAGCTATTGCTGCTTGATGAGCCCACCGCGGGCGTTGACCCCAAGGCCCGGCGCGAATTCTGGGACGAAATCCATGCCCTTGCCGCCGATGGCATGACCGTGATGGTCTCCACCCACTATATGGACGAGGCAGAACGCTGTCACCGGATCAATTATATCGCCTATGGCAGCCTGCTCACCTCAGGTACCGTGCAAGAAGTGGTGGCCGAAGCGGGGCTGCATACCTTCATCCTGTCGGGTAAAAATGCCCTGATAGCCGCCAAAGCCCTGACCCAAATGGACGGCGTCGATCAGGTCGCCCCCTTCGGCAATGATCTGCATGTGGTTGGCAAAGACAAAGTCAAACTCGAGCAGATCGTCCGCCAGACCGCCAGCCGGTTCGACATCAGCGCCGCCGCCGGAGAAACGACCTTGGAGGATGTTTTCATCCAATATATGAGCCAGTCGACCGACAATATGGCCGACAACAAACAAGGAGAGCGGTCATGAACCACTATTTCTCCTTCTCCCGTCTCTATGCCCTGCTGGCCAAGGAAGTCACCCAGATGATGCGCGACCGCATCACCTTTGCCATGATGATTGGCATCCCGCTCATCCAGCTCGCTCTGTTTGGCTTTGCCATCAACACCGACCCCAAACAATTGCCCGCAGCGCTCGTCACCACCTCGCAGGATCAATTCACCCGCGCCATGGTTTCGGCCCTCGAAATCACCGATTATTACCGCTTCGATCATGTGGTCAGCTCCCATCTGGAGGCCAGCCGCTTGATGGAAGAGGGCCGCGTTTCCTTCATCGTCACCATCCCGTCCGATTTCTCCAGACGGGTGCTGAAAGGTGACCAGCCACAAATCCTGATCGAAGCCGACGCCACCGACCCGGCGGCGTCTTCCGGTGCGGTCTCCACCCTGACGACCGTGGCCAAACAGGCCTTCCAACGTGAATTGGGTCAGGTCGAGCCGGACGCGTCCAACATCGATATCGTCGTTCATCGCCGCTATAATCCAGAGGGCATCACCCAATATAACATCGTGCCGGGGCTGCTCGGGGTCATTCTCCAACTGATCATGGTGATGATGACCTCAATGGCGCTGACCCGCGAGGTTGAGCGCGGCACGATGGAAAATCTCCTCGCCATGCCCGCCACGCCGTTTGAAATCATGCTCGGCAAAATCATGCCCTATCTGGCGGTCGGCGCGGTGCAGGTGACCGTGGTGCTGGTTGCCGCCAAAACCCTGTTCAGCGTGCCCTTTGTCGGCTCTCTTTGGCTGTTGTTGCTCGGCGTCTTCATTTTTATCTGCTCGCTGGTGCTGATTGGTTATGCCATTTCCACCGTCGCAGGCAGCCAGATGCAGGCCATGCAAATGAGTTTCTTCTTCTTCCTCCCCTCTTTGCTTTTGTCCGGCTTCATGTTCCCCTTCAAGGGCATGCCGGGCTGGGCGCAAGTGATTGGCGAGATCTTCCCCCTGACCCATTTCCTGCGGCTGGTGCGCGGTATCATGCTCAAAGGGGCCGATATCCATGCCATGCGCGCCCCCTTGATCGCGCTTCTCATCTTCACGATAGCGCTTTCGGCCATTGCCTTATTGCGCTTCCGCAAGACGCTGGATTGATCCTTACCACTGGAAGTCGCAGCCAGACGGTCTTATATTCAAGCCACTGCAATATCCTTTCCCTCGTGCGAAAGAGCCAAGACATGTCGATGAGCCAACCCGTCTCTTGGGCCTTCAAGACAACGGGCCTGACCAAAGTCTATGGGGAAGGCAACGCCGCCGTTCATGCCTTGCGCGGGGTCGATCTCGAAATCCCCAATGGCGAAATGGTCGTTCTGCTGGGTGCATCCGGCAGCGGCAAATCCACCTTGCTGAATATTGTCGGCGGTCTGGATCGCGCCACCGATGGCACGGTTTTGTTTCAAGACCTCGACTTGACCGCCCTGTCCGATGACCGCCTCACCCTCTATCGCCGCGATCATGTGGGCTTTGTCTTCCAATTCTACAATCTGATGCCGAGCCTAACCGCCTATGAGAATGTCCAACTGGTCACCGAAATCGCCGAAGACCCGATGGAGCCGGACGAAGCCTTGGCCCTTGTTGGCCTTGCCGACCGTGCCCACCATTTCCCGGCCCAATTGTCCGGCGGTGAGCAGCAACGGGTCGCCATTGCCCGCGCCATCGCCAAAAAGCCCACTGTCCTCTTTTGCGACGAACCCACCGGGGCGCTCGACAGCACCACGGGCCGGGTGGTGCTCGAGGTGCTGCGCGATGTCAATGAACGGCTCGGCGCAACGCTTCTGATCGTGACCCATGCCGCCAACACCGCCGCCATGGCCGACCGGGTGGTGCATTTTGCCGACGGGCAAATCCGCGAAGTCGTGATCAATCAGACCAAACTCACCCCCGACCAGATCGAATGGTAAGGCGAAAGAGGTGAGCATGTCTCCACTCAACCAAAAGCTGGCACGGGATCTCTGGCGCATGAAGGGGCAGGCTATTGCCATTGCCGCCGTCATCGCCACCGGCGTCATGCTGCTGGTCATGATGTCGGGCGTTGTCACCTCCCTGTCCGAGACCAAACGCGCCTATTATGAGCGCAACCGGCTGGCCGACATTTTCGCCCCCGTCAAACGGGCACCGCTCCATGTCATCCGCGATCTGGCCGCCCTGCCCGGCATTTCGGCTGCCGAAGGTCGGGTGACGGGGTCAGCCCTGATCAGCCTGCCCGGTCTGGCGCTTCCCTTGCGTGCCAGCGCCGTTTCCCTGCCCGATGATGGCAGGCCGCGATTGAATGAAATTCATCTGACCGATGGCCGCCGCATCAGCCGCGACAATGCCAATGAGATCCTGCTGCTCGAAAGCTTTGCCAAGGCCCATGGCCTCACCCCCGGCGATCATCTCTCCGCCACGATGAATGGCGCCCGCCGGTCTTTCCTGATTGTCGGCCTCGCCCAGTCACCGGAATTTCTCTATAGCGTCGCGCCGGGGGAAATGATCTCCGACGACAGCCGCTTTGGTGTCATCTGGATGAGCCAGACCGCCCTGTCGGCGGCCTATGACATGCAAGGGGCCTTCAACGAAGCCATCCTGTCTCTGGGCCGCAGCAACAATCTCGCCGACATCCTCGACCGGATCGACCGCATTCTCGACCCCTATGGTGGGCTTGGGGCCTATGGCCTCAAGGACCAGACTTCGAACCGCTTCATCGCCGAAGAAATCAAGGGCATGGAATCGTCCTCCCGCGTCGTGCCGCCAATCTTTCTGGCCGTCGCCGCCTTCCTGCTCAACATCGTCATTTCCCGCATGGTGCAGGCCGAGCGTGAACAAATCGGCCTGATCAAAGCCTTTGGCTACACAAACTGGGAGGTCGGCGGCCATTATTTCAAATTCGTACTGGTGATTGCGATTGGCGGCGCTCTGATCGGCTGTTTGGGTGGCATCGCGCTGGGGCGTGGCATGCTCACCATGTATCAAGCCTATTATAAATTCCCCATTCTGGTCTTCCAGCTCGAACCCGCGGCCTTTGTCACGGCCTTTGCCACCTCCATTCTGGCGGCTTCCGCCGGAGGCCTGTTGGTGTTGCGCACGGTCTTTGCCCTAACGCCTGCGGTCGCCATGCGCCCTCCGGCTCCGGCCGACTATTCCCGCACCGGACGCCTTGGCGCCAGCCTCAACCGCCTGCTCGATCAGCCAAGCCGGATGATCCTGCGCCGCCTCACCCGCCAGCCGGGCCGCATGCTCGGCTCGCTTGCAGGCATTTCGGCGGGCATGGCCCTCTCGGTCTCGATGATTTCCCTGCTGGCAGGGTTCGACAAAACCATGGACCTGACCTTCAATGTCATGGATCGGTCGGAGGTCACCGTCACCTTCACCCATCCGCTCGCCAGCCGCACCATTCATGAGCTGCAAAGCATGCCCGGCATCCTGCAGGTCGAGCCGGAGCGCTCTGTTGCTGCCGTCCTGCGTCATGGGCTGAACAGCTATCGCGGCGGCATCACCGGCCTCATCAATGACCCGAGCCTCAAACGCGCTGTCGCCCGCGATCTCTCCCCCATTCCGCTGGGGCCGCAAGGCATCGTGCTGTCCAAGGCCCTCGCCAAGACACTCGACATTGTGCCGGGGCAAAGCCTGACCGTCGACATCCTCGAAGGCCGCCGCCCGACGCTGACCATCCCCGTCGCCAACATCGCTGAAAGCCTCATAGGCTCGCCCGCCTATATGCAGCTCGACGCGCTCAATCGCGAGCTGAAAGAACCTTTGCGCATCTCAACGGCTTATTTGCGCATCGACATGAAACAAAAAGACCGCATCTTCAAGCAACTCAAAGACCGCCCCTATGTCGCCGGAGTCAGCCTCAAATCCGACGCCCGTGCCGCCTTGCAGAAAATGATGGATACGGGCGCCGGCTCCACCCGCTATGTCATGCTGGCCATCGCCGCCATCATTACCTTTGGCATCGTCTATAATGCCGCCCGCATCGCTTATGCCGAACGCCTGCGCGATCTTGCCAGCCTGCGCGTCATGGGCTTCACCCGCGCCGAGGCGGCCTTTGTGCTGCTTGGTGAACTGGGCGTGATCACACTCACCGCCCTGCCCCTTGGCTCGCTTCTGGGCTATTATCTGGTCTATGCCATGGCAGAAGGTTTCAGCACCGACCTCTATCAGGTCCCCATCATCTTTTCGCCTGCCAGCTACGGCACCGCTGCGCTTGCCGTCCTCATGGCTGCGGCTTTTTCCGGCTGGCTGGTGAAACGCGACATCGACCGGGCCGACCTTGTGTCCGCCCTCAAAATCAGGGAATGATCCAGTTCACGCTGGGAGTTATCTCATGGCCAAAAGAAAATCTCGTTCTTTTCTCACCATCGCCGCCTTGCTGGTCACCGCCGCCGCGCTGACCTATGCCTTCTGGCCGCGCCCCTTGATGGTCGATATGGATGTCGCCAAACGCGGCGCCATGATCCAGACCATCAATGAAGAAGGCCGCACAAGGGTGCATGATGCCTATGTGGTCTCCAGCCCGGTGGCCGGACGCCTGATGCGGGTGGAAGCCAAACCCGGTGACGCGGTGATCCGCAATGAAACCGTCGTCGCCCAAATGCGACCGCTCAATCCCGCCGCCCTCGACATCCGCACCCGCGAGCAGGCCCGCGCTGCGGTCACCGCTGCTGAAGCCGCCCTGCGGGTCGCCCGCGCAGACCTCAACAAGGCCATCGCCGATCTGGAATTTGCCGACAGCGAATGGCAGCGTTCCAAGCAACTCGCCGCCAAAGGCAGCGAAAGCCAAGCTGCCCTTGACCGCAAGCAAAGCATGGTGCGCAGCGCCAGCGCCATCCGCGACACCGCAGAAGCCGCCATTGCCATGCGCGAAGCCGAGCTTGCCAATACCCGCGCCCGTCTGATCAGCTTTGATGACCCACAGCCAACCAGTGCTCAGGCCGACGATCATGCCATCCCGCTCAAAGCCCCAACCACCGGGCATATCCTA
Organism: Cohaesibacter sp. CAU 1516; assembly: GCF_005771485.1. Taxonomy (NCBI): domain Bacteria; kingdom Pseudomonadati; phylum Pseudomonadota; class Alphaproteobacteria; order Hyphomicrobiales; family Cohaesibacteraceae; genus Cohaesibacter; species Cohaesibacter sp. CAU 1516. The sequence continues at coordinate 336,344 of NZ_VANT01000001.1, read as the reverse complement.
CGCGTCATCCAGCAAAGCGAAACGACGCTGACTGCAGGCACCCCGATCATGGAAATCGGCAACATCGAGAATGACCTCGAAGTGGTGGTCGAACTGCTCTCCACCGACGCGGTGCAGGTCAGCCCCGGCGATCGGGTGATCATTGAAGATTGGGGTGGGGAAGCCACCCTCTCCGGCGAGGTCGAACGGGTCGACCCTTGGGGCTTCAAGAAATTCTCCTCCCTTGGCGTTGAAGAACAGCGCGTCAATGCGGTCATCCAATTTACCGGTCCCAGAGACACGCGCCTGCGCCTTGGCCATGGTTATCGGGTCGAGGTCCGCATCGTTATTTGGGAAAGCGACGGCTCCCTGATCATTCCATCCAACGCCCTCTTCCGCGATGGTGAAGACTGGGCCGTCTTCAAAGTGATCGACGGCAAGGCCCAGCAAGCCCGCGTCAATATCGGCCGCAACAATGGCATCAAGGCCCAGATCCTCGACGGCCTGAAAGAAGGCGACCCAATCATCCTCTACCCTTCCGCCGGCATCACCAACGGCGTAAAGGTTGCCCAGCGGACGATGGAATAGCAAAGGAAGACGCAATCGGGGCACAACCGCGCAAACAAACCGTAAAATCATAGCTAAGTTATTGAAAAGGTTGGTAGGACAGGAGGGACTTGAACCCCCAACCAGACCGTTATGAGCGGTCGGCTCTAACCAATTGAGCTACTGTCCCGAACCGGCTTGCTCGTCCTGACAGCGGACTGCAACAGCAGGGTGCATCTGACCTATACTGAAATGCGCCGACAGGCAAGCCCCGCAACGCCAACCAGTGGATAGCAGAATAGGCCTTCCAAGCCATGCATCCGGGTTATCCCCGACGATAAGTCCTCACTCCCTAATCCAGCCACAAAGTCGCACAACACTCACCCCACAATCGGGCTTGGTTTCAAAACCATGGTCCTTGCTGCGACTGGTCCCTTTTCAATGACCATTGCCCCGCGCTTTCAAGCCAAGGCATTTGATATTCGGAGACATAACTCATGAAAAAGCAGTTTCTGGCCCTTGCCACCGTCCTGCCCCTGTTGGCGCTACCAGCCCATGCTGATGAGGCCAAGGGCGGCACGATCTCGGTCACCGGAACCGGCATCATAGACATGGCCCCGGACATGGCCCTCGTCAGTGCAGGCGTCCAGTCCCGCGCCAAACAAGCCCAGCAGGCCTTAGCCGAAAACAACACCAAGATGCAGGCCCTGTTTGCCGAGCTGGAAAAAGCAGGCATCGACAAGAAAGACATCCAGACAGACAATTTCAACATCCATCCTGAAATCGTCTATCCGCAAAACAACAATTCCAACATCCAGCGCGCGCCTGAAATTGTTGGCTATGTGGTCAACAATCAGGTTGGCGTGAAAATTCGCAAACTGGAAAATGTCGGTTCGGTTCTCACCGCTCTGGTCAATGCCGGGGCCAACAACATGTCGGGCCTCCGCTTTGATGTCTCTGATAAAGCGAATCTGATGGACGAAGCCCGCAAGGCGGCCATTGCCAATGCCCGCGCCAAGGCCGAGCTTTATGCCACTGAGCTGGGCACCAGCATCAAACGCCTCACCTCACTAAGCGAGAATGGCGGCAATCGTCCCCCGGTCCCGATGATGATGCGCGCCGGCAAAGCAGAGATGATGGTCGCCGACGTCCCCGTCGCCGAAGGCACCCTGTCCATGTCCATCACCATCAACACCAGCTGGGAGTTGGCCCAATAAGCCATTGCCAACATGGTCCAGAACGAAAAAGGCCGGACAATCGTCCGGCCTTTTTGTTTCCAAATCCAAGATGCCCTTAGCTGTCCAAGAAGCTGCGCAGTTTGCGTGAGCGGCTTGGATGCTTGAGTTTTCTCAGCGCCTTGGCTTCGATCTGACGAATACGCTCACGGGTCACCGAGAATTGCTGACCAACCTCTTCCAGCGTGTGGTCGGTATTCATGCCGATGCCAAAGCGCATGCGCAGCACGCGTTCCTCACGCGGGGTGAGCGAGGCCAGCACGCGGGTCGTGGTCTCGCGCAAGTTGGCCTGAATGGCCGCATCGATTGGCAGGATCGCATTCTTGTCCTCAATGAAATCACCCAGATGGCTGTCTTCCTCGTCGCCGATTGGCGTTTCAAGGGAGATTGGCTCCTTGGCGATTTTCAGCACCTTACGGACCTTCTCAAGCGGCATCTGCAGCTTTTCAGACAGCTCTTCCGGCGTTGGCTCACGACCAATTTCATGCAGCATCTGGCGGCTGGTGCGGACAATCTTGTTGATTGTCTCTATCATATGCACCGGAATACGAATGGTCCGGGCCTGATCGGCGATCGAACGGGTGATCGCCTGCCTGATCCACCAGGTCGCATAGGTCGAGAATTTGTACCCACGGCGATATTCGAACTTATCGACCGCCTTCATAAGGCCGATATTGCCTTCCTGAATGAGGTCGAGGAACTGCAGACCGCGGTTGGTGTATTTCTTGGCGATCGAAATCACCAGACGCAGGTTGGCTTCGACCATTTCCTTCTTGGCCTGACGGGCTTCCCGCTCGCCTTTCTGCACGGAGGAAACGATGCGGCGGAACTCGCCGATTTCAAGGCCCGTCTCGGTTGCCAGCATCTGGATGTCTTCACGCAGTTCAGCAATCCGGTCCATCTCGTGATGGATGAAGTCTTTCCAGCCACGGCTGGTCAAAGTCGCAACACGCTCGGACCATGCCTGATCCAGCTCGTGACCCTGATATTGCTTGAGGAACTCACCACGGTTGACACCGTAGGCTTCGGCCAGACGCAGCAGACGCCCTTCACGACCGACAAGCTGCTTGTTGATGTCATAGAGCTGGGAGACCAGAGCATCGATACGATTCTGGTTCAAAGACAGACTCTTGACCTCGACAATGATGTCTTCCTTCAGCTTGTCATATTTCTTTTCCTGCTGAGGAGACAGAGCCTTGTTGGCCATGCGGACTTCAACGATTTGATCCTGCAGGCGGCGCAGCTTCTTGTAGTCGTCGGCAATCTGGTCGAAAATCGTCAGAACCTTCGGCTTCAGCTCGGCTTCCATCGCCGCGAGAGACATGTTGTTCTCGAGATCGTCATCGTCATCGTCGTCGCCTTCCCCTTCGCTCTCGGGTTCTTCCCCCTCCTCGCCGGATTTCGGCTGAGCGGCAGCAGCAGGCTTTGGCGTATCAGACGAAGCAGCGGGCGCCCCGGATGCTTCGGTGGCAACGCCCTCCGCAGTCTCATCGCCCTCTTCCTCGTCGTCATCCACGTCATTGTCCGGGCCAGCATAGGTGGCCTCAAGGTCAATGATGTCTCTGAGCAGAATATTGCCTTCGACCAGTTCGTCACGCCAGATAATAATGGCCTGAAAAGTCAGCGGGCTTTCGCACAATCCGGCAATCATCGCCTCGCGACCGGCTTCGATCCGCTTGGCAATGGCAATCTCGCCTTCTCGCGACAAAAGCTCAACCGACCCCATCTCGCGCAGATACATCCGCACAGGATCGTCGGTCCGGTCCGTCGGCTCCTTGCTGGTCGTGGTTTTCGCAACAGCCGTGGACCCTTTGGCTTCCACCAACTCGGTCGAATTGCTCTCGCTTTCGTTTTCTTCGGCTTCTTCCGCCTCGATCACATTGATGCCCATGTCAGACAACATCGACATGGTATCCTCGATCTGCTCGGAGGAAACTTCTTCAGAAGGCAGAACCTCGTTCAACTCGTCATAGGTGACATATCCGCGCTTCTTGGCAGTCTTGATCATCTGCTTGACGGCAGACGCGGTCATGTCCAGCAGCGGCGCGTCGGAACTTGCACCTTCTGAGCCGGACTTTTCTTCAGTATTCTGTGTTGCCTTTGTTGCCATTCCTGTCTCCAAGGATGCTCCATTCAGACCCTGTGCTGAACGTCATCCATTCGCACGGACGCTATTTCATATCCATCAGGCACTCGCCTTGCCAGTGGCATGATTTTTCAGGATTATCGGACCTTCATACCGTGTTGACGTTAAACGCCCCTTAACCGAAACCTGTTGCATGCAGCTGTCTTAACCCCTCAAGACCCTATCCACACCCAATCAGGCCGGTCAGACCAATTGGTCTGCGGCTCAGGTTTCCTTTGAATAATGCAGCTAACAATCATTCCCTCGCCAACTTGACTTTGGCGCATAGCGCTGCCGAACCATGATATTTAGCGCAGTGATTCGATTCGGCAACCCCCACAGACGTCAAAAACCGCCAGAAAACCGACTTTTTTGAATCATTTAGCGCAATTTACCCTGCAATCAAGTCCTCCCGCACGGCCAAGTAAGCAAAGCAACTGATTCGTTTTGACCAGAATGAAGCTGATTCGGTACAGGTCAGCTCATGCCCGGCTTGGCCAATTGCGCCAAGGTATCTTCCAGAGTGTCCGAAATCCCGCTTTCCTTCATCTGATTGTAAAGCTCGGACAGCTCCTGCTCTTCACGCAGATTTTCCTCGCGCCGCCGATGCAGCTCGTTATTGAGGGTGCGGATGCGATCGAACAGGGCCTCATCCACCGAGCCGGACAATTGCCCCATTTCCCGCTCGAGGTCCTTCTCGATCTCACGCACTTCCAGCACATTCAGATAGGACTGGAACAGACGCTGCAGGAAGAGCCGCGAAGGCCCATAGACCAATTGATGCACCCGCCGACGCCCGGCAAGACGCCAGCCCCATGGATAAACAAGGCTGCCATCCTCCTTGCGTTCCTCAAACCCATGAAGGTCGTCAAGCAGCCCCTTCAAGTCATCGCCGCAATGAAAATAGACATCTTCATAGGATTGGGCTTTGTGATCGAAGATGATTTGCGCCAGCACATGCTTGAAGGCCTCAAGGCTTGCCTTTTGGAACGGCAGTTCGAGAATCTGTTCGGCAAATTCCTCAAACAGGAAAGGCATGTGGATCGCCAGACCAATGAGGCAATATTCATATTCGGTCGACTGCCCCTCTTCCGGCACCCGCGATATATTGCCCGATGCTTGCAAGGCATTCGATGGCCCTGCCCCCTTGCCAGCCCGCGCCCCACCGCCGGTGAATCCGCGATTGCGGCTTTCATCCCGCTTCTGCCGCTCCTGTTGCCAGAACAGGGTCGAGAGCGCCGATTTAAACGACAATTGATATTGTCGCCGAACCCGCTCATCCTGAATGGTATTGAGCAGATCCTCAATTCGTTTCTCAAACGCCGCCTTGCGCTCTGGTGTATCGACCGGCTGAGCGTCCAGCTCCCGCTCCCAGATAACCTCGGACAACGGCTTGGCCGAACCAAGCACCGGCCGGAAGGCCTCGGCCCCGCCACTGCGCACCAGATCGTCCGGGTCCTTGCCGTCTGGCAGAAAGACGAACTGGAAGGAATAACCAGCCTTCAAACTGGGCAAAATGCGCTCAATCGAGCGGTGGGCCGCCTGTCGCCCTGCCCGGTCGCCATCAAAACAGATGTAAGGCTCATTGGAGAAGCGCCACATGCGGGCAATCTGCTGCTCGGTAAAGGCGGTTCCAAGGGAGGCCACCACATTGCGTATGCCCGCCTGATGCAGGGCAATCGCATCCATATAGCCCTCGACCACAATGGCCGACCCTGCCTCATAGGCAGCTTGTCGCGCCCGATGGGCGTTGAACAGCATCGTGCCCTTGAAGAACAGCTTGGTTTCGGGCGAGTTGAGATATTTCGGTTTGCCGTCCGGATCAAGGATACGGCCACCAAAAGCCACCACGCGACCCTTTTCATCCTCAATCGGGATCATCAGACGATTGCGGAATCGATCATAGGTCGCCCGACCATCATCAGGCTTGATCACCAGCCCGGTCGCCAGCATATCTTCTTCGCTGACACCGCGCTCCAGCAAATAACTTTTCAGATGATCGCGACTATTGGCAGAATAGCCGAAGCGGAAGGTCTTGAGCGTTTCCCCCGTCAGGCCACGCGCCTGCGCATACCGCCTTGCCTCACGCCCGAGGTCCGAGCTGAACTGCAGCTGGAAATAGCGCGCAGCCATTTCCATCACATCATAAAGGCTGGCCCGTTCCCGTTCCCGCCGTTCAACCTGAGGGTCCGGTGAAGGCAGGACAACGCCCGCCTGTTGCGCCAGCGCCTCGACAGCCTCGGGAAAGCTCAGTCCTTCGGTCTCCATCAGAAACTTGAAAATGTCCCCATGTTTGCCAGAGGAGAAGCAATGATAGAACTGCTTTTGATCATTGACGAAGAAAGACGGTGTTTTTTCCTTGTTGAAGGGCGACAAACCGGCATATTCCCGCCCCTGGCGGCGCAGCTTGACCTTGCGACCCACCACATCCGATACCGGAATCCGTTCACGGATTTCCTCCAGCAGACTTTGCGGAAACTTCATGGATGCGACCAGACTTTCATTCTTCTATCAGCCATCGATCAGGCATCAGCCTTTGATCCGGGCTCGCGAGCCGAATGGCTCCCAATTGCCACCCCCTTCATGCTACAGAAAGTGGGGCAAAATGCCAGTCTCGTAAAGAGACGGCAGGTCAAACGCACAATGGCCCCCGACCAAGGGAGCCATTGCGAAACTCTGTCAAAACAAACGGTCAGATCAAAGCAACATGCCCTTGACGATGCAGCTTGCCTTACCAAAGTCCATTTGCCCCGGATAATGCGCCTTCAGATGCGCCATCACCTTGCCCATATCGCGCAGGCCACCGGCATCCAGTTCCTCGACCGCCCGCGAGCAGGTAGCCGCAACCTCGTCTTCACTCATTTGCTGAGGCAGGAACTCCTTGATGATCACCGCTTCTTCCCGCTCCTGTTCAGCAAGTTCCAGCCGACCGGCCTCTTCATAAATTGCAATCGACTCATCGCGCTGTTTGACCATCTTGGCCAGAATTTGCAGCAATTCGTCGTCAGAAACCCGTTCCTTGCCTTGTCCACGTGCTTCGACATCCCGATCCTTGATCGCAGCGCTGATCAGTCGCAAGGTCGCAATCCGACGCTTGTCCTGAGCCTTGATCGCTTCTTTCAGGTGTTCCGAAATTTGCTCACGCATATTTGCCTCACATCTCATGACTGGCCGGGCACCCATGGTACCGCTGCCAGATCTCGACGGTAGAAGTTTCATCTGGACATAGTCTGTCGACACAAATGTCTATCAAAGCCAGACCACATCTTTCTTCAAAGACTTACCGCATCGCTCGTGCGTCAAGATTCACGGACAATGCACCGTTACATGGCGGCAACCAGTGCTTTTGGACGCCATTTGGCTATCACAAAAACCTAACCTGAATACAGCCACAGCGGCCAAAGAGCAAGTCGACATTCCACTTATAGCCCTTCGTCGCTACGAAGGATCTGAGCATGTACAACAAAAAGATCTCGGTCGCCAGAGGAGATTTACGCAGCACCACAACACAAAATGCCGAATAAAGTAGAAAATCAGAACTATTATCTGATTAATTTTCAACATCACATTGACGATGGCCATCTTTTGCCCTAGATCATGTCTTCTGAGAACAGGTGTTTCCCAAATCCGCCAAACCGTCCATGTTCTGCAAGCGCCTGACGGGCGCTGGCGGGCTGCAAACTGGCACGAACCTGACACTGTCACTGGCTTGGACGAGGGAAACGAAACACTTTCAGGACGCATTCGGCATGGCTCACCCCGCTACCAACTCGGCCCCAGCACCTTGGGAAGATACCAAACCAACCGCCTTGCTTGTCTTGGCGGACGGCACTGTCATTGAAGGACAAGGCATCGGCAGCACTGGCTCTGCAGTTGCCGAGGTTTGCTTCAACACCGCCATCACCGGCTATCAGGAAATCCTGACGGATCCCTCCTATGCTGGCCAGATCGTCACCTTCACCTTCCCGCATGTGGGCAATATCGGCACCAATGAGGAAGACGTCGAGACGATCGACATGGAAAGCGAGACGGGCGTCCGCGGCACGGTCATCAAGACCGATATCACGGAACCATCCAACTATCGTGCCTCCCGCCATTTCGACGCCTGGCTGAAAAGCCGTGGCATCATCGGCATTGCCGGTGTGGACACCCGCGCCCTGACAGCTCTCATCCGCGAAAAGGGTCTGGCCAATGCGGTCATCGCCCACGCTCCGGATGGTGACTTCGATGTCGACGCCCTCAAACGTCAGGCAGCGGGCTGGAATGGTCTTGTCGGGGCTGACCTCGCCAAGGATGTCACCACGGCGGCCAGCTTCGAATGGAATGAAACCCCTTGGCAATGGGACAAGGGCTATGGCGAACGCGCCGAAGATGCTTTCCATGTGGTGGCCATCGACTTTGGCGTCAAGCGCAACATCCTGCGTCTGCTGGCAGCACAGGGCTGCAAGCTGACCGTCCTGCCTGCCACCGCAACCGGCGAAGAGATCCTTGCCCTTAATCCCGACGGGGTCTTCCTGTCGAACGGCCCCGGCGACCCGGCAGCAACCGGCACCTATGCCGTCGACGCCATCAAGGCGGTGATCGAGGCGGGCATTCCTTTGTTCGGCATTTGCCTTGGCCATCAGATGCTGGCGTTGGCCCTTGGTGCCAAGACCGAGAAAATGCATCAGGGCCACCATGGCGCCAACCATCCGGTTCAAGACAAGACCACCGGCAAGGTCGAGATCACCTCGATGAATCATGGCTTCGCCGTTGATGGTGAGACCCTGCCTGCTGGCGTCTCCGAGACCCATGTGTCGCTGTTTGACGGCTCGAACTGCGGCCTGGCGGTAGACGGCAAACCGATCTTCTCGGTGCAGTATCACCCCGAAGCCTCTCCTGGCCCGCAGGACAGTCATTATCTCTTCACCCGCTTCACCAATCTGATCCGGGTGAAAAAAGGCATGGAGCAGCGCCCGGAATAACAGCCGCAACCGCTGACACTCAAATACAGAAAACCCGCCCAAGGCTCCTGCCCGGCGGGTTTTCTTTTGTCCTTAAAGGGCGTGTCTCAGGGATTGGCGACAGAAAAGGTATCACACGCCGCCACCTTGCCGCCCTCATAGCCACGGGTAAACCATGCCTTGCGCTGAGCGGACGTGCCGTGGTTGAAGCTGTCAGGCACTACATAACCTTGCGTGCGCTTCTGCAAGGCATCATCACCGATCTGGGTAGCCGCATTCAGGGCTTCTCCCAGATCCCCCTGCTCCAACAGGCCTTTCTGGTTGGTACGATGGGCCCAGACGCCAGCATAACAATCTGCTTGCAATTCGACCCGGATCGACATTTGGTTTTCTTCCAGCTTGCTCATAGAGCGCCGCATCTGATTGAATTTCGGCAGCACCCCCGTGATATTCTGGATATGGTGCCCCACTTCATGGGCAATCACATAGGCTTGGGCAAAGTCCCCCGGCGCCTCAAACCGGGTCTTCAACTCGCGGTAAAAGCCAAGATCGATATAGACCTTCTGATCTCCCGGACAATAGAAGGGCCCGGTCGCCGAAGAGGCTGACCCGCAGGCTGATCGGACCTGATTGGAAAAGAGAACCAGCTTCGGCTCGGGATAGCGCTCTCCCGCCTGCTGGAAGATTTTCCCCCAGACATCTTCCGTCTCGGCTAACACGACCTTCACAAAGGCCGCCATCTCGTCATTGGCAGCAGATTGCCCCGGTTGGGCCTGCTGGCTCTGCGGTGATGTCTGTTGCGGGAGATAGACATCCCCCCCACCCATCAGCATCGAAAGGATTGTGGTCGGACTGACTCCCATCATCCAAAGAACGCCCCCCACAACCAGAAGCACAATCAGGCTTGGGCTGCCGCGACGCCCCCCTCGCCCCAAAGGCAGGCGGATGCTGCCTCTTGGCATGGAAGCGGGACGCATCCCTCTTTGATCTTCCACATTGCTGCTTTGTCTTCGTCCTCGCCAACGCATGTCTTAAGTCCCTGAATCTCGCACCCGGTCCATAGTCACAAAGAGCTTGCACGAAGCCTCAAGCGAATTGCGATCAGAAATCTGACCAATGGCAACAAAATGTAGGTGGAAAAGAGGAGGGAGGCTCGGCGGAAATCGGGCTGCACCAAAGGCCAGATAACAAGAAAGGCCCGCGTGGGGTGCGGGCCTTCTTCTTGTCTATAAATGCCCGGATTTTTACCGGGACATTATTGGGCGTTTTAGTCTACAATAGAGCGCCAGATCCGTGCAAAAGAGCAACGGAAACTAGCAACCTTATGTACATCACACCGACGACTGACGCCCAACGTCGCACGGCTAGCTACAAGATCAGCCAACATTGGGTTTCTCCAAAAGTTGTTGGGACGATGACATCCCGATGATTGTCGCACCAAACGGTAATTATCAGATTGACCATAAGGAAGCTTAGGCTTTAAATGGACCTGAAACTGCACTTAGTGCGCTTACACGACTATATATGTGCACATTGTGCGCCAATGTCAACAGACAAAAGCGCACAAATTGCACCAAGCCACCCGAACGAAGTTAAATTTAGTCTAAGGTTGATGCTTCTCGTGCCCAGTCAGAAAAAAGAAACCACGCTTGATCCAATGCCTCCGGAACAGTTCCGCATCTGGCGGAAGAATATGGGGCTGAAACAAAAGGATGCCGCTGATTTGCTTGGCTTGAAAAAGCGGATGATCCAATATTACGAGAAAGGGCGACGAGACGGAAAAACCGTTACAATTCCGAAGTCTGTGCGTCTGGCCTGCTATGCGCTCTCCATCGGCGTGGGGGATTATGATGGCAACAAACCGTATAATCTGGACCTGAGCCAGTTTCAGCAGGACGAGAGCTGAAACACCACTCCCAAAAGCCTCGGCATGCCGATATCCAGCCAGCCCGAAAACACCCTTTTTCGATTCAATTCATCAGGAAAACCACAGATATCAACAAACCGTGTTTTTTCTCGGAAAATCGTGCGTTCAAGGGTCAATCCCCCTTCAGTTGGGCAAGACCTGTCTCATCAACCGCAGTCATCAACAACAAGGCTTCGATATCCACCAAACGAACGCAGGCCGGGAACATTATCAACCAAACGAGATCAACAAACCGAACAATCGACCGGATAAGTGCTGATTTCTATCAAAAAAGTGCCCCGCCCTATGGCCTTGACGACCATATTTCGCTATAGCGACACAAATCTCATCTGAAAAACCCCGACCTGCAACGGCCTGGGCTCCCATCATGCGCGGGAGCGCGGTGCCTTGACATGAGCGCGAAACAAGATGCCAAAGCGGAACGACATTCAATCCATCCTGATCATCGGCGCCGGCCCAATCATCATTGGGCAGGCCTGCGAATTCGATTATTCCGGAACTCAGGCCTGTAAGGCTCTGAAAGAGGAAGGATATCGGGTCATCCTCGTCAACTCCAACCCAGCCACGATCATGACTGATCCTGACATGGCGGACGCGACCTATATTGAGCCGATCACACCAGAAATCGTCGCCAAGATCATTGAGAAGGAACGACCAGACGCTCTGCTGCCAACCATGGGCGGCCAGACGGCGCTGAACTGCGCCCTGTCGCTGCGCAAAATGGGCGTGCTGGATAAATATAATGTCGAAATGATCGGCGCCACCGCCGAAGCCATCGACAAGGCCGAGGATCGCGAGCTGTTCCGCGAAGCGATGACCAAGATTGGCCTTGATACGCCGGTTTCTCGTCTGGCGCACAATATCCCCGAAGCGCTTGAGGCGCTCGACGTGGTCGGCCTGCCAGCCATCATCCGTCCGTCCTTCACCATGGGCGGCACCGGTGGCGGCGTGGCCTATAACCGCGAAGAATATCTCGAAATCATAGAGCGGGGGCTCGATGCCTCCCCGACCACCGAAGTGCTGGTCGAGGAAAGCATCATCGGCTGGAAAGAATATGAGATGGAGGTCGTTCGCGATAAGAATGACAACTGCATCATCATTTGTTCAATCGAAAACCTCGACCCGATGGGCGTTCATACCGGCGACTCGATCACCATCGCCCCGGCCCTGACCCTGACCGATAAAGAATATCAGGTCATGCGCGACGCCTCTCTGGCCGTTCTGCGCGAGATCGGTGTTGAGACCGGTGGCTCCAACGTCCAGTTCTCGGTCAATCCGGAAAATGGCCGTCTGATCGTCATCGAAATGAATCCACGCGTGTCGCGCTCCTCGGCGCTCGCTTCCAAGGCAACCGGCTTCCCGATTGCCAAGGTCGCAGCCAAGCTGGCCGTCGGCTACACTTTGGATGAATTGGCCAACGACATCACCGGCGGCGCAACGCCTGCCTCGTTCGAGCCATCCATCGATTATGTGGTCACCAAGATCCCACGCTTTGCCTTCGAGAAATTCCCCGGCGCCGAGCCAGTCCTCTCCACCGCCATGAAGTCGGTTGGGGAAGTAATGGCCATTGGCCGGACCTTCCAGGAATCGCTGCAGAAAGCCCTACGTGGTCTTGAAACCGGCCTGACCGGTGTCAACGAAGTGGAAATTGAAGGTCTCGGCCAAGGCGATGACAAGAACGCCATTCGCGCGGCCCTTGCCAAAGCCACTCCGGACCGGATCCTCAAGGCAGCCCAAGCCATGCGTCTTGGCGTGCCGCACGACCAGATCCATGAAATCTCCAAGTTCGATCCATGGTTCCTTGAACAGGTTCAAGGCATCATCGACATGGAAGAGCGTGTCCGCGCCCATGGTCTGCCGCAGGATGCGAAAAATCTACGCAAGCTGAAAAGCATGGGCTTTTCTGACGCCCGTCTGGCCGAGCTGGCTGATACCAGCGCCAAGAAAGTGTTTGAGCTGCGTCATGCCCTTGACGTGCGCCCGGTCTATAAGCGCATCGACACCTGTGCGGCCGAATTCGCCTCCCCGACCGCTTACATGTATTCCAGCTACGAGCTGCCATTCGATGGCGCGACCGTCTGCGAAGCCATGCCGTCGGATCGCAAGAAAGTCGCCATTTTGGGTGGTGGCCCGAACCGCATCGGTCAGGGCATCGAGTTTGATTATTGCTGCTGTCATGCCTGCTACGCCATGAGCGAAGTTGGCTATGAAACCATCATGATCAACTGCAACCCGGAAACCGTCTCCACCGACTATGACACTTCCGACCGCCTCTATTTCGAACCACTGACCGAAGAAGACGTGATCGAAATCCTGCGCAAAGAGCAGGAAAATGGCGAACTGGTTGGCGTGATCGTGCAGTTTGGTGGCCAGACCCCGCTGAAACTGGCCAATGCCCTTGAGGATGCAGACATTCCGATCCTCGGCACTTCGCCAGATGCCATTGATTTGGCCGAAGACCGCGACCGCTTCCAGAAGCTGCTGCACAAGCTGGATCTGATGCAGCCACGCAACGGCATTGCCTATTCCATCGAGCAGGCCCGCATCGTTGCCGATCAGATCGGCTTCCCGATCGTGGTCCGTCCATCCTATGTGCTGGGTGGCCGCGCCATGGAAATTGTCCGCACCGCCGACGCTTTCGAGAAATATATCCAGATGACGCTGGCCGAGCTGGTACCACCGGATATCCGTCTCAAATATCCAAACGACAAGACCGGCCAGATCAACGCTGTACTGGCGCAAAACGCCCTGCTGTTTGACAGCTATCTGTCCGGCGCGATTGAGGTGGATGTGGACTGCCTGTGCGACGGCGAAGACGTGGTCGTCTGCGGCATCATGGAGCATATCGAAGAAGCGGGCATCCATTCGGGCGACTCCGCCTGCTCCTTGCCGCCCCACTCGCTGTCAGAAGAAATTCAGCAAGAATTGATCCGTCAAACCAAAGAGATGGCATTGGCGCTGAATGTTGGCGGCCTGATGAATGTGCAATATGCGGTCAAAGACGGCGACATCTATGTCATCGAAGTCAATCCGCGCGCATCCCGGACCGTGCCATTCGTTGCCAAGACCGTCGGCAAGCCGATTGCCAAGATCGCTTCCCGCGTCATGACCGGCGAAAAACTTTCCACCTTCGACGTGAAGCTCGAAAAGATCGATCATGTCGCCGTCAAGGAAGCCGTCTTCCCATTTGCCCGTTTCCAGGGCGTCGACACGTTGCTCGGCCCGGAAATGCGCTCGACCGGTGAGGTTATGGGTCTCGACAAAGACTTCCCAATCGCCTTTGCCAAGTCCCAGCTGGGCGGCGGCACCAAGGTGCCGGTGGAAGGCACCGCCTTCATCTCGGTCAAGAAAGATGACAAGCCACGGGTCCTGTCAGCGGTCCAGCGCCTCAAAGACGCAGGCTTCCGCATCATTGCGACAGGCGGCACCCAACGCTATTTGGCAGAGAATGGCATTGAATGCGAGAAAATCAACAAGATGCTGGAAGGCCGTCCGCACATTGTTGACGCCATCAAAAACGGCGAAGTGCATCTGGTCTTCAACACCACTGAAGGTGCAAAAGCACTTTCCGACAGTCGGGATTTGCGCCGCGCTGCACTTTTGCATAAAGTACCCTACTACACGACGGTGGCGGGAGCCCTTGCTGCAGCACAGGGAATTGAAGCCTACAAAACAGGAAACATTGAAGTTCGGCCACTGCAGGACTATTTTTCCTAACAAACAACGGCCAAGATTGGCCTGTTGAATAGAGACAGATTCATGCGCGTTCCGAAGGCTTTTGCCCTCGGAGCGCTAAACTTTTTTATAGGGGCCAATGCCCCGGAACGGATCAGGAGGCTTTCCGAAGGCTATGGAAAAAATCCCAATGACGCCTGCAGGATATCAGGCTCTGGAAGAAGAACTAAAAAAACGCAGCAGCGAAGAGCGCCCGCGTATCATTGCCGCCATTTCAGAAGCGCGCGCGCACGGTGACCTTTCGGAAAATGCCGAATATCACGCTGCCAAAGAACAGCAGAGTCTCAATGAAGGGCGCATTGCCGAACTGGAAGACAAACTGTCCCGCGCCGAAGTGATCGACGTGTCCAAGATGAGTGGCGACACGATCAAGTTCGGTGCAACCGTCACCATTGTCGACGAAGACACCGACGAGGAAAAGACCTATCAGATTGTAGGCGACATGGAAGCAGACCTGAACAAGGGTCGCATTTCCCTGTCCTCCCCGATCGCCCGTGCCCTGATCGGCAAACAGGTCGAGGATTCGGTCGAGGTCTCTGCACCCGGTGGCTCGAAATCCTACGAGATTCTGAAAGTGAAATACGTCTAGGGGCCTCAAGCGCCGGTCTCCAAACCGGCGCAGCTCCCTTGCAGATTTTGGCTCTGCTCACGGGCTGCCTAACTGCCTCGCCCGTCCCCGAACCGGACACAAACTGCCCGATCCCTCTTCATAAAGCCCGATCAATCACCCAGATCGATCGGAACATTCGGATAGTTTTTGCTCTGTCGAATGGTAAGCGACGTGCGCACGCTATCTACATTGGGTGCCGAGGTCAGTTCGTTGATCACGAATGACTGGAAGGCCTGAAGATCGGGGGCCACACAGCGCAGGACAAAGTCGATATCGCCCGACAGCATGTAGCATTCGCGCACCTGTGGCCATGAGCGCACGAGGCTTTCGAACGCAACCAGATCGGCTTCAGCCTGACTGTGCAGACCGACCATGGCAATCGCGGTCACATCGAACCCGATTTGCTTCTCGTCGACAATGGCACGATAACCTTTGATGATGCCGGCTTCTTCGAGCGCACGGACACGACGCAGGCAGGGAGGGGCGGAAATACCGACGCGGCGCGCGAGCTCCACATTGGTGATACGACCGTCATCCTGTAGTTCTTTCAGGATCTTCCAGTCGATGGGATCTAGTCTTGCTTTCAATGCAACAGGTCTCTTATTTTTGTTGAGTAAGGGGAGAGATATCGCCCGAACCAATGCCAACCGGTATAACGCTCAAGCCTTCCATATCATAGTCACAAAAACACCGATTTGGAAAGTTTTGACATTTTTTTGTGCGCATTTCCGACACAGAGTGACTGTTCTGTGAATGATTCGGAAATTTTAGGAATAGGAGCGCTTGCGTGACTTCCACCCCTGATAGAGTGATTTGGGTTCTGACGGACGGCAAGGCAGGTGACCTGAACCAGTGTCTGGGCGTCGCCGAGCGGCTCAATGGCCGCATTGAAACACGCACGGTCGCTCCCGCCGCGCCATGGGTCTGGCTGATGCCCTGGGGCCCCGTTCCTCCCGCCGACAATCCGGCAAACCCCGCCTCACCACTCCATGGCACACCACCGGACATTGCCATCGCATCCGGCCGCCGCGCAGCCGCCTATCTGCGCAAACTCAAGCAGATCAGCCCGCACACCGTGACAGTCTTCTTAAAGGACCCGCGCACTGACAATGTGCAGGCCGACCTGATCTGGGTACCGTTCCACGACAAACGACGCGGCAAGAATGTGCTGGTCACCCTGACCGGCCCGCATCGCATCACGCATGAGGCCCTCAAGCAGGCCGCAAGCAAGGGTCCCGCAGCGCTGCACCACCTGCCAGCACCGCGCATCGCGCTCGTTCTGGGTGGCGACACCGCCAAGGAAAAGTTCGGCAAGGCCGCAGCCCAACGCCTCGCTCACTATATTGCCCACGAGTTGCCGCCCCATATGGGGGTGATGGTCACCCCGTCCCGACGCACGCCGGACCACCTGCTCAAGACTATCCAGCAAGCCTTGCGCGCGCGCCCTCACTGGATCTGGGATGGCGAAGG
Source organism: Cohaesibacter sp. CAU 1516 (assembly GCF_005771485.1). Classification (NCBI taxonomy): domain Bacteria; kingdom Pseudomonadati; phylum Pseudomonadota; class Alphaproteobacteria; order Hyphomicrobiales; family Cohaesibacteraceae; genus Cohaesibacter; species Cohaesibacter sp. CAU 1516. Next base: position 319,774 of record NZ_VANT01000001.1, on the reverse strand, counting down.
TGACAATCCCTACTTCACAATGCTGACGCTGGCCGACGCGATCATCGTCACGGCTGATTCTCATTCCATGCTGTCAGAAGTGCTTGCCGCCCCTGTTCCTGTCTATATTTTCGAGCCCGATGCCTACCCTAGGAAGCTCAAAAGCACCATCGACCAGCTCATTCAACAGCCTTCTGTTCAACTTCTTGTGGGACCACTTGAAACAGGAACCCGCCCGACCATAGATTCAACGGAACTGATAGCGGACGAGATTCTCGACCTGCTGAACCAATCCTGATAGCGTGCCGACTGCCACCCAGCAGATGGCAGTCCCTTTGAAGAAAGAAACTCCGATGCATAGCAAAGTCTTGATCATTGGCTCTGGCCCGGCCGGATATACCGCTGCCATTTATGCCGCCCGCGCCATGCTTGAGCCAACCCTTGTTGCCGGCATGCAAGAAGGTGGTCAGTTGACCATCACCACCGAAATCGAAAACTATCCTGGCTTTGCCGAAGAAATTCAGGGCCCGTGGTTGATGGAACAGATGAAGGCGCAGGCAGCCAATGTCGGCACCAAACTGGTCTCTGACATCATCACCGAAGTTGACCTGTCGTCCCGCCCCTTCAAGGCCAAGGGCGATTCCGGCACCGAATATACCGCCGACAGCCTGATCATCGCCACCGGCGCACAGGCCCGCTGGCTCGGCATGGAAACCGAAGAGAAGTTCAAGGGCTTCGGCATCTCCGCTTGTGCCACCTGTGACGGTTTCTTCTATCGCGGCAAGGAAGTGCTGGTGATTGGCGGCGGCAACACCGCTGTTGAAGAGGCGCTGTATCTGACCCACCATGCGGACAAGGTTACCGTCATCCATCGCCGCGATGAGTTCCGCGCCGAGAAGATCCTTCAGAACCGCCTGTTCAAGCATCCCAAGATCGAAGTGATCTGGGACAGCGTGATCGAAGAATTCACCGGCAAGGAAGGCTTCCCACCAAGCGTCACCGGTGCCAAGCTGCGCAATGTCAAAACAGGCGAGACCACCGACATCACCGCCGACGGCATCTTTGTCGCTATTGGCCACGCCCCGGCTGTCGAGTTGTTCAAAGACCAGATCAAGATGACCGACCACGGCTATATCTGGTCGGCACCTGATTCGACCGTCACCTCCATTCCCGGCGTTTTTGCTGCTGGCGACGTGACCGATGACAAGTATCGTCAGGCCGTCACAGCCGCCGGACAGGGCTGTATGGCAGCTTTGGAGGCAGAACGCTTCCTAGCTGAGCAGGAAGACGCTGAATAATAACGGGTTTTGCCCAAGAAATCCTCCCAGACCGCAGACAGACACTTTGTTTTGCGCTGCAAAGTTATTAGACTATCGGTTACCTTGGTTTTTGCATGCCAGACGTAACCAATACGCATAGCAAAACAAAGGTCTGGATTTTCAGTATAGAACCGAGAGGGGCCATCAGCTGCTCTTGGTGGAGGACAATATGGATTGGGACAAACTTCGCATCTTTCATGCGGCTGCAGATGCCGGGAGCTTCACCCATGCCGGTGACAAGCTCCACATGAGCCAATCCGCCATCTCCCGTCAGGTCAGCGCCCTTGAGGCCGATCTCGGCGTCACGCTTTTTCATCGCCATGCCCGTGGCCTCATCCTGACAGAACAGGGTGAGTTACTCTATCGCACCGCCCATGATGTGCTGATGAAGCTGGAAACGGTCCGCACTCACCTGACGGACTCCAAGGAAAAACCAACCGGAGAGTTGCGACTGACCACCACCGTTGGTCTTGGCTCTGCATGGCTGACCCAGCATCTACCGGAATTTCTGGAACTCTATCCCGGCATCGCGATCAATCTGCTGCTGGAGAATGAGGATCTCGATCTGGGGATGCGTGAGGCCGACGTCGCCATTCGCCTGCATCAACCGACCCAGCCGGATCTCATTCAGCGCAAGCTCTTCACCGTCCATTTCCACATGTATGCCGCACCGGACTATTTGAAGAAATACAGCCAGCCACAATCGATGGATGATCTGGACCATCATCGCCTGATTTGCTTTGGCAACAATCACCCGGCCTATCTCAAGGACATCAACTGGCTTGAAACCGCCCAGATGCCCCCGGGGCGCAAGCGCCAGATGGCGCTGAAGGTCAACAACATCCTTGGCCTGCGTAGCGCTGTGATGCGCGGTGCAGGCATTGCGATTCTACCCGATTACGTTGTCCATCCGCGCGACAACCTCATACAGTTGTTGCCAAGTGTGGAAATGCCAAGCTTCGAGACTTATTTTGTTTATGCCGCAGAATTGCGCAATTCCATGCGCATCAACGCCATCAGGGATTTTCTGCTGTCAAAAGCGGCAAGCTGGCATTATTAATTGCGTCAGAGCTACGTTTCACGACCAAAGCTTGCTCACTGGACATCGCATAACACCTACAGTGCAATGGAACAACTGCCATGCCCTTTCCGCATAGCAGCAATGCGTCTGTATGGATTGTAAGTAGGCTAATTAATAGGCATATACAGCCTTAGCTGAAGGCAATAATCGTCACACACTCCTCCCCGTGGCGATGTTTGTAGCCAGCTGTTCCCCTCTGGAAGGTGATTGCTCCGCATATTTATGCGGATTTTACTTCAAAGCCGGACCTTGGTCCGGCTTTTTTTTTCGCCTAAGCCAGTTGCTGCGCATACAGACTATTTATGCCTATTTTTTAATCAAAAATAAGTTTGCACAATAATCTATCAAAATCAGTTGGTTCAATAATGCATAGGACGAGGGCGAGACACCCGTTTATGCTGCACCGCATGCATAGAGCAGCAGTTCGATTGTCCATATTTGCATAACTGCAATCCAGCGTGAAACATCCCGCTAAAATCAGCGGTATAAAATTTCGCGCTTACCCAATTCCTTGTAGAGATGAGCGACCTGCTCACCATAGCCATTGAAGAATTGTGTCGGGATGCGCTCATTGGTGCCGAGCACCTGTTCGGTCGCCTGACTCCAGCGCGGATGCCGCACCTCCGGATTCACATTGGCCCAGAAACCATATTCCCCCGGTGCGAGTTGCTCCCAGAAGCTGACCGGTCGCTTGTCCGTGAAAGTGAAGCGGGTGATCGACTTGATTGACTTGAACCCATATTTCCACGGCAATGCCAATCGCAGCGGCGCACCAAACTGTTTGGCCGCCGGTTTGCCATACGCACCCGTAACCAGAAACGCCAACTCGTTCATCGCCTCTTCGATCGACACCCCTTCAACATAGGGCCACGGATACCAGCTTTGTTTCTGACCGCTGGCAACGCTTGGATCATGGAAGGTTTCCATCCGGATATATTTGGCCTTCGAGAGTGGCTTGGCCTTCTTGACCAGATCAGCAAAGGCAAAACCGGTCCAGGGGATAGTCATTGACCATGCCTCGACACAGCGATGGCGATAGAGGCGCTCTTCCAGCACCATCGAGCGGACCAGCACGTCGATGTCCAGTTCCATCTCCTCCTCGACCAGACCGTCAATCTTGACAGTCCAGGGGCGCGTCTTGAGGCTTTGAGCGGCCTTGGCAATCTGCTTGTGCGAGCCGAACTCATAGAAATTATTGTAAGCCGCATTGACCTCCTCAGGCGTGATATCCCGCTTGATAATGTAGGTCGGGTTGCGCTTGGCTGGGTAGAGATCAAGGGTCGGATCCTTGAAGTCGGAGGTCGAGGCGCTTTGCGTGATCGCGCTATCGGATGCGGCACTGTCCATATTGCATCCTGCAAGGCTGAGACTTGCCCCGCCAATCAGCAAGGATGAGCCACGCAGAAAGCTGCGCCGATTGAGATAGACCTGCTCGTCCGTTGCCTGATGCTCCTTCAGGGACCAACTGCGATTGCGTTTGATAAACATTGCGTCCTCACCCTCGATGATCAATTGGCATTGTTGCCCCCTCTACCCAGGGGTCCGATCTCAAAGCCTACGGTCTCTGCCCGATTGGAACAAATCACCAATCCGTGTCGTGCAAAGTGAGACATCATAACACGCACCTAAGGATCCATACTTATCCAAATATTCATTCTCTATGGTTAGAAATGGAAGGAAACAGAGAGGTCCCGTGATGTTCCAGCTATACAATCATGACCTGGCCCAAGCCGCAATGAAGACCGTCCGCTTGTCGGAGCTACTCGGCTCCCTCAGTTACGCGCTTGACTTGACAGAGGGGCAGCCGGTGGGTCATTGCGTCCGTTGCTGCTGGATCGGCACCAATATCGGCATGCATCTGGGACTGGACGACACAGCCCTTGAAGATCTCTATTATACCCTGCTGCTCAAGGATCTGGGCTGCTCCAGCAACGCGGCGCGCATTTGCGCCCTCTATCTGGCCGACGACATCACCTTCAAGCGCGACTTCAAAACCATCGACGGCAGTCTCGCCGCCGCCCTGCGCTTTGTGCTCTCCAAGACCGGCCTTGAAAGCGGCTTCAGCGAGCGCATCCGCGCCGTGGTTCATATCCTGCAAAATGGTGGCACCATCGCACGAGAATTGATCGAAACGCGTTGTCAGCGCGGTGCTGACATTGCCGCCAAAATGCGTTTCTCCAAGGCCGTGCAAGACGGCATCCATAGCCTTGATGAACATTGGAATGGTTCAGGCAAACCCAACGGGATCAAGGCCCAAGATATCCCACTCAATGCCAACATCGCCCTGCTGGCACAAGTGGTGGACGTCTTCACCCAATCACACTCGCGACAAGCAGCGATTGAAGAAATCAAACACCGCAGCGGCAGCTGGTTTGATCCGGCGCTGGTCGAGGCCTTTTTGGCGGTTCAGGCCCAGCCGGGCTTTTGGGAAACACTGTCCTCCAGCGACATTGATCAAACGCTGTTTGCCATGGACGCTGCCAGCCACCATCAGCAGATTGATGAAGACCATCTTGATGAAATCGCCGCTGCCTTCGCCGATGTGGTTGATGCCAAAAGCCCCTTCACTGCCGAGCATAGCAGCCGCGTCGCGATTTACACCGACATCATTGCCGCCGAGCTGGGGCTCGACACCGCTCATCGCCGCTGGTTGCGCCGCGCCGCCCTGCTCCATGACATCGGCAAACTGGCCATCAGCAACCAGATCCTCGACAAAAATGGCAAACTGGATCCACAGGAATGGCAAGCCATTCAGAGCCACCCTGTCCATGGCGAGGCCATTCTTACGCGGATCGAAGCCTTCCGGGACATTGCCCCTCTTGCTGGCAGCCACCATGAAAAGTTGGATGGCAAAGGCTATCCCAGAGGCTGGAAAGGCGAGGAAATTTGTTTGGAGAGCCGCATTCTCAGCGTTGCCGACGTCTTTGACGCTCTGACTGCCGACCGCCCCTATCGCGCCGCCATGCCGATCGAAAAGGCGCTTTCCATCCTCGACAAGGATACAGGCACCGCCTTTGACGGCAGGTGCGTCGCCGCTCTCAAAATGGCACTTGCGAAAATGAAGAAGCCGGAAGCGGCCTGACTGGCAGCCAACCACCATGACCGCACCAGAAAACGGGGCTTTACGCCCCGTTCCCTTCTCTCGGCCCCACGGTAATCAGGACTATTCCGCAGCCTGAGCGGCTTGCAGAACCAGATCCGCATTGCGACCGGTCAGCTCCTGCATGTGATCAAAGCTGGCCTCAAACGACGCCACCCCCGCGGAGATCGAGCGCAACTCGATGATCAGGTCTCCGATTTCCGACTGCGGCATCAGGGATTCAACCACATCCCAGCCATCCCAGCCCGGACGGGCGTCATAACCCATCAACTGCCCACGGCGACCCGCAACGATGGTGTTGACCTTGGCGGTCACATCATTCGGCACGGCGATCTTCACATTCATGATCGGCTCCAACAGCACCGGACTGCAATCCGGCAAGCCTTCGCGCATGGCCAAAGTGCCTGCAGACCGAAAAGCCTGATCGGAGCTGTCCACCGTATGGTAGGAGCCATCGGACAGATTGACCGTCAGATCCACCACCTCGAAGCCCAATGGCCCCTTGACCAGTGCATCCTTCACCCCATTCTCGACCGAGCCAAAATACTGCTTTGGCACGACACCACCAGTGATGCTTTCGCTGAAGACAAATCCTTCACCACGGCCCATTGGCTTGATATCAATGACCACATCACCAAACTGCCCATGACCGCCAGACTGCTTCTTGTGGCGACCGCGCACAGTGACGCCTTTGCGGATGGTTTCCTTGTAAGGAACCACAGGTGTGTAATGCTCGATATTGATGCCATATTTGCCCTGCAGCCGTTCAACAGCCACCCGCAAATGCATCTCGCCCTGACCGCGCAGGATGGTTTCACCACTATCCTGGTTTTGCTCCACCACCAGAGACGGATCTTCCTCCGTCAGCTTTTGCAAGGTTGCATGCAGCTTGACTTCATCGCGATGCTCGGTTGGCTTCACAGCCATGCCGAAGACCGGGGCCGGAATGGCCAACAAATCAAGAGGATCAACCCCGGCCTTGGCCGTCGTCAGGGTCGTACCGGTATGGGCGACATCAAGCTTGCCAAGAGCGATGACTTGTCCTTCGGTCGCCCGATTGTCCTTGACCGTTTTTTGTCCCTGCACATGGAACAGACCAGAAGAACGACCAATTTCGTCGCCGTCCGCCCCATAGAAGACATCCCCATCCTTCACGGCACCCTTGAGCACACGGGAAATGGACAGTTTGCCGCCATGGGAAGTATGGATCGACTTCATCACTTGTAAAATGGCATCGCCTTCCGCAGGATCCGGACAACCAAGGCGCTTGGCAGTGGTTTCAATGCCCGGGCCTTCATGACGCAGCACCTTCAGCAAGCGCAAAATGCCATTCTCTTGTTCGGCGGCCCCGATCAGCACCGGCATCACCTGCCCTTGGCGCATTTCCTCGACCAAGTCCCCAAACACCCGCTCGGCATCCGGTTCCATTTCTTCAAGCAGCTGCTCCATCAGCACTTCGTCATGGTCGGACAGGGTTTCAAGCATCGAATAACGGGCTTCCCACTCGCGCTCCTGATCCGTCTCGCTCATGCCAACCAGTTCGCTCGGGGCATGCTCGTGATAAAGGAACGCACGTTCAAGAGCGAGATCGATATAGCCAATGGCCGTTTCACCCTTCCAGATAGGAATCTGACGCAACAGCAAAGGTGTGGCGCTGGCTTTTTGCAGTTCCTCGACAACCGCGCGCACATGGGCGGTGCATTTGTCCATTTTGTTCAGGAAAAGAATCCGGGGAATGTTGCGCTCTTCAAGGCTTTTCAGGATCACTTGCAGCGCGGGGATCTTCTTCTCGTCTGGTTCGCAAACCACGATCGCGAGATCAACGGCGGAGAGGGCAGGCTGACTTTCAAACTGGAATTCGACAGATCCGGGACAATCAATGAAGGTGTAAGTATCACCCATAAATTCGGTTTCGGCGATGTTGGCTTCCACTGACATATGGTGGGATCTGGCTTCCTCCGATCCATCCCCGACCGAGCTTCCGCTATCTACCGATGAAAATTTGTTAATGGCTCCGGTTCGCGCCAAAATGGCTTCAAGGAGAGTTGTTTTACCGCCTCCAAAGGGTCCTACGATGGCTACGCAACGTGGACCCTCGACTCTTCTGCCAACTTGTCCCATGGCAGATCCTCCTTTCATTTTTGAGCATGACGTCCGGCATAAGATCCAAAGATCGCTCAGATGAACAATCATCAGCTCTTGCTTGGAAATTTCCGTCTGTTGAACAAACCTCCCGTTCAGACCATCCATAAACTGCCAAATGTCGGACAGAACATCTCAAAGCTTAACTGAGATCCGCCCGCTGCAATTGATCAAACGCAAACCACACCGTCGATTGCAGCGAAGAGTCACCGCTATTTGACATTTCCATGACAGCCCCTTCCCATGATACCACATCGCCTAAAACCATAGTATTAGAAGGCATTTTCATACAGCCGAAACCAAAAAAGGCCCGCCCCGGTGAGGGCGGACCTTTGACTATCTATTGTTGGCAAAAGCCTATTTCAGCGCGGCACAGAAGCGCTTGATGCGTGCACAGGCTTCTGTCAGGGCCTCGGTAGAGGTCGCATAGGAAACACGGAAATAAGGCTCAAGGCCAAAGGCCACACCCTGCACCACAGCCACACCTTCGGTTTCGAGCAGCTCGGTGACGAAGTCACTGTCATTCTCGATCACCTTGCCCGATGGCGCGGTCTTGCCAATGCAACCCGCACAGGACGGATAGACATAGAAAGCACCTTCCGGGGTCGGGCATTCCAGACCCTCGCACTCATTGAGCAGGGCAACCACCATGTCGCGACGCTCCTTGAACACTTTCGCGCGTTCAGGGATGAAATCCTGAGGCCCTTCCAAAGCTTCCAAAGACGCCCACTGGGAAATGGAAGTCGGGTTGGAAGTGGACTGGGACTGGATCTTGCGCATTGCGCCGATCAGCTCCAATGGACCTGCCGCATAACCGATACGCCAGCCGGTCATCGCATAGGCTTTCGACACACCATTCATCGTCAGGGTGCGATCTTTGAGCGATGGCTCGACCTGAACCGGGGTGACAAACTTGAAGTCGTCATAGACCAGATGCTCATACATATCGTCGGTCAGAATCCAGACATGCGGATGCTTGACCAGCACGTCGGTCAAAGCCTTCAGCTCGTCATGGGTATAGGCCGCACCGGTCGGGTTGGATGGCGAGTTGAAGATGATCCATTTGGTCTTCTCGGTGATCGCCGCTTCCAGCTGCTCGGGCTGCAGTTTGAAATTATGCTCGATGGTCGCTTCCACGGCGACGGGAGTGCCACCAGCCAGCAGAACGATATCAGGATAGGACACCCAATATGGCGCAGGGATGATCACCTCATCGCCCGGATTGATCGTCGCCATCATGGCATTATAGATGATCGGCTTGCCACCCGGTGCAACAAAGCACTGGCCAGGATCGTAATCGATGCCATTTTCACGCTTGAACTTGTCGGCAATCGCCTTCTTCAGTTCAGGGATCCCATCAACAGCTGTATATTTGGTTTCGCCACGAGTGATCGCATCGATAGCGGCCTTTTTGATGTTGTCAGGTGTATCGAAGTCTGGTTCTCCAGCCCCCAGACCGATGACGTCACGACCAGCGGCCTTGAGTTCTCGCGCTTTGTTGGTCACTGCAATCGTTGCAGATGGTTGAACACGCGAAAGCTGCTCGGCGATAAAGCTCATTGAGCCCTCCAAATATAAAGCGAAAAATAAAGTCAAGCGGACCCTGTCGTTGAGAAGGCTTCCCAACGCGACCGCACCGGAACACTAGTGCAGCCCCATAGGCAATTCAAGCAGGGCCAGGTAAGAATCGTCCGTTCCTAGCCTTTTGGTGTCGCAATTCTTGCGCACAAATGTACCCAACCAACAAGCAGCAACCTACATTCGTTTCGGAATGCGGGCTTCTACATAAACCAGATGCGCCCATAGTCGGATAAGTCACGACAAAGCAGGCCTCAGACCTAACCCTTTTTGCGATATATCAAATTTGGCGCAGCTTAGCCACATCTGCGACATTCTGTCCAACATTACTATTCTGTAATTTTCGAATTTCATAATATACTAATTTTTGGACCGGGCGAGTCTGGCGCCTCCAAATCCAGACTGCGTCATCACACGCAGACAGACTCAAACCGGGCAGTGCGAAGCTGGCCTTTGTTCTGTCCGGTCTATCGAGCATCCGTTAGGAGGAACCAATGACGGACAGTTCAAGACGACGTGGTTTGCGGCGGGTATGTTGTACCCTGACCTCAAGCCTGATGGTCGCCATTTTTGTAACGTTTTCCGGATCGTTTATCGCCGATATGGAGGTGAAGGCCTCCCCGGCACAGGCCACTGAAGCAAATGCATCGACACCAAGTGATGCCAGCCGACAGGTAACCGGCAAGGAACCCGGAGAGACCGCCGACCACACCAAATTCGAAATCCTGCAACAGGACTTCAAAAGCGGACCAGAGGTCACCAAGGCTTGCCTCTCCTGCCACACCGAAGCCGCCCATCAGGTGCAGGACAGCATTCATTACCAATGGGTCTTCGCCAACAAGACCACCGGCCAGACCCTTGGCAAGCGCAATGTGATCAACAATTTCTGTGGCAATGTCGCCTCGAACGAAGCCCGCTGCACATCTTGTCACGCAGGGTATGGCTGGAAAGACATGCGCCAACCGCCGCCCAAGGAGGAAAGTGCGGTCGATTGCCTCGTCTGCCATGCACCCAAGAAATATTACCGCAAGTTCCCGACCATGGCGGGTCTGCCAATCACCGAACCGAAAAAGTTCAATGGCAAGGACTTCCCCGTCTCCGACCTGACCAAGGCCGCCCAGTCGGTCAATCTCGCCCAACGTGAAAATTGCGGCGCCTGCCACTTCTTTGGCGGCGGTGGCGACGCGGTCAAGCATGGCGACATCGACAGTTCGCTGACCAATCCGCCACGCGATCTCGACGTCCATATGGCCACCGATGGCGGCAACATGGCCTGCTCCGCCTGTCACTCGGGCTCCGGGCACAAATGGCCGGGCTCCCGCTTTGAGATGGATGCCAAGCCGGTGACCCGCGACGCGGACGGAAAATCCATTCCGTCCTATCAGATCCGTCGTTCCAACAAGACAGCATCATGCGAGAGCTGCCATTCCGACGCACCGCATCAAGGCGCAACGCTGGAAGCGGTCAAGCTCAACAACCATACCGACACCGTCGCTTGCCAGACCTGCCATATCCCGGAATTTGCCAGAGGCGGCATCGCCACCAAAATGCTCTGGGACTGGTCAACAGCCGGCAAGAAGAAAGACGGCAAACCATATGTCGAAAAAGACGCTAACGGCAACCCGAGCTACAATTCCAAGAAAGGGACCTTCGTCTACAAAGAGAATGTCACGCCAGTCTATGCCTGGTTCAACGGCACGATCACCTACAAGACCGATGATGACCCGCTCGACACGGCCTCGCCAGTGGTCCTCAATCAGTTGCATGGGGATGCCAGCGACAAGACCGCACGCATCTGGCCTTTCAAGCTGATGAACACCGTTCAGCCGATCGATGCCGAAAGCAAGAAGCTCGCTTATATGCATCTGTTCGGCAAGGACGACAATGCCTATTGGAAGACCTATGACTGGGGCAAGGCTCTTCAGGCCGGCATGGACTATATGAGCAAGCCTTATTCCGGCAAATATGACTGGGCGAAAACCCAGATGTTCTGGCCGATCACGCATATGGTCGCACCGACCGAGCAGGCCGTTCAATGTGGCGAATGCCATACCAAGAATGGCCGTCTCGAAGGCATCACCGGGGTCTATATTCCGGGACGCGACAGCTTCGGCATTCTGGATTGGCTTGGCTATGGCCTCATCATCCTGACCATCATCGGCGTTGGCATCCACACCGCTTTCCGGATTGCCACCCGCAGCAAACGCCAATCTTGAGGAGTGCGTATCATGACAGACATTGCATCAACTCCCCTTGGCCCCAAAAATGGCCCTGAAACTGGCCCTGAAACTGGCACCAAAGACAGCAAACCGCCCCTTCAGCATCGCAAGGTGAAGAATTACTCTCGCTATGAGCGCTTCTGGCACTGGTCTCAGGCGTTGCTGATTTTCCTGCTGGCCTTCTCCGGTTTCACTGTCCATGGCACAATCCGCTTCATCCCGTTCGAAAAGGCGGTGATGATGCATGATATCGCCGCCTTTGCCCTAATCTTCCTGTGGCTGTTTACAGCCTTCTGGACGATCACCACCGGTCAATGGCGACATTTCGTGCCGACCAATGCGGGCCTTTGGGCCGTCATCCGCCATTATCTGATCGGCATGATGGTGGGCCAGCCCCATCCCTACAAGCGCACCCTGAGCCGGAAACAGAATCCACTCCAGTCAGCCGCCTATTTCGCGATCATGACCTTGGTCGGGCCGCTGCTCTGGCTCTCCGGGCTGGCCTATATGTTCTACAGTTTCTGGGCAGGCAACTCGGGCAATCACGAGATCTTCAACCTCGTTGTTCTGCTCCACCTCATTGGCGCTTTCCTGATGGTCGCCTTTGTCATCGGACACATCTATATGGTCACGACAGGCAAGACGATCTTTCACTATACCCGCGCCATGATCTCGGGCTACGAGGATATGGAGCTAACCGACGCCGAAGTGACCTATCTGGAGACCCACGAACCAGATCGCATCAAATAAAGCTCGCAACACACACCAAAAAGGCCGCAGCATCCGCTGCGGCCTTTTTTGTTGGACCAGTCAGAGAGGAAAAAGTCTCAGAGGCTTATTTGAAAGCACTGCCGGGCTTTACGCCCAGCATCTTGAAGATCATTGCTGCCGGACAAAAGCCGGTGAAGGCAGATTGCAGCAGGTTGGCGCCGATAAACACGGTCAACCACATGAAGAGCGGGCTGACAAACTGGGTCAGGGCGACGGAGATCAGGATCATGACGCCAGCGAAGGCGAAGATGGTACGGTCAAGGCACATGGAGCTATCCTTTGCATGCTCAATTAAATTAGTATTTGCGAATATTCATATCAAATAAATCTTTCATCGTAAATACGCCTTTATATGCGACATGCGACCGCAGGTGAAAAACCGAGTCACTCGGGGATCGTCTTCACCGGCACGTGATTGCCCTTTCCGGCTTTTAACTGGCCAGCCGCAAAATGGTCACAATATTTGTCCGCTTCTGCCCTTTTTCCCTCAAAACCGGGCCGCATTCGGGTGTGATCCTAGGATCAAGACATGCCTTCATGGTCATACATCCGATTGAGAGACGATCACCAATGCCCCTTTCATCACCTGATAGTCAGCGCAAAAAGCGCCGCCGCCATTCCATTGACCTCGACCTGAAACGAGGATCAGAAAAATCCATTTCCAAGGCCTTCAAAATCTGGATCGGCGCCTACGCGCTGGCCATTGGCATCGGCTTCACGGTTGCTGCACATCCTGCCCGTTCGGCTCCGGTGACCACGCCTGAGATCACCGCCGCGGAACAGGCCCCACAGGCCAGAGCGTCCAGCGACCTGCGCCTGGTCGGCCCCAATGACATGCAATCCGGCGGTCTGCTGTTCAAAGCCAAAGAGCCGGGCAAATATGTCGAAGCACCCAAAGTCGCGACCGACATCAAGCTCGACGTCACCGGCCCGGTTGCCCGCGCCACCGTCACGCAAACATTTCTCAATCCCAGCGACGTCTGGGTCGAGGGCATCTATGTCTTTCCTCTGCCGGACAATGCCGCCGTCGACCAGTTGAAAATGAAGGTTGGCGATCGCCTGATCGAAGGCAAGATCAAGCCAAAGCAGGAAGCCCGTGAAATCTACGAGGCCGCCAAACGCGAAGGCAAGAAAGCCAGCCTGCTCGAACAGCAGCGTCCCAACCTCTTCACCAATGCAGTCGCCAATATCGGCCCGGGCGAGAGCATCACCGTCCAGATCGAATATCAGGAAACCATCCCGCGCAAAGGCGAAGACTTCTCCCTGCGCGTGCCTCTGGTGGTCGCCCCACGCTACAATCCGCTCAACAAACCGTTGCAGCCCGTCATTGACATGGAAGCCAAACAGACCGCTGGCACCAGCGGCTGGGGCTCCACCGATCCGGTGCCGGACCGTGACACCATCACCGCCCCGGTGATCGATCCGAACAAAGAGGACAAGAGCAATCCGGTCACTCTTTCGGTCACCCTCAATTCCGGCTTCCCGCTCGACAAGGTCGTCAGCCACTATCATGACGTCGACATCAAGCCCGCAGGCGACGACAAGGTCACGCTGACCCTCAAAGAAGGGGCTGTGCCAGCGGATAAGGATTTCCTCCTCACCTGGACCGGCAAGAAGGGCAAGACGCCCAATCTCGGCCTCTTCACCCAGAAACTGACCGGCAAAAATGAAACGACGCAAGATTATCTGCTGGCCTATATCACGCCGCCATACAAGCTGACCGAGAGCCTGAAAGTGCCACCGCGTGAAGTGATCTTTGTTATCGATCAGTCCGGCTCCATGGCTGGCCCTTCGATCCGTCAGGCGCGCGCCAGCCTGATCGAAGCCCTTGATCAACTCAAGCCTGAAGACAGCTTCCAGATCATCCGCTTCAACAATGAAATGAACCAGCTGTTCGGTGCGCCGCAAAAGGCCGATAGCGAGACGGCCGCCAAGGCCAAGCGCTGGGTCACTCGCATCAAGGCCGAAGGCGGCACAGAAATGCTGCCAGCCATGCTCGAAGCCTTGGCCGACAGCGCCCCCAATGCCCCGACCCTGCGTCAGGTCATTTTCCTCACCGATGGAGCCATCGGCAACGAAAAGCAATTGTTTGAGGCGGTCAAATCCCAGAAAGGTCGCTCGCGCATCTTCACTGTTGGCATCGGCTCCGCCCCCAACAGCTTCTTCATGTCCCGTGCGGCAGAAGTGGGACGCGGCACCTTCACCCATATCGGTGATATCACCGAAGTACAGAGCCAGATGGAGACCTTGTTCAAGCAGTTGAGCAGCCCGGTCGCCACCGACCTCACCGTCACCCTTGCGGGCAGCGAAGGGATCGAAGCGTCCCCCGATGCCCTGCCCGATCTTTATCTTGGCGAACCGGTGATCCTTGCCCTCAAGGCAAACAAACTTGGCGACACGCTGACCCTGAAAGGCCGCTTTGACAATCAGCCATGGACCTTGTCCGTCGATCTGACCAAAGCCGCCCCGTCAACAGCTGTCGACAAGATCTGGGCCCGTGGCAAGATCCGTCAGCTCGAAAGTGACCGCCTTCTGTCCAATGACTCAAAGGCAATTGACAAGCGGATCGAGACGCTCGGCCTTGACCATCATCTGGTCACCCGCCTGACCAGCCTCGTCGCCGTCGATGTCACACCGTCCCGTCCAAGCGAAGAGGGACTTGAAAGCAAGAAAGTGCCTTTGAACCTGCCCGATGGCTGGGAAATGGACAAGGTCTTTGGTGAGCAGGCCGAAATGGCTCAGCCAGTGATGGCAGCCCCAGCCAAGGCCATGACCGGCACGAGCAAGAAACGCAGGTCGATGCAAATGCGCGACAGCAGCATGCGGACCTCTGCCCTGATCGCCCCTCAGGCTGCCCCGATGGTGGGGGCCAGCGGGCAACCGATGAAACTGGCTGCGGTGCAAACCAATCAGGGTCAGATCATGCTGCCGAAAACCGCGACCAAGGCAGACCTGATTCTGCTGGCTGGTACCTTGTTGCTGTTGCTCTCAGGCGGATTGCTTGCCTGGCTGCAATGGCGCCGCGTGGCCAAGAAATGACCCCGGCGCGACAACGACACTGGCTCAAACTCCCCGCCATGCTGATCGGCATGGCGGGCTTTGCCTTGATCCTCTGGGCGGGTTGGATTCCTGCCAAGGCCAAGCTGGCACAATTTCTCCTCCAGCGCGCCTGGATGGAAAGCCAGACCACAGGCACCCCGGTCAAGGCATGGGGCTGGGCCGACACATGGCCCGTCGCCAAATTGTCCATTCCGGCCATTGCCTTTGAAGCGATTATCCTGCGCGAAGCAGGCGGCGAGGGTCTCGCCTTCGGGCCTGTTCTGCTCAACCAGTCAGCATCCTTGGGCGAGGATGGCCTGTCAGTAATTTCCGCCCACCGCGACACCCATTTCAAACCACTGGCCCAACTGAAGCCGGGCATGAAAATCCACATTGAGCCTCTCAAGGGTCCGACACTCACCTATCAGGTCGAACAAATGCGCATTGCCCCTTGGGACCGCTCCGGCCTCAGCAAGGACAGCTTTGAGCCAACCCTTGCACTCACCTCCTGTTGGCCCTTTGAAGATGTCACCCCCGGCCCGTTGCGTTTCATTGCCGAGGCTCGTCTGCTCCAGTCCCTCCCCTCAACGCAGGCAGCCCCATTGTGATCAACCCTACGCATCCCTACGTAGAAGAAAGCAAGACGCCTTTCTTCTGACCGGACGGAGATGCTTCATGACTGCACATACACCCCCTGATATCGCAGCCCGCAAGATGCCCTCATTCAAGGCGGTTGATATGCGAGATCCTCGCTCAAATATCGCAGGAACAAATCTGATGTGGGCCATGCTGGCCCTTGCCACGGCCGTCTTCCTAGCCACCAGTCTGTCGAAGGCAAATGCCCAACAGACTCCCAGTCTTGAAACCCAGACCGGCCCGATCGAAATCGAACAAATAGCCACATTCGATCGTCCCTGGGGCATGGCCTTTTTGTCAAGAACACAGTTGCTGGTGACCGAACGAACCGGTGGCCTATGGCTGCTTGACACAGCATCAGGAGAAAAGACGGCGGTTAAAAACCCGCCCTCTGCCCATGTCGCCGGTCAGGGCGGGCTGCTGGATGTCGCCCTCCACCCGGATTTCAGCCAGACCAACTGGGTCTATTTCACCCTCGCACGCCAGTCCGAAGGGGGCACGGGAACCACTCTGGTGCGGGCCAAATTGTCAGGCCTCGAAACGGGTTCACCAACCCTGTCGGATCAGCAAACCCTGTATGAAGTCCTGCCCAGCGCCGGAACCTACCATTATGGCTCCCGCATCGCTTTCACCGCGGATGGCAACCTCTATGTCACCTTCGGCGACCATGGGGTACGCCCAAGAGCGCAGGATGCCACCAACGCCTCTGGCTCGGTCATCCGCCTGACAGACGACGGATCGATCCCAGATGACAATCCGTCCTTCGGTGCCAATGCCAAAGAGGGACTATGGTCGATTGGCCATCGCAATCCGCAAGGTGCCGCCATCCATCCCGAAACCGGTCAACTCTGGACCGTTGAACATGGCGCCCGGGGCGGTGATGAAATCAATCGTCCGGAAGCAGGCAAAAATTATGGCTGGCCAACCATTTCCTATGGCCGTCACTATTCCGGAGGCCGCATCGGCGAAGGCACTCAGAAGGCCGGCATGGAGCAGCCGATCCACTATTGGGACCCATCTATCGCACCGTCTGGTTTGGCCTTTTATGATGGCGATCTGTTCCCCGACTGGAAAGGCAACCTGTTTGTTGGTGCCTTGAAGGACCAGAAACTGGTCCGCCTGACCCTTGAGGGAAACCGGGTCACCCATGAGGAGATTCTGCTTGAGCGGCTTTATGGTCGCATCCGCGATGTGCGCTCCGGCCCCGACGGTGCCCTGTGGTTGTTGACCGACTCCTCGCGTGGTGCCTTGCTACGGATCACCCCCGCCCGATGATCCATCAATTTCCCTGCGCAATCCATCGAAACTATTCAATTGATTGATCGCAGAAAATGGCGTAATTCCGTTTGACCGGGCCGACAAGCCTCCCTTGTCGGCCCTTGATGACTTTATGACAGACCCGCCTCAAAAAATGTGTCCGGAAGTGATGCCATGTCCCGTTTGACTGCCAATAGCCTGTTGTTGATCGCCGCCATGGTCTGGGGCGCTGCCTTCGTGGCCCAATCCACCGCCATGGACTCCATCGGTCCGCTCAGCTTCACAGGCGTCCGCTTCCTTCTGGCTGCCATCTCAGTTGCCCCTTTTGCCTATTTCGAGTGGCGCAAAAGCGAAAAACGCATTCCCCTCAGGGGCATGTTGCAAAGTGCCTTTGTCGGCGCAATCTTCTTCATTGCCATCACCTTGCAGCAATATGGCTTTTTCACCACCTCTGTCACCAATGCCGGTTTCCTGACTGCGCTCTATGTGGTCTTCACCCCGATCATGGGGATCGTGATCCTGCGAACCTGGCCCAATGCCTATATCTGGCCCATCGTGGCGATTGCCTTGATCGGAGCCTATCTGTTGGCCGGTAGACTCGAAAGCATGGCCGTAGGTGATCTGCTGAATGTCTTGAGCGGCCTGTTCTGGGCCCTGCAAATCATCCTGATCGGTCGGCTTGTCCTCCAATATGGCAATCCGATCACCATTGCCTGCCTCCAGTTCCTCACAGCCGGTCTATTGGGCATGCTGTTCGGCCTGCCGATTGAAGGGCTGGCGCTGCACAATCTGACCGGTGCCTGGTTTGAAATCATCTATACTGGCGTCTTTTCAGGTGGCCTGTCCTTCACCTTGCAAGCCATCGGCCAGCGCTACACGCCACCAGCTGATGCTGCCATTCTGCTGTCGAGCGAAAGCCTGTTCGCTGCCATCTTTGGGGCCCTGCTGCTGAATGAACGCCTCACGGGCAGTCAGGTGATCGGATGCGCGATGATCTTTTCCTGCATTCTTCTGGTCGAATTGCTGCCTCTGATCAGCCGCAAACTGCGCCGCTCCGGTGACAAGCCACAGGCAAAACAGCCCGCCTGACAAGCGGGCGAATTTTTCCGTCCGACACCCTTCATATTCCTGATTTGTTCCCTTATATTGAGTCTTCGACGCGCACCGATACAATTGAGGGGCTTTCTCCATGGCATCTGACAATCGCAAGGGCAAAGGCAGCACCGCATCCGGTCTGGGCGAAGCGCCGCAAGCCCCGCTGGAAGGCATGCCCCTGTCTGATTCCATCGCTGACTGGGCCGAGGAAATCACCCGCAGCGCCGAGGAAAAACCTGCCGCGACCAAACAGACTGACAAATCCGACAAACCCAAGCGCAGCCGCAAAAAGCCGGAAGAGAAAGCCTCTGCCCGCGAACGCGCAGCCGGTGGTCTGAACCCGATTGCCGGTCTCGATATTTCGCTAGAAAAGGCCGAAGAGCTCGAACGCGTCACCAAGGAACGCAAGAAGGCCCAGAAGAAAAAAGGCAAGAGCGACGATCGCTCCGGTGTCACGGAAACCGTGCGTGCACTTGAATCGCTCATCGAGCATGGTCGCCCGGAATTCATGGATACCGAGCCGTGGCGACCTCATCGACCCGACCGGCCAGAGAAATCCGAAGGCGGTGTCTCCTTTAATCTGGTCACCGAGTTCGATCCTGCGGGCGACCAGCCGACCGCCATTGCCGATCTGCAAGAAGGCATCAAGAATGGCGAGGCCACACAGGTATTGCTCGGTGTCACCGGCTCGGGCAAGACCTTTACCATGGCCCAGCTGATCGCCAAGACCCAGCGGCCAGCCCTGATCCTTGCGCCAAACAAAACCTTGGCCGCCCAGCTCTATGGCGAGTTCAAGAGCTTCTTTCCAAACAACGCGGTCGAATATTTCGTCTCCTATTACGACTATTATCAGCCAGAAGCCTATGTGCCGCGCACCGACACCTTCATCGAGAAGGAAAGCACGGTCAACGAACAGATTGACCGCATGCGCCACTCGGCCACTCGCTCATTGCTGGAACGCGATGACGTGATCATCATCGCCTCGGTCTCCTGTATCTATGGTATCGGTTCCGTCGAAACCTATACCGAGATGAGCTTCAAGATCGAGGTTGGCGACGAAATCGATCAGGGCCAATTGATGGCCGATCTGGTCGCCCTGCAATATAAGCGCAACGACATGGCCTTCCAGCGCGGCTCCTTCCGGGTCAGCGGTGACAGTGTCGAGGTTTTCCCGGCCCACTATGAAGACCGCGCCTGGCGCATTTCCTTCTTCGGGGACGAGATCGAGGAAATCAAGGAATTTGACCCTCTGACCGGCCAGAAGATGGACGAGTTGGAGATGGTCAAGCTTTATGCCAATTCCCACTATGTCACCCCGCGCCCAACCCTCAATCAGGCAATCAAGAGCATCAAGAAGGAATTAACCGAGCGCCTCGCCGAGTTGGAGGCCCATGGCCGTCTGCTCGAAGCCCAACGGCTGGAACAGCGCACGCGTTTTGACCTTGAAATGATGGAAGCGACGGGCGCCTGTCAGGGCATCGAGAACTATTCGCGTTATCTGACGGGCCGCCTGCCCGGTGAGCCGCCACCGACCCTGTTTGAATATCTGCCCGACAATGCCCTGATCTTCGTTGATGAAAGCCATGTGACCATCGGCCAGCTTGGCGCGATGTATCGCGGCGACTTCCGCCGTAAGGCAACTTTGGCCGAATATGGCTTCCGCCTGCCAAGCTGCATGGACAACCGCCCCTTACGCTTTGAGGAATGGGACGCCATGCGCCCCCAGACCGTTGCCGTATCCGCCACCCCCGGTGGCTGGGAGATGGAAGAAGCTGGCGGTGTCTTTGCCGAACAGGTCATTCGCCCCACCGGCCTGACCGACCCGATCATCGAAATCCGCTCGGCCAAGACACAGGTAGACGATCTGCTTGGTGAGGTGAAGGAAAAGGCCAAACAAGGCTATCGGACATTGGTCACCACCCTGACCAAGCGCATGGCTGAAGACTTGACCGAATATCTCCACGAGCAGGGCGTTCGCGTCCGCTATATGCATTCCGACGTCGACACCATCGAGCGAATTGAGATCATTCGCGATCTGCGCCTTGGGGCCTTCGATGTGCTGGTCGGCATCAACCTGTTGCGTGAGGGGCTCGACATTCCAGAATGTGCACTGGTCGCCATTCTGGATGCTGACAAGGAAGGCTTCCTGCGCTCGGAAACCTCCCTGATCCAGACCATCGGTCGCGCCGCCCGGAATGCCGACGGCAAGGTCATTCTTTATGCTGACCGGATGACCGGTTCGATGGATCGAGCCATCTCGGAGACCAACCGCCGCCGCGAGAAGCAGATGGCCTATAATGAAGAACATGGCATCACGCCGCAGACCGTGAAGAAAAATATCGGCGATATTCTCGGCTCGGTCTATGAAAGCGACCATGTCACCGTCGACAAGGGGCTGGCTGAAGAAGGCCCGGCATCCATCGGCCACAATCTCGAAGCCCATATCGCGGATCTGGAAAGCCGCATGAAGGATGCCGCTGCCAACCTCGAATTCGAGGAAGCCGCCCGCCTGCGCGACGAGGTCAAACGCCTGCGCGAGACCGAACTGGCCATTGCCGATGATCCATTGGCCCGTCAGGCAAGCGTCGACGAGAAAACCGGTGGGTATCGCGGCGAGCGCAAATATGGCTCATCCGCCAACCTGCCCAAAACGTCCCGCATTCAACAACCCGATCTCGATGATATGGGCCCCGGATCAGACCGCACCCGCCCCAAAGGCGCAGCTGAGACCAAGGGACGGGGCAGAAAGAAAAGATAAAGGAGGGAGGCGCAAGCCTCCCTTTTTAAACGGCACGCCATCTATGCATGAGAGACAACAGCTGCCGATGTATCTATTGGCTTCGTTTGAGATCAACGCAATAGAGCCAGAACGCCATGCATCCAAGCGCCAGCACAAAGACATGCGGCATCATGACATTGGCTTTGAAGATGAGGCCGAGCCAGTCAAACTCACCCCAATTTGGTCGCCACGAAGAATAAATATTGAAGTCTATTTCCCCGTCCGCTGCGCAAGCAATGTTCTCTTCGAGCGCTTTGATCCGCGGAACATAGGCATTTTGATAGCTCTTCCAGACCGCATCGGTGATCCAGAAAGGCAGAGCAGACAAAGCCGCAAACAACATCGTCATCGCCCCGGCCCGTGTACGCGGCCTTGCATAGACCGCAAGAATGGTCGCCAACCCGATGGTCACCGACCAACCTTTCAAGGCCAATGCATGCTGATTGAAACTCTCATAGGTGAGATAGATCAGTTCATATTCTTTGATGACAGCGTCACAGGTCAAAACCGGGTCCAGCCTTCCAACAAACAGCGCCAAAGCACCACTATAAGGCGCACCTGAGAACCAATACAACACCCAACGGAATTGTGATTCCCAGTTGATTCCAGCAGCCGCTATAGAAGGGTTAGTCCTTGACGGAACCCAAGAGAGTGTAGCATCGCATGGAACTTGTCTTTGCTTACGGCGCCGGTCTGCTGACCCTGATCAATCCCTGTGTCCTGCCGGTTTTGCCGATTGTACTGGCCTCTGCCCTGTCGGAAGACCGCCGCGGTCCGGTAGCCTTGGCGCTTGGCATGTCGATCTCCTTTGTCAGCTTCGGCCTGTTGGTTGCCTCAGCGGGGCATGCTATCGGGCTGGATGAACGCATTTTGGGACAAATTGGCGCGAGCCTGATGTTGGCGTTCGGCCTGATCCTCCTTGTGCCCGCCTTTGCCAGCCGCTTTGAGACCGCGACCGCAGGCTTTGCCGCCAAAGCCGACAGTCAACTTTATCAATCCAATCTGACAGGGTTCAAGGGCCAGTTCTTTGCCGGTCTGTTGCTCGGAGCCGTCTGGTCCCCTTGCATTGGTCCAACCCTTGGCGGAGCCATTGCGCTGGCCAGTCAGGGAGAAAATCTCCTTTGGGCCACCGCCATCATGATTGCCTTTGCCGCCGGTGTCTCGACCCTCATTCTGGGCCTTGGCCTTGGGGCAAAGAATGCCATCCGCAGCCGGGCGCAGGCCCTGCGCGCCATCGCTGAGAAGTCCAAGCCACTGATGGGTCTGCTCTTGATCGCCGTCGGCCTGATGATCCTGCTCGGCGTCCATCACTGGTTCGAAGCATGGGCCGTCGCGCATCTGCCCTACTGGCTGCAAGACCTTTCCGTTGCGCTCTAGCTGCCCAAAATGATCACCAAGGCCACATCAACCGTAGAAATGCCAAATGCATCTTTCAGGGAGACACAACCATGATCCGATTTTTCGCCCTTCTGAGCTTCCTCGTCATGACCAGCGTTGCATCCGCCTCTGACGTCATGGACTACAAACCCGGCCTCATTCAGTCCTTGCTGAAAGAGGGCAAGACCGTCTTTGTCGATTACAAAGCCAGTTGGTGCACCACCTGCGCCGCGCAGGAGCGGGTGATCGAGCGCTTGCGGTCCGAAAATGATGTCTATGACAAGGCGCTAACCTTTGTCGCCGTTGACTGGGACAATTATCGCGACCACGAGG
The DNA here is from genome assembly GCF_005771485.1 of Cohaesibacter sp. CAU 1516. Lineage (NCBI taxonomy): Bacteria > Pseudomonadati > Pseudomonadota > Alphaproteobacteria > Hyphomicrobiales > Cohaesibacteraceae > Cohaesibacter > Cohaesibacter sp. CAU 1516. The sequence goes on along the minus strand of NZ_VANT01000001.1, from coordinate 297,069 downwards.
TCACCACCTCGCGCAACATTCCCCGCCGTTCCACCCTGCTGGTGCTCAAAGGCGATCAGGAACTCGGTCGCATCGTTGCAGGCACCTCGACCAAGGAAATCAAGGCCCTGCTCGACAAGGGCCTCTGACCATACCCACAAAGAAGGGAGCCACTTGGCTCCCTTTGCCCGTTCCATGCGCTGCTTTATTGGCAGACATGGATTGGTGCCGGATCAAGCCCGAACTGCAAGCCTCTTTCCTGACATCCCCAGCCATGGCTTCTTCATGGCCGCATCTTCATGGCTGCATCTTCATTGCATCGCACCATACTCTTGCCATTTTGATCGATCAAACAGTGCCCCTGCCGCATCTGGGATAGCCTTGCGGTCACCCAATGCACCGACAGGGAGTTTCGGTTGATGAAGCATGTTAGCCTATATGCGCTTGTGGCGAGCGCCAGCCTGCTCTTTTTGGCTGTGCTAATGGATGTCAGTCGCGCGACGGAATGGAACAATTGCGGCAAGGCTTCGTGGTATCAGCTCACGACGCGCACCGCGTCCGGCGAATATGCCAACCCGGACAAGATGACCGCGGCCCACCGCAAGCTGAAATTTGGCACCCATGTAGAAGTGCGCAACATGCGCAACAACAAGACGGTCATTGTCCGGATCAATGACCGCGGGCCCTTCATCAAGGGCCGTATTATCGATGTGACCCGCGCAGCTGCCATCAAGCTTGGCTTCAAGAATGCAGGCACCACCAAGGTCTGCTATCGCGTGGTGACAAAAGAGCATGCGGTCAACAACGCACCAAAGGCCCGGCCACACACCCCACCCAAAAGCCTGCCGAAAAGCAAACCGCAAAAGGCACCTGAGAAGTCACTCTGAATCACGCCCTCAACGCCCTCAACGCGGGCCGGGCTTTTGCTCCAGCGCATAGAGCGCTTCGGTATAATCGTCCATCTTCTTCTCAAGCAAAGCCCGCGCATCCAGCAATCCGCGATTGTAGAAGACCGGTGCCATGTAACGGGCCAGATGATCGAGCAGAAACTCCGCCTCAAAGCGCCCCAGCTCGAAGTCCAGCTCCTCGGCGACATACGCGCTGAGCAGTTCAACCAGATGCGCCTTTTCTTCGGGTGTTAACGTGACCTCGGTCATCCCACAATCCTCAGAGATGATACGTCAAAGATTTTGCAGGAACGGATTGTTCCGTCGCTCTTCGCCGATATTGGAATGATTGCCATGGCCACAAATGAAGGCCACATCATCGCCCAACGGCAGGATCTTGTCGCGGATCGAAGCCATCAGGGTGTCATAGTCGCCGCCGGGCAAATCGGTTCGACCAATTGAGCCATTGAACAAGACATCCCCCATGATGGCGAACTGCGCATCTCCATTATAGAAAACCACATGGCCCGGCGCATGACCGGGGCAATGCAACACATCAAAGGCCATGCCAGCAATATCCACCTGATCCCCTTCAACCAGCCAGCGATCCGGCTCGCATGGTTTGGCTTCTGGCAGTCCGAACTGGATCGCCTGATCGGCCACCCGCTCCATCAGCATCCGGTCCGCTTCATGGGGGCCTTCCACCTCGACATCCAGCGCGTCGCGCAGCTCGGCCGCTCCCCCCACATGATCAATATGCCCATGGGTGATCAGGATGCGTTCCACCTCGATCTTTTCATGCTCCAGCACCTTGAGGATCTGCGGCACATCCCCACCCGGATCGATCACGACCCCCTTGCCGGTTTCTTCGTCCCAAATCAGCGTGCAATTCTGCTGAAATGGCGTCACGGGAACAATCGCTACTTTCATGATGCTGTCCTGTCTTGCGCACCATCGTTGGCTGCGCGGATGAGTAATATGGTTCGCGGCGGCAAGACCGATGCGAAGCGCTTTGCCCCATGCTTAGCCTGTTTCGTGACAAAATCCAATCCGACCTTCCTTGGGATCACCACCCTTGAGAAGGGTCTCATCGGTCATGGTCATCGCCTTGGCCGGAGTCTGTTTGTTGCCGCATGCGCCTGCTCCATCATCTTTGGGTGAACAGGCCTGCGCGAAAGTGGCACAATCAAAACGAGTCAGTTATCCTTGCGTCCAGTCGTTTCTTCAGGCCAGTACTATTCTTCAGGCCAGCACTATTCTTCAGGAGCGTTGGTGATGCAATTCAGGCAATCGATCAAAGGGTACGAGAGACAAGCGCCCGCGGCCACTGCAAGGCAGCCCCAATCCCAGTCGATTTTCTGGCAATTTGGTTTTTTATGCCTGTTCGCTCTTGTGTTTTGCGCCTCTCTGGCGCAAGCCGCCAACATTCCCATCCCACAACGTCTGATCGACAATCACCGCGCCACAATGGGCTGCTGGCTGGCAGACATCGACGATGACGAACTCTCCGACAAGGCGATTTATATCGATCTGGGTGTCCAGAAGCTTTATGGTTTCATCTGCTCGTCCAGCCTGTCAGGCGACAGCTACCGGCTGTTTCAGGTCGAGGATGGGCGAGATGAATGGGCCAACCTGATCTCGTTTCCTCAACTCGACACCAAGCTGGGCTGGTATGCCACCAGCCAGCTGCAAAAACCCACATGGGATGAAAAGAAAAAGCTGCTGCGCTCGGAAATTCCGAAACAGGGCTCGGCCAGTTCCTGCCGCCAGTTCAGCATCTATTCCTGGCAGAAGGACCGCTTCTTCATCGCCCAGATTGGCTTGGCCGGTGACTGCAAGGAAAAGGAAGATGCCGACAAGGATCTGATCATATATCCCTTCGTTGCCGAAGTGGAAGAAGGCAAGGCTGCAGGAACCGCACCCGGTGACGAAACGGACGCAACCACCGACAAGGATGCGGATTCAGCGGAAAAGTCGGAAAAGAAGGCCAACTGAGCCGAGATCATTTGACACTCCCCGCCCGCTCGTCCATTAGGGCGCATCCGGTCTTGGCCCGCCCTTGGGCCCAGGCACCACCCGTTGCAACCCGAGCATGCCATGAACTATCGCCACATCTACCATGCAGGCAATTTCGCTGACTGCCTGAAACATATCGTGCTAACGCGCATCCTGACCTATTTGCAGAAGAAGGACAAACCCTGCTTCTGTCTGGACAGCCATGCCGGTATCGGTGCCTATGATCTGTCGAGCGAGGAAGCTCAGAAGACCGGAGAGTGGCAACAGGGCATCGCCCGCCTGATGGGCCCGGAAGCAGCCCCGCTGCCCGCCAACATTGCCGAGATGTGCGAGCCCTATCTAGCGATCATTCGCAAGTTAAACCCCGAAGGTCCGATCACCACCTATCCCGGATCACCGCTTCTGATGGCCGAAATGGCCCGCCAGCAGGACCGCGCCTTCTTTGTCGAAAAGCATCCCGACGATGCCGAGACCCTGAAGCAGACCATCCGCCGCGACCGCCGCTTCCATATCCGTCAGGAGGACGGTTGGAACGCCATCAAAGGTGACCTGCCGCCGCAGGAGCGCCGTGGCATGGTGCTGGTTGACCCGCCTTTTGAGGAGAAGGGCGAGTTCAATCGCATGATCTGGTACTTCACCCAAGGCTACAAGCGCTGGGCCAATGGCATTTATTGCCTCTGGTACCCGATCAAGGCCCGCCGCGATGTTGACGAGGCCGCGAGCATGCTCAAGGCCGAAGGCATCGACAATATCCTGCGCGCCGAGTTGGTGATCAACAAGCTCGACACGGCCAAACGCCTCAACGGCACCGGCATGTTCATCATCAATCCTCCTTTCATGCTGCATGACGAATTGTCTGCCCTGCTGCCGTTCCTTGCGGAGCGCCTTGGCGAGACGGCGCGCCGGTCCCATCTTGAATGGATAGCGCCGCCACGCTAGAAGCAAAGCGTGCGACACAAAAGGCAAGGATGGTCAGCCGAGCGAACAACCGGGCGCGGCCCATCCTTCATGGGGAACAATATGGCCATACACACAAAGATTGTGGCATTGCTCACGACCCTTATGCTCTTTCCGCTGGCGCTCGACAAAGCGCAGGCCGATCGGGCTGGAGACTTCGATTATTACCTCCTCGCCCTGTCATGGTCCCCCTCCTATTGCGCCGATGATGGCCGACAGGGACGCGACAAGTTGCAGTGCTTTTCGGGCCGTCCCTATGGCTTTGTCATTCATGGTCTTTGGCCGCAACATGAAAGCGGCTACCCGGAATTTTGTCGCTCCTCGCACCGCAAGCCCTCCGACAAACTTGTCGACCAGATGCTGAAATATTCCCCAAGCCGCGGCCTGATCCATCATGAATGGAAGAAGCATGGCAGCTGCACCGGGCTGTCACCCCTTGACTATTTCCGCAAGGCCGTCAAAAGCTACAAATCGCTAAAGCGCCCAAGCCAGTTGGTGGGTCTGGAGCGTCCCCTGCTGATGACAGTCAAGCAAATCCGCGACGCCTTTCTCAACGCCAACCCGGATCTGCCGCGCGACAGCGTGCTGGTGACCTGCAAGCGGAACAAGCTGCGCGAGGTGCGGATTTGCTTTGACAAACTGGGAAGCCCACGCGCCTGCAGCCCCTCCGCATTTAAAGGGGCCTGCCGAGATCGGGGCAAGCTGCGCATTCTGGCTGTGCGATAATGTCGCACTTTTCCGTGCCCTGTCACGCCATTGTGACCTGCATCCGCTACCCCTCATCCCGGACAGCCACCAGCCGCAGAATTCTGCCACCTTTCGCCCAGAACGTGTGATTTCTTTCTTGACCTAGGCAAACGAACAGGCAAAGCTGCTGGAAAATCACATTCGGGGAGCAGACAGAATGTCATTTCCAATCCGTGCCGCCTTCAGCGCCGCTCTGCTGATCGCAGCAACCCTCAGCATGCCCGCCAAGGCAGCGATCCTGCCGGAATGCGATTCCGCTGGCGTGCTGGCCAAAATCAACCGCACCCTGACCATTGCAGAAAGCAATGTTGTCCGGTCCGGTGACCCGGTCGCCCAACTGCACTATATCCGCCAGTCCAAGCTCAGGGATCAGGGGCCGCGCGCATTTGCACAGCGCTATTGCCGCGCCACCGGTATCACGGAAAATGGTCGCAAAAAAAGGGTCTATTACTTGATTGAAGCCCGTGGCGGTTTTGCCGGTTACACCTATGGCGTCGAGGCTTGCATCCTTGGCCGCGATCCGTGGAAGGTCCACGGTGCCTATTGCAGGTCCCTGCGCTAGACCTGCTCTTGCCTGATCGAAGATCCAAGCCTCTGGCCAGCTTCTGGCCGGAGGCTTTCATTTTGATTGGCAGCGTGCACCGCGTCAGACCGACACACATCCAGCACTCCCTATTTCCTTTGTCGAACGGCCTTTAAATCCCTCCGACGCCCGCCTATATAGGGGTTTACGCTTCAACAATCCCAAAACCAGCGCCAGAACAAGCCCCTCGGCACCAACAATAATAACGGACGTCAAACGACCCATGATGATGTATCTGCACCTCGTTGGAGGTCTCCTGTTGCTCTTGATTGCCGGGGATCTTCTGGTAAGAGGCGCTATTGCGCTCGCTACCCGTCTGGGCATTCCGCCACTGATCATCGGCCTGACCATCGTCTCCTTCGGTACCTCAGCACCTGAATTGATCATCTCACTACGCGCCGCCTTTGAAGGGGCAGCCGGCATCGCCATCGGCAACGTGGTTGGATCCAACATCACCAACATCCTGCTCGTCCTTGGCATGCCAGCTCTAATCCGCATGACCCAATGCACGGAAAATGGCGTCCGCTCCAGTACCGTTTTCATGATGACCATCTCGATTGTCTTCACAGCCCTGTGCTGGCAAGGGGTTCTCGACATCACAGCAGGCATTATCCTGTTGTCTCTGTTGGCTTTTTTCCTTTCCTGGACCGTATGGACCTCGCGCAAGCAAAAAGGCGAACCCTGTGATCTGATGGATGACGATATGCTGGACGAGGCGCCATCGAGCCTTGGCCTAGCCGTTCTGTTCACTGTCGTCGGCATCATTGGCCTGCCCATTGGCGGCAATTTCACCATCGACGGAGCAACCGCCATTGCCCGCACATGGGGTGTTTCAGAGGCCACAATTGGTCTCACCGTCGTTGCGCTTGGCACCTCGCTGCCCGAACTGGTCACAACACTGGTTGCCGCCATTCGCAATCAGGGCGCGGTTGCCATCGGCAACGTGGTCGGCTCCAACATTTTCAACATTCTGGCCATCATGGGCCTGACGGCAACCATCATACCGATCCGGGTGCCCAGCGAAGTGATCGACTTTGACCTCTGGATCATGCTCGCCTCTTCCGCCCTGATGTTGCCTGTAGCCCTGCTGCGCATGAACATCACGCGGATGCGCGGCATCGCCATGTTGATTGCCTATGCAACCTATATTGCAGTGGTCTTCAAGGTTGGCGAGTTGCCCGACATTTCCCTCGGCATCAAATTCTGAGCCGACACACAAAGCCAAATGCCTTCGGGAGGGGTCTGTTTACAGCCCCTCCTTTTGATTCACCATTCATTCAATTTGCTCTAAAGTGCAGCCATGATTGACGAATCGAACCATCCCGACGCATCCCATCCTACCGACGACACCAATGCCACACCCGCCAAACCGGCGACCGGCTTTGATGTCATCGCCGATTTCGTGCGCCGCTTGCCCAATGGTCCCGGCGTCTATCGCATGCTCAATGCGGGCGGCGATGTGCTCTATGTCGGCAAAGCCCGCAACCTGAAAAAGCGCGTCTCCAACTATGCCCGCCACGGCAACCAGACCAACCGCATCCTGCGGATGATCCAGTTGACCAGCTCGATGGAATTCGTCACCACCGCCACCGAGACCGAAGCCCTGCTGCTGGAAGCGAATCTCATCAAGCGCCTCCGCCCCCGCTTCAATGTGCTTCTGCGTGACGATAAGAGCTTTCCCTATATTCTGATCGGTGAAGACCATGCCGCCCCGCAAATCACCAAACATCGCGGCGCGCGCAAGAGAAAAGCCAAATATTACGGCCCCTTCGCCTCGGCTGGTGCTGTCAACAACACCATCAATGCCCTGCAAAAAGCCTTCCTTTTGCGCACCTGCACGGACTCGGTCTATGAAAGCCGCAGCCGCCCTTGCCTGCTCTATCAAATCAAGCGCTGCGCCGCCCCCTGCACCGGCGAAATCTCGATCGAACAGTATGGCGAGCTGGTCAAGGAAGCCCATCAATTCCTGACTGGCAAGAGCCAGACTGTGCGCAAGGAAATGGCGGAAAAGATGCAGCAGGCTTCTGAGGCCCTTGATTTCGAGACGGCGGCGATCTATCGCGACCGCTTGGCAGGCCTTAGCCATATTCAGTCCCATCAGGGCATCAACCCGCAGAATACCGAGGAAGCCGACGTCTTTGCCTGCTATCAGGATGGCGGCCAGACCTGCATTCAGGTCTTCTTTTTCCGCACCGGGCAAAATTGGGGCAACCGCGCCTATTTCCCCAAGGCCGATAAGAGCCAGACCGAGGCAGAAGTGCTCGGTGCCTTTCTCGCCCAGTTTTATGACAACAAACCCTGCCCACGTCTTGTGCTATTGTCCCATGAGATCGAGGAACAGGAGCTTGTCGCCGAGGCACTGACCAGCAAGAGCGACCACAAGGTCGCGGTCACCATGCCGCAAAGGGGCGAAAAACGCGCGCTGGTCGACCATGCCCATGCCAACGCCCGCGAAGCTTTGGGCCGCCGTCTGGCCGAAACCTCGACACAGGCCAAACTGCTTGATGGTGTCGCCGAGGTTTTTGGTCTGCCCGCCCGCCCAAACCGGATTGAAGTCTATGACAACAGCCACATTCAGGGCACCAATGCGGTCGGCGGCATGATCGTTGCCGGGTCAGATGGCTTCATGAAGAACCAGTATCGCAAATTCAACATCAAGTCCGACACGATCACCCCGGGGGATGATTTCGGCATGATGCGCGAAGTGCTGGAGCGCCGTTTCTCCCGTCTGTTGAAGGAAAATGGCCCTCGCCCCGAGACGACAGAAAAAGAAGCTGGCGACAATGAAGGCGTCAACATGCCAGACCCGGCCTGGCCGGATCTGTTGCTGATCGACGGCGGCAAGGGCCAGCTGAATGCGGTTTGCGAGACCCTCGCCGACCTCGGCATTCATGATCTGCCTATTGTTGGCGTCGCCAAGGGGCCGGACCGGGATGCGGGGCGCGAGCAGTTTTTCATGCCCGACCGCGACAGTTTCATGTTGCCCCTGCGCGACCCTGTCCTCTATTTCATTCAGCGCCTGCGCGACGAAGCCCACCGCTTCGCCATCGGCACCCATCGCGCCAAACGCAGCAAGCAGATTTCCCAGACCGGCCTTGATGACATTCCGGGCATCGGTCCATCCCGCAAACGCGCCCTATTGCATCATTTCGGCACCGCCAAGGCGGTGCGCAACGCCGCCCTTTCAGATCTCTTGGCCGTCGATGGCATATCTGAACAAATGGCCAAAGTGATCCACGCCTATTTCCACGAAGATGGCCACTGAACGGCACTAGGCATTAAAGCCGCATTGACGCCGCCCCGTCTGCCATGCTTTGAAGGGGGCGAGACGATTATGCAAGACCGCTGGTTTTTCAGCGACATCAGCCGCGCTGGGCCAGCATGATCTCAAGATGGAGCATTCTTTGCGCCCGTTTGCCACTCAGGCATCAGGCACGGACATGCCTCTGTCTTGAAGAAGGGCGCGACCAAGATGAATGGCTCCAAGACTTTCAGCCTTCCCAACATCCTCACATTCGGGCGCATTCTAGCGGTCCCGGCGGTGGTGTTCGTCCTGCTCTGGCCAGACAAGGAATGGGCACGCTGGACTGCATTGGGCATCTTTTCTGTCGCTGCCATCACCGATTTTTTCGACGGCTATCTCGCACGTCGCTGGAAAATGCAATCTGCCCTTGGCCGGATGCTCGATCCGATTGCCGACAAGTTGCTGGTCTCCATCTGCATTGTCATGCTGGCCCATGACCAGACGCTCTATGGCTGGCATATCTGGGCCGGTGTGATCATCCTTTGCCGTGAAATTCTGGTTTCGGGCCTGCGCGAGTTCCTTGCGGAGCTGCAGGTCAGTGTGCCGGTCACCAAGCTGGCCAAATGGAAAACCACGGCCCAGCTGATCGCCCTTGGCTTCTTGCTCGCAGGCCATGCAGGGGACAAGGTGTTGCCCTACAACACGGAAATTGGCCTCACGCTGCTTTGGGTATCGGCGTTGCTCACCCTTTATACCGGTTACGACTATTTCCGCGCCGGGATGAAATATCTGATCAACGAGTAAGCGGCGCGAAGTCGTGACGTCTACCCGTTTGCCGTGCTACCGTCTGACAAAGACGAAAGAATCAGGTGGAAGCAGTTATGAAGCTCATTTATTTTGCATGGATCCGGGAACGCATCGGCAAGGAAGAAGAAGAAGTCGCCCTGCCTCCTTCTGTCACCACCGTCCATGATTTGCTTGTCTGGCAAAAGCAGCGCGGCGAAGAATATGAAGCCGCCTTTGGTGAAATCGACACCATCCGCGTCGCCCTTGACCAGTTTCATGCCGACCCGTCCGATCCCGTCGGCGCTGCCGGTGAAATTGCCTTTTTCCCGCCCATGACCGGTGGTTAGGAGCGACCCATGGCGGTTAGGCTTCAGCGCGACGATTTTGACATTGGACGAGAGATTGATCACTTGGTGGCGGGCCGCACCTCTATCGGGGCTGCGGTCACCTTCACCGGTCTGGTGCGCGACATGATCGGCGACCAGCGCATTCTCGACATGGAACTGGAGCATTACCCGGCCATGGCACAGGCCGAGCTTGAACGGATCGAGGCAGAGGCCCGTCAGCGTTGGCCAATGCTCGAAGGCACCACCATCATCCACCGCTATGGCACCTTGGCGCCGGGCGACCGCATCGTTTTGGTGATCACCCTGTCGTCCCACCGTCAGGCGGCCTTTGACGCCAACAATTTCATCATGGATTTCCTCAAAACCCGCGCTCCTTTTTGGAAAAAAGAGCGTCTCGCCAGCGGCAACGCCCAATGGGTCGAGGCAAAAGACAAGGATGACGAAGCCACCCGGCGCTGGCATCAGGACTGAAGCCCAAAAGACTGAAACCCAGACACGAAAACGGCGCCCAATGGCGCCGTTTCTTATTCTGTCAGCACTGATCCTCCAAGGGGATCACTCGGCAGCGATGGCCTTCGGGGTGACTTCATTGGTATAGTCATCCATCAGCTGCTTGGTGATGTCGCCCGGCGTGAAGCCATAATTGTCGATGACCGATACCGGAGTAACCTCAACCGCCGTACCGGTCAGGAAGCATTCCTCGAAATCGCCCAGCTCTTCCGGGCGGATCTTGCGCTCGATCACCTCGATGCCGCGACGCTTGGCAAGCTCAACCGTGGTCTGACGGGTGATGCCATCAAGGAAGCAATCCGGGGTAGGCGTATGCAAAACCCCATTCTTGGTGAAGAAGATGTTCGCTCCGGTGGCCTCGGCGATATAGCCTTCGAAATCCAGCATCATCGCATCATTGAAGCCTTGACGCTCAACCTTGTGCTTGGACAGGGTGCAAATCATGTAAAGACCAGCGGCCTTGGCACGGCAAGGAATGGTACGTGGATCCGGGCGACGCCATTCAGCAGTCGCCAGACGCAGACCTTTGAGGCGATCTTCCGGTTTGAAATAGGATGGCCATTCCCAAGCGGCAACAGCAACATTGATCCGGTTCGACTGGGCAGAGATGCCCATCATTTCGGAACCGCGCCAGACAATCGGCCGCAGATAAGCGTCCTGAAGGCCTTCTTTTTCAAGAATGTCGATCTGAATCCGGTTCAGTTCTTCCCGGCTGTAAGGCATTTCCATGCCAAGCATGTCTGCCGAGGCGAAGAGCCGGTTGGTATGCTGCTCCAGCTTAAAAATCTCGCCACCATAGGCCCGAACACCTTCAAACACGCTGGAAGCGTAATGCAGACCGTGGGACAAGACATGCATCTTGGCATCCTTCCAGTCGACATAGTCACCATTATACCAGATATGGCCTTCGCGTTGATCAAATGCAGGTCCTGCCATCGTTTCACTCCTGTACAGACAGTCGGTTCGGTCCGGCTGTGGTTGCTTGCCCGAAAGACTTTTGCTTTGTCCGATGACTGTCGCTATGGTCTGGGCAGCTTTATGATTCCAATCAGCGAAGGAACAGATCTCCAAATTTCCGCATGAAAATGATCATTCCTTTCGCCTGTCGTGCTATCTAGGTAACAAATGACACAAATTAAGTCAACAATGCTGACTTAATTTTTTATCTCCCCCTGTGCAGCAACACAGGCAAGAGAAAACGGTTCCATCCGGATGTAACAATATTGTAAGAATATATTTCCAGATGACGCTGCCAAAACGGTATACATCTCGCAGGAAGACCAAAAAAGCGAAACAGAAAAATGGTTGAAAAAAACTCTGACTCCGGATCAGTCGTGACGCTCCCCATGTCTGAACAGGATGGAATCTCGTTTGAAATGATCGAGCTTCTCTTCTTTGCCTACCGCGATTTCGTTGCCGACCCAGACTCGATGCTGGCTCAATATTCCTATGGCCGCGCCCATCACCGGGTGCTGCATTTTGTCAACCGCACCCCGGGCATCCCCGTTGCCACCCTGCTCGAAATCCTCAAGATCACCAAGCAGAGCCTTGCCCGTGTCTTGAAACAGTTGATAGAGGACGGCTATATCACCCAGCAGACAGGCGAGCAGGACCGCCGCCAACGGCTGCTTTATCCCACTGAGAAGGGTCGCGCGCTGGCGCTGGAAATTTCCCGCTGTCAGGCCCGCCGAATAGAGGACGCCCTGCAAACCCTGCCAGAAAGCACCAGACAGGCCAGCAAGGCCTTTCTCTATGCCATGATTGAGCCACAAGACCGCCCCATGGTGCGCCACCTCAACAAGGGTCTTGCCGCCTTGAATAACGCGGACAGCGATGCTGACGTCATCCGCATTTCGAAATAAAGGACACATCAATGCCCAGCGCAGATCACGCTCTGCCCGACAATGCCCAGCATCTGCTGGTGATTGACGACGACAGCCGCATTCGCAATCTTCTGCAACGCTTTCTGGTCAAGGAAGGCTTTCGGGTCTCCACAGCGCAAAATGCCCTGGAAGCCCGCAAGATGTTTTCCGGGCTGGCCTTTGATCTCCTGATCCTCGATGTGATGATGCCCGGCGAAAGCGGCATGGAGCTTGCCCGCGACCTGCGCAAAGATGACGACGTACCCATCCTGATGCTGACCGCTCGCGATGAGAGCGAGAGCCGCATTCAGGGTCTTGAAATCGGTGTTGATGATTATCTCACCAAGCCCTTCGAACCGCGCGAGTTGCTTCTGCGCATCCGCAACATCCTCAAGCGCCACAATCTGCGTGCCGCAGTCCCCATTGATCAGGTGACCTTCGGCCCCTTCTGCTACAAGCTGGAACGCCAGGAACTGCTCTGCGGCGAGGATGTCATCCGCCTGACCGACAGAGAGCGCGAATTGCTATCGCTCTTTGCGGCCCAACCCGGCGCAACCGTCACCCGCACTGCCCTTGCCGGAGAAGACGGCACCGGCGAACGCACGGTCGATGTGCAGATCAACCGCCTGCGCCGCAAGATTGAACCGGACCCGTCCAATCCGATCTACTTGCAAACCATCCGCGGCATCGGCTATCGCTTGCTGACCGACTAGAGGCAGAAGGGGCCAACTCCGAACCCTGTCACCTGATCCGAGACATACAGGCATGAGCGACCAGAAACCCAAACCCGACCAGCACAAGACGTCCGAGCGCTCGAAGGCAGCAGCAGACGAGGATATGTCCCGCGCCTTGAGCGCCCGGCAAGCCGTGTTGCGGCTGGTTGGTCCCCTTGGCTGGCTTTATCGTGGCTATGGCAAGGTTGCGCGGCAATTGTCCAGATTGATGCCCAAGGGCCTTTATGCTCGCTCACTCATCATCATTGTCGCGCCGATGGTCATTCTTCAATCGGTTCTGGCCTTTGTCTTTATGGAACGCCACTGGCAGACCGTCACCAACCGCCTATCGACGGCTGTAACACAGGATATTGCCGCAATCATCGCGGTGCTGGAAACCTATCCGCAGGACGAGAATTACGACCGGATCATCAATCTGGCCAAGGACAAGCTGGATCTCAACATTTCGATCCTGCCCGACGGCCCCTTGCCTCCCCCGGCCCCGAAGCCCTTTTTCACCCTGCTTGATCACGCCCTGTCGAAACGCATCACCAATCTGATCGGCAAACCCTTCTGGATCGACACGGTCGGCCGTTCCAACATTGTTGAAGTCCGCATCAAGCTCGACGACAAGGTCTTGAGGGTCTTTGCCCGCCGGTCACAGGCCTATGCCTCCAACTCTCACATCTTTCTGCTCTGGATGATTGGCACGTCACTGGTCTTGCTGGTGGTCGCCATTCTCTTCCTGCGCAACCAGATCCGCCCGATTCAGCGCTTGGCTGACGCCGCCGAGCGTTTCGGCAAAGGACAGGAGGCCCGTAACTTCCGCCCCTCGGGTGCCCGCGAAGTGCGCCGCGCCGCCCATGCCTTCCTTGAAATGAAGCGCCGCATTGAGCGCCAGATTGAACAGCGCACCACCATGCTGGCCGGTGTCAGCCACGATCTGCGCACCATTCTGACCCGCTTCAAACTGCAGTTGGCCCTGTTGGATGACGAACCGGAAGTGCGCGACATGCAGCGCGATGTGGACGAAATGCAATTGATGCTGGAAGACTATCTGGCGTTTGCCCGAGGGTCCTCGTCTGAGACAGCGGAAATGATCTCGATCCCCGAATTGCTTGAAGAACTAGAGCATGATGCTCAGCGCACTGGGATGGCCCTGACCATCCAGCACACGGGTGGCAACCGTGTCGAAGTCAGGCCCAACACCATCAAGCGCTGCCTCCATAATCTGCTGAGCAACGCGGAACGCTATGCCGACCGGATCGAACTGACCTCCGAACGGCTCGGCAACTGGTGGCTGATTGAAATTGATGACAATGGCCCCGGCATCCCGGAAGCCGAGCTGGAAAGCGTCTTCCGCCCCTTCCATCGCCTTGATACGGCCCGCAATCAGGACACGCCCAACACCGGACTCGGTCTTGCCATCGCCCGCGACATTGCCCGCGGCCATGGTGGCGACATCAAACTGGGCCGCAGCAAACTGGGCGGTCTCAAAGCCACCCTCCGTTTGCCTTCCTGACGATGCGACAACGTGCGCCCTAGTGCAGACGTGACCCGTTCGGTACCGGCTTGTCGACCTTGGCCAACACAATGTTGCCTTCGCCATCATCATAACCAAGGGTCAGCACTTCGGACATAAACGGCCCGATCTGGCGCGGCGGGAAATTGACCACTGCCATCACCTGCCGCCCAACCAGATCCTCCGGTTTGTAATGCACCGTGATCTGGGCCGAGCTTTTCTTCACGCCAATGGCGTCGCCAAAGTCGATTTTCAGCTTATAGGCCGGTTTACGGGCCTGAGGAAAATCCACCGCCTCTACGACCGTCCCAACACGAATATCGACTTTCAGAAAATCATCAAACTGGATTTCGGGGGTGATATCCGTCATGGCGGGCTCCTTGGCAAATTGTCAAAGCCCGAATGGTTGCCGATCAGCCCGTCCCGTTCAAGAAGGCATTGGCTGAGCCGGTGGCTCATCCACAGCGGACATGTCGGTCACATTGCCTTCAGATGGAGTCAACCCGTCGGTTGAGGCCGCCTCATCACGCCCAGTTCTGCGAGCGCTTTTCCGGCACCGCCGCCCTGCCTTTGGCAACAGACAGGCAATCCGCTCGGCCCTCCGCAAGGCACTTTCCCCTTGCTTGAGATATTTATCAAGCGCCGACATCGTCTTGGTGAGGTCGTCACTGTCATCCTCAAGCCAGACCCGGAACACCCGTGCATAGGTCGCCAAAGCGCCCTTGCTGCGGATGATGCCGGAGATCCCGGCTGGCGAAATCTGGGCGATATCGAGAAACCAGTCCGCGGTCAGGCGTGACAGGGCCACCAGATGCAGCGACAGCATCGGATCCCGGCGTGCCGCCTTGCTCAGGGCAACGATCAACGCCCGATTGCCCTGCATGGCCTCGAACCGCGCCATCATCACGTCAAGCAAGCGTTCACGCGCCGGTTCGTCCACCATCTCCCGATCATAGGCATCCAGCATCGCCGCATCGGTCCGGCGGATCAGTTCGGTGACATAGGCATAGCGGTTCCGAAACTCGACAAAGGCGATATGCAAGTCGACCCCGGCAGCCGTCGCAATCTCGGCGCACGAGACGCTCCGCCAGCCATCAGCCAGCACGGAGCGGGAAAACTGGTCGAAGAGTGTCTGACGGACATCCTGATTCTGCTGCATTCTATCCCCTTTCACGAGTATGGTTCGACGTCGGGTTGCTTGTCCCATCTTTACGGCCTGTAGAGCAGCAATGGATCATCCAAAGCGCTTCAGCCGTGGCAAAAGCAGACAAACAGTCTACCACACTTTAGGGACAACCGCTCAAAGGATTGGATATCAATCCCCTCACACAGGCATCACTTCGACAGTTCGATGGAGCGATCGCGCGCGGCCTCCGTCGCCTTGGCCATCAGAGGGGACAAACCCGATCCCTCGTCCATCAAAACCGCCAAGGCCGCAGCAGTGGTGCCCCCCGGCGAGGTGACATTGGTCCGCAAGGTCGCGGCATCCAGATCAGACTGATGCATCAATTCCCCTGCTCCGACCACCGTCTGGCGGGCCAGCAAGGCCGCGACGTCAGGAGCCAATCCCAGAGCTTCCCCGGCTTTCGCCATGGCTTCGACCATATGAAAGACATAAGCCGGGCCGGAGCCGGAAATCGCCGTCACCGCATCCATCTGCCCTTCATCGCCAACCCAGACAAAAGCCCCCATTGAGGAAAGCAAGGTGGCGGTCACCGCTTTCATGCTTTCATCCACGCCAGCGCTGGCAAAGGCCGCAGTCATGCCACGCCCCACCTGCGCCGGAGTGTTCGGCATAGCGCGCACCACCAAAGCATCCGTACCAAAATGGCTCTGAAAGGTCGAAACCGGCGTGCCCGCTGCCACCGAGACCACCACAGTCTTCGGCCCGACCAATGCTTTCAGGCCGGGCAAAACCTTGTCCATCATTTGCGGCTTGATGGCGATCACCACCATGTCGGGGGCATCAACCCCTTCGGCCGATGATGCCAACGTGAAGCCCTTTTCAGCCGCCGCGCTGGCAATCTCCTCAGGCTGGCTTGGATCGATGACCACGGTCTTGGACGCATCAAGCCCCATATCGAGCCAGCCAGCCAGCATCGCACCGCCCATTTTGCCAGCCCCAACCAACACCAGAGAAATATCACCAATCGTCATTTTACCTCGCCTTTCTAAGCGCCTGAAACCGAGTATTTTATCGACTTCTGCCACATCGCCTATTGTTTATCAGTTGCAACGGCCAGTATCAGGCAATCAAAGCGCCAAACAAAAAGCCCACCAAAACTGACAGGCTTTCCATTCAGGCCACTTAGTGCCCGTCACCTCTTTCAACGCCACAGCCAATCAGGCATCGGGCCCGCTTGCCGTGTCCTCAGACCCGCCAAGTTTGGCTTCCAGCACAGCAAGCCGTGCTGCCAGACGATCATTTTCGTCACGCGCCGCTACGGCCATTTCCTTCACCGCTTCAAACTCGTCGCGGGTGACAAGATCCATGTCACCCATCAAGCGCTCCAACTGCGCCCGAATTGCGGTTTCCGCCTCGTCGCGCACCCCTTGGGCCACACCGGCGGCATCGGTCATCAATTTGGCAAATTCGTCAAACAGCCGATTGTTGGTATGGGTCATAGCACTTGCTCCTCGCTGCGGCGGCCTCGGTCTTGCATGGGACCGTGCCTGCCTTTGCCTTCAATCTGTCACTATCTGAGATATAGTATCGCCAGCGATTTTCACAACGAATATTTGCGCTTTCCCTTGACTTGTTGCGATCAAGGCAACACACCCTCTAGACCCATTCATTGAATTGCAGAGGCAAAGCCCGTGACCTTTCTGGCCATTCCCTTCCCGATGATTGATCCCGTTCTTCTGTCTCTTGGTCCCGTTCAGATCCATTGGTATGCCATCGCCTATATTGCGGGCATCCTGCTGGCCTGGAGCTATACCAAGCGTGTTGCCCGACAGTCCCATCTCTGGCCCCATGCCAAAAGCCCGATGAGCAGCCTCGCTCTGGATGATTTTGTTCTCTGGGCCACTGTGGGGATCATTCTTGGGGGACGGCTCGGCTATGTGCTCTTTTACAATTTCGGCGCCTATCTTGCCGACCCGACCCAGATTTTTGCGGTCTGGAAGGGTGGAATGGCCTTTCATGGCGGTTTCCTCGGTGTCACGCTGGCGATGGTGCTCTTCGCCCGTGTTCGGTCGATCCCGCTTTTGTCGATGTTCGATCTGATTGCTCTTGCAGCCCCTTTCGGACTGTTGTTTGGCCGCATCGCCAATTTCATCAATTCCGAACTTTGGGGCCGGGTCACCGACCTGCCATGGGGCGTTGTCTTTCCCAATGGCGGTCCAGAACCACGCCACCCCAGCCAGCTCTATGAAGCCGCGCTCGAAGGCCTGCTGATGCTGATCCTGCTGCGTATTCTCAGCCATTCCCTCGGCGCCCTGAAACGCCCCGGTCTGGTGGCAGGCTGCTTTGTCATTCTTTACGCCCTCTTCCGCTCGCTGGTCGAACTGGTCCGGGTGCCAGATGTCCAGATCGGCTATCTCTCCCATGGCACCACCATGGGCATGTGGCTCTCCGTCCCGATGGTGCTGGCGGGCCTGCTGCTGGTACTCCTTGCCCTGCGCAAACCAGCCGCAAAGTGAGAGGCCCCATGCGCGACAAAGCAAC
This sequence comes from Cohaesibacter sp. CAU 1516, assembly GCF_005771485.1. Lineage (NCBI taxonomy): Bacteria > Pseudomonadati > Pseudomonadota > Alphaproteobacteria > Hyphomicrobiales > Cohaesibacteraceae > Cohaesibacter > Cohaesibacter sp. CAU 1516. Next base: position 279,249 of record NZ_VANT01000001.1, on the reverse strand, counting down.
ACCACTTGAAAGCCGCCTCAAAAGGCTGATTACCGCCTCCGGCCCGATTGATCTGGCGACCTATATGAGCCTCTGCCTTGGCGATCCGGAGCATGGCTATTACACCAGACACACACCGATTGGTGCGGACGGTGACTTCACCACGGCACCAGAGGTCAGCCAGCTCTTTGGCGAATTGCTTGGTATCTGGATGTTATCGGTCTGGCAACAGAGCGGATGCCCGTCGCCTTTCCATCTGGTCGAGCTTGGCCCCGGCCGTGGCACGCTGATGCAGGACATGGCCCGCACGATCCAGTCCCAGCCGGATGCCTTTGCTGCCCTCCATATTCATCTGGTTGAGATCAGCCCGACCTTGCGCGACCAGCAGGCCCACCGCCTTGAAAGCGTCAAACGTCCCATCACGTGGCATGACACGATCGAAAGCCTACCCGAAGCGCCCCTCTTCCTCATCGCCAACGAGTTTTTCGACTGTCTGCCGATCCATCAATGGGTCCGAAAGGGCGACTCTTGGCATGAGCGCGTGGTCGGCCTTGATGACAATGGCAACCTCGCCTTCGGCCTTGGCCCGGTCCGGGCGCTAAGTGCCCCATCGCCAGATGCCGAGACAGAAGATGGCGCAATTCTCGAACAATCCCCGGCCAGTGATGCCGTCATGGCCACCCTCGCCCACAAACTGGCCAGCCATGGGGGCGCGGGCCTTTTCATCGATTATGGCTATGCCAAACCCGGCTATGGCGACACCCTACAAGCCATGCGCAATCATGCCTATGCCAACCCCTTGGCCAAACCCGGTGAGCAGGATCTGACGGCCCATGTCAATTTCAGCGCTCTTGCCCACGCGGCAAGCAGCGCCATTCAAACCAATCCGCATGGCCTCACGGTCTCTCCAGCAATCAAGCAGGGCGATTTCCTTCTCGCCATGGGGCTGCTCGAGCGCGCCGGACGCTTGGGCGCAGGCAAGAGCGCCCAAGAGCAGGAAGCCATCCGCGATGCCGTCGAACGCCTCGCCGCACCCGACCAGATGGGCAGTCTATTCCATTGCCTCGCCATTCTGCCTCACCACTGCCCAATTCCTCCGCTCTCTTGACTTGAAGAGCCCCACAAGGAACAGTGGCTTGATCCCGTCCGCCAAGGGATTGACGCCCCGATAATTGACACAACCGGAGCCCCCATGCGCATCGAGCATCCTGCCCTCGCCTGCCTACCTGCCATCGATCATGGTTTTTTCACCCGCAAGGGCGGCACCTCCAAGGATACCTATCACAGCCTCAATTGCGGCTATGGATCGGCTGATGATCGCGCACAGGTGACCGAGAATCGTGGCCTTGTCGCCGACAGTCTGGGCGTGGCCCGTGACCGGCTGGTGACCGCCTATCAGGTCCATTCGCCGCTTGCACTGGCCATCGACGCACCGCTCGACCGCGACGCCCTGCCCAAGGTTGATGCGTTGGTCACCAACAAACCGGGCCTTGCCGTGGCGGTCCTGACAGCGGATTGCGGCCCGATCCTTTTTGCCGACAACAAGGCCGGTGTGGTCGCTGCCGCCCATGCTGGTTGGCGCGGAGCCTTTGAGGGCGTTATCGAAGCAACCATCAAAACCATGGAGGAGAATGGTGCCAGCAAGGCCAACATGACGGCCATACTGGGCCCCACCATTTCGCTGGCCAACTACGAAGTGGATGATGGTTTCATGGACCGTTTTATCGCCCGCAACAAGGACTGGAGCCGGTTCTTTGAGGCCGGAGACCGCGATGGCCACAAACAGTTTGATCTGCCCGCCTTTATCCTCGCCCGACTTGAAATGGCAGGGGTCGGGTCTGCCATCAATCTGGATCGCTGCACCTATGGCGAGTCGGACCATTTCTTCAGTTACCGCCGTTCCACCCACCGCAACGAACCCGATTATGGACGGCAAATCGCCGCAATCGCCTTGCGTGATTGACCGCAAGACAGAGTAAATGGCCTATCTGCAAGGCCTTGGAGCTGCCGCTCGATACAAGCAAGGCGAGCGTGGAAACAGGGCCGTCGCGCTTTATCCTGACGGTTTTATCTGCAATGATGGCCTCGACAAAAGGTCAGGTCGAGAGGATTGGATTTATGGCTTTGCATTTTTCCCCTGATGAATATGAGCGTCGCAAGGCGTCCGTTCTGGCGAAAATGGCGGATCGGAAACTGGATGCCCTGCTGATTTTCTCACAGGAAAGCATGTATTGGCTGACCGGCTACGACACGACGGGATTCCACCTGTTCCAGTGTCTGGTGCTGCGCAAGAATGGTGCAACGGACCTTTTGACCCGCTCGGTCGATTTACGGCAGGCCCGCCAGACCTCCAACATCGAAACCGTTCACGTCTGGTCAGACCGGGTGAAGAAGAAAGCCTCCCCGGCCATGCAGCTGCGTGGATTGCTTGATGAGCTGGACCTGCTGGGTGCCAAGATCGGCATTGAATATGACAGCCACGGCCTGACAGCCAAGGACGGCAAGACACTGGATGAGTCCTTGCGCTCCTTTGCCGACACTGAAGATGCCTCTCGTTTGATTCCCCCCTTGCGCGCCATCAAGTCCGGTGCGGAAATCACCTTCATGCGCAAGGCTGCCGAGCTGACCGATCTGGCGCTGACCGAAACCCTGCCGATCATTCAGGCCGGCGCCGACGAAGGCCGGATCCTAGCCCGCTTGCAAGGCACCATTCTGGAAAATGGTGGTGACTTTGCTGCCAACCATTTCGTGGTCGGGTCAGGGGAAGCCGCGCTTCTTTGTCGCTATCAGGCCGATCGCCGGGTGCTCGACAACAACGATCAGTTGACGCTCGAATGGTCCGGCGCCTTCCGCCACTATCACGCCCCCGCCATGCGCACATTGGTCATTGGCCAACCCTCGGCTCGCCACCGTGAGCTGTTCGAGATCGCCTTAGAGGCACTTGCTGCTGTCGAGGAAATCCTGCGTCCGGGCACCACCTTTGGCGAAGTGTTCGACACCCATGCCCGGGTGATTGACGAAATGGGGGCCAGCAAGCACAGGCTTAATGCCTGCGGTTACAGTGTGGGCGCACGGTTTGCACCAAGCTGGACCGACTGGCCGCTTTTCTATCGTGGCAATGACAATGAAATTTGCCCGAATATGACCTTATTTGCCCATATGATTTTGGTGGATAGTGAAGCAAGCACGGCCATGTGTCTGGGACGCACCTATTTGACCACCGAAGAGGCACCGGAACCTCTCTCCAAGCTGCCGCTGGACCTGATGATCCGCTAAAGGCCTCTCGACAGGCGAGCATGGCCCCGGCCTTCAAGGCGCTGCGATGGAAAACTGTGTCAGGGAGCGTCGTCCTGATGCCCGCGGCGTCAGGGGCAGAGCCTGCGGCCAGGCCGTGAACCGACGGGTGGAACATGGCTTCCAGATCGATAAGAGCCTAACCGCTCAGTGCACACAGACCCAATTGGCCACAATTGGCACTGTGCGAAACGGGAAATCGGATAAGGTTAAGAATTGGAAAACCCAAGCCGATTATAGTGAAAGAGCAAACGCGGCCATTCTGATGCTCAGTGCGTGAGGAAGGCCGGGTTTTCGTGTGTTTGAGTAAATGTCGATGCGGAGATAGACAATATGCAATCTGTGCAGTCCGGTTTCATCACCAAGCTTGGCCTTGCCGCCCTTCTGGCAGTGTCTCTGGCGGCCTGTTCCAGCAATGGATCGCCAACCCCTCCAGGCACCATTGGCAACAGCTCACCACCTTCCATCACCGAGACCATGCCTCCGGATGACACCCTGATGGATCAGCAGCAGCCAGAGATGGCGGCCAACAATGACGATACGGCCAATCTGCCACCTGCCAACCAGATCCCGTCCGCGGCCGAGTCCAACCGCTATCAAACGCCCGCATCGAGCGCGATTCTGACCTTTGAACCGATGGTTGGCGCGCCCAAAACCGTGGCACGGGAATTGTCCTCAGCCCTCGGCATGCGCGTTGCGCAGCATTCCCTGCCGGTTGTTGCCCGCAGCGACAAGAAGGCAACCCATCGCATCAAGGGCTATTTCACCGCCAACCAGTCCGGTGACGACTGTGTGGTCGCCTATGTCTGGGACATTTTCGACGCCTCTGGCAAACGGATCAACCGTGTGACAGGCTCTCAGAAGACCCCCATGGTGTCTACGGACCCTTGGGACAGCGTCAAAGGCCCCGTGCTGGACAAAGTCGCGGTCGATACCGCCGCGAAACTGAAGAGCTGGCATGCCAGCATCTAGAACCAACATCTAGAAAGTGCATCTGAGGCGAACCGCTGGGACAGGCGAGCGCGGACCGAAGACCGCGATCCGATGGGATCGAACCGGAAGCGAATCTGTTTTTCGCCTTCCCGTTATCAGAAGCATCAACCCGACGCCTCATTCCGCCGAGAGGACGGCAGCCCCAGTAGACTGGCCGCATTTTTCATCCTTTCTCAACGACACCTCCCAAATGATGCACCCGACTGTGTGCTTTTAGGCGTAAAATTGGCGCAACGCTGTCACTGAAACTTTACATTCACCAGCTTCCATGCTTACAACGCCCCTGTCACAGGGCGTATCGGAGCCATCCCCGCATCCAAAGGCTCCCATCTCATCGAATCGACAGGGCACAGGATTCATGAAACTTCTCTCCGGCAATTCCAATCTCACCCTCACCAAACGCATTGCCGACTATCTCGGCATCGAAATCAGCGACGTTTCCGTCCGCCGCTTTGCGGATCAGGAAATCTTCGTTGAAGTGCATGAAAATGTACGTGGTGAGGACGTGTTCGTGGTTCAGCCAACTTCTTACCCGGCCAATGACCACCTGATGGAACTTCTCATCATCATTGACGCATTGCGCCGTGCATCCGCGCGCCGCATCACGGCCGTCATTCCATATTTCGGCTATGCGCGTCAGGATCGCAAACCTGGCCCACGCACGCCGATTTCGGCCAAATTGGTTGCCAATCTGATCTCCAATGCCGGGGCCGATCGCGTCCTGACCCTCGATTTGCACGCAGCCCAGATTCAGGGCTTCTTCGACATTCCAACCGACAATCTTTATGCAGCACCAGTTTTGTCCCGTGACATTCTGGAGCGCAACGAAGTCGAGAATGTCATGGTGGTCTCCCCTGACGTGGGCGGCGTGGTTCGTGCCCGTGCATTGGCCAAGCGCATCGGAGCGCCTCTGGCGATCGTTGACAAACGCCGTGAGCGCGCCGGCGAATCCGAAGTCATGAACATCATCGGTGACGTCTCCGGCCGCAACTGCATTCTGGTCGATGACATCATCGATTCCGGCGGCACCCTGTGCAACGCCGCTGAAGCCCTGATCAACAAAGGCGCGGAATCGGTCACCGCCTACATCACCCACGGCGTCTTGTCCGGTGGCGCGGTTGCCCGCATCACCGCATCCAAGCTGCGCGAACTGGTGATCACCGATTCCATCGAGCCAACCGAAGCCATCATCAATGCCCACAATATCCGGGTCTTGAGCGCCTCCAATCTGCTCGGCGAAGCCATTTCGCGCACCGCCAACGAACAGTCAGTATCGAGTCTCTTTGATTAAGGGTTTGGCGCAGCCAAACCCGTCCCCAGCGGCAAGCGCTTTTGCAAAGCAAAACGCCGATAGCCTTACAAAAAAAGCCCGGTCACCGACCGGGCTTTTTTGATCGACATCCGCCTCACACATTGGGGCGATACAGCGCCAATTTGGCACCAAAGCCAAGGAAAACGACGCCTGTCACACCCTTCAACCAACGCTGGAAGCTGCCATTTTGGGCCATCGCCGTCAGGCGCGACAAAACCAGCACCATCGCCGAGAACCACACCGCATTGATCAGCGAATGAACAAAAACCAGCGAGAACGACGCCGCCAGTGACGTTTCTCCAACACTGATAAATTGTGGGAAGGCAGCGAGATAAAACATCGACACCTTTGGATTGAGGGCATTTGTCAGCAGTCCTTCCAAATAGGCACCAGCCAGACGGCGCTTTCTTTTGGCGGGCTGGACAGAAGCAACCGCAGAGCCACCCTTATAAGCCGCAATCAGTGACTTGATCCCAATCCAACACAAATAGGCAGCCCCGACATACTTGACGATCGCGAAAGCCGTAGCGGATTTCACAAGCAAGATGGAAATGCCCAGAATGGCCATAGCCCCATGCAAATAGAAACCGGTGACGAACCCCGCCACATTGGCGAAACCCGCAGCGCGCCCGGACGTCGGAACGGTTCTGGCAATCAGCACCCCATTGGGGCCAGGCGAGATGACCAGCAAACTGGCCACAAATGCAAATGTAAGAATGTCAGATAGTGTCATCGCAGTCCCCCTAATGAGCGTTCCACGCTACGCACATTTCCTCAGAAACACAATATGAGCGCGCGACCGAGTCCAAGCCGAACAAATGTTGAAAGCGCCCCCAATCCGCATTTTCCCATAGGCGATCTCTCAACAACCGCCTATATAAGAGCCATGATGAATAGCGCTATCAATTGGACCGACCTGATCAGAGAGCTGATCACGATATTCGTCGTGATCGATCCGATCGGCTCCATTCCTGTCTATCTGTTTGCAGTCCAATCGGTGCCAGCCCATTTGCATCGACGCTTTGCTGTGCGCGCTGTTGCGATTGCCACCCTTGTGTTGCTGGCCTTCCTGATTGGCGGGCAAGTCGTTCTTGAAACCATCGGCTTGCGCCTCGGCTCCTTTCAGATTGCCGGGGGCCTTGTCCTTTTCCTGTTTGCTCTGAGCATGATTTTCGGTGAATCAAAGCCCAATCTGGAAATCGCCGAAGCGGAACGGGACCATTTATCGAGTGCCGTCTTCCCCCTTGCCATCCCAAGCATCGCATCCCCCGGGGCCATGCTCGCCATTGTCATTCTGACTGAGAATCGCAGCAACACGCTCGCCGAGCAAACTGTCACGGCAAGCCTATTGCTTCTCGTCTTGCTCTTCACTTTGCTATTGCTGCTGGCGGCGACCTTCATCTTCAAACTGATCGGCAAGACTGGTGCCTCCATCATCTCACGCGTGATGGGGCTGATCCTCGCCACCATTGCCGTTGACGCCATCCTCAATGGTCTGGATGCTGTCGGCATATTGGAAGTGGCTAACACTGGAACCCCTGCCCTTTGAGCAGGCTTTGCCGATTGGCAGCAATCAGACCATCAGAATGACGCCCAAAACAGCAAAAAACCGCACCTTTGCGCCCTTTGCCTGCTTGCCATCGTCGCCATCTTGCCCTATAAGCCCTCCAGCTGCCTCTACACCCTTGGAGGAGTTGCAGCAAATGGGCCGATGGATCGGCCCTTTTTTGATCTTTTTAGGAGTTCTCAAATGGCTGAATTTGAATTCAAAGCAGAACGCCGTGACCGGGCCGGTAAGGGGGCCGCTCGTGCATTGCGTCGCGCTGGCCGCGTACCTGCCGTAATCTATGGCGACAAGAAAGACCCCATCTCCATTTCCATCCCTTACAAGGAAACGGAATTGCAGATCCAGAAGGGCGGCTTTCTGTCCCACGTCATCACCGTTGATATTGATGGCGAGAAAATCCGCGTGATCCCACGTGACTACCAGCTCGACGTTGTTCGTGACTTCCCTGTCCATGTTGATTTCCTGCGCGTTTCCCGCAGCACCAAAATCACTGTTGGTGTGCATGTTACGTTCCTCAACGAAGAGACCTGCCCAGGCCTCAAGCGTGGTGGTGCTTTGAACATTGTGCGCCGTGAAGTGGAAGTCCTGTGCCCAGCGACTGAAATTCCAGAATCCATCGTCATCGATCTGAAAGACGCTGACCTCGGTGATTCCATCCACATTTCCGCAGTTGCTCTGCCGGAAGGTGTGACCCCAACCATCACTGATCGCGACTTCACCATCGTCACCATCGCAGCTCCTGCCGGCTTCAATGAAGCAGAAGAAGGCGAAGAAGACGAAGCAGCGGAAGCTGAATAATAGGTCCTGTCTAACAGAACCTGACGAAATCAGGGTTCGGGAGGATATTCCATGTATCTGCTTGTCGGACTTGGTAACCCCGGACCCAAATATGCGTCCAACCGCCACAATATCGGCTTCATGGCAGTGGACGAGATCGCCCGCCAGCACAATTTTTCCCCTTGGCGGCGCAAATTTCAGGGTGAAGTCTGTGAAGGCCAGATCGGTCGCCACAAAGCCCTGTTGCTCAAGCCTACCACCTATATGAATGAATCCGGTCGCTCTGTTGCGGAAGCCTGTCGCTTCTACAAGATTGAGCCGAAGGATGTCTTCGTCTATCACGACGAGCTTGATTTGGCCCCCGGCAAGGTCAAGGCCAAGCTTGGTGGCGGTGTCGCGGGACACAATGGCTTGCGCTCCACCGGAGCCCATATCGGCAACGATTTTCATCGCGTCCGTCTGGGGATCGGCCATCCGGGCCGTGACCGGGTCACTCAATGGGTGCTGGGCGATTTTGCCAAGGCCGATCGTGATTGGCTCGAGCCATTGATCGATGCGCTCGCCAAGTCTGCACCAAGCCTTTTGGCCGGAGATCTCGGCCGCTTCATGACAGATTTCAGCCACACGCTGAACCCTCCCGTCAATGGCCACAAAAAGGCGCGCCCGGAGAACAAGGCCGAGCAGAACCAACCAGATAATTCAGACAAATCAGTCAAATCAGACAAGGGCGCGACGCCAACAAGCACGTCGGACGCGGCCCCGAAAAACGCAATGGCCGAAGCTCTCAAGAAGCTGATGTCGGTCAAGAAGGATAACTAGTATGGGTTTCAAATGCGGCATTGTCGGCCTGCCCAACGTCGGCAAATCCACCCTGTTCAACGCACTGACCAAAACGGCAGCCGCTCAGGCCGCCAACTATCCCTTCTGCACCATTGAACCAAATACCGGTGACGTGGCCGTGCCGGATTCCCGCATGGATGCCATCGCCAAGGTTGCTGGGTCCAAGGAAATCATCCCGACCCGCCTCACCTTCGTTGACATTGCCGGTCTGGTGCGTGGTGCCTCCAAGGGTGAAGGCCTCGGCAACCAGTTCCTCGCCAACATCCGCGAAGTGGACGCCATTGTTCATGTCTTGCGCTGCTTTGAAGACGAAGACATCACCCATGTCGAAGGCAAGATCGATCCGGTGGTCGATGCCGACACGGTGGAAACCGAGCTGATGATCTCTGATATGGAGAGCCTTGAGCGCCGCGTCGCCAACCTGCGCAAGCGCGGCCAGACCGGCGACAAGGAAGCCAAGCTTCAGGTCGCCCTGATGGACCGCATCCTCGAGCTGCTGCATGACGGCAAGCCTGCCCGCATGCTCGACACGGCGGACGAAGAAGAACGCAAGGCCGTCAAGGCCCTCAACCTGCTGACCACCAAACCAGTGCTTTATGTCTGCAACGTCGACGAAGAAAGCACAGCCACAGGCAACAGCTTCTCCAAAGCGGTCGAGGAAATGGCCGCCGCGCAGGGCAACGGCGCCGTGGTCATTTCGGCCGCCATTGAAGCCGAAATTTCTCAGCTGGACGCAGAGGAACAGGAAGAATTCCTCGAAACCCTCGGGCTGGAAGAACCGGGCCTCGACCGGATGATCCGCGCTGGCTATGACCTGTTGCACCTGATCACCTATTTCACCGCAGGTCCGAAAGAAACCCGCGCATGGACCGTGACCAAAGGCTCCCGTGCCCCGCAAGCTGCTGGCGTCATTCATACCGATTTCGAGCGCGGCTTCATTCGCGCCCAGACCATCGCTTATGATGATTATGTCTCTTTGGGTGGCGAGACCGCGGCCAAGGAAGCGGGCAAGGCGCGCGACGAAGGCAAGGAATATGTGGTGCAGGACGGCGACGTCATGCTCTTCAAGTTCAACACTTGATCACGCCAACAACCACACATAAAAAAACCGGTCTGGATTGCTCCAGACCGGTTTTTTGTTGTCTGAGCGGCAAGTCTTACTTGCGGACACCTTCAACATTCAAGGTCAGATCGATGGTTCCGAAATCCATTTTGAAACCATAGTCTTTCAACGCAATCGAAGTGGTGCCTTTGAAGCCTGCACGATAGCCACCCCAAGGGTCTTTGCCTTCACCAACGAATTCTGCATCGATCACCACTGGCTTGGTTACTCCGCGCAAGGTGAAGTCGCCCGTGATTTTGGCGGTTTTGTCGCCGGTCAGCTCAATGCCGGTGGATACGAAGGACGCAGTCGGATATTTGCTGACTTCCAGGAAATCGGCGGTGCGCAAATGCTTGTCACGCTCGGCATGATTGGTATCAACGCTGTCTGTTTCGATTTCGACGGCCACTTTGGAGGCTGCCGGAGCATCTTTGTCGTAGGAGAAGCCACCACTGAAGGTGTTGAAGCGACCGGTGGTGTAAGAAATACCAAGGTGAGACGCAGAAAAAGCGATGGAAGCGTGCGCCCCTTGGGTATCAATCACATAGTCAGCAGCCAGTGCAGGGCTGGCAACTGCAGCAGCGAGACCGAGGCCGCCAACAACGGCGAAAGCGCGAAGATTTTTGATGAACATGGGAAGTTTCCTTTTGAGTGGGAGATGTTACGTCTGAGATCCAGTTTGAAGCAAGGTCGCCCTAGCCGCGAAGCATGCGCTTCAGGGTGACGTCCTTATCGAGAAAATGATGTTTGAGAGCTGCCAGCGCGTGAAATCCGGCCAAGCCAATCACGCCCCATGCGAGCCATTCATGGACAAGACCGGCGACATCTTCCAAGCCGCGTTGCTCGATGAGCGAGGGCACTTCGAACAGACCGAACACGACGATGCCGCGGCCATCAGCGGTGGAAATGAAATAGCCGGACACCATTATGACCAGAAGCAGACCATAAAAGGCCAGATGCGCCACGTGCGAGCCAAGTCGCTCCCAGCGGCCCAGATGATTATCGGACGGTACTTTGTTCACCTGACGCCAAACAAAGCGGAGCAGCAGCAAAGCCAGCAGAAGCAAGCCAACCGATTTGTGCAAATCCGGCGCAGATCGATAATAAGGGCTGTAATAGTCGAGCCCGCGCATCCATATTCCCAGCCCAAACATTATGAATATTGCCAAGGCCATACCCCAATGCAACAGACGGGAAAGCCATCCATAGGTACTATCACTGTTCTTGATGGTCATATGCGGGTCCATTCATGATCTACAACTCATTGCTATGCACTGTTTCATGCCTTCATATACATAACAGTGCCGATGGCTGATAAAATGGAGTGCCAATGCTGAGACTTAAACACCAGAATTGGCAATTCATAATCAATGATGTATTGATAATCCCATGGATACACTTTTGGGGATGCGCACCTTCTGCGCCGTGGTCAATGAAGGCTCCTTCATCAAGGGTGCCGAAAGCCTTGACATGTCAGCCGCCTTGGCCAGCAAATATGTCGGTCAGTTGGAGGAGCGCCTTGGCGTGCGGTTGCTGAATCGCACCACCCGCTCCATGGCCCTGACGGAAGCGGGGCAGGCCTATTTTGATGAATGTGCCCAGCTGATTGCCGATTTTGACATGCTGGAGACGGTCACGCGGGATCGACAGGCCACACCGGTGGGCCATTTGCGGATCTCCGCCCCGGTCTCCTTTGGTCAGGACCGCCTGACGGAGGCTCTTGCTGCCTTCTTGCGACAGCATCCGGGCATTTCCATTGAAACCAAGCTGACCGATCGCTTCGTCAATATCGTCAACGAAGGCTATGACATGGCAATCCGTATCGGCAAACTTGAGGATTCAAGCCTCATTGCCCGCAAATTGCTGCCAATTTCTATCAGCTTCTTTGCCGCGCCAACTTATCTCGCTGCCCATGGCACCCCGCAACGCCCCGAAGACCTGCTCGCCCATCAATGCATCGTCGACATGAATCATCGAGGCCGCAACAATTGGCAGTTTGAGACGGATGAGGGCACACGGATGATCAGCGTCAAAGGACAGTATCTCACTGACAGCGCCGATTCCTGCCGCATGATGGCCCTTTGTGGCCTTGGCATAGGCTGCGCGCCCTCCTTCGTGGTTGAAGATGACGTCAGGAACGGGCATTTGGTCCCCCTGCTGACGGATCTCACCCATGCTGAGCACAATTTGTATGCGCTTTATCCTCACAGCCGCCACGTGGCCAGCAAGGTGCGCCTTTGTGTCGATTTCCTCGCGCACTATTTTGCCGATGGCAATCCCGCCCTTTCGTCGCGATAATCAGAGCAGCAGCTGTCAGGCAACAAAAAAGCCGGGCTTGAACCAAGCTCGGCTATTGACGATCCGCCAGGGATCAATTGTCCGGTCTCCATGCTGCGGCATCCCCACGGCTTACCGCACTGCAGCAACGGTATTTAAGCCAACAAGATTATAGAGTGGGCAGAAGCGGAAAATACCGGAAATGTAAGGAGCAAGTCCAAGCAATCCCCACCAGCCAACTGGTTCGAAGAAAATCATTCCGAGCAGCACGAACCCAATAATGATCCGAAACGTGCGATCGGTAGAGCCAACATTTTCTCTCATGAGCCTTCTCCCTTATTGTCATACAAGGGAGATTGTACCGCAAAACTACGCAATTTCGGTTGGTACGCCCGTATATGTGCGCATCGGTCACAGATCCAAAAGTCGACAAAGGCAGACATAACACGGAGAAGTTGGTCGCAACTTCATTGTAAGTGTTTGAAAATAATAAACATTGCTTTCGCTTCCGCCTTTTGTAAAGCCATGAATAAAACAGTGGAGAACAAAAAAAGCCACCCCATTTTTGCATAGCAGGGTGGCTTCCACAGATGGCATCAAACGGATCGCGCGTAAGTCGCCCGATTTACAATCTCAAAGACCTTCAAAAGCCATCAAAGTATGCACTTCGATGCCTTTCTCGCGCAGCAAGGCTGCACCGCCCAAATCAGGCAAATCGATCACGAAAGAAGCAGCGACAATCTCGCCACCAACCCGGTCGAGCAGATCAAAGGCCGCCACAGCCGTTCCGCCAGTGGCAATCAGGTCATCAATCAGCAGGATTTTCTCCCCCGGAGCAATCGCATCTGCATGCAGCTCAATCCGGTCGGTGCCATATTCGAGCGCATAGTCCTGACCGACCACCTCGCCGGGCAACTTGCCCTGCTTGCGGATCGGCACAAAACCGACGCCCAGCAGATCGGCAATCGCCCCACCAAAAATGAAGCCACGGGCCTCGATGCCTGCCACTTTGGAAATGCCCTTGCCCTGATAAGGTGCCGCCAGTTCGCGCACCGACTGACGAAATCCCTCGCCATGCGCGATCAGGCTGGTGATATCGCGGAAGATAATCCCGGCTTTGGGATAATCCGGGATCGACCGGATCAGGCTTTTGAGGTCGAGTGCTTCACTGGTTTGCATGGGTTGCTCCACTTGTCATTTCTTCAGAATGCGCCCGGCCACAGCGTCCAGCTTGGCCATCAATTTCGGATCACGTTGGTCATAAGCGGTCACCAATGCATATTCAAGCGCCCTGTCCGACCCAATCGGGCACTCGACATGGTCCTTTGGCATGATCTGGGCCAAACGGGCCACCAACCGCTGCGCTTTTTCGGAATTTTCCTGCAGCACGCGAATGATATCCTTGATATCAACACTGCCATGGTCCGGGTGCCAACAATCATAATCGGTCACCATCGCCACCGTCGCATAGCAAATCTCTGCCTCACGGGCCAGTTTGGCTTCTGGCATGTTGGTCATGCCGATCACGTCGCAGCCCCAGCTGCGATAAAGCTGGCTCTCGGCAAGCGAGGAAAATTGCGGCCCCTCCATCGCCAGATAGGTGCCTCCCTTGGCATAGTCGAGCCTTTCTTGCTTGGCGGCATCCTCAACCATATCCATCAGCGCCGGACTGATAGGGTCAGCAAGCGAAACATGGGCCACACAGCCCGAGCCGAAAAAGCTTTTCTCGCGCGCAAAGGTGCGATCGATAAACTGATCCACCAGCACAAAACTGCCCGGTGCATAGGCTTCCTTCAAGGAGCCGCAGGCGGAGACAGACACCAGATCGGTCACCCCGGCCCGTTTCATCACATCGATGTTGGCGCGATAATTGATCTCGCTGGGACTATGCACATGACCGCGCCCATGGCGGGGCAGGAAAACAGTTTTGCGGCCATGCAACTCACCAATCCGCACGGCATCCGAAGGTGCGCCCCAGGGACTGTCGATGGTCACCCACTCACCATTTTCAAATCCGGGCAGATCATAAAGCCCCGATCCTCCGATAATGCCCAACACCGCTTCTGTCATCGTCCCCACTCCATTGTCTGCCTGCATCCAGCCTCTCGCCCATTGCTCCGGGCCGAAACGCCTCGCCGGGCAGTTTGCCAAAGCCTGATGGCAACCGAAAGGAAAAAGCCATTTGCACACAAAAAAAGGGGCTCCGAAAAGCCCCTTTCCAATCTTGTCACCCGGCAGGCCCTAGTGATCGACGTTGGACCACAGCTTGCGCTTGGTGAAGAACAGCAGACCGGCAAAGACGATCAGGAAGATCAGGGCGTTGATACCAACGCGCTTGCGTTCTTCCAGCTTCGGTTCTGCCGTCCACATCAGGAATGCGGTGACGTCCTTGGCATATTGCTCAAGCGTCATCGGCGTACCATCGGTATATTCCACCAGCTCATCAGACAATGGCGGCGCCATGCCGATAGCAACACCATTGGCGAAGAATGGGTTGTAATGCTTGTCACCGACTTTCTCAGCCAGTTCGGCAGGCACTTCATCCTTGTAACCGGTCAGCAGGCTATAGACATAGTCGGCGCCATATTCCTGATAGGTGGTGATCGGATGCCAGATCATGCGCACCAGATCGGTGAGCAACTGATTGTGCAGGTCCGGACCAACATTGGCAGCGCGTGCCTTGGTGATCAGCGACAGATCAGGAGGATAGGCCCCACCGTTGGCAGCCTTGGCTTCCTCCGGATTGGCAAATGGAGACGGGAAGCGATCGAACGGTTTGGCGGGACGGGTGAACATCTCGCCATCGCTGTTCGGGCCATCTTCGACTTCATATTCGGCAGCCAGAGCCTTGATCTGCTCTTCGTTATAGCCAAGCGCACCCTCTTCGCCGAGGTTACGGAAGGCAATATACTCCAACGAGTGACAGCTGGAGCAGACTTCCTTGTAGATCTGGAAGCCACGCTGCAATTGTGCCTTGTCAAACTTGCCGAACGGGCCAGAGAAGCTCCAGTCCTGCTTTTCGACATGCACGCCACCACCTGCGGCCAGTGCTGCGGCGGATGACACCGCCATGGCACCAGCTACAACGAGCGCGCGAACCGTGTTTTTGGTCAGCGTAATCATGGTTTTACCCTTTCCTCGCCCGTTATTCTGCAGGTTCTGCAGCAGCAGATCCGCCATGTTTCGCCAAGACCGCTTCACTGATTGAAGCAGGCAGCTCCTTCGGCTTTTCGATAAAGCCGAGCACAGGCAGAACAATGATGAAATATGCGAAATACAGCGCGGTGAAGATCTGCGACGCAATCACATAATTGCCTTCCGCCGGCTTCGCACCCAGATAGCCAAGGGCCAGACAGGTTACAGCGAAGATCCAGAAAGCAATACGACCGATTGGGCGATAGTTCATCGAACGCACCTTGGAAGTATCCAGCCAAGGCAGAACAAACAGAACCGCAATCGCACCAAACATCAGCAACACGCCGCCCAGTTTATCAGGCACAGCACGCAGGATCGCATAGAATGGCAGGAAGTACCATTCCGGCACGATGTGCGGAGGCGTGACAAGCGGATCAGCCGGGATATAGTTATCCGGATGGCCCATGAAGTTCGGCACCATGAACATCATCCACGCAAAGAAGATGAAGAAGACGATGATCGCATACAGGTCTTTCACCGTGTAGTATGGCGTGAATGCGACGGTGTCTTTGCTGTCCTTGACTTCAACGCCGGTCGGGTTGTTGTTGCCCACTTCGTGGAAGGCCCAGATATGCAGGCCGACAACGCCAGCCAGCATGAATGGCAGCAGATAGTGCAGCGAGAAGAAGCGGTTCAGCGTTGCGTTATCAACGGCAAAGCCACCCCACAGCCACTCAACAATCGGACCACCGACAACCGGGAAGGCCGAGAAGAGGTTGGTGATAACGGTCGCACCCCAGAAGGACATCTGACCCCAAGGCAGAACATAGCCCATGAAGCCGGTTGCCATCATCAGAAGGAAGATGACCACACCAAGAATCCAGACAACCTCACGAGGCTCTTTGTAGGAACCATAGTAAAGGCCGCGGAAAATATGGATATAAACGGCGATGAAGAACATCGACGCGCCGTTGGCATGCATGTAACGCATGAACCAGCCCCAGTTCACGTCGCGCATAATATGCTCGACGGAAGAGAAAGCCATCGCGGTATTGGGCGTATAATGCATGACCAGCACAATGCCGGTGATGATCTGGACGACAAGGCACATCGCGAGGATGGCACCAAAGGTCCAGAAGTAATTGAGATTCTTCGGAACAGGGTATGCAACGAAGGAGCCGTGCGCGAAACTGATGATCGGCAGGCGGCGCTCCATCCATTTAACCAACCCGTTCTGCGGCTCGAAAGTCGAATGTCCGCTCATAACTGGTCTCCTTAAGACAAATGCCGTGCGTCAGCCGATCTTGATAACAGTATCGGACAGGAATTCGTAAGGCGGGATTTCCAGGTTCAGCGGAGCTGGCCCCTTACGGATACGCCCTGCGGTGTCATAGTGCGAACCGTGGCATGGGCAGAACCAGCCCTCATAGTCGCCGGACTCACCCAGTGGCACGCAGCCAAGATGCGTACAGATACCGATTTGCACCAGCCATTGTTCTTTTCCTGGCTTGGTACGCTCTACATCGGTCTGTGGATCTCGCAAGCTCGCGACATCAACGGCCTTGGCCGCATCAATCTCTGCCTGTGTACGATACCGGATGAAAATCGGCTTTCCGCGCCATTTGGCGACAATGCCCTGGCCTTCTTCGAGAGAAGAAACATCCACTTCGATCGAAGCAAGTGCCAGTGCGGAAGCATCGGGATTCATCTGGTCAATAAATGGCCAAGCAAGCGCAGCTGCGCCAACGGCCCCAAACGCGCCAGTTGCGATGTAAAGAAAATCGCGGCGGGTATGTTCTGCCTTATCGCTGGTAGCCAAGGCTAGGTCCTCTTCTAACCAGTGTCCAACTCAAGCTCGCCCTCTCCAAACCTTAGTCAGACATCCTTACTGCTGGATGTTTCGGTCCCACGACGTCAGACGAGCCAATTCAATAAAAGACGTCCTAAAGGCGGACATCTGCGGATATCTTTTTGCATTGAAACACCGCCTTGTCCAGAGCGGCAAACCAATCTAGTGCGATTTGTGGCTATATGTGCATCACACATTCGTCTTATGCAGCTCTACGTTGGGACAATATGTCTCAGACCATCCTTTCCGGGTGGAAAAGACGCGCAAAAACCCGCCGACCTCCATCAAGGAGCCCGGCGGGCTGCGATTTTGGGGAAGGCTGCACTGATTCTCACCATCACAACCATGCCGCCTGTTTTACACATCAAATGTCGGGGCGACGCCCCGAATCCGACGCCATCAAGCGATGAAACCACCCGATTGCCGTTCCCACAGGCTGGCATAGAGACCACCCTTGGTAAGCAGCTCCTCGTGACTGCCCATCTCGATGATCCGGCCAGCATCCATGACGATCAGCCGGTCCATCGAGGCAATGGTCGACAGGCGGTGCGCAATCGCCAACACCGTTTTGTCTTGCATCAACAGATTGAGGCTGTCCTGAATGGCCGCCTCGACCTCGGAGTCCAGCGCCGAAGTTGCCTCATCCAGCACAAGGATCGGCGCATTCTTGAGGAGAACCCGTGCGATGGCGATCCGCTGCCGCTGACCGCCGGACAACTTGACGCCCCGCTCACCAACCTGTGCATACAGACCCTTGCCACCGGAATTGTCCTCAAGCCCATGAATGAAGTCCAAGGCTTGTGCCTTTTCTGCCGCAGCAATGGCTTCAGCTTCAGACGCCCCTTCCCGGCCATAGACGATATTTTCCAGCACCGTCCGATGCAACAGCGAGGTATCCTGTGTCACCACCCCGATCTGGGCGCGCAAGCTGTCCTGCTGCACTTCGCAGACGCTTTGGCCGTCGATCCGGATCGCCCCGGACTTGAGATCATAGAAGCGCAGCAGCAGATTGATCAGCGTTGACTTGCCCGCTCCGGAGCGGCCAACCAGACCGATCTTTTCGCCCGGTCGAATGACCAGATCGAGCTGATCGATCACCGGATCTTCCTTGCCATAATCGAACGAGACCTTGTCGAACTCGATTTTTCCGTGAGGAACCGCAAGAGGAACAGCGGATGCTTTGTCGAGCACGATCTGGGGTTGGGAAATCGTGCCGATCCCGTCCTGAATCGTCCCGACATTCTCAAACACACCGCCCACTTCCCAAAGGATCCATTCCGACATGCCACGCAACCGCAGCACCAGACCCGTTGCAAGTGCCACGTCACCGGGTGTGACCACACCCTGATGCCAGTAATAGATGGCGACCACCACAGTGCCCAGCAACAGCAACTGGTTGATCGTCTTGAGCGCAATCTCGAGCACGGTCACCAGACGCATCTGCCGATAGACTGCATCCATGAAGCCGACCATTGAGCCTTTGGCATAATTGTCTTCCCGCGCCGCATGGGAGAACAGCTTGACGACAGAGATGTTCGAATAGGCATCGACAATCTTGCCGGTCATGTCAGAGCGCGCATCCGCCTGCTTGCGGGAAATCTCCCGCAGGCGTGGCACAAAGATCACCAACACGCCGATATAGCCGACGATCCACATCGCCATCGGCATGGCCATCTGCCATTTCGCCTGAGACAGAAGAAACAGCGCCGACATGAAATAGACCGTGACGAACACGAACACATCGGCCATCCGGGTGATGACCTCACGCACCGCGAGCGCCGTTTGCATCAGCTTTTGGGCGACACGCCCGGCAAACTCGTCCTGATAAAAGGACATCGACTGGCGCAAAAGATAGCGGTGAACCCGCCACCGGATCGACATGGGATAGTTGCCCATGATTGTCTGATGAAACAGGAACTGCCAGACAAACTCGATCACCGGCATGACCAGCAGGACCAGAATACCGATCCACAGCAATTCGTCGCCATGATCGTCAAAAAAGGTCTCTGGTGTCGAGGTTGAGAACCAGTTGACCAGATCCCCGACAAAGCCATAGAGCGCCACTTCAATGACCGCGATGGTGGCACTCATCAGCGAGACGAGCAGCAGATAGGGCGCAATCGGCTTGGTATAGTGCCAGCAGAAGCCCCAGAAGGACTTGGGCGGCTGTTCCAATGCATCCAGCTTGAACGGATCAACCAGTTTTTCAAAACGCGAAAACATCGCATGGCTCCAAAAGAACTGCGTGAAAAGGATTGGTTTGGTTGAATGGATGTTCGAACAGGCGACAGACGCGATACCAGCTTGGGGCCCATCCAGCGAAGAGAGCCGGACCCTATCATATCAGGGAAGAAAAGGTGAACAAATCAGCCATTTCCCGCAGTTGCGGCAAATCTGTGACATTATTCCCACGATTTCCCGTCAAACCATCCGGTTTATCCTTGCTGCATCGGACCAGCCAATAGGGCCGCACCGTGGCTCCCTGCGCCCTCGAGCAAAGCAGATGGCAAGCAAAGCGCGGGGAAATCACCGTACCAAGACGCAAAAGTTCGACAAAGACCATTGCCATTGCCGGTCACTTGCGCGAAACCAGATGTATGACTGACTTATCCATTGCCCTTTACCAGCCCGACATCCCGCAAAATACCGGCACCATTTTGCGGA
Organism: Cohaesibacter sp. CAU 1516; assembly: GCF_005771485.1. NCBI lineage: Bacteria > Pseudomonadati > Pseudomonadota > Alphaproteobacteria > Hyphomicrobiales > Cohaesibacteraceae > Cohaesibacter > Cohaesibacter sp. CAU 1516. The sequence goes on along the minus strand of NZ_VANT01000001.1, from coordinate 259,460 downwards.
TGGCCGCCTGTCTTGACCTGCATGTCCATATCATCGAGCCTTGCGGGTTCGCACTCAGCGATCGCACCTTGAAACGGGCGGGCATGGACTATCTCGAACGCTCCCGATACACCAAGCACCTGTCGTGGGATCACTTTTCGGACTGGGTGCGCGATGAACACAAACGCCTCGTGTTGGCCACCACCAAGGCCAACCAGAGCTTCCTCGACATACCCTATGCCGACGGCGACATTCTGCTCTTTGGTCGCGAATCCGTTGGCGTGCCAGACGATGTGCATGCCAGAGCCGACATCCGCATGACGATCCCGATGAAGCAAGGGGAGCGTTCCCTCAATCTTGCCATTTCCACTGCCATGGTCGCGACCGAAGCCATGCGTCAATTGAAAGCCTTTCCGAGATGACCGAGACCATCAATTCGACCTTGCCGGACGGCCTCCCCCACGACATCGAAGACAAGAAGCAATTGGCCGCCCAATGGTTCGCCGTGCTGCGCGACCAGATCTGCGCAAGCTTTGAGGCCATTGAGGATGACATCAAAGGACCGAATGCGGAGATGAAGCCGGGCCGGTTCGAACGCACCCCATGGGAGCGCACCGACCATACCGGGACCAAGGGCGGCGGCGGCACCATGGCGATCATGAAGGGCCGGGTGTTCGAGAAAGTCGGTGTGCACGTTTCCACCGTTCACGGTGAATTCGCCCCACAGTTCCGCGACCAGATCCCCGGTGCATCGGACGACCCGCGCTTCTGGGCGGCGGGCATTTCACTAATCGCCCACTTGCACAATCCCAATGTCCCGGCGGTTCACATGAATACCCGGATGATCGTCACCACCAAGCAGTGGTTTGGCGGCGGGGCTGACCTGACCCCGGTATTGGATCGCCGCCGGGTGCAGGACGATCCGGACAGCCAAGATTTCCACGCCGCCATGAAACGTGCCTGTGACGCGCATGCTGTGGCCGACTATGACGCCTATAAAGCCTGGTGTGATCGCTACTTCTATCTGCCCCATCGGGATGAGCCGCGCGGCATTGGCGGCATTTTCTATGATCGCCACAACAAGGGCGACTGGCAGGCGGATTTCGACTTCACCAAGGATGTCGGCCTTGCCTTCCTCGACATCTATCCCAAGCTCGTCCGCCGCAACATGGAAGATCCATGGACGCCGGAAGACCGCGAAGAACAGCTCATCCGGCGCGGGCGTTATGTGGAATTCAACCTGCTTTATGATCGCGGCACGATCTTTGGCCTGAAGACCGGCGGCAATGTCGCCTCGATCCTGTCCTCCATGCCGCCAGAGGTCAAATGGCCCTGAAAGCTGACCAGCCTTTCAGCCCATGAAACAATCAAAGCGACCCTCAGTCCTCTGTGGGTCGCTTTTTCAAATCATCCTGTATGATGACAATCGGGTCCGGAACGGCTAACACACGACCCAGTCAGTGACGCATACGCTTGCGGGCCAGCAAAGAAGCCTTGCCCATCGCGAAACCGCTTTCCACCCAGAGCGTCTCCAGATCATGCAGCCATTCGCCCATCTTTGGACCGGGCTTGATGCCAAAGGCAATCAGATCCCGCCCATTGATCGGAAAACGCGGAGCGTCCCAAAGATCAAGATTGCGCATCATCATCGACAGGGAGGTGAGGTCAGGCGCGATTTGATGGTAGACAAGGGCCAGCATGGCCAGATCCTGTGCCACATCCTTGCCATGCCAATAGGCAAGCTGCTGCAATCTTTCCTCAGACATATCATCAATGGGGCCAACCCCATTGACCAACCGGACCATGTGGTCCCGCATACGGTTTGGCAACCGCAGGGTCCGCGCCAGCCGCAAAGCATCTTCCTCGACCTTGACGCACAAAACCGTTAGCAACAAAGGCACGGTCGGTTTCAGGTGCATTTCGCGCGACATCGACACCAGACGGTCAAACCGTCCCAAGCGCGGCACGCAGCGCAAGATATCGCCCAGCATACCACCTTCATGCATCACTTGAAGAGCTTCGGACGCATAGGCTCCGCGCAACAGCTTGGTCATTTCCGCCCCCACCCGCTCGGCAGACAGGGAGGACAGATTGCTCTGCGCCTCGATGCAGGCGTGATAGTCCTGATCGGTGAAATGCTTGCCATAATGGGCATAAAACCGGAAGAAGCGCAGCACCCGGAGATAATCCTCGGCAATCCGCTCTGAAGCATCACCAATGAACCGCACACAGCGAATGCGCGCATCCGCAATGCCCAGCCCGGTCGGATCATAAAGGCGCCCCTCATGGTCCAGATACAGGGCATTCATCGTGAAGTCTCGACGCCGGGCATCCTCCGCCCAGTCGCGGCCAAAAGCCACCTTGGCGTGCCGCCCGTCCGTTTCGACATCTGAACGCAGGGTGGTGACCTCAAAAGGCGTGTCATCGATCAACAATGTCACGGTGCCATGGTCCAGCCCCGTTGGCAGCACCCGAATGTCTTCGGCCCGCGCCCAATCCATCACCAGCGAGGGTGGCGCCGTGGTGGCGCAGTCAATGTCCCCGACAGGTTCCCCGAGCAGAGCGTTCCGGACAGCCCCGCCAACAACCCGAACCTCGTGTCCGTCGCGATTGAGCAAGGTGAAGAGCGCCTGCAAATCCGGCCGATTGAGCCAATCAAAGGCACAATCATCCGTTACGAGAAAAAACCGTTCGTTCGCACTCATTCCGCTCTCTTGAATTCCCCGGGCACAACCACCCCATTGTCAAAATGCGCAGGAACATAGGTCCCACCGGGCGAGTTGTTGTTAATTTGCGACATGATCAGAAAGCCAGCCAGGGTGAAAACCAGCCCGGTGACAATCAACCAATAGCGCGGCGCATCGATCCACGCCTGACGGTTCAGTTTCTGGGTCAGGAACAAATAACCCGCATACAAAAGGAAGGGCAGCAGGAACAGGATGACCTGAGTGATCAAAACGCGGATCATGAAGAATACACCGTCTCATAAAGGTTGCGTAAAATGCCAGCAGTAACACCCCAGATATAGTGTTCTCCATAAGGCATTGCAAAATAATGGCGGGTTTTTCCGCGCCACTCCGCGCTTTTTCTCTGATGGTTGGCTGCATCCATCAAAAAACGCAGCGGCACCTCAAATACATCAGACACTTCCCCCGGATTGGGCACCAGATCAAAGCCCTGCCGAACGGTCGACAAGACTGGAAAAATCCGATAGCCGGTCGAGGAAATATAGGGACGCATCTGACCGAAAATATCGACAAACTCGGCCTTCAGACCGATTTCCTCATCCGCTTCACGCAAGGCGGCCATCTCTGCCGACAGATCCTCCGCATCCACCTTGCCGCCGGGAAAGGCGATTTGCCCCGCATGGGACGCCAGATGGTGGGTACGCTGGGTCAGGATCACCGACGCTTCGTCTCCCCGATCGACGATGGGGATCAGCACCGCCGCATCCTTGAGCTGCAACACTTCGCCTTCATGCCAAGCCAGATCCTTGATCGGCGTGCGGTCTTCTGGCGCCCGTTGTTGTTCTTCGCACTGTTGCAGAATGCCCAGCACACGATCCCGAAATGACGGGGCAGAAAAATCGCTCATGCATGCACCTCGAAAGCCTCAAGCTCTGCCAACGAGCAAATCGGAAAGAAAGCATCACCGCTGGCGATCCCATACTGATCCGCATGGGGCCCCTTGCCAGCATCGGCCAAAGCGATCAGGTCATACATCAAAGCGCGCGTCAGGCGCGCTTCAAGACGACCGCGCACGCGGATATAGGCCTTCAGGCCGCCTGTCTCTGCCTCGAGCTCGAACCGCATGGGATGATCCTGATCGAGCTGGACGAGATCCCCCAATTGTGTCCGGAACGTCAACCGCCCGCCCGTCTCCGGGTTGCTGTCGCTTGCCATTTCAACGGCCTGAAAATGCGCATCCTCTACTGAGATGCCGATTTTCTCGACCGGTGTCACCAGATAGGTCTTGCCATCGGCATCCTTGCGCAGAACCGACGCAAACAGCTTGACCAACGGCAACCGCCCGATCGGTGTGCCAAGATAGAACCACGTCCCGTCTGCCGCAATCCGCATGTCGAGATCACCGCAAAATTCCGGATTCCATTGATCGACCGGCGGCAGCGGGCGGCCCGCAGGACCATCCGACCGACGGATCAAGGCCGCAAGGCTGGCTGGCATAGACGCCAGAGCAACATCGCCCGCATCCTTACCATCGTCAGCCTGCTTGTCATCATGCATGTATCCGTCAGACATTCCCCAATTTCCTTGCCCCAATTGCTTACTCAGTTCCCTTGCCTCAATGCCCTGACGATCACGCACAAGGACCACCCCACCCGAATGCTCATTTCGGATGCGGCTTCCAGTCCATCGTGAATCGCGCATGACATTAGAATGGGTTCACAACGACCCAAAGACAAGGGTTATTCCAATGGGAACGTGGCAAGTCCTGACTGAATGCAAAGCAAGGCTGGGCATTGCATCCCGCTCAGGGTCAGGAAAGAGCGAGCAAAGGGCCGGCGGAAATCAATTGACGCCAGCCTGCACAACCCCTTCGCAAGCATGCGCTTCGGCCTTGTCAAAAGGTAGCAGCAGCACACGCATCGGATCCACCGGGCCGGGTAAGGCGATTTTGCCAACCGGCACCCGCTGGAACCCGAAGCGGCAATAATAGTCATAGTCACCGACCAGCAGAATGGCACAATAATCAAGCGCCTTGGCTTCCTCGATCGCCTTTTCCATCAACAAGGCGCCTGCACCCTTCTTCTTGAAGTTCGGATGCACCGCCAAAGGTCCCAGCAACAAGGCCCGGCATTTACCAATCGCAATGGGCGACAGACGCACGGATCCGGCCATATGCCCATGACACAGGGCGACATAGCTCAGGGATGGTTCGGGTTCCACCGCCTCGCGCACACGAAAAGCCGTACGGGCAAACCGTCCGGGGCCAAAGGCGTCCCTGTGCAATTGTTCAATCGCATCCACATGGAGCGGCAATTCGCGCTCCAGATTAAAGTCAGACCGGCACATGTCGGAGTTCCATTTCCATTGCCCAGGATGGGCAATCACACACTCTAGTGAAGCTTTGAAGGTGAAACAGCTTTCCTGTTATCCCCCTTGACGAGATCATTCAACACCGCTCATACGGCCTGTGGCCTGCATGAGGAACGGTGCCTTGCATTTGTCATCGTCGTCGCATCATTTCAGTGGTCCAATTCTGTTTGTCTGCCTCCCCTAGCATGGCATCGAAATCCTGTCTACATGATATTTTATGATATAAAGACAAATTTTGCCGCATAATATGCCACAGAAAACAGATAAACAGCATTTAATCAAACCCAGTCAAGCCCGCCGCAGCCACTGGTCATCGACCGGCCCATCTTCGATAATTTCCTTGATGCGCGCGCGTGTTGCGGCCGTGGCCCCGTCTGGCAAGGCTTCAGGCGCGAAAAACGCCCCTTCGACAATCTCCCCATCTCCAGACGCGCCATTGGAATTGGCACCGTCCATTGGGATCCACTGCCCATCCCGCACGATAAAACAGCAAATGTGATCAGGCACTGCATAGCCATCATAAAGAAACACCCCGTGCAATTCAGGTATTCCGGTCATCTGAATGCCCGCTTCCTCGGCGACCTCCCTTTTTGCCGCTTCCAGCGCGGTTTCTCCCCGCTCAACACCACCGCCGGGGAGGTACCACCCCTTCATATAACTGTGCCTGACCAAATAGACAGCACCTTCTGCATCCAAAATGACCACCCGCACACCAAGCGAAACCCCTCGAAACCCCGACTGGAAGAGGACAAATAAACTTATCAACCACTTTGGCAAATGGAGAGAAATTTTCGCTTTTGATAACATATTGAGAACGTTCATTTTCCTTAGCCTATTCACGGAATGCAAAGCTGTTATGCACAATTATCGCTACTGAAAGCCGCCTGTTTGAGGCATATCAGCGCGCAATTAAGAGTTTTGCTGTAAATTTCAGCACACGATGCACAAAAATTGATCAACAGGAGCCTGATCATGATGAAGTTTCTGAAAAAGTCCAAAAAGGCTGCTGCTTATCATTGGCGTCCGGCAGTCGACATGACTGACCGCAAGGTTGTCAACACCCTGATCAACCCACTGGTCTAATCATCAACTGCCAGGCTCCGAATGGTGGCCAGCAGACAGATAAGACACTCTGAACAAAGCGGCGAGACTTCGATGAAGTCTCGCCGCTTTGTTATTTTGGCCCATTTTTACCCAAACCGAACCGGAATTTGCAAGAAAGCGGCTGGACCTGACTGCAAAAAGAGACTAATCGCTGTCGCATGTGCCAGAGCGATGGCCCAAGCACTTGAATGACATCATACGGCTTCGACGGGCCAAAGCGGCCAGACCAAGCCTGCCCCTTCGACTGACAGGCTCAAGCTCTATGTTTCGTCTCGCCCATATTTCCGATCCGCATCTCGGCCCCTTGCCAAGCCCAACCCTGCGCCAACTGGCCAACAAGCGCATCTTTGGCTATGTCAATTGGCGGCGCAATCGCAAGGGCGTGCTGACCACTGCCATTCTCGATGGCCTGATCGATGACCTGCAAGCACAGGCACCTGATCATCTGGCGGTCACAGGCGATCTGGTCAATCTGGCCCTGCCCAACGAGATCGACAATGCCCGCGATTGGCTCGAGACGCTGGGAACACCGCATGACGTCTCCATCGTGCAGGGCAACCATGATGCCTATGTTCCCTATGCGCGCCGGATCGCGGAAAAATCCTGGACCCACTATCTGACGGGCGACGAACCGGTATCCGAAGAGCACGCCTTCCCTTATCTGCGGGTCCGCAACAATGTGGCCCTGATTGGCGTCAATTCTGCTCGGGCCACCTTGCCTCTGATGGCAACCGGCTATTTCCGCTCCAAACAGGCCAGACAGCTGGGACAGATCCTTGACCATTGCAAGGCAAACGGGCTTTTCCGGGTGGTGATGATCCATCATCCCCCCTGTCGCAACGCCACCCACTGGCACAAGCGCCTGATTGGCGCCTCGCGCTTTCGCGCCGTGATCAAGTCACACGGAGCCGAGCTCGTGCTCCATGGGCACACCCATCTGGCAACCAAAAATGTCCTGCCCGGTCCTGACGCTGCCGTACCGGTCGTTTGTGTCCCCAGCGCCTCACAGGGCCTCGGCAGTCACAAGCCACCAGCCCGCTACAATCTGTTCGAAATTTCAGGAGAACCCGGTCAGTGGTCCTGCCGGCTCATCGAGCGTGGCTACCCGCAAGGAGAGCCTTCCGAGACCGTACCGCCCGTCATCGAAATCAACAGCCAGATACTGCCCTTTTCCGACGCGTAACGAACGGTACCAGCACCAAATGCAAAGAGCCGCCTTACAGTTCGTAAGGCGGCTCTTTGCATTCAATTGGCAAGATCAGGCAACCCCCGATCAGAAATTGGTAGGCAGAAACCAGGCATAGAGCACAAGGCCGATGGCCCCGGCCAAAATGCCCAGCAGGAACCACCACACGCCGCCAAAGCCACTGCCTTCCTTGGCAGTCTTGGCGCGCTTGGCGCCCTCGACCGCTGTTTCATCGACGGCACTCTTGCCCATTTTCTCCAACAGATAGTCGGATTCCATCGCCTTTTCGCGCTCGATAATCCGCTCTGCCAGATAATGGGTCACTGCATCAGCAGTGTCTTCCACATCGGTGCTCTCCGACAGAACGACCCGGCCAAGCCGCGTATCTTTCAAGAAGCGATAAGTCCGCTTGTCGCGTGCCATCTCGACAAAGGAAGTGATATCCACCCAGAAGCGGGGCTTGCGGCCCGGAACAATCTGGAAGGTCAGCATATCCATGTCGTCGGGCAATTCCTTTTCGACATCAACCAGCGCCTCGCCGAGCAGTTCAAGCCGCGCCCGCTCTGTATCGCCCAGCTCGACAATGACGCTATTCTGCTCAACATCCGCAATCCTCACATCGCGAATGGCGCGACCAAGACTGCGAACCGGTTCAGATTTTTGCTGCTCATCCATGTCTCGTACCATCTCACAAATGCGTCCATGCGCGCCGATTGATCATCTGACCGGGAGTGATTCCCTTGCGGCCAACAGGGCCCCATTTGCTAGAATCGCAGGCCCCTTGCCAATGGGCATTTTTTCGTAAGACACTATAAGCGGTTAAGGAAGGTTAATCAAATATGAAGACATATGCGCAACTTGGATTCACCCGCAAAAGGCGCGCCCCGTTAAAACACCCCAGTCCGCTTCAGGCAGCGCGCCCGGCTGCAATATTTTGCCGGATCAATGCCAACACGCCACGCCCCACTTCCAGATGCGGCATGTGACCGACCCGATCAAAAACATGCACAGCAATCATCGGCGGCAGCTTATGACTATGACGGGTTGGCAAAACACGATCCTGCGTCCCCCAAATCACCTTGATCGGCATGGACAGCTTGCCCAGTTCCTCAAGCGGCAGCACCTTCTGCACCTTGCCATCGATGATCGCCTCTGCGGTCGCCTGCAAGGCCTCGAGCGCCCCTGCACAGGTCCGATGTCTGGCCTCATGTTCGGCCAGAGCCCGAGGCACCTCAAACTCCCAGCCGAAAAACTGCTCAAGCAGCATATGGATGGTATCGACATCGGCTGCCTTGGCATAATTGCGCAACAGGGATTGGTTGATCTCATAGCCAAAGCCCCCCGGCGCAATCAATGTCAGGGACGCCACCAAAGAAGGCTCTCGGAGCGCGATCAGCGCCGCAACAGCGCCCCCCATTGAGTGACCCACAAGATGCACTCTGGACAGCCCCAACGCCTTCATATCGGCCATTACGGCCTTGGCAGCCACAACGGCATTGCACGGATCGGGATAATCAAGAGATTTGCCGTGACCGGGCAGATCAAACGCGATGCTGCGGACAGAGGATGACAACCCGATCTGCAAGTTGGCCCACCCATTCAGATCTCCGGCAAAGCCATGCAGGAACACCACCACAGCCCCCTCATAACCCTCCTGATCCGGTCCCATGATGGTATGATTGAGCTTGGCATTGGACATGGATAGGTCTCCGGCTGTGCTTGGTCTGAAAGTAGGACGCATTCCTGCACAACCGGACCAGCGAGGCCAGCCCTGCGATAGTCGCGTAGACCGCAGAGCAAATTGGCTCCGGATTCAGGCCCGAAGATCAGCTGTTGCTGATTCCATGGAAGATCAGAGAGGAGTATTTCTCGACCAGATCTGCAATCGAATAGCCGCCACGCGGGTCATACCAGACACAAACCCCGGTCAGCATCGGAATAAGCGCTTTGGCGGTCATCCGCATGTCGGCGGCAGCCCAGCAACCTTCTTGTGCACCGCGCTCGAGAATGTCCACCAGCTTCTTTTCATACTGGTCACGCAGAACAACAATCTGACGATAATTTTCGCCCTGAAGGCTGCGCAATTCGAAATTGCCGATAAAGACCTGCTTCTTGCGTGCAGCATAATAGGTGATGTGAAAACGAACATAGGTCTTGAGCTGCTCAACCGGATCTTCGATGCCGCGCAACTCTTCATCAAGCGCGCCGTTCAGTTCCACCATGATGGTCGATGTCAGCTTGTAAAGCAGGTCCTGCTTCGAGGCGATATGGTTATACAGAGACCCAGCCTGAATGCCCACCGCACTTGCCAGCTGTCGCAAGGACACCGCCTCATAGCCATTCTGATAAATCAGGTCGGTTGCCGCCTCATAGATCGCCTTGAGAGTCTTTTCGCCATTGGAGCCTGGGATGCGAGCCATGGGATATCTTCTGTTTCTCTGGGTCAGCTTTCGCGGATCAGGGACCAATATGCCTGCCCCGTCATCGTGCCAGCCGGACCGGCAAAATGCAGGCCCTTCACATTCACTTATGGAGGCGACATCACGACGCTTCCCGCGCCGTTATGCACAAATTCGCAATTTCTGTCCACTTGTGCCAATGCCAGCTTGACAGCTCCAAACACGATGCCTATAACCCGCTCACGTCTCATCCAATGAGGCTTTTTGTTGGTTTGGCGGAGTAGCTCAGTTGGTTAGAGCAGCGGAATCATAATCCGCGTGTCGGGGGTTCAAGTCCCTCCTCCGCTACCAAAATTTCCCTTATTTTTCAAATTGATAGATACTGGATGCGCTAAACGTTTATGCTAGCGTAGAACGTGGGTGCCGTTTGGATCCGTTTTTCCTCTGAAATTGAATGCAAAAGACCGCATCAACCCGCAGGGAAATTGAATTGCCCCTAGAATTGTAGACACCTTGGTGCTTCAAATTTTTCTGTCACTCATACTCGGCTGGTGAGAGCAGATAGCCAATAAGTGGACTGAAAAGAGATACAGCGTTATTTATCCCCTTATTGTCTCTTTTCGTCTCGCAGCATGTATTGTGTGGCGAATGACGTACATTATCAACGCGATGTAATTAGTCCGCATTTCTGGATATGCCATGCTCGCCGCACAATTGGGCCAATAGACCATGCAACCGATGAATGACATCGCCTCGTGGGGCGTTGATCCGTTCGACAATACCAATCTGCCGATTGACCTGAGGCATACCAAAAGGAATGCGGACCAGTGAGCCATCATCAGGGGAAGGCAGTGAGACATGGGGCACCACGGAGACGCCGAGCCCTTGCCGCACGCAGGAGACAATCGATCCGATGGTATCAATCTCCGCAACATCGAGGGTGATGACACCCATTCTAGATATTTCAGTATCGATCAGATTGGCCAATGGCACATTGTTGACATAGCGCACAAAGGGGTAGGTGCCCAGAATATGCACTGGATCTCGTTCCTTGACTGAGCCCGGCACAATCAACCAAAGAGGTTCACACAGAAAGGGACTCCATCTGAGCTGTGGTGGCAAACTCACATGCTCTGCAACCAAAGCTGCGTCCAAACGTCCAGAAGCGACATCGGATATCATTGACGACGACAGGCCAACACGCAGATTGATCTTCAACGCAGGATATTGGTCATGCATCTTGACAATCGCTTCGGGCAGCAGGTTAAGGGCATTTGTACGCACCGTCCCCAGACGCAGAACACCCGAAATCCGATTGCCCTTGAGACTGGCAACCGCATTTTCTTCCAAACGCAAAATTTCCTTTGCCAAGTCAAGCACTTGGACTCCTTGAGGAGTCAGACTGGGCGGGCGTGACGAGCGTTCGAATAGCTGCACATCCAGCTCTGCTTCAAGCGCCTGAATCTGCTGACTGACAGCAGAGGGCGTCAGCCCCACCACCTCGGCAGCCTTGGCAAAGGTTCGGTGGGCGGCAATTGCAACCAATGTTTTGAGTTGTCGAGTATCCATCACTACATCCAGTTTTCCTTAATATAACAACCAGAATTTTTCGCTTCCATAAAGATATTTTTTTCAACTACCCTTTTGGGTGAGGATAACCGCAAAGCCTGTTGGGAGACGGCGGCGGGATCAACCGAAAAAGCAAGACTTATCACTTGCCGTTGGACGGCAAGCTGGGAGGAATTTATCATGCCGAACACGATTCTCGTGACCGGGCCTGATCTGGCACCCGCAGCTCAAGCGCTCGTGGAATCTCATGGTTTCGAAACGGTGCATACCCCTGCCTATGCAGCCAGCGATGTCATCGCTGATTTTCTGATCAAGACCGAAGCCGTCGGCGTGGTTTCTCGCCTCGGGCGCATTGATGCTGCCGCGATTGCGCAAGCCCCTGCCCTTCGGGTCATTTCCAAACATGGCGTCGGTGTCGACAATATCGATCTGGACGCGGCTGCCGCGAAAGGTATTCCGGTTCTCAAGGCGACCGGAGCCAATGCAGTGTCCGTGGCCGAACACGCGATCGCCCTGATGCTGACCACCGTCAAGCGTATCCTTCCTCTTGATGCCAGCCTGCGGGCTGGTCGCTGGGACAAGCCCGGCTTTAAAGGCCGCGAGCTAGCCGGTTCGACCTTCGCCTTGATGGGCATGGGGTCGATCGCACAGGAAACCGGACGCATCGCCAGCGGCCTCGGGCTAAAGCTGGTGGGGTATGATCCATTTGCCGATGAAGCGGTTTTCAAGAAATTCAATGTCCAACGCTGTGAGCGTTTCGAGGATCTGTTGGGCCAGGCGGATATTCTCAGCCTGCATTGTCCCCTCAATGACAGCACACGACAGATCATCAATGCGGATGCGATCCGGCAGATGCCTCAGGGCAGCTACATCGTCAATACCGCTCGCGGTGGTCTGATCGATGAAGATGCTCTGGTTGCAGCTCTTCGGTCCGGTCATCTGGCTGGCGCCGGTCTGGACACCTTCGCCATCGAGCCTCCCGCTGCCGATCACCCCTTCTGGCAGGAACCGGGCATCGTCGCCACACCGCATGTCGGTGGTGTCACGGCACAGGCAAATGCCCGCGTGGGCACAGATGCTGTCAATGGAATTTTCCAAGTCCTGAACGGAAGCCCTGTTGCGGTTGAGCGCATCGCCAACGCGCGGCAATTGGCTGCTGCCGGGCACAAAGCCTCTTAACTGGAGAATTGAAAATGGATATCGGATTCCGGATTTGCAAACGGGAACGCATTGCACCGAAACCTCTGATCGAAGCCTATGCCAAGGTGCCTGTCGCCAACGTCTCGGACAGCATGAGCCGCATGACGGCTGCCGGGTCGCGCTTGCGTCCGATGCACAAGAGTGGCGGCATGGCGGGTGCAGCCCTGACCGTTCGCGCACGCCCCGGCGACAATCTTATGTTCCAGAAGGCCATCGACATGGCCGAACCGGGAGACATCATTGTCGTGGATGCTGGAGGCGATCTGACCAATGCCCTGATGGGCGAATTGATGCTGGCTTATGCCATCACACGTGGTGTAGCCGGTTTCGTGATCAATGGCGCAATCCGCGATGTGGATGCCTTTGTTGAGACCAACTTGCCAACCTTTGCTGCCGGCGTCACGCATCGTGGTCCTTATAAAGACGGTCCGGGCGAGATCAATGTGCCGATCAGCATCGACGGTATGGTCATTGAACCAGGAGACATCATCATTGGCGATTCCGATGGTGTTCTGTGTGTGCCACTTGATGACGCCGAAGAGGTTCTTGCGAAGGCCAAGGCCAAGCATGAGGCAGAGACAAACCAGATGCAAAAGATTGCCGATGGGAAAAACGACCGTTCTTGGGTCGATGCTGCCCTGAAGGCAAAAGGTTGCCTATTCCCCTAAAACCCACAGCATGTACGGAGGAGAAACATGCAGAAATTTATCAAGACTGTCACGCTCGCAAGCGCGTTCCTGACCATCGCCGGAGCAGCGGCTGCCGAGTTTCCTGAAAAACCGATCAAGGTGATTGTCGGTTATTCCGCTGGTGGTGGCACCGACGTCATGGCACGCACGGTTGCTCCATTCCTTGAGAAATATCTCGGTGAAGGCTCCAGCATTGTTGTTAAAAACATGCCCGGCGCCAGTGGCCAGATCGGTGTGACCGAAGCCGCTAACGCAGAGAAAGACGGCTACACGCTTGGCACCTACAATCTGCCGGGCATGATGGCACGTACCCTTGACCGCAAGGCCGATTATGACGCAGACAGCTTCACCTATCTGGCCAATGTCGTCAACGACCCGAACGTCATTGTCACATCCAAGAAAAGCGGTTTGGACACGTTTGAAAAGCTGTTGGCAGAAGCCAAAGCCAATCCGCGTGCGGTAACAGTTGGCATGTCCAGCCTTGGTGGGGACGATCACTTCCTGCTCACCAAACTGCAGAAAATGACCGATACAGAATTCACCATTGTACCTTTCCGTGGCTCCGCTCCGGCTCGTACGGCGCTCATGGGTGGTCACGTCGCAATGGGCGTGCTGAACGTATCGGAAGTCTCGGCTTTCAAGGAAGAGATCAATATTCTTGGTATCGCCCTTGCCGAACGCTCTGAATTTGCCCCAGATGTACCTACATTCAAAGAACAGGGCATCGATCTCATCAACGGCTCCATGCGTGGCTTCATTGCACCAGCCGGCCTGCCAGACGATGTCCGTGCAAAACTGCTCGACGCTTTCAACAAACTGGAAGGCGATGCCGAGTTCAAAGCGGCCATGAAAGCAACGGCCAACCCCGTAGAAGTTGTCACAGGCGATGACTTCAAGGCACTCAACGCTGAAATCCTGGACCTTGCCAAAGCGGTCTGGGCAGAAACACCCTGGCGTTGATTAACATGATGCGGGGAGAAGGCCTTGCTTTCCCAAGGCCTCTCCCTGCATCTCCCCTCGTGTCCCCATCGCTGGAGCCTGTCTCATGCAACCGAGCAAACAGCAATCGAGCAATCGGTCGCGCTTTCTACGCGCGGAAACAATCACGGCCCTTGGCATTTTGATCGGTGCAATCGGTTTCCTCTTTCCGACGTCAAAGCTACCTGCGCTACCGTCGCTTCTTCCTGCCGCCATGCTTGGTGGCCTGATCATCCTGTCGATATTGATGCTGTTGTCTGACCAGCGCAAGGCCAGCACGGGGGCCGAACAGGAGCCTGTTCTCAAAGCACCGCGCCGTGTCTTTGGTGCCTTTGGTCTGATTGTAGCCTATGCGATATCGGTCGATTTGATCGGCTTCTATCCCAGCACCGCCATCTCCCTGCCGCTTGTTGCCTATGTCTTTGGCTATCGCAGCCCTGTGGGCCTGCTGATTGCCACCGCCATCGTCTTGACCGCCATTTACCTGATTTTTGGCGTTGCAATGTCGCAGGAATTTCCGTCAGGCCTTCTTTGGTCCAAGTGAGGTGCCATGTATACCGATCTCATCCAATCTCTTCCGAATGTCATTGCCTGGACCAATCTGGCAGCGCTTGTTATCGGCGTGCTCGCTGGCATCGTGGTCGGAGCCATGCCCGGACTGAGCGCTACCATGGCGATCTCCGTTCTGGTCCCCTTTACATTTGGTCTCGAACCGCTCGTCGCACTGGGCCTGATGGCAGGCATCTATAATGGTGCCATGTATGGCGGTGCCATTCCTGCGGTTCTGCTGCGCATCCCGGGCACCCCAGCCGCGGTCGCGACCACCTTTGACGGCTATCCCCTCGCCCAACGAGGTGAAGGCGGATATGCACTTCAAGTCGCAGTTGTCTCCTCTGCCATCGGCGGTGTCGCCAGCGCGTTTGCGCTGATGTTGCTCGCCCCGCCTTTGTCCCGCGTCACCTTGTTGTTTGGTCCCGCAGAAGTATTCTGGGTTGCCGTCTTCGGCCTCTGCAGCATCATCTTTCTGCTTGGTGGCAACATCGTCAAAGGCTTGATCAGCGCCTGTTTTGGCGTCTTTGTGTCGGTCATCGGCTCTGATCCGATCTTCGGCAATGACCGGTTTACCTTTGATCAACTGGAACTGCTGGATGGCATTCATATCGTCATTCTGCTGGTTGGCCTCTATGCCCTGCCTCCGGTCATCGATCTGCTGGAAAGCCCGCTCAAGACTGACGGTGGCGCAAGTGAACATCTCGGCACCCAACCGATCTGGCGAACTCTGCCGCGCATGAAAGGCTATTGGAAGACTTGGCTGCGCTCATCTTTGATTGGTATCTGGATCGGCATTCTGCCCGGTGCCGGTGGGTCCATGGCTGCCTTCATGTCCTACAATGAAGCCCGTCGTGCCAGCAAAAACCCTGAAGAATGGGGCAAAGGCGAAGGAGAAGGCGTTGCCGCTTCTGAGACGGCCAACAATGCCGACACGGCTTCCGCACTCATCCCTGCCCTGACCCTTGGCATTCCCGGTACGGCTGTCGCGGCAATCATGCTGGGTGGTCTGCTGATCCATGGTTTGCAGCCCGGCCCGATGCTGTTCCGCAACAATCCCGACATTGTCTTTGGCTTCATGTGGCAGTTCCTGTTTGGCGCCATCCTGTTGGTGTTCCTTGGCGGTTCGCTGGCGACCAACAGCTTTGCCAAGCTGCTCAAGTTGCCACGCCCGTTGCTCGGCTCCGTTATCATCATTCTGATGTTGATCGGCGTCTATTCCATCCATGGTCGGATGTTCGACGTCTATCTGATGCTCGGCTTCGGGGCCATCGGCTATGTCATGGACAAGTTGAAGTTCCCGCTTCCTCCTGTGGTACTGGGCCTCATTCTCGGTGGCTTTGCTGAAGAGAATTTGCGTCTTGCCTTGCGCATCGGACGGGGTGATTGGGCAGTCCTGTTCCAGAACACGACCAGTCTGATTTTGGTTGCCCTGACGCTGGCAGTGATCACTGGACCGATGATCAAGAAGCGCTTGCTCAAAGCCAAAGCATCCAACGGAAAGGCATAAAGGATGGTCGGGGCGAACCCTCACTTCCCGGTCAGGCAAAAGTGGCTGGCTTTTAACACCGAGGACGTCATCGACCCCGACCTTCCAATTTTCGACTGCCATGATCATCTCTGGGACCGGATGAAGGGCTTTGCGGCTTCTAAGGAGTCACTGGTATGATTTTGAACCTGGATGACTTCGAAATCGCTGCACGTCGCAGGCTTCCGCGTCCGCTCTTTGGATATATCGCAGGCGCTGCGGAAACCGCTTCAGCCTATGCGGATAACCGCGCAGTTTTCTCTGAAATGCGACTGATCCCCAATGTTTTGCGAGGCGTTGAAGGCCGCACGATCACGCGTCCCCTTTTCGATAGATTATATGATGCTCCATTCGGCATCGCCCCCATGGGCATTTCTTCGCTCATGGCACTGGATGGCGATGTCGTGCTGGCACGTGCGGCGAAAGACGCAGGCATACCATTTATCTTGAGCGGCTCCTCGCTCACCCCTTTGGAACGTGTGCTGGAAAGCAATCCAGATGCCTGGTTTCAAGCCTATTTGCCGGGTGAGGAAGACCGTATTCGCGCCTTGGTGCAGCGGGTCGAGCAGGCAGGCTACAAAACACTCGTTTTGACCGCCGATACAGCGGTTCTGGCGAACCGTGAGAACAATCTGCGCGCCGGTTTTTCAACGCCGCTGAGGATTACGCCGCGCTTGATCTTCGATTTTGCGCTCAAGCCGCGATGGGTTTTTGGAACGTTTTTAAGAAGTCTCGTAGAGCGTGGGATACCGCATTTCGAGAATTCCTTTGCCGAACGCGGTGTGCCGATCGTCTCCAAAAATGTGGTGCGTGATTTTGGGCGTAAAGATCATCTGAACTGGGAGCATGTGCGTCTGATCCGCGATATCTGGAAAGGCAGGCTGGTCCTGAAAGGCCTGCTTGCGCATACGGATGTGGCGCGTGCCCGCAAACATGGGTGCGATGGTGTGATTTTGTCCAATCATGGCGGGCGGCAACTCGATTTCGCCATCAGCGGTGTGCGAGCGCTGAAGGCCGCGCGAGGCGAAGCGGGTGCAATGATGCTCGGTGTGGATGGCGGCATTCGCCGCGGAACCGATATCTTGAAAGCCGTGGCGCTAGGCGCTGATTTTGTCTTTGTAGGACGGCCTATGCTCTATGCTGCCGCTGTTGGTGGGCAGTCTATGGTTGAACAGGCGATCCAAATCCTGAAAAAGGAGTTGAATCAGGATCTAGGTCTTGTCGGCCTTCGCGGACTTGATGAAGTGGGAGAAACGATACTGGATCGTTAAGTGCCCGATTACTGTGGGCTATGAGACCGTCGCTTCATAGAATATCGAAAGCCGGTTTCCTCCCCTTCATGTTATCCTGCCACAAGACACCTGATAGACCTCATCCATTCCCGAATTGGCCTGATCGCCGGTCCATCCTATGCCTCAACAGCCTGTGAGCGAACAAAAGGGTTCTGAAAAGCCATGGCTAAAGCCGGCCTTGAAGTCGATGAAACCCTGGTTGCAGACTCCACATTCGGCATTGAATCGGGACGCGATCACAAAAAAGGGGAGCAATCGCTCCCCTAGTTCAATGTGCAGCTTGTCTCACCGCCAATCAGAAACTGATAACGAAGAAGGCAAACCAGGCGTAGATCGCAGCAATCAATGTGGTGAACAGCATCAGCGGGAAGGCCAAAGCCATGAACTTCATGAAGGAAATCCGCTGCCCTGCCCGTTCGGCAAAGCTGGCAACCATGACGTTGGCACTGGCACCGATAAGCGTGCCGTTGCCACCAAGACAGGCACCAAGGGACAGACACCACCAGAGCGGCTTAATCGCATCTGCTCCACCAAGATCAGTTTGCATCGCTTCGATCAGCGGGATCATCGTCGCAACAAACGGAATGTTGTCAACGATGGCTGAAAGAACGGCAGACGATCCAAGAATGATCATGCCAGCAAGCGGAACATTGGTGCCTGTGATTTGCAGCAACTGCTCTGCAATCATTTTCAGCAAGCCGGTATGTTCAACACCATAGACCAGCACGAACAGACCGAAGAAGAAGAAGATCGTTTCCCATTCAACCTGCTGGAAAGCCTTGTGGACGTTGTGAGACTGCTCTTCCGGACCGAATTTGAAGCTCTGCAACAGCAACAGGAAGGCAGCACCGGTCAGGGCGATCGTGCCTGGCTGCCAGCCAAGATCGTGCCCCCAGATGAAGCCAGCCATCACCAGCGCCAGCGTGAACAGAGACTTGTAGAGCAAGGGACGATCTTCAATGGCCTCACCGGCATTGTAGCGCATCATCATGACCTGCGCCCGCCGTGTCGTCTTCAACTTGCGCCCCCACAGGAGGTCGAAGAAGATCAGGCAAAGGATCATGATAACCACTGCGGGAGGACCAACATGTTCCACGAAATCCATGAAACTGAGACCAACCGCAGACCCGATCAGAATGTTGGGTGGGTCACCGATCAGGGTAGCCGAACCACCAATGTTGGAGGAAAAGATCTGCGAGAACAGGAACGGATAGGGGTTCAGCTCCAATTGATCGGTCAAAAGCAGTGTCACCGGCACGACCAGCAAGACGGTTGTCACGTTGTCCAACAGGGATGAGAAGACTGCCGTCACAACGGCCAGCGCCGCCAACAGGGCCCGCGGATTGGCTTTCACCGTCTTGGCGGTATAAATCGCCACAAACTGGAAAATGCCTGAATCCTTGGTGATGGCCACAATGACCATCATGCCGATCAGCAAAAACAGAGTATTGAAGTCAGTCCCGGCAACCACCAGCTCAAAGTTCAAAACCCCGAGCAGGACCAGCAGACCCGCCCCCAAAAGGGAGATGATCGCGCGGTTGATCTTTTCCGAGATGATAAAGATATAGGCAGTTACAAGAATGACGGTCGCAACAACCAGTGGCGACCAGCCAAAGGCTGCGCTTGTGGCCATCTCCGTGGCATGTCCCATTTTGTTTCGGGCCCCTATTCACAAGTGGTTAGCGAGGCCGGAACAGGCATCTGGTCAAGAGTCAGATGCGTCCATTTCCGGCCCAGTCAAGGTAGGATCCGCCTCGCTTCGCTCAAGCTCGGCAATAGCGGACCGCTCGGTCACAATTCCAAGAAACTTGTTGGTCTTCTTATCAACCACAGCAAGAGGAAGTCGAGCCTTGGCCAGCGTGCGGATGGTTTCCCAAAGGGACATTTCCGGCTGCAACGTCAGCGGTTTGCGGTTCATGACTTCTGCGAGTGGCTTGGCTTTGACCTTGCGCAGGCGACGAGCGATATCCGGCCCGGCTCCTCGTGCAAAATCGAGCCGCCCAAGACCTATCCCCATTGAGAGGGCTTGGGGCAAAACAGCCTGCATCAGGGTTTCGTAGCCGAACAGACCAAGCATGGTCTTGTCGCTATCGAGAACAGGCGCGGTACGGATGTTGTTGTTATCAAGCACGTTGAGTGCTTCCTCGACCGTAATATCGAGTGGCAAGCTGACGACTTCGTCAATCATTGCATCAATGCAAGGCACGGCAATTTCCTCCAGCTCATTTCGCCATACGCGACCGACAGGCCTGAAACGTACAACAAAATCTTTGGGTTAAACCCTATTGCGAATGTAACGAGCGTTGCAATAATCGCATACGAATTCAGCCCCAGGCAAGGTAGCAGATAGGGTACCTGCAACTGATTTCACCGATTTTGGACAGGGCTTGAAGTGGCTTTATCCAAAAGTAGAACTCGACCTCACCGAAAGTATAGGATTGCTTCGTATCAGCCTTCCCTCGCGACATCAAGTTAAAGTCGATTCCGATGAAAATACCTCGCCATCCCGACTCACGCTGTTTAAAAAATAAGTAAGAATTGCAACCACTTGCAAAAAAGGTTCGATCATCGACCCTGTGCATTTCGAAACGCAGTTTGCGTTACCGGAGGCATTTGCTGAGGACTCACCCCTGTCTGGACTTCTGACCCAAGCGATACAGAAGGCAGCGCCACTCAGCCCCTTTTCACCGCCAGACCATAGTTCGAAACGGAGAAACAATGGCCCCTTAAGCCATGCAAAATTCACATAGCTCCTTCAGTGAGACGCCCTTCATAGGCAGGCGATAACAGAGCCTGAAAACACAAAAAAGGCGTCCTTCGACGCCCTTTTTTCGCGTATCTTGCTTGCTTGACATCCAGACAGGGGATCACGCTTGCATGTGGGATTTGGCAATCTGCCTGAGCTTGTGCAACAACGGCTCGGTATAGCCGCTGGGCTGATCCTTGCCTTTGAAGACCAAATCGCAGGCTGCGCGGAAAGCAACCGAGGCGACATAATTGTCGGCCATGTTGCGATAGGCCGGATCATCAGCATTTTGCTGATCGACGACGCGAGCCATTTTCTCCATTGTTTCGATCACCTGCTCCGGGGTTACCAGCCCATGATAAAGCCAGTTAGCCATATGCTGGCTGGAAATCCGCAAGGTCGCCCGATCTTCCATCAGGGCCACATTGTTGATGTCCGGCACCTTGGAGCAGCCCACCCCCTGATCGATCCAGCGCACCACATAGCCAAGAATGCCCTGTGCATTATTCTCAAGCTCATTCTGGATGGTTTGCGGGTCGAGATTTTTCCCCTCCAGCAGCGGTACGGTCAAGATCGTATCCAGATTTGCCTTCTGGCGCGAGGCCAGAGCATCCTGAATGGAGGCAACATGCACCTTGTGATAATGGATCGCATGCAAGGTCGCCGCCGTTGGCGACGGCACCCAGGCACAAGTCGCCCCGGCCTTCGGATGGCCGATCTTGGCCACCATCATTTCCGCCATTTCATCGGGTTTGGCCCACATGCCCTTGCCGATCTGGCCCTTACCATTCAGCGCGGTTTGCAAGCCCGTATCGACATTCCAGTCCTCATAGGCGGCAATCCAAGGCTCCGCCTTGATCTGCTCTTTGGGCAGGAACGGCCCCAGTTCCATCGAGGTATGGATTTCATCGCCGGTGCGGTCAAGGAAACCTGTATTGATGAAGACGATCCGGTCCTTCACCGCCCGAATGCACTCTTTCAGATTAACGGTGGTGCGGCGCTCTTCATCCATCACCCCGATCTTGATGCTGTTGCGCGGCAGGCCAAAACAGCCCTCGACCGCATCAAACAGGTCATTGGCATAGGCCACTTCTTCCGGTCCGTGCATCTTGGGCTTGACGATATAAATGCTGCCAGTCCGGCTGTTGCCCTTGCGTGGCAAATCATGCAAGGCGGCGGCAACAG
Organism: Cohaesibacter sp. CAU 1516; assembly: GCF_005771485.1. Classification (NCBI taxonomy): domain Bacteria; kingdom Pseudomonadati; phylum Pseudomonadota; class Alphaproteobacteria; order Hyphomicrobiales; family Cohaesibacteraceae; genus Cohaesibacter; species Cohaesibacter sp. CAU 1516. The sequence continues at coordinate 237,999 of NZ_VANT01000001.1, read as the reverse complement.
TCACGAAGGCATCCAGAATGCCTTCAAAAATCTCGTCGCCCTTGGCATCCAAAATGGCCGGGTTGGTCATCAGATGACCGACATTACGCACCAGCAGCAGGCTGCGCCCATGCAGGGTCAGGGTGCCGCCGCTACGGTCCGTATAGGTCCGGTCCTCGGCCAGCTTGCGCGTCACCACCCGTCCGCCTTTGGTGAAACTGTCTTCCAGATCGCCCTTCATCAGGCCGAGCCAGTTGCGATAGACAAGACATTTATCCTCGGCATCAACCGCGGCAACAGAATCCTCGCAATCCTGAATGGTGCTCAGAGCGGATTCAAGAACCACATCCTTAACACCCGCCTTGGACAGCCCACCGATCGGATGATCCGGGTCGATCTGCAACTCGATATGCAAGCCATTATTCTGGAACAGGATCACGGACGCTTCGACAAAGCCGACAAACTGGCTTTCATCTTTAAGGCTGGTTTCGCTGCCATCGGTCAGCGTGATCATCAAAGACCGGGTCTCCGGGTCGACCCTGTAGGCGGTAACATCCCCATGGCTGCCGGCTGCCAGCGGTACAGCATCATCAAGGAAGGCATGCGTCTTTGCAATCACCGCCAATCCGCGCGCCTCATTGAAGCCTTCACCCGGTGCAAGATCCCCGTCCTGCGGCACCACATCGGTACCATAAAGCGCATCATACAGACTGCCCCAACGGGCATTCGCCGCATTCAGGGCAAAGCGGGCATTCATCACAGGCACGACCAACTGCGGCCCGGCCAGCGTCGCCATTTCGCCATCCACATTGGCGGTCGTGACCTCGAAGTCGTCGCCTTCAGGCACAATATAGCCAATGTCTTCAAGGAAGGAGCGATAGGCCACCGGATCAAGCGGCTGGCCCTTATGCGCTTTGCACCAAGCATCGACTTGTTTTTGCAGATCGGCCCGCTTGGCTAGCAGGGCCCTGTTGGTCGGGGTGAAACGGGCAACCGCATCGGACAGGCCTCGCCAGAAAACAGTTGGAGAGACCTCGGTACCGGGCAGGATCTCTTCCTCGATCAGCGCCACCAGCTGCTCATCCACCTTCAGGTCATTCTTGTCTAGTCTGCGTGCCATCGTCTCAATCCCGTTGAAGTTCCTCAAAATGCGGGATGTGTTGCCCATCCCTTGTCCGGGAAGGATTATGCTCACAAGGCATCTATTCTGAAAAGCAGAAAATCGTGCGAAATTTTCAAACGATACAAGGAGATGTTTCGTTCAGAACCAGTCAGTGACACAAAAAATGCCCGGAATTCCTTGCAGAAATCCGGGCAGTCGCTGGAAAGGCTTTGGTTAGTGAACTGTGGGAACCATGCCTTTCGAGATGCTGCATCACAGGCATCGCGACAACAGCGACGCACAAGACGCGACAGCTACTCGGCAGCCGGTGCCGCTGCATCGGTGGTCAGGACGCCGCGTTCGATCTGATCGCGCTCGATCGATTCAAACAGGGCCTTGAAATTGCCTTCGCCAAAGCCGTCATCGCCCTTGCGCTGAATGAATTCAAAGAAGATCGGGCCGATCACCGTTTTCGAAAAGATCTGCAACAGAATACGGGTCCGGCCGCCATCGACCACCCCTTCCCCGTCGATCAGAATGCCATTGCGCTGCATCCGCTCCAGCGGCTCCTGATGCCCTTTCACCCGCTCGCGCGACATATCATAATAAGCATCGGGAGGGGCAGGCATGAAATCGAGCCCTTTGGCGGCAATCTGGTCTGTTGAGCGATAAATATCCTCTGTCCCGACGGCAATATGCTGGATGCCTTCGCCCTTATATGCGTTGAGATATTCCTCAATCTGGCTCTTGTCGTCTGAGCTTTCATTGATCGGAATGCGGATCTTGCCATCTGGCGATGTCAGCGCCCGGGAATATAGCCCGGTATATTCGCCTTTGATGTCAAAGAAACGGATTTCCTTGAAGTTGAAGGCCTTGGCATAGAAATCATACCAGGTGTTCATGTTGCCGCGCATCACATTGTGGGTCAGATGGTCGAGATAGTAAAAGCCTGCGCCTTCCGGCTTCGGGTCCCGCTCGCCAAGCCATTGATAATCCGCATCATAGGCAGACCCATCCGCACCATAGGTGTCGACGAAATAGAGCAGCGAACCGCCAATGCCATAAACCGCAGGCACATCAAGTGCTTTGCCCGGACCTTTATATTCCTCGGCCCCATAATCAAGGGCGCATTGCAGCGCCACTTGTGCGTCAACCACCCGCCATGCCATCGCAGGAGCGCAGGGACCATGGTCCTTGACGAACTGGGCCGCATGGCCGTCCGGATCGCGGTTGATCAGATAATTGACATGTCCTTGTCGATAGAGCGAAATATCCTTGTGCTTGTGTCGCGCCACCTCGACAAACCCCATGCTCTCGAACAGAGCTTCCAATTTGCCCGCTTCCGGATGGGCAAATTCGACAAATTCAAAACCATCGGTCCCGGCCACATTGACCTCATCGATCACCGCCTTTGGCGCGTCATGCGGAAATGGTCCCATTGCTATCCTCCCAGTCTATTGATTAGGCATTTATACTAATAGAAACCTCCTGCGCCTTGTGCGCAAAATCAACGCCCTGTAAAAAGAATGTGCGCCACTTTGAGCGTCAAAATTCAAAATTTGCGAGAAATCAGCATGGATCGCTTTGACATCAAAATTCTGGAAGCTTTACAGCGGGATGGTCGCCTGACCAGTCAGGAACTGGCCGAAGAAGTCGGCCTGTCCTCATCCCAATGCGCCCGGCGCAGGGCTCTTCTTGAAAAGTCTGGTGTCATTGAAGGCTATCACGCCCGCCTCAACCAGTCTGCTCTGGGGCTTGATCTGATTGTCTTCATCCAGATCGCGCTCGACACCCACTCACCCGATGCCTCTAAACGGCTGTTGTCCCTGCTCAACTCCATGCCCGAGGTCAGCGAAGCTTATTCGATGACCGGTTCGACCGATTATCACGTCAAGCTGGTGGTCCCAGACCTCAAAGGCCTGTCCAACATCATCAACAACAAGCTGTTGCCGCAGGAAGGGGTCTCGCATTTGAAGTCTTCCATCGTGTTGGATCGCCTGAAGGAAAGTGGCCATCTGTCGCTGAACCACCTCAAGTCTGACAACAAAAAGGCGCCTCCCCAATAGGGAGACGCCCATTGATCCTCACGCAGTGTTTCACCGCCTATTCGGCTGCTGCAAAGCCCGAAGCCTGTGGCGCATCGCCGGCATTCTCGTCCAGTAAGGCCGCCGGGCTGGCCAATTCGATCGCTTGTTTCAAATCCTCAAGGCAACCAACCTGATTGGCCAGAATAAGCACAAGCCGCGCATTCATGTCATTGGCGTCAGCCTCGGACAGGTCCCGTTGCGCCACGGTCAGCGCCTCGTAAAAGCAGTCGGGACTCTCGATATTGGGGGTCAGGATCAGACTCATTTCACACCTCCTGCCGTCGCACGACTGATCGCCTTGCGGATGGCCTCTGGATCAAACGTGCGCCAACGCGCTACCACATGCTGGTCCGGGCGGATCAGATAGGCCGCCCCCTTGCGCCCGTCATAGCGATCGGCAGCCAGTCCCTCGACATCAACAAAGTCCTTGCCTTCAATCAGAATTGTCGGCGTAAAAGGCCCAGCATCAACCGGCTCACTATCCAAGCCGAACACCAGCAAAGTGAAGCCATCGCCTAAGCAATGGATCAACCACTCCTCTTGACCATCGACGACAATCGGTGCATCGGCAATGCAAGTGCCGGGCCGCATACTGCCCTGCCATGTGTCCGCATCCGCGGTGTTGAGCGGACTGTCGGCATAAGGTGTGGGAGAAGACAGACGTCCAGAATTGACCAAAGGCCGCGCAAAGGCATGATTGCGTGACAGATCGAGCACTGCATTGCGATAGCGCAGCGAGGCGGCATTTTTCGGCGTGATGAAATCCGTCGAGCGGGTCGAATTCAGCAGATTGTCATCTGCCGCATAGGCTCGCTCAAGGTGATAGCTGTCGACCAAGGCCTCTGGCGCGTCACCGCGCAGCACAGCCGCCAGTTTCCAGCCCAGATTGTCCGCATCCTGCACGCCCGTATTGGCCCCACGCGCCCCAAAAGGCGAGACCTGATGGGCCGAGTCACCCGCAAAGATCACCCGCCCCTTGCGGAACTCATCAACCCGACGACAGGCAAACTGGTAGACGCTGCCCCATTCCAGCTCGAACTCCACATCCGCGCCGAGCATTGCCTTGACCCGTGGGATAATATTCTCCGGCTTCTTCTCTTCTTCCGGATCGCAATCCCACCCGAGTTGGAAATCCAGCCGCCAGACATCATCCGATTGCTTGTGCAGCAAGGCCGACTGGCCCTTGTGAAAATCCGGGTCAAACCAGAACCAGCGTTCGGTCGGGAAATCCGCCTTCATCACGATATCGGCAATCAGAAAGCGATCTTGGAAAAATTGCCCGGTAAAGTCCGCCCCAACCATGCCGCGCACCGACGAGTTGGCCCCGTCGCAGGCGATCACCCAACTGGCCTCACTGGCGAATGCTCCGTCCGGCGTCTCGATCTCCAGACGGGCGTGATCGCTCTTCTGTTCCAGCGACACCAGCTTGTGCTTCCAGCGCAACTCAATAAGGTCGGAGGCCTCGCAGGCGGCGACCAAGTATTCCTCGAGATAATATTGCTGCAGGTTGATGAAGGCCGGGATCTTGTGACCCTCTTCAGGCAGCAGATCGAAATCATAGACTTCCTTGTCACGGAAGAAGACCCGCCCACGCTTCCAACTGATGCCCTTGTCGATCATTCGGCCCGCAACCCCGAGGCGTTCCCAGATTTCCAACGGCCGCTTGGCATAGCACACCGCCCGCGAACCGACCGAGACGGTGTTGTTGTCGTCGATGACCACCACCGCAATGCCGCGCGAGGCCAGATCAAGCGCCATGGTCAGACCAATCGGTCCAGCCCCGACCACCATCACCGGATGGCGGACGGGCGCACCCGCACGTTGCTCCTCGGACTGGACATAGGCAAAGTCCGGCCAGTCATAGGTGTTAAGCATCAAGGCTCTCCCCGCCTTCAGTCTTGTCCAGTTCCTTGGCATGCAGCCATGCCGCATGCTGCGGGGCCTTCTTGGTGCGCGACCATTCCTCGAGCATATCCCATTTCACCGCATCCAGCCGCTTCAAGAGCGCTTCTTCCTGCGGGTCTGGACAGGCCAGTTCAACCCGATGGCCATTGGGGTCAAAGAAATAGATTGAATGGAAAATCGAATGATCCGTCACCCCAAGCACATCCACGCCATTGGCTTCCAGATGCTCCTTGAAAGCGATCAGCGTGTCGCGATCCTTGACCTTGAAAGCAATATGCTGAACCCAGACCGGGGTATTCTCATCCCGCCCCATTTCCGGCTTGGTTGGCAGCTCGAAGAAAGCCAGCACATTGCCCATGCCCGCATCAAGAAACAGATGCATATAGGGGTCCGGCTCATGGGTCGAAGGCACGCGGTCTTCGGCAATCGCCAGAATAAAATCCATGTTGAGCATCTTGGTGTAGAATTCAACAGTTTGTTTGGCATCCTTGCAGCGATAGGCCACATGATGGATCTGGTCGAGCTTCAGCGCGACATTTGACATGATTATTCCTCCCATTATCGTTGCAATTGCAACAAATATCAGACAAACATAGTCTTGAATTTGACAAAAATCAAGTCGTTGCATTTGCAATGATGTCAAATGTAACAAAAAGGATGATCCATGGACCTAGACTCTTTCTTTCCCTATCGCATGGCCATTGCGGCTGAAGGCTTTTCGCGCAACATTTCCAGCGTCTATGGCCAGACCTATGGCCTGTCACGCGAAGAATGGCGCTTGCTTTATCTGCTGGCAAAGGCGGGAAAGCTGGATTCGCAAGAACTGAGCCGCCGCACCACCCTCGACAAGGTGCAGGTCAGTCGTGCCTCTCAACGGCTCGAAGATAAAAAGCTGATCACCCGCGCCATCTCGAAAAAAGATCGCCGCCTGCGTGACTTCCGCATCACCAAGGCGGGCACCGCTTTGTTTGACGAGATCAAGCCCAAGATCGACGCTCAGGCCGAACAAATCCTCTCAGCCATGCCAACCGAAGACAGAGCTGCACTCAGTCAAGGCATCGAAAGCCTGATCCGTGCCATCAGGGCGCAGGAAAACGGCGAGACATAAAAAAGCCGGCATCTGCCGGCTTTTCCATTTGGATCGTCAGGACAGTAAATAGAGCGATATGCTCGGGAACAGTACGATCAACGTGATCCGCACGATATCCGCCACCCAGAACCAGAAAATGCCCTTGAACATGGTCTTCAATGGCACTTCTGGCAGCACCGAACGCAGAACGAAGATATTCATCCCCACCGGCGGGGTGATCAGCGAAATCTCGGTCGCCACGACCACAATCACCGCAAACCAGATCAACGCCATCTCGGGATCAGCCAGAACACCCGTGCCGAAATCAAGCGTATAGAGCAATGGATAAAAGACCGGCACCGTCAGCAGGATCATCGACAGGCTTTCGAGCACCGTGCCAAGCAGCAAATAGATCACCACGATGATGAAAATCACCATCCAGGCATTCAGTCCCAGATCATAGACCAGATCGCCCAGCTCATCAGGCAGACCGGCAAAAGTGACGAAATTGCCAAAGATCTCTGCGCCAATGATAATGGCGAAGATCATGGCCGAGGCCTTGGCGGCATCCACCAAAGCATGTCTAAGGCCCTTAAGCGAAAAGCCACCGACCAGAGCGGCAATCACAACCGACATGGCAGCACCCATTCCGGCCGCTTCAATCGGCGTGAAGAAACCGCCATAGATCCCCACCATAATGAAGACAAACAAGCCAACGGTTGCCAGCACACCAACCATGTCCGTGCGCGAAATCGGGTGCGGTTCGGTGACGTCCGGGGCCAGATCGGGCTGAAAGCGCACTGCCACCATCACCGCCGCCAGATAGAGCAATACACCCAGCAGTCCGGGAATGATCCCGGCAATGAACAGCTTGCCAATGTCGCTTTCGGTCAGAAGGCCGAAGATGATCAGAATGACCGACGGTGGAATAAGGATACCAAGCGTGCCCCCCGCCGCAATCGATCCGGTGGCAAGGCTGTCATGATAGCCATATTTGCGCATCGAGGGCATCGCCACCTTCGACATCGTTGCTGCAGTCGCCAGTGATGAGCCGCAAACGGCAGAAAATCCGCCGCAGGAAAAGATGGTTGCCATGGCAAGCCCGCCCTTCATGCGACCAAAAATCCGGTCCGCGCCGCTGAACAGCCCCTGCGCAATGCCGGAGCCAGCCAGCACATTGCCCATGAAAATGAACAAAGGAACCACAGACAAAGAATAGCTGAGCCCGGTTTCAAACACCGCATTGCCAACCATGGCGCCCGCCGCTTCCATGCCGCGCATATAGGCAAAGCCGCCACCACCGACCAAGGCCATGGCAAAGGCGATGGGAACACGCAGAAAGACCAGAACCAGAAGGATGGCAAAGGCGATAAGTGAAATGGTCATCCTTGCCTCCGGACAATCGCCAGAATACCCGACGCAAAACAGCTCAAACCACCAAGAGCAGCAAGCCACCAATAGGAAATACCAAGCCCGGCCGTCCGGGTGCCCGCCGTAAACTGATCCTCGGCCATGATCACCAGACGATAGGCAAAATAGATGAATATCAGCCCCATGACCGCACCACCAACACGCCCGAGCGCATGGCGCAGTTTATAGGGCAGGAAAGGCAACAGAAGATCGACCTCCACATGCCCCCCATGCAAGGTCGTCAGCGGCAGAGCGACAAAAACCAGAGCCGCAAGACAGACCTGCGTTAGCTCGAAAGCACCGCCAAGGGGTGCATTGAAGGCATAGCGCCCGACCACATCGACACAGGTGACGAGGACAAGCCCCGTCACCAGAAGTGCGGCGATCCCTTCAAGGAAGAGTTTCGCCTTGCCAATCATTTGCCAACGCCCGTCATGGAGCGGAAGCTCTCAAGGGCCGCACGGCCATCATAGTCGCCCCCAAGGCTGTCGGCCCATGCCCCTTCAAGCTCGGCAGCGCGTGCGCGGACGGAATCCACCACCGCATCTGGCGCAGGCGCGATTTTGATGCCTGCTTTTTCCATCGCCCCGATGGCTTTGGCGTCGGCATCATTCCATGCCTTGCCCACCAGTTCCGCAAAAGCCATACCGGAAATGCCTTCAATGGCCTTGCGGTCGGCTTCGGAAATGCCATTCCACTTGTCCTCATTCATCACCAGGAACCAGGTGGTGTTGTAAAGACCGCCCGGGAAGATGGTGGTGTTGGTGACATAGTCGGTCAGTTTGAAGGAGGTGATGGCTTCATAGGTAATGGTCACCCCGTCAACCACACCACGCGACAGCTTTTCATAGATCTCGCCAGACGACATGAAGACCGGTTCGACACCATAACCCTTCAGCAGATCGGGAATATAGCCGCCGGGCACCCGAATTTTGAGGCCGGAGAAATCTTCAAGTTTGTTGATCGCGGTCTTGTTGTTGTGGAACAGACCCGGGCCGTGCATGAAGAGGCCAAGCAGATGCGTGCCCTTATGCTCTTCACGGGCATCAAGCTTGTCGTTATAGACGGTCCAAAAGGCTTCAGAGCTTTTGACCGCATCGTCCCCAAGGAAGGAAAACTGACCGATCCGAGCCTTCTTGAAACGGTCATCCTTGGTGAAGGAATGCAGACCGTAAGTGATGTCGGCAACCCCGTCGCGTGCCATATCAAAATGGGCGGGTGGCGAGCCGAGCGGCTTGGCCAGAACCCGCACATTGACGCGTCCCTCCGTCACCTCTTTCACCTGCTTGGCCCAGGGCTTGATGGCATTGATGACCACCGGATGGCGTGGCGGCAACCAGCTGGACAGGACCAGATCCTGTGCCATGGCTGTCAATGGCCCCGATACGCTGAGCAATGCGCCCATCAGCGCAGCTTTTACCAATTTCATGATGTTCCTCCCAGAAGATAACGGCCTGAACGGCCAGATGGTGTTGGTGAACCCGGCAGAGATGTCCTCTCCTTGCCCCCGCCGGGATGGTTCGTGCAGGCAGTTTTGGCCTGTTATTTGTGCGGGCTCAGCCCTGCAAATCGTTCCACATGGCAACATCGCGCTCGGCGGTCCACACACGCGGCGTATCAATACCGCGCGCCTCGTCATAGGCACGTGCGACATTGAAGGGCAGACAATGCTCATAGATCGCATAGGAGCCGAATTTCTCGTCACAGGCCGCACGCACCGCGTCCCATGCCTCTTTCAGGCTGCCACCCCGCGCCACCACACGGGCCACAGGCTTGTAGGTGCTTTCGATGAAGTCGGCTGTGTTGGCAATCGCGGCGGACACCATCTCCTCGCCAATCAGGGCATCGCCGCGTCCCGGCGCAATGGCCTGTGGCTCAAAGCTGGCAATATTGGCAAGCGTCTGCGGCCAGTCCTGAAAATGCCCGTCGCCGCAATAGCAGGCCGAGTGATATTCAACGATATCGCCAGTGAACATGACCTCCTGATCCGGCACCCAGATCACCGCATCACCTGCGGTATGGGCTCGCCCCAGTTTCATGATGTCAACCCGGCGCTTGCCCAGATAGACCGTCATGCTGTCGGAAAAGGTCGTGGTCGGACGGGTCAGTCCCGGAATTTCCTCATGTCCCTCAAACAGGCGAGGGAAACGACCAAACTCACTGTCCCAGTCTTCCTGACCGCGTTCTTCAACCATGGCCCCGGCCACATCAGACATAATGATTTCCCGTGCCCCATAGGCAGATGCCCCCAGCACGCGCACCGCGTGATAATGGGTCAGCACCAGATGGGAAATCGGTTTGTCGGTCACCGAGCGAACACACTCGATCACCTTGCGTGCCAGACGCGGGGTGGCTTGCGCTTCGACAATCATCACGCTGTCATCGCCGATGATCACCCCGGTATTGGGGTCCCCTTCTGCGGTGAAGGCATAAAGCCCCTCGCCCACTTGGGTGAAGCTGATTGTCTTCTCTTCCATGTCCCCTTGGGAAGCAAACGCCTTTGCCATTGTGTCTTTCCTTAGTCCTGTGCCCAATCGGGCAGATCAATCGCAGGCAACACCTTGCCCGTGCATTCGCCAAATCCGACGCGGTAACCATCCCCCTTGGCGGCACCGCGCAAGGTCAGCACGTCGCCATCTTCCAGAAAGCTTCGTTCGTCACCGCTCGCCAATTTCAAAGGCTCCTTGCCACCCCAGCTCAGTTCCAGAAGCGATCCGCGCGATTCTTTGCTCTCTCCAGAAATGGTCCCCGACCCCAACATGTCGCCTGTGCGCATCACACATCCCGATGAGGTGTGATGGGCCAACTGCTGCGCCGCGGAGTAATACATCTGGGAATAGTTGGTCCGCGAGATGATGCTTTCTGCCTTGCCCTCAGGCGCCAGCCCGACCTCCAGCTCGATGTCATAAAGCATCGGACCGGGCTCGCTGAGATAAGGCAGCAAGTCCCTCTCTCGATCTGGTGTCGAGGTACGGAACGGCGCCAATGCCGCCTTGGGCACAATCCACGGGCTGATCGTTGTTGCCGTCGCCTTGGATTGAAACGGCCCAAGCGGCTGATATTCCCACGCCTGAATGTCCCGCGCCGACCAGTCATTGAGCAGCACATAGCCAAAAATCATCTCATCGGCCTCAGCAACCGACACCATGCCGCTGGATGGCGTGCCGACAATCGCCCCCATTTCCAACTCAAGGTCAAAGCGAGCGCATTTGGCAAAGCGCGGAAGATCGTCATTGGGCCCCTTCACCTGCCCCCATGGACGGGTGACATCGGTACCCGAGACGACCACTGACGAGGCGCGACCATTGTAACCGATGGGGATCGACAGCCAGTTGGGCGGCAGGGCATTTTCCGGCCCTCGGAACATGGACCCAACATTGAAGGCATGGTTTTTTGCCGCATAAAAATCGGTATATTCCGCGACAATGAACGGCAGCAGCATCCTTGCATCGGCCTGTGGCACCAGATGCGGCTCAATCGCCGCCCGGTTGTTTTCATCCGACAGAAGCGCAGTCAGCCGTGCCCGGAAAGATGACCAGACGTCGCTACCAGCCGCCATGAACAAGTTCCACGCAGGCACCGCAAACAGGGCAGCATCCTGTCCATGATCAATCGCCGTGACATCGATGATCTGGTCGCCAATGGCCACCCCGACCCGAGGCCCCTTGCCATCATCAAACACCCCATAGGGCAGATTTTGAATCGGGAAATCCGTATCGCCATTGGCGCTTTCCAGCCAGCTTGTCAAAAGCTTGTCACTCATTCCAACTCTATCCTCATATTGTCGACGCCCAAATCCCAAGGACCGTTCCAATGGGCGGACACTTCACACTTCCAATCCTCAGGCCCGAAATCCGGATCATCCGAGGGAATAAGATGATTGAGCGCCAGTCGCTTGACCCCGGCAGCCGCAGCGATCTTCGCCACCTCTCCGGCTGCACTGTGGGAGCGCTCCAGATGAATGCGCAGCCGATCATCGCCATTGCCCACCCGAGCGCAAAGGGCTTCAATGCCCGCCGTCAGCATGGCTTCATGCACCAGCAAATCCGCCCCCTTGGCAAAGGTCACCATCGCCTCCATCGGTGCGGTATCGCCCGACAACACCACCCGATGGTGCGAGCCCGATATCTTCAGCGCGTAGCTTTCCTCAATCGGCGGATGAACATTCAGCATCGTTTCAATCAACAGACCATTGAAAGAGAAGCAACCTTGCGCAAGGCGCTCGATCGTCACCAGGCTGGCCAAATCGGGGCGTCCTTCGTCACGCACCCGCAATTCGATATCAAACGCCATACTGTCGAGAAATTTCTCCCAATAGTGCGCAAGCCCGTCAGGCCCCCAGACAGTGAGAGGCTTCTTGAGCCCCGCTGTCCAAGCCGTATGCAGCAGCGGCCCCAGTTCCAGATAATGATCCGAATGCAAATGGGTGATCAGGATCGCATCCAGCTCGGTCAGCGCAACGCCTGCATCGCAAACGCCCCGCGTTACCCCAAGCCCTGCATCGACCAAAAGCCGCTGACCATCCATCTCGACCAGCATCGATGTCGGCATCGGCGTGCCGGGACGAATGGCCGGGCCACCTTTGGTCCCCAACAGGGTCACGCTATTTGTCATCGCCATCTCCTTTTCAACCGCACTCGCGTTTGCTCAAAACGCCAGATATCTATTTCTCTCCGGGCGTGCCGTCGAATTTCTTCTCAAGGCTCGTCCAGCAATCGATATAGGTATCCTGCATCGGCGCTTCGCTGGCTGCAAATGCGGTCAAATGTTGCGGGAAGCGGGTTTCGAACATGAAGGACATGGTTTTGTCGAGGAAAGCTGGCTCCATCGGCTCGTTTGACCCGTGATTGAAGGCATTGAGATCCGGCCCATGAGGCAACATGCAATTATGCAAGCTCATCCCGCCGGGCACGAAGCCTTCAGGCTTGGCGTCATAAATGCCATAGATATTGCCCATCAACTCGGACATCAGATTCTTGTGATACCAAGGCGGACGGAAGGTATTTTCTGCCACCAGCCAGCGCTCGCGGAACAGCACAAAATCGATATTGGCCGTTCCCGGCTGGCCAGACGGTGCCGTCAACACCGTGAAGATTGACGGATCGGGATGGTCAAACAGGATCGCGCCCACCGGACTGTAGGTGCGCAGGTCATATTTATAGGCGCAGTAATTGCCGTGCCATGCCACCACATCCAGCGGCGAATGATCGATAAAAGTTTCGTGGAACTGACCACACCATTTGATCACCACCCGGCTTTTGGCATCGCGATCCTCAAAGGCCGCAACCGGGCATTTGAAGTCGCGCGGATTGGCAAGACAATTCGCCCCGATCGGCCCGCGATCTGGCAGGTCGAATTTCTGGCCATAATTTTCACAGACAAAGCCCCGACACGGCCCTTCCAGCACCTCGACCCGGTAGACCAGCCCGCGCGGCAGAATGGCGATTTCCTTCGGCTCGAGATCGATAATGCCAAGCTCGGTGCAAAAGCGCAGGCGCCCTTCCTGTGGCACCACCAGCAATTCGGAATCGGCGGAATAGAAATATTCATCCACCATCGAGCGATTGACCAGATAGATATGCGACGCCATGCCGACCTGCGTGTTGACGTCCCCCGCCGTGGTCATGGTCCGCATGCCGGTGATCCATGTCAGCGGTTCGTCGGAATGGGGCACCGGGTCCCAGCGATACTGACCCAACGACACGATGTCGTTGCCACCATTGTCTTTGTCTGTCGTGACATGGGGCGCGCTTTTCCAATATGGCACGTCGACCCGTGCAAAACGGCCCGCATGTTTCACCGACGGGCGAATGCGATAGCACCATGTCCGCTCATTCTGACCGCGCGGTGCGGTGAAGGCAGTACCGGACAATTGCTCCGCATAAAGGCCGTAATTGCATTTCTGGGGGGAATTTTGTCCCTGAGGCAAGGCACCGGGCAAAGCTTCGGTCTCGAAATCATTGCCAAATCCGGGCATGTAACCCACATGCATGCCGGTCGCGTCGCTTGCACGCACCATGTTGTCGGGCAATGCGAAATCCGCCATGACCCTTCCTCCCCTCGCCTCTTTTTTTGCTTGCGGGTTTTCCCGTAGCTCTATTGGCCCCAGTATTTCGTTGCACCTGCAACGTTGTCAAGAAGAAATTGTTGCGAATGCAACGAAAATACTTGCAATTTGGAAAAAAGCCCGGCGTAATATCGCCAACTTGAAAGGATGAATCCATGGCGGACGAGACGCTCCCACCGTTACCCGACTTTGATCTGATGGGCTACACACCCTACCGATTAGCTGTTGCTGCCCAAACACTTAGCGAAGAATTGGCAAAGCAGTACAAGGAACGGTTCGGCATCTCGATTCCCGAATGGCGGGTGATTGTTCATGTCGCCCATGCAGGGGGTGCATCAGTGCGCGACATAGAAGCGCGCGTCGGTATGGAGAAGTCCAAAGTCAGCCGAGCGGCCAGCCGACTCGAGGAACGTGGCTTTGTGACAAAGCGGATCAACGCACAGGACCGGCGCCTGATCCATCTCTGCATGACCCCCGAAGGCCATGCCCTGATGACCGAGTTGCTGCCCATCGCCCAAGCCTTCCAGCAGGAAGTTGAGAAACGCCTCGGGGCGACCTTTGCCGGTTTTGAGGCTGGTCTCGACAAGATCATCGGAGACGATGTGTCATGATCACCCTGCATGATTATTGGCGCTCGACAGCCAGCTATCGCGTCCGCATCACCCTCGGTCTTGCGGGCCTTGAATGGCAATCAAACCTGATCAATCTGGTTGAAGGCGAGCAAAGCACTCAAGCCCATCTGGCCCGCAACCCGCAAGGACTGGTGCCTGTCTTGGAGATTGATGGTCAGAGCTTCACCCAGTCGATGGCGATCATCGAATATCTCAACGAGACCCGCTCGCTTTCCCTGTTGCCGGACGAGCCAGTCGGTCGTGCCAAGGCGCGGGCATTGGCCTACGCCATCGCCATGGATCTCCATCCGGTCTGCAATCTGCGCGTCGCCAAATATGCGGTCGGCCAGTCCAATGGCGCGATCACGATGGAAGGCTGGATGCAGGCCCATATTGCCCCTGCCCTAGAGGCCTTTGAAGCGATGCTGGAGGGTGGCAATTATTGTTATGGTGACCGCCTGTCGCTTGCCGACATTTGCCTTGTGCCACAGCTTTACAATGCTCATCGCTGGGGCGTCTCACTCGACGCCCTGCCAAAAATCAGCCGCATCGAAGCCCATCTGGCAACCATTCCGGCCTTTGCTGCGGCCCATCCAGACCAAAGCCCGCACTGAGCAACAGGCACAAAAAAGGCGACGCCCTCCTCAAAGAAGGGTGTGCACCGCCTTTTCTTCCCGCTTATCGCACTCAGCTATCGAGTGCGGCCCGCATCTGGCGAATGGCATCGCCAATCTCTTCACCAAAACGCAACAGACTGCCGCCCAGCAAATAGACGCAATCCTCGCCATAGAGCTTTTTCATGTCTGCGAGGCGATCAAGGCTCATGCCGCCACCGGGGCTTGGCAGGATCGCTCGTCCGGGACCATCCTTGGACCGGCAGCTCGCAACAATCGCCTCGCATTCCTCCACCGAGAAGCCAAAGCGCCCACCATGGTTGGGAAAGACCGAGATGTCGGCCCCTGCCAGACGCATCAGATCGCCAAACAGCATGCCATGACCATAGCCGGTATCTTCTGACAGGACATAAGGCCCCAGATGGCTCGGATGGGCCATGATCGGTAGATTGAAGTCCGGATCCTGCGCCAGACGGTTCATGGCATCAAAGCCCAGCAGCCCCGGAATGATCAACACGCCATGCGCACCGACCTCTTGTGCATAATAGGCCAGCTCGCGCACCTGATCCCCATGGCCACCAATACTGGCAAAATAGAGGGATTTGGTGGTCTCCCCCTCTTCTGCCCGCTCTGCATTGGCCCGGTTGACCGCGGCTGCCGCCAGCTTGACCCGTAGCCGGAAGGGGGCGGCATCCTGATTGCACAGGCCATGATCTTCTTTGACAATGTCAGCCCCCGCCCTTGCGGTCAAATAGCACAAATGCGCCAGCCGCTCCGCCGAGGACCCTTGCGGTTTGATCACCGGACAGACATAGCCCCCGCTTTTGCGCCCGGTCAGGGCTCTTAAACCCTCGACGCCATAGCGCGCACCGGGGAAGCGATCCCGCACATCCTCATTGGCCTCAATGGCAATGGCCTTGACGCCCTTGAGGATCGAGGCATTGCCCAGCATCACATTGAGAAATTGCGGAAATTCCCGCCCCACCGCGTCAATATGATAGGCGACCCGTCCATGCCATGTGCGATCCGTGACCTGTTCGACGCTTTCCACGCGCCCCAGCACCACATCTTCCACATAGCCCGACGGCACCACATCACGCGGGATCTCGACGGTATCTTCCAGAGCGATGTTGGCCGCGCGGTCCTCCGCGTCGGCCTGATCCTCGGCAAAAATCCGATAGGTGACGACGAAGCGATCCATCAGAGCGCCTCCGCCTTGACCAGCGAATGCACATCCTCGACGCGGGCGGCATCCAGATCATTTTCGGAAATGCCGAATTGCTGGCCCATCAGATCCTCGATGCCCTTGACCAGAGCCACCGCATCCAGACCATAATAACGCATCAAATAAGGCCGCGAACCGCCGTGAGCATAGGTGTCTTTGAGGCCCAGACGAATAAGCCGCTTGCCGACGCCCGCATCCGCCATGGTTTCGGCCACCAGCGAGCCAACGCCGCCTTCGGTGACATGGTTCTCCAGCGTGATCACCCCATGCTTGACCGAGCCGATATGGTCGAGCAAAGCCTTGGCGTCGAACGGCTTGATCGTGTGCAGATGCAAATGGCGGATCGACAGACCAGCCTTGGCCAGCGCCGAGCGAGCCCGCAGAGCCTCTTCGGTGCAAATGCCAGAGGTGACAACCAGAATGTCATCGCCAGCGGACAATTCGCGCATCTCGCCCACCTTGATCGGCGTATCAAACAGCCGCGGCACAGAGCCGCGCAACACCCGGCACCAGACCGGCCCGTCAATGCTGTCTGCCGCTTCGCAGATCGATTCCACCTCGGTCGCATCCCCGGTTTCAAGGATCGTCATATTCGGGATCGAGCGCATCACGCTGATATCTTCGATCGACTGGTGGGTCATGCCGCCGGGCGTTGTCACACCGGGCAAGAAGCCCATCAGCCGCACCTTGCGGCGCGGATAAGCGATCGAGGCCATCAGCTGATCGTAAGGGCGGCGATACATGAAGACACCGAAAGTGTGAATGAAGGGCCGGAAGCCAGCCAACCCCAGACCACCGGCAAAGCTGAGCATATTCTGCTCGGCCATCCCCATCGAGATGAACTGGTCCGGATGCCGATCACGGAACCCGTCAATCTCGCAGGACGAAGTCAGATCGGCAGACAGGCAGAGAATATCAGGATTGCCAGCGGCGAATTTTTCGAAGGCCGTAGCATAAGGGCGGTTTACCATTTCAACCATTTCGGGCCTCCTTAATGCGCATAATCAACGGGATCAACACCGAGATCTTCGGCAATCGATGTGTTGAAGCGGGCGCGTTCATCTTCGGATTTGAAGCGGACATAATGCAGACGCGGGAAGCGCTCTTCCAGAATTTGCATGCTCTTGAACGGAGACGTCCGGGCCAGAATGATCAAGGGACGCCCTTCATGGGGTTCATTCACTGCCTGCCGCATGGCGTCGAGATCATGGCCGTCAATCTCAATGCAGGCAGCACCGAACTCAATCATCTTGCGGCGAATGTCGCCGACTTCCATCACCGAATCCATCGCCCCGTCGCATTGCTGATCATTGACATCCATGATGGCATGAAGGTTGTCGATGCCATGGAAGCGAGCGGCCTGAATGGCTTCCCACGTTTGGCCCTCCTGCACTTCCCCGTCCGACATGAAGACCCATGTCTTGCCTTTATCGCCTTTCAGGCGACGGCCATAGGCAAGGCCTGCGGCGGTGGAAAGCCCGATGCCGAGGGTACCGTTATGCACTTCCATGCCGGGCGAATGCTCCGCGCCGATCATCTCGACCGACGAGCCATCCTGATTGAACATTTTCAGACCCGCTTCATCCATCCGGCCCACTTCGATCAGGGTCGCATAGGCAACCAGCGCATAATGGGCAGGCGCGATGAACAGACGGTCAAGGTCCGGCGTTGCCGGGCCATTATAGCCTGCCCCGGTGTGATAATTCGGGTTGTTGGGTGATGGCACACCTTCAAACGGCTTGGGGATCGCAGGCAAGGTCGGCGCGCCCAAATTGAGCTGCTCATTATAGAGCCATGCCAATTGCTCGGCGGCTGAACAGGCTTGGCTCAGATAGCCGCCATTGTTGCGGATCGTGTGCTCGAAAACGCGACGGCGAATGCCGAGAGCAACGTCCTCCGTCCTCTTTTCATTGCGCATGTGAATACCTCATCGTCAAGCCACTTCATGCTGATAAAGGGGCTGCCTATCTTGGGAGACTGGGAACAAGTCATTTGGACTGGCCTGTGGGGCAGGTCAGTCCTTTAAAAAAGCAATGTCTTTGAAGATGGTGCCTTAAAAAACGACACCCTTACGCAGAATGAAGCAGCCGAAGGGCCGGGCTTCGGTGGTGCGCACCACGGCAAAGGCGCGTTTGGCCTGTACATAAAAGTCTTGCCGCTCAAGACTGGATAGCGATCCCGTTTCTGGCAGGCGCGACTCCATCACCGCAAAGCCTTCACTATGCACTTCGCCAAGGGTCTCTGGCTCACCGTCAATTTCCATCCGAAGCGCGGAATAGTCGGCAAAGCCTTCAAGCGGCATCAATTGCGTGATCAGTTCGATCGTTGCTGGTGCATCAAGACCGGGCAGCTGGATGGCCTCTTTAACATTGCAATGCTCAGCGGTGGAATTTGCCGGGAAATTGGCATCCGCAACAACAATCTCATCGCCATGTCCCATCCGTGCCAGACAATGCAGCAGCTCCGGGGTCATGCGACCATCAATTCCAATCAACATCTCAATACTCCGTGTCGTCTGTCAGAATTCGGGTGGGCATAGCCTTGGAAAGGAAAGCGCCCGGCATGGCTTTTTCCGGGGAACCAGCCGGGCGCTCTGCGGGGGTTACCGCTTAGGCACAGGCATCCAAGGAGCCATTGCCACGTCAGCATGGGCAAACTGCGGCATTTTCTGGCCAAGCTCGTCCATGTTCTTGATGTCATTGTCATTCAGGAAGGTCTGGGTGATCAGGGTTGGTGGAACCACGACCTGTTCGCCCGGATTGGTACCTGCCAGCATCAGGGCAAGGGTGCGCACGGACACTTCACCAACCACGGCGGGGTTGGTTGCAACCGTTGCGGCCCAAGCTGAATTCGGTTCGCGCATTGCCGAAATATCAGCAGTCGAGACATCAGCAGAATAAATCTTGATATCCTCATTCAGACCAGCTTCATCGACGGCAATCTTCACGCCCTTGGCAAAGGCGTCATAAGGAGCGAAGACCACATTGATGGTTGGATTGGCCTGCAGCACGGCACGGGCTTGGTTGGCCACCGAGTTGGCAATCGGGTTGTCGAGGGTGCCGAACATGGCGGCTTCCTTGATGCCTGGATTGGCCTTCTTCACTTCTTCCCAAGCCACATGACGACGGTCAAGCGGTGCGATACCCGGCACATAGACATAGCCAGCAGTGAAGGAATTGCCATTATCCTTCATGGCCTGTTCCAGAGCCAGCTTGCCGAGCAGATAGTCGGACTGCTCGACCTGCGGGATGGCTTTATTCTCGACATTGACGTCGAAGGCCACGACCTTGATGCCAGCTTCCACCGCCCGCTGGGCAGCTTCCTTCATGGATTCGGTCAGACCATGCTGGATGACGATGCCGTCAACACCCAGAGCAATGGCCTGATCAACCATATCGGCCTGCAGGGCTGCATCCTGACGGCTGTCGAAAATGCGCAGATTGACCCCAAGGGCTGCCGACTGTTTTTCCACGCCGGAAAGATAGGCTTGGAAGAAGTCACCGGTGGAGAGATAGCGCACCAGAGCGATGGTGACATCTTCGGGCTTGTCAAATGGCTTTGGCATATCGGCCGCAGCGGCAGCCGTGACACCAAACGCCCCGAAAGCGAGCGAAGTGGCGCAGGCCAGTTTCATAAATTCACGTCTCAACATGTTAGATCCTCCCAAACTATGAGACTTCATGGCGAGCCCGGCTCCTCCCGTTGATAATCAGAGCCGCACTCATGACTGGATCGATGGGCCGACAAGAGATCGGCCCGTCGAAATTTTAGGCTTTCCCGCCTGACCCGCGACGCGAGGACAGGTAGAAAGTGAAGACAAGAGCAACGACAAGGACAGCGCCCTTGACGAAATCCTGTGTGTAGTAAGGGGCGTTGAGCATGGTCATGCCCTGCAAAAGAATACCGACAAACAGCGCTCCGATGGCCGTCCCGAACGCATTCGGACGGGCAGCGCCAAGCACGGCAAAGCCGATGAGGGCAGCGGCCACACTGTCGAGCAGCAGATTGTTGCCTGATGCGATATCCCCGCGCCCGAGGCGGGCCGCCAGCAGAATGCCACCGACAGAAGCCATGACGCCGGACACCATGTAGGCAACGACCTTGTATTTGTTGACCGGGGTACCGACGAGACCGGCGGCACGCTCATTAGACCCGATGGCATACATCAGACGGCCATGACGGGTCAGCGCCAGGAACACCCAGATGCCGAAGGCAATGATGATGAAGATCAGAACAGGCACCGGCACAAGGCGTTCCATCACCAGATCAAAGCGATGACGGCCAAGCCACAGGAAGGCCTGCGAGAAGACACCGGTTGCCTGAGAGCCATCTGGCAGGCTCATGCCCGTGGCAATCGAGTTGCCCTGTGTCGGAATGCGTTGCAGACCGATCAGCAGGAACATCATGCCAAGGGTTGCCAGCAGATCCGGCACGCGGAATTTCACGATCAGAATGCCATTGACCAAACCGACCAGAGCGCCCATCAGCAGACACAGCATCACCGCCACAAAGGCAGACTGTTCAAGGATAACCATTGAATAGGCTGACAGCATCAGTGCCGAGGTAGCGACCGCACCAATCGACAGATCGAACCCGTCAACCACGAGCGTACAGGTAACACCCAGCGCAAGGATGCCTGTGATTGCCACCGACTGAAGAACGAACACAGCAGAGCGTGGCGAGGCGAAGCCGGAGGCCGCAACAGAGAAGTAAATGACGAGGCCCACCAGCAGGATCAGAAAGCCGTATTTGATGGCAAAGTTGATGATTTTGTCGTTTTGCATAACTATTCGGCCGCTTGGTTGGTTGCACCTTGACCGGAAACCTGGCCAACCAGGGCGGTCATATCGATATTGCTGTTGCGATGTTCGCCGACGACGGCGCCCTCATGGAGCACGATCACCCGATCGGCGATCTCCAGAGCTTCGTCGATTTCGGAGACGAAGACGATGGTCGCCCGCCCTTTGGCTGTGGCCCGGATATGCTGGCCAATGTCCCTTCGGGCGCCGATATCAACCCCTTGGAAAGGCTCGTCGAGCAGCAGAACCCGGCATGGCTCAAGCAACCAGCGCCCAATCATCACTTTTTGCTGATTGCCGCCCGACAGGGTATTGATCCCGTCCCCATTGCCCTGACAGACAACGCCGATCTGGCTGATCATCGCGTCCGCTGCCCTGCGCTGGCGTTTGCCACTGAGCAGGGACAGGCGACTGAAGGCGCCAAGGAACGGCAGGGTCATATTGTCGGCAATGTCGAAGTCGGGAATGACCGCATTGGTTGCCCGGTCTTTCGGCGACATATAGACGCCTCCGCGCACAGCATCCTTGGCATTGTTCGGCGCATAGGCCTTGCCATCGATTTTCATCGAGCCTGTCGGCGACTGGTCGAGACCGAAAATGATTTCCCCGAGCTTTGACTTTCCACTGCCAAGCAGGCCGGTGATGGCAACCACTTCGCCGTCGCCAGCACTCAGACTGACCTTGCCGCCATGCTCAAGCAGGGTGAGATCATTGATCTCTAAAATCGGGTCCCCTGCCGCCATTGGGTCAATCGCCGCTTCGCTCATCTGACGACCAAGCATCGCGGTGACCGCACCCTTGTAATCAAGCGTCGGCCCTTCAAACAGGCCGGAAATCTTGCCATCCCGCATACAGATGATCCGATCGGCAATCCGGCGAATGTCTGACATGCGGTGGGAAATATACAGAATGGTCACACCCTGATCCCGCAACCGGTCGATGAGCGCAAACAGGCGATCTGCTTCTGATGCGGAGAGTGACGATGTCGGCTCATCAAGGATCAGTAATTTCGGTGCGCGCGCCATGGCCCGTGCAATGGCGATCATCTGGCGATCAGCAACCCCGAGGTCGGATACCCGGGTGCGGACATCCATCGACAGCCCCATACCGGCTGCCACGCGCTCAGCTTCCGCACGCATTGGGCGTTCACGCACGAACAGACCCGCATCCGATCGGGCGAGCCGGTCGAGCAACAGATTGTTGGCCACATCTAGATCTGGAATGACCCCGTCATCGATGGATTGATGCACCGTCACCACGCCCTTGGCAATGGCGTCAGCGGCATCCTCCGGCTCAAAGGCAGAGCCTTCAAGTTCCATCGCTCCCTCATCGGCGCCGTGATAGCCGCAGATGACTTTGACGAGTGTCGATTTGCCCGCCCCGTTCGCGCCCATCAGCACGGTAACGGTCCCGGGATAAAGCTCCATGTCAAGCCCGCGCAGCACTCGGTTTTGGCCGAATGACTTGCGCAGCCCTGTCACTTTCAGCGCTGCTTCACTCAATTATTCCTCCCTGCGCCGACCAGTGCGGCGTAGCTTCCATGAGCGATTATCAGCACAGATTATTCATTTGTCAACCCACTTGACGTTTGAATAATTTGATGTCAGTGTGAAGCCACCATGGGAGGAACAAAGCCATGTCTGAACATAGTCAATACACACCATTTTCAACCGAAAGCCTGCCCGGTTACCTCGCCGGCGTAGCTGCCATTGCCGACCGACTCGGTGGTGACCAGAGCGCCTGGAAGGTCCGTGAAGTGGGCGACGGAAACCTCAACCTCGTCTTCATTGTGGATGGGGAAATCGAGACCATCATCGTCAAGCAGGCCCTGCCCTATGTCCGCCTTGTCGGCGACAGCTGGCCCTTGCCGCTTTACCGGGCCTTTTTCGAATATCACGCGCTGATCCGTCAGGAAGCCCGTGACCCCGGCTCGGTACCCGAAGTGTTCCATTTCGATGAAACCAACGCCCTAATCGCGATGGAATTCATCAAGCCGCACCTGATTCTGCGCCACAAACTGATCAGGGGTGAAAGGGTTGAGGGTCTTGCCACTTTCCTTGGTAATTTCTGTGCCCGTACGGCCTTCCGCGGATCCGAATTGTCAATGAAATCTGCGGACAAGAAAGCCGATGTCGGCCTCTTTGCCGGCAATGTTGAAATCCCCGCCATCACCGAGGCTCTGGTCTTCACCGATCCCTATTATGACGCGGAAATGAACCACCATACCGATGGTCTTGACCCGGTGGTGGCGCAGCTGCGCGGCAATACAGAACTCAAAGCCTGCGCCCAGCGCATGTTGATGAAATTTGCGTCCAACACCGAAACCATGGCCCACGGCGATCTGCATTCCGGCTCGATCATGTCCACCGACAGTGACAGCCGGGTCATCGACCCGGAATTCGTCCAATATGCCCCGATTGGTTTTGACATCGGCATGCTGACTGCCAACTTCCTGATGGCCTATTTCAGCCAACCGGCCCATCGCGGTGCAGAGCTTGATGACTATCAGGAATGGATCCTTTCGGTGATCGCCGATTGTTATCAGCAGTTCGAGGCCGAGTTCATCCATCTCTGGAAGACCGAGCGCACCGGCATGCTCTATCCGAAAAGCCTGTTCGAAGATCAGGGTCACAGTTCGGAAGCGGCCTGTAAGGCTTTGCTCAAAGACATCTGGATCGACGCGCTTGCCATCTGCGGCATCGAAATGCACCGCCGCACCCTGTCCCTCGCCCACAATGCCGACTTTGAAAGCATCGAGGACGTCACGGTTCGTGCCCCACTGGAAGCACGCAACCTGATGATGGGAGCAGAAATCATTCTCAAAGCCGAAACCATCGCCGATCCCACCGCCCTCGTGGCCATGGCACGCGACTTCAACAAGAGGGACATCCTATGAAGGTCAACGGAAAACACTATCGTTCACTCTGGTGGGATGAAAGCACCAACGCGGTCGCGATCATCGATCAGCGCTGGCTGCCCCATGAATTTCGCATCCAGCAAGTGACCACCATGGAGGAGTTTGCCGACGCCATCGTGGAAATGCGCGTCCGCGGCGCTCCGCTGATCGGGGCAACGGCTGCCTATGGCATGGCGCTTGCGATGAAGCTCGACCCGTCCGACAAGCATCTCGACGAGGCATGGCATTATCTCGACAAGACCCGTCCAACGGCCATCAACCTGCGCTGGGCGCTCAATCGCTGCAAAGCCCATTTGAGCCCCCTGCCCGAAGCGGATCGTGCGGCGGCTGCTTTGGCATTGGCCCATGAAATCGCCGATGAAGATGTGGAAATCAACCGCCGCATCGGCGAAAATGGCCTCGCCATCATCCGCGAAATCGCTGCCAAAAAGCCAAAGGGCGAACCGGTCCGCATTCTCACCCACTGCAATGCCGGTTGGCTGGCCACTGTGGATTGGGGCACGGCAACCTCACCGATGTATCACGCCTATAATGAAGGCATTCCACTCCATGTCTGGGTCGATGAAACCCGTCCGCGCAATCAGGGTGCCATCACAGCCTGGGAGCTGGGCAGCCATGGTGTGGAGCACAAATATATCGTCGACAATGCCGGCGGCCATTTGATGCAGCATGGTTTGGTAGACATGGTCATTGTCGGGACCGACCGCACCACCCGCCGCGGCGATGTCTGCAACAAGATCGGCACCTATCTCAAGGCGCTCGCCGCCCATGACAATGGGGTGCCCTTCTATGTCGCCCTGCCTTCTCCGACCATTGACTGGACGGTGGATGACGGCGTTGCCGAAATTCCCATCGAGGAACGCAATGCCTTCGAAACCACCCATGTTCAGGGTCAGACGGAAGCAGGTGACATCGGCACAGTGCAAGTCACCCCGATGGGAACTGAGGGCGGCAACCCGGCCTTTGATGTCACGCCGAACAGGCTCGTCACCGGATTGATCACGGAACGCGGTGTCTGTGAGGCCACCCCGGAAGGTCTGGCGGCGCTCTTCCCAGACCTGTCCAAGACTGACTGACGCTTCAACCGCACCCGGCCCCCGCAGCTTTTTTCCGCGCGCTAAAGGGGCCGGGTGATGGCGCAAATTGCATCCCGAGCCAAATCAGGCTAGAGCGACAAGCGCCTAAAGATCTCACATCCCGGTCCACAAACAAAAAAGGACCAGCCGGGCAGTGAGCCAATTGGGGGGAGAACCGACCATGGCGACAGACAGTTCCAAAGCAAAACCGACCCATTCTCTGACGCGCCGCATTTCAAGGCAGGACGACGCGATCATCGAGGCGACATGGGCCTATTATCATGACGGCCTCAATCAGAATGACATTGCCAAGCGCCTCGGCGTCAGCCGCGCATCCGTTGTCAATTATCTGACCGAAGCCCGCCGCCGTGAATATGTTCGTATCACGCTCGACAGCGAGATCTTTCTCAATCACGAACTGTCTGAACGGCTCAAGGATGCCTATGGCCTGACCGCAGCTTTGGTGGTGCCTTCCGACCCTTCCAGTCCGGCAGGCTCAACCGAGCGCGTCGCCCGCTCCACCGCAGACTGGCTGCCCCATTTGCTCGAACCGGGCGACCGGATGGGCGTTGCCTGGGGCGAGACCATCTATCGGGTGGCCGAAATGGCCCCACATCTATCCATCGAAGACATCACGGTTGTCCAGCTGGTTGGCTCCCGCGCTGCCGATCTTGGCTTTGCCGCCGAAGTCTGCTCGGGCACCATCGCCCGCCATTTCGGCGCGCACTGCATCAACCTGCACGTACCGCTCACGGTCTCCAATGCCGAGCTGGCCACCCAGTTGCGCGCCGAGCCCGACATCACAGAACAATTGGCCGCCGTGGCCGACTGCAACAAGGTGCTGTTTGCCTGCGGCACAGTCACCGATACCAGCCACATTGCCCGCACGCGCATTCTCAGCCTCGACAGTCTGGAAAAACACCGCCAGGAGGGCGCAACCGGCGTCATCTGCGCCCGCCTGATCGATCAGGATGGCACCCCGATCCCGACCGACATCGACGACCGGATGCTCGGCGTCACCCTCGAACAGATGCGCAATAAGGAAATGGGCATTCTGGTTGCCTCCGGCGCAGCAAGGGTGCCCGGTGCACGCGCCGCCATCAAGGGTGGTTATGTCACCCATCTGGCCACCTGTTCCCAAACCGCACAATTATTATTGGAGCAAGAGACGTGACCAACGCTCTCCCGGATACCGTTACCACCCGCCAAGCCATCATCGACGCCTGCCGCTGGATGAATAGCAGCGGCATCAATCAAGGCACCTCAGGCAATATTTCCGTACGCACCGGTGATCGGGGCGACGACATGCTGATCACCCCGTCCGGCGTTCCCTATGCCGACCTCGAACCGGACATGCTCGTCCGCATGCCAATCGACAGCGCCCCCACCGGCAACGAGCCTTTGAAGCCGTCAAGCGAATGGCGCTTCCATCAGGGCCTGTTGCGTAGCCGCCCCGACATGGCCGCTGTCGTCCATGCCCACCCGGCCTATGCGTCGGCGCTGGCCATCAATCGCCAGACGATCCCCGCCTGCCATTACATGATTGCGGCCTTTGGCGGCTATGATGTGCCGCTGGCTGGCTATCACCTGTTTGGCAGTGTCGAATTGTCCGATGAAGTCAATCGTGTGATGCAGGATCGCCATGGCTGCCTGATGGCCAACCACGGGGCAATTGTTGTCGGCGAAAGCCTGGACAAAGCCCTCTGGCGCCTCGAAGAGCTGGAAAATATCGCCAAGGTCTATTGCCTGAGCAAACAGGTCGGCGATCCGGTCATCCTGTCCAACGCCGAAATGGACGATGTCATATCGGCCTTCGCCAATTATGGCCCTGTGAAAGTCTGATCTCTCCGCAAGCAGCATTGGGGTGAAACTGAGCAGCCATTTACCCCTTATGATTGATTGCAACCTTAAGGGCCGCGACCCTGTCGCGGTCCGTTTTTTTTGCCCCCGCCGCAACAAAGCCGAGCGCCAACTCCCGCGTTGCACCTCCAGCCAACTGACAAGGAGATGAACAAGAGGCATGCAGTTCCTTCATCCCCATAGCCTTGAATAGAGGCGCATTGTCGATTGTCACCCCACCACCGGGCATGATGCCAATCCTGCCGGCAGCCCAATCGATCGACGCCTGCAACTGGTCGCGACCTTCATTCACACAAGGCGCACCGCCCGAGGTCAAGATCCGCTCGATCCCAAGAGATATGGCCTCTTCAATGGCAGCTTCAGGGTCGGCAAGTAGATCAAACACCCGATGCAGGGTCACTCCCATGCCCTCTGCCGCCTCAACCATCCGCGCCAAGGCGTCCAGATCGAGCGTCAGATCCGGACGCGCTGCCCCGATCACCACCCCCGCAAGACCAGCATCGCGAGCGGAGCGAATGTCGGCGCACATCAAGGCGATCTCTTCAGCGGAAAAACAGAAGTTCCCGGCCCGGGGCCGGATCATGCCATAGACAGGCAAGGGGGAGTGCGTCGCCGCATGGGCCATGAACCCTGCCGATGGTGTCAGGCCACCCACTGCCAGAGAAGAACAAAGCTCGATCCGGTCCGCCCCGCCAGCCAAAGCGGCCTCAAGCCCTTCGACATTATCGACACAGACTTCCAGCAAGACATCGGCTGACCCGGCTTGACCCTCTTGGAACTGGCGATGATCGTCCTTAGCCATCAAACCGACTGCCAAGAATTGCAGCCCCCAGAATGCCCGGCTCAATCCGGTTTTCGGCCGGAACAACGATATGCTCAAGGCCATGCAACAAAATACGCTGCCGCACCATCGCGTCAATGGCTGCGATCAGCGCGGTCGCATTGGACAAACCGCCACCGACCGGCACAATCGACGCCCCTGTCACATTGATCACAAGTGCCAACGGCCCGGAGATCAGGTCCACATAGACAGCTATGGTCTTGCTGGCCGCAGCGTCATCAGCCTCCCAAGCCGCAACAATCTGTTCTGCGGAGAGACAGGTGCCGGTCAGATGCTTGTGGATCTTTTCCAGCCCCCGTGCACTACAGGTGGCATCAATGCAGCCTTTCAGACCACAGCCACATTCAAAACGCGGCAAGTGAATAGGCGGATCGCCCACTTCGGTTGCCGCTACGGGACCATGGCCCCACTCTCCGGCATACCCGCCGCGGCGATTGACCAACTGTCCGTCGATCACCAGACCACCTCCGACCCCGGTACCCAAAATGACCCCAAAGACGACTTCATGCCCCTTGGCCGATCCAAGCTCGGCCTCGGCCAGCGCAAAACAGTCGGCATCATTGGCAATGATCACCGGCAGGCCAAGGGCTGCCTGCAGATCGGCCTGCATTGGACGTCGATGCAAGCAGGGAATGTTGGCAACAACCGCCAGACCACTAGCAGGATCAATGATCCCGGCAATCGAAATGGATATGCAGCGCGGTCTTTCCGGCGCCAACGCGATCACGCTGCGCAACGCAGCCACAAAGGACTCAAAACAATGGCCCGGTGTCGGGATACGCGGCACGATTTCCAGCGATCGTGGGTCGGCACCAAATGCACCCTTGATAGAGGTGCCGCCGATATCGAAACAGACAATCATTCAAGCGCCCTCACTGTCAGGTGCGGGAAAAGCAGCACTGCCCGCCAATCCAGGTGGAATGCAGTGACAGATCAGCCCCCATCAGCACAAAGTCGGCATCCGCCCCGGTGCGCAAGTGCCCCTTGTTAGCGGCACCAATGGCCTGCGAGGGATAGAGCGACGCCATTTTCAGCACATCAGCCAAGGACAAGGACAATCTCTCATGGGCCAGCTTGATCATCGACAGCATGTCGATATCAGCCCCGGCCAACGTGCCATCGGCCAAGGTCAGTCGCCCGTCGCGGCGATAGATGGTCCGGCCCCCAAGAATGAATTCGGTCGCATCGGTACCTGTGGGCGACATGGCATCGGTGACAAAGAAAATACGCCCTGCCCCCTGCTTGGCCCGCAAGGCTATCGCCATGGAAAGCGGATCGACATGAACGCAATCGGCAATCAAGCCGCACCAGACCGTGTCACTGGTCAGCGCCGCCCCCACCACACCGGGTTCGCGATTGCCCATCTGGCTCATGGCATTGAACAGATGGGTCACCATCGACGCCCCTGCCTCGAAATAAGCCTTGGCATCCGCCGCCTTGCAATCGGTATGGCCAACACTGACCTTCCAGCCCGCCGCCACCAGAGCCTTTACCTGATCCAACGTGACATTTTCCGGCGCGACCGTCGTCATGGCCTGCCCAAAGGTGCCAGCTGCCTTGGTCAGCACCGCCAGATCAGCGTCATCCATTGGCCGAATGAAGTCTTCCACATGGGCCCCTTTGCGGGACCGCGACAAATGCGGCCCTTCCAGATGCAACCCCAGAAAGCCCGGCACCTTGGCACGCTTGGCCTCGGCACCGGCTGCAAGCACCGCATCGCGCACCTCTGGCGCGTCGGTGATCAGCGTCGGTAAAACAGACGTGGTACCAAAGCGGGCATTGGCCGAGCAAATGGTCTCGATGGCATCCTTGGTGGGCGTGTCATTGAGCAATGCCCCACCACCGCCATTGACCTGTAGATCGACAAAGCCCGGCACCAGAAGATCGCTCACATGATCGTGCAAAGCATAACCATCCGGCACATCAGAGAGGGACGCAAGCCCTGCAACCGATCCATTCCGGACCAACAGGGCAACATCGTCATGAAAATGCTCGCCATCAAACAGGCGCTTGGCGGAATAGGCAACGGAACCGGTCATCGCGTCACCGTCACTTTCTTCAGCGCTGCAGGCTTGTCCGGATCAAGGCCACGATGCCGCGACAATTGCTCGACAAAGCGATAGAAAGGCACGATCAATGTCAGGGCGTCGGTCAGCGGGTGACCGGTAACGACAAAGGGCAACCGCACTGCGTCGCCTGCATGGTTCGATGAAATGTAGCAATGAGGATTCTTTGCCACCACTCCATTGACGATCTCGACAATCGAGTTTTCAGCAGCATCCCGCGCCGCAAAGGCGATAACCGGAAAGTCCCGATCCACCAGCGACACCGGACCATGCAACATTTCCGCCGACGAATAGGCCTCTGCATGCAGCTCGCAAGTCTCCTTGCATTTGAGCGCCGCTTCCGCCGCAATCGCCATGGTCGGTCCGCGCCCCAGCATGTAAAGGGAGTTGGCTTTCGAAACCGGCTCGATCATCTCTGACCAGTCAATCGACAAGGCAGTGTTGAGATGCTCTGGCAGACGCGCCAGTGCATTCTTCAACGTGTAATCCTCGGCCCATCCGGCGAGGATCGCCAGCCCGGCGACGATCGAGTTGACATAAGACTTGGTGGCGGCAACCGCCTGTTCTTCTCCGGCTTTGATGTCGACCGCCAGTTCGCATTGATTGGCCAGATCGGATGGCAGCGTGTTGACCAGAGCCGCCGTCAGCGCCCCGCCTTCTCGCGCCGCCTTGGCCATCGCCACGATATCAGCACTCGCCCCGGACTGGGAAATCGCAAACACGGCCGCGCTGTCCATCTTCATTTTGGCGCCGTAGATCGAGGCAATCGACGGCCCTTGCGAGGCAACGGGCAGGCCCATCACCAGCTCGATGGCATATTTCATGAAATAGGCAGCATGATCGGACGAGCCGCGGGCAATGGTCACCACGACCTTGGGATCACGCGCACGCAGGGCAGCCGCAACCGGGTCAATGCTGTCCGGCACGCTCTTTAGCAGTCGCTCCACGGCTACAGGGATTTCTTCGGTTTCTTCCCGCATCTTCGTCATTGGGCACTGCCTTCTGTCATTGTGAAAAACTCATTTCGGCGACAAAGTCATAAGCGTCGCCACGATAGATGGATTTGGTCAACTCGATCGCCCGACCGCTTTGCAGATAGGAAATGCGCCGAATGCTCAGCCCCGCCATCCCCACCGGCACACCGAGCAACTCGGCCTCGCGCGCCTCCAGATTGATCGCAGAAATCTTCTGCACCGCCCGCACCGGACGATTGCCGTCCCGGTCCAGCTGATCATACAGTGACGTTGTGACTTTGGAGGGGTCCGACAGGATATCGACCGGCAGAACCGCACATTCCAAGGCCATCGGCTGGCCATTGGCTTCCCGCAGCCGATTGAGGCAGGCAATCGAGACGCCCCCGGACAAACCCAGCGTGAACATCTCATCCGGCGATGGCCTGCGCACTTCGCGTTCCAGCCAGATCGACGAGGTTTCAAAGCCCCGCGCCATCATGTCTTCGGTAAAGGAGGTGAGATGGGACAAAGATTGCTCAAGTTTGCCCGGCTGCTGACGCACGAAGGAACCGGAGCCATGACGTTGCTCGACAATCCCCTTCTTTACCAGCTCCTGAATGCCCTTGCGCACGGTGACCCGCGACAGATCGGTCAGATCGGCAATTTCCCGCTCGGCAGGCAGCGAATGGTCAGGCAGCAACAACCCCATGGCAATGGCCTGCTCAATCCGCCGGGACAGCAGCACATAGAGAGGCCCAGCCTTCTTACTCAACCAGTCCCCCGCTCGCAGATAATCTTCCACTGTCATCAAGGCATGCCTCACAGTTCTGATTGCGCCTCTCTTCGGGCTCCCTCGCATCCAGATCAGAATGCCAAAAGCGCGGTCAGCGCAAAAACCCTCCAAAACAATTCCAATCCTATTCAGTCATACAGGACCAGACGGAATAAAGAAAGACCAAAATAAGACCAAATATATCAATAAGCAAAAATTTTTCGCACAAGCCTAGATATTATGCAAACTTTAGAGGTGGACAGATGGTATTTAAAAGGTATTATATTGGAGAGCGCTGTCAGGAGGAGTAAGCAGTGGACCTTGTCACCGAAACACGCCACAGAAGCGCAATCGGCCTGGAAATCCAGCCCCCGCTGGACATTGCGACGATTCTTGCCAATGGCCAGATAGAGGCAGCCAAGGCGATTGAAGCGGCAAAGCCCGCCATCTGCGACGGATCCGCTGCAATGGCCCGTCAGTTCCTCGCCGGTGGAAAGCTGATTTACGCCGCAGCAGGCTCGTCCGGGCTGATGGCATTGGCAGATGCCTCCGAGCTTGGCGGCACCTTTGGCATCGATACAGCCAAGATCCGTATTCTGATGGCTGGCGGCATCCCCACCAATGGCGACATGCCCGGCAACACCGAAGATGACAGCTCCAGCCTGACGCAAGCCTTGTCTGATCTGTCCGACCGGGACTGCCTGATCGCGATTTCTGCCAGCGGCAGCACCCCTTACACTTTGGAAGCGGCACATATTGCCAAGAATGCTGGCACCTACGTGATTGGCATCGCCAACAATCCAGGCTCTCCGCTGCTTGGCCAGAGCAACTGTCCAATCCTGTTGCCGACCCCTCCGGAAGTGATTTCCGGATCGACCCGCATGGGTGCAGCGACCGCCCAGAAAATGGCACTCAACATGCTTTCCACCATGATGGCGATCCATTTGGGCCATGTTCATGACGGCATGATGATCAATTTGAAGGCAGACAATATCAAACTGCGCCAGCGGGCAAGAATCATCGTTCAAACCATTGCCCAGACATCCGAGGATGACGCCACCAACGCCCTTGAAACTGCACAGGGCAATGTCAAACAGGCCATTCTTCTGTGCGCCGGCATCAGCGACAAGGCCGAGGCCGAGGCGCTTCTCAGCCGTCACGACGACCATTTGCGTGCAGCGCTCAATGCGCTCGCCGCCAAGGACTAGAACCAGCACCATAACAAGAAAAGCAACTTGCCCATTCCACTTGCAACCAAGCAACACAACATACAGAGAGGTTCAACGTGAACACCAAATTGACAACTGCAGTCCTTCTCGCAGCCACCGTGCTGAGCAGCGCTGCCTATGCCGCCGACGCTACCCTCACCATCGAGAGCTGGCGCAATGACGACCTGACTCTCTGGCAGGACAAGATCATTCCAGCCTTTGAAGCCAAGCATCCAGGTATCAAAGTCAAGTTCACCCCATCGGCTCCAACCGAATATAACGCGGTGCTGAACTCCAAGCTTGATGCAGGCTCTGCTGGTGACATCATCACCTGCCGTCCATTCGATGCCTCGCTGGCTCTATATGATGCCGGTCATCTGGCAAAACTCGACGACATGGACGCCATGAACAACTTCTCCGACGTTGCCAAATCCGCTTGGCAGACGGACGATGGTTCTGCAACCTTCTGCGTACCGATGGCTTCCGTGATCCACGGCTTCATCTACAACAAAGACGCCTTCGACGAGCTGGGCCTCAAAGCCCCGGAAACCGAAGACGAATTCTTTGCAGCCCTTGAGAAAATCAAGGAAGACGGCAGCTATATTCCGATGGCCATGGGCACCAATGACCAGTGGGAAGCGGCCACCATGGGCTACAACAATATTGGTCCAAACTACTGGAAAGGCGAAGAAGGCCGTCTGGCTCTGATCAAGGGCGAGCAGAAGCTGACCGACCCGCAGTGGGTTGAGCCATATGCGACCCTTGCCAAATGGGCCCCATATCTCGGCGACGGCTTTGAAGCCCAGACCTATCCGGACAGCCAGAACCTCTTCACCCTTGGCCGCGCCGCTGTTTATCCAGCAGGCTCTTGGGAAATTTCCGGCTTCAACGCACAGGCTGACTTCAAGATGGGTGCCTTCATGCCACCGGTCAAAAAGGCTGGCGACAAATGTTATATTTCCGACCACACCGATATCGGCATTGGCATGAATGCCAAAACCCCGAATCCGGAAGCCGCCAAAACCTTCCTGAGCTGGGTGGCTTCGCCTGAATTTGCTGAAATCTTCGGCAATGCTCTGCCGGGCTTTTTCCCGCTGTCGAAAACCCCTGTCGAGCTGAGCGATCCGCTCGCCAAGGAATTTGTCAGCTGGCGCGGCAAGTGTGAAAGCACCATTCGTTCCACCTATCAGATCCTGTCCCGCGGCACACCAAACCTCGAAAACGAGACCTGGGGTGCGTCAGCCGCCGCGATCAAGGGTACCGCGACCCCTGAAGCGCTTGGCAAGAAACTGCAGGATGGTCTGGCCAGCTGGTACAAACCACAAATGTAAGACCAACGGGCAAGCGGCGCACCGCGTCGCTTGCCTCACATAGCCTGTCGGCAGCCCAAGGGCTGCGGACAGGATCGGCCCGGCCTTGAACGGCCCTCGCCCAACCTGCGATGTCCGCACCCGTCAAGCCTAAAGGCACCGAGACGACATCAAGCTGGGTGCGAGCAACAGACTGACTTTCAAGCCTCATCGGACCGGGAAAGCGCGAGGGGCTTCGAAACTGGAGAATGTGATGCAAGCGCCCCGCTTTCGATGGCACATCGTCGTGTTTTTGGCACCAGCCGTGCTGGTCTATACTGCGGTCATGATCTTTCCGCTCTTCAACACCCTGCGCCTCGCTCTTTACAGCGAGATCGATCATGTGCGCACCTATGTCGGATTCGCCAATTTCGAACGTCTGTTCGGCAACTCGATCTGGTCCGAGCAATTCTGGAACGCGCTGGGGAACAATTTCTGGTTCTTCTTCATTCATATGCTGGTCCAGAACCCGATTGGTGTCGCACTGGCAGCGATCCTGTCCCATCCGCGCTTGCGCTTTGCGGCGCTTTATCGGTCTGCCATCTTCATTCCAACCATTCTGAGCTTCGTGATTGTCGGCTTTGCATGGAAGCTGATCCTGTCGCCCATCTGGGGCATCGCCCCCAATATGCTCGATGCGATTGGCCTGAAGGCCCTCTTTGCCCCGTGGCTGGGCAAGGAAGCCTATGCCCTGACCGCCCTGTCACTGGTCTCGGTCTGGCAGTTTGTCGGCATCCCGATGATGTTGATCTATGCTGCTTTGCTGTCGATCCCCGAGGAAGTGCTTGAAGCGGGTGAAATTGACGGCATCACCGGCATTTCCGCCTTCTGGAAAATCAAGCTGCCGCTGATCCTGCCCTCCATCGGCATCATTTCCATTCTCACCTTCGTGGGCAATTTCAACGCCTTCGACCTGATCTATACCGCGCAGGGGGCCCTTGCCGGTCCGGACTTCTCGACCGACATTCTGGGCACCTTCATGTATCGCACCTTCTTCGGCTTCCAGCTGCAATTGGGTGACCCGCATATGGGCTCGGCCATTGCTGGTTCCATGTTCGCGATCATTCTCATTGGCGTCTGCATCTATTTGTTCGGCATTCAGACGCGCCTGCGCCGTTATCAGATGTAGAAGGAGGCAGACATGGAAAATACAGCCCGTACCAACCGCTTCAATGCGCTGGCCATGCATGGCGCTCTGGGTCTTTACACCCTGATCGCCCTGTTCCCGGTCTTCGTCATCCTGATCAACAGCTTCAAAACCCGCAAAGCCATCTTTCGTGAGCCTTTGGCCCTGCCCAATGCGGACAGCTTCTCGCTGATCGGCTATGAAACCGTGATGAAACAAGGGGATTTCTTCCTCTATTTCCAGAACAGCTTCATCGTCACTGTGGCCTCCCTGTTCTTCATCCTGTTGTTCGGCGCCATGGCCGCCTTTGCACTGAGTGAATATCGCTTCAAGGGCAACACCCTGATGGGGCTTTATCTGGCCCTTGGCATCATGATCCCAATCCGCATTGGCACCGTTGCCATTCTGGAAATGATGGTCGCCACCGGCCTTGTGAACACCCTCTGGGCGCTTATTCTGGTCTATACAGCCCAAGGCCTGCCGCTGGCGGTCTTCATCCTCAGCGAATTCATGAAGCAGGTTTCCAATGACCTCAAAGACGCTGCCCGCGTCGATGGCCTCAATGAATATGTGATCTTCGGGCGCATCGTCGTGCCTTTGGTCCGTCCGGCCATGGCCACGGTCGCGGTGTTCAACATGATCCCGATCTGGAACGACCTGTGGTTCCCGTTGATCCTCGCTCCGGCCGAGGAAACCAAAACCCTGACCCTTGGCAGTCAGGTCTTTATCGGCCAGTTCGTCACCGACTGGAATGCGGTTCTCTCCGCCCTGTCGATGGCCATCCTGCCGGTCCTCATTCTTTACGTCATCTTCTCCCGCCAGCTCATTCGCGGCATCACTTCAGGAGCGGTGAAATGATCAGAACCCTGATTGCAGGCCTTGGCAATATGGGCTTTTCCCATGCCCTCGCCCACCATCATCATCCCGATTCCGAAATTGTCGGTCTCGTTGCCCGAACGCAAAGCGCCAAAAAGGACGAACTGGCCGCCTATCCCTTCTTCACCGACTTTCATCAAGCGCTGAGCGAGACCAAGCCTGACCTCGTGGTGATCGCCACCTATACCGACACCCATGTGGATTTTGCTTGCGCTGCCATGGAAGCCGGGGCCCATGTGTTCGTCGAAAAGCCCCTTGCCATGAGCGTGGCGGATGCCGAACGGGTGGTCGCCACCGCCAAACGCACCAACCGCAAGCTGGTGGTTGGCTATATTCTGCGCCATCACCCCTCATGGATCCGCTTTGTGGCCGAAGCCCGTGCGCTGGGTGGACCTTATGTCTTCCGCCTCAATCTCAACCAGCAATCAAGCGGCGCTGAATGGGAAACCCACAAGGCCCTGATGCAAACCACCAGCCCGCTGGTCGATTGCGGCGTCCATTATGTCGATGTCATGTGTCAGATCACCGATGCCAAGCCTGTCAGCGTCAATGGCATGGGCTTGCGCCTGTCCGATGAGATCGCCGAGGACATGTATAATTATGGCCAGCTGCAAGTCATCTTCGCCGATGGCTCGGTCGGCTGGTATGAGGCAGGCTGGGGGCCGATGATGTCCGAGACCGCCTTTTTCGTCAAAGACATCGTCTCTCCCAATGGCTCGGTTTCGATCACCGATGGCAACAAGGGCGCATCGGCCGACATTGATGGCCACACCAAGGTTGGCGGCATTCTGGTTCACAAACCGGACGGCGACAGGACCATCGATCTCGCAGGAGAGCCCGGCCATAACGAGCTTTGCGCCAACGAGCAGGATTTCATCCTGCGCGCCATCAAGGACGATATCGATCTGGAACGACATATGCAGGATGCGGTGCAATCGCTGGCCATTTGCCTTGCCGCCGACCAGAGCATCCGCACCGGCAAACCTGTAATGCTTGAGGAGGCAACGCTGTGACTGCGCTGACCCTGAAAAATGTGTGCAAGGCCTTTGGCAAGACCGAGGTCTTGAAAGACATCAATATCGACGTCGAGGATGGTGAGTTCGTCGTTTTCGTCGGCCCTTCCGGCTGTGGCAAGTCCACCCTGCTGCGGGTCATTGCGGGCCTTGAAGATGCCTCATCGGGAGAAGTCTCTATTGGCGGCGAAGTCGTCAACAGCGTGCCGCCTTCCAAACGCGGTATCGCCATGGTGTTCCAGTCCTACGCCCTCTACCCCCATCTCAATGTCGCCAACAACATGTCGCTGGCCTTGAAGCAGGAAGGCGTACCGAAAGATCAGATTACCGCCCGCGTCAATGAAGCCTCGCGGATGCTCAAACTGGATGACTATCTCAGCCGCTATCCGTCCGAATTGTCCGGCGGCCAGCGCCAGCGCGTCGCCATTGGCCGGGCCATCGTCCGCAAGCCCAAGCTGTTCCTGCTCGATGAGCCTTTGTCGAACCTCGACGCAGCACTGCGCATGAATACCCGCATCGAAATCGCCAATCTGCACAAACAGCTCAATGCCTCGATGATCTATGTGACCCACGACCAGACCGAGGCCATGACCTTGGCTGACAAGATCGTCGTGCTGCGTGATGGCCGGGTCGAGCAAATCGGCAGCCCGATGGATCTGTATAACAATCCGGCCAACAAGTTCGTTGCCGGATTCCTTGGCTCGCCTTCGATGAATTTCCTGCCCGCCTCGCTGCTTGAGGAGGGCGACCGCCGCACCATCGGGCTACGCCCGGAAGACCTTTATCTCGCAGACGATGGCCCGCTGAGCGCAGATGTGCAGCATGTTGAGCATCTGGGAGGCGACACCAATGTCATCTCCAAGATTGCCAACATCGACTCCACCATACGCCTGTTTGGCCAGCATGACATCAATCCCGGCCAGCAATTGAAACTGGGCTTTGATCCCGCAAAACTGCACTATTTCGACGACTAGCAGCAACGGGCTGCCATCAAGACACAACAATATCAAGGCCGACGGGACATCTTGTCGGCCTTGATGCATTCCAGGCCCACGCATTGCTGCTACAGATGTCCAATGTGACAAGGTGCTCGAGACAAGGCGTCGCTGCTCCGCTATCATGAAGACCTCCTCCCTGACACTGAACAAGGAAGGGACCCCATGACAAAGGCAGAGACCAAGACAGCAACAAAAGACAAGAAAGCTGTCACCCAAGACCCCTTCAACGGCCCCGAAAAGACGAGTGAAGACACCTTTGGCAACACACCGATCGAGTGGACCATTGATGTTCCGCTGGCCACCAATCGCGTCGTCCTGCGCCAACTTGGGCTGGTGATCCTTATTCCGGCTGCGGCCCTTGCCCTTCTCATGCTGGTCCTTGGGGTCATCGACAATGATCCGGGCGAGATCAGGGTCGCCATCATCCTGTTTTTTGGTGCGATCGGGGTTCTGACGGTCCTCGTTGCCATTGCTGTTCTGCTGGTCCTTGGCAACCGGATGAAAATGCAGTTCCAACTGGGACGCGATGACATTCAATCGCGCGTCATCGACAGCCGCGCCAAGGTCAGTCGCAGTCTGGCCATTTCCCTCGGGCTGATCACCTTCAATCCTGGACTGGCCGGAGCCGGCCTACTCGCCAGCGCCAACAGCGGCAGACAAACCCGTTGGGAGGATATTGAAGAGCTGGAAATCATCCGCACCCAACACACCATTGTCTTGCGCTCGGGCCTTTTGGTGCTTGATGCAATTTTCTGCACGCCAGAGAATTTCCAAACCGTCTGCAGCCAGATCGAAACCAACGTGATGCGCACGGGTCAATGAGCGGCACTCCACAGGCCTCAAAGGGGAAAGGAGACCG
Source organism: Cohaesibacter sp. CAU 1516 (assembly GCF_005771485.1). NCBI lineage: Bacteria > Pseudomonadati > Pseudomonadota > Alphaproteobacteria > Hyphomicrobiales > Cohaesibacteraceae > Cohaesibacter > Cohaesibacter sp. CAU 1516. The sequence continues at coordinate 199,217 of NZ_VANT01000001.1, read as the reverse complement.
CAATGCCAGATCCTGTCGGAAAAGCCCCTTTCTACTGGGACTATGATTTCCCCGTGCTGTCAGCCTGTGTCATAAAGCAAGTGGCCATTCCGATGATCGGCATTCCCCTTCTCTTTGCCACACTCTTTACCGGATACTCCGCCTATCAGGGCTATTATGAACCGGTACTCGGGGTTTATGTCGGTGCCTTCGGCTTCTCCATCTTTCTCGGTCTTTGCTACTTGATCGTTGTCGCCCTGACCGGCAACCACCTTCAGGTCGGCTATGTGATCACCGAGCAAGGGCTGTTTTCCGCAACGATCGGCGCTGGCAGACGCGGCGCATCCATACTGGGCACCTTGCTGCTGGCCATTTCTGACGACATGACCATGCAGGGCATTGGCCTGCTGGCCCAGCGCAGCGACGCCAAATTCACCCCGTGGGACAAGGTGGCCGACCTCCGCCCCGCCGGACCGAACAAAGACCTCAAATTGCTCAATGGAAAAGGCCGCATGATCGACCGTCTACGCGCAGGAACCGAAGAATATGACCGCGTGCTGCACCTCGTCACCCGAATGATCGCCCAACGCAAGTCCGAAGCCCAAGCACCAGGGCAAGACCTACTTGATGGCATGGGGCGTCGAGCAGGAACTGCGAACGATCAAATCCCCATGCAATAGGGTCCGTCCAAGATGGCGCCGATGGCTGGTGAGCTGATCGAGCAGTTCCGTCATGGCAATCTCGCCAATATGGGTGCGTGGCTGACGAATGGTTGTCAGTGCAGGCGTAATGTGGCTGGCAAAGGGAATATCATCAAAGCCAACCACCGAAAAATCATGAGGCACCTGCATGCCGCGCGAATTGAGTGCGCTGATCACGCCGATGGCCGTGCTGTCACTGAAGCAGAAAAAGGCCGTCGGCAGGGTGTCACGAATGAACAACAATTCCACGGCAGCCCGTCCACCTTCGGTCGAACCATCCCCACGCACCTTCCAGATGTCGGGCCGGTCAAAGGATTCAAGCATTGCCTGACAATAACCCGCATAGCGCATATCATCGACCAGACTGCCCTGCGGCCCCGCTACATAGGCGATCCGCCGATGGCCCAACGAGATCAGATAGTCCGTTGCCACCTTGGCGGCAGCCGTGTCATCGACACCGACATAAGGGATTTCGGCATGATCGACGGGATTGCAGGCAGCCACCATCGGCGGGAAGCTGGAGGCGGACCGCTCGGGCCAACCAGCCACCGGCAAATGTCCGGTTAGCAGAACCAGCCCATCCACCATTCCGGTCGAGAGGAAATGAAGATATTTTTCCTCATGCTCCACATTGCCCTCTGTATTGCCGATCAGCACACCATAGCCGCGCTGGTTGGCGACTTTCTCCAGCCCCACCAGAATGCCTGAAAAGTTCGGATCGGAAATGGACGGTGCAAGCGCCATCACCATCTTGGACCTTTGCATGCGCAGATTCTGCGCCATGGCATTGACCGTGTAGCCGGTCCGGGCAATCGCCGCAGTTACCTTCTTGCGCGTGCTTTCCGCGACCTTTTCCGGCGTCCGCATCGCTCGACTGACAGTGGCGATCGAAACCCCGGCAAGCTTGGCCACATCTTCAATGGTGGCAGCCTTTTTCCCTGTTGGCTCCAATCCAGTCCCCTGTCTTTCAAATTGTCGGCATATCAAAGCTGGTGGAGTTTAGAGAAGTTACACCGCCCGGTCCACCAAACACCGACCTTCGCACCCCACTCTACGCTCCATTTTGAACAATGAAAAGGTTTACATCGATTATGAAAAGGTTTACATTGACCAAAATCAGCCCAAAAGGCTGAACAAACGCTTGTGCTAGGGAGGAAAGCAAGTGTTGGAAAAGTGTCCTGACGACGCTCCGATTCTGGCTGCGCAAAGGGTAAGCAAATCCTTTGGCTCGGTGCCTGTCCTGTTCTCTATCAATTTCGACATTCGAGCAGGCGAAGTGCATGCTGTAATCGGCGAAAATGGTGCAGGCAAATCCACCCTCATGAAAATCCTCTCGGGCTTTCATCCCGCGACCTCTGGCACCATCCTGCTTGACGGGGAACCGATCACCCTGCCCCCCAACGGGCAAGCGGAAGAGCTGGGTATTGTCCTGATCCATCAGGAGCTCAATCTCGCCGAACAGATGACGGTTGAAGAGAACATCTTCCTGGGACGCGAGCAGATTGCCAAGGGCTTTCTCAAGCGGGCCGAGATGCATGATCAGGTTCTCAAGATGCTGACTGAAGTTGGCCTCGACATCTCGCCTGACGATCGCATTTCCAATCTGTCGATTGCCCAGAAGCAAATGGTCGAAATCGTCAAGGCGATGAGCCGCAACGCTCGCATCCTGATCATGGATGAGCCGACTGCCGTGTTGACCGAGGCGGAGACGGCTTTGTTCTTCAAACAGGTAAAACGGTTGAAGGCGCAAGGCACGGCGGTCATGTTTGTCTCGCACAAATTGAAGGAAGTCGCCGCCATCGCCGACCGCATCACCATCCTGCGTGATGGCCAGTGGATCACCACCAAACCGACAGAGGATTTCACCCTCGACACGATGGCGCAAATGATGGTTGGGCGTGAATTGTCCGATCTTTTCCCGCCCATGTCCGAAGCGGATTTCGACGCCGAGCGTGTGCTTGAGGTCAAGGGACTGAGCACTGACTTGGTAAAAAGAGCCTCTTTTTCCTTGCGTAAAGGCGAAATTCTGGGCTTCTCCGGGCTGATCGGCTCTGGCCGAACGGAACTATTCGAGGCCATCTGCGGCCTGCGTCCCATGACGTCTGGCCATGTATCTCTGTTTGGCAAGGACGCCCATATCCGGTCTGCCGCCGACGCACGGAATGCTGGCATCGTTTATCTCACCAAAGACCGCAAGGGCAAGGGGCTGCTGGTTGACAAGCAGATGCAACCAAACCTGACCCTGTTTGCCTTACCCAAATTCATCAAGGGCCTGCTGCTCGACCGCAATGGGGAAGAACAGGCCCTGCGCCGTGGCATCCGCCGCTTCGACATCCGCGCCCGCGACCCCAACTGCAAAATCTCGGAAATGTCCGGCGGCAACCAGCAGAAATTGTTGCTCGCCAAGGTGATGGAATGCGACCCACGCATTGTCATTGTCGACGAGCCGACCCGTGGCATCGACGTGGGCACCAAACAGCAAATCTATCATTTCATCGCGGCACTGGCAGCCGAAGGCATGTCGGTCGTCGTCATCTCATCGGAAATGCCCGAAATCATCGGGATCTGTCATCGGGTGATTGTGATGCGCGAAGGGCGCATCACGGGAGAGCTCACCGGCGACGCCATCAACGAACATGAAATAGTCCGCTTTGCGGCCGGCTTGAAGGAGGAGGCCAGCGCATGACAGACAATCCTGCGGGCAAAAAGGCGAAAAGCCTGCCTTTTGCGACAGACTTCAAAACCCTTGGACCTGCGATCGCGCTGCTTTTGCTGTGTGTCATCGGGTTTTCGCTCAACAGTGCCTTTCTGTCTGAGGGCAACATCACCAACCTGCTGACGCGCTCGGCCTTCATCGGCATCATCGCCGTTGGCGCAACCTTCGTGATCACATCGGGAGGCATTGATCTGTCGGTCGGCTCAATGGCTGCGGTGATTGCGGGCGTCATGATCATCACCATGAACATGCTCGTCCCCATCACGGGTACAGGCATCACGACAGTGCTGATTGGATGTGCCATTTCGGTTGTGCTGGGGCTTGGGGCCGGTTTGGTCAACGGACTGCTGACCACCAAGGGCAAAATAGAAGCCTTCATCGTAACCCTTGGCACCATGGGCATTTTCCGCTCGCTGGTCACCTATTTCGCCGATGGCGGCACCCTGTCGCTGGACTATGGCATCCGCGGCACCTATCGCCCGGTCTATTATGACAGCTTCATGGGCCTGCCCATCCCGGTCTGGGTGTTCATCAGTGTCGCCATCATTGGCTGGGTGTTGCTCAACCGGACCGCCTTTGGCCGCTATTGCACGGCCATCGGCTCCAATGAGGCTGTGGCCAAATATTCCGCCATCAAGGTCGACCGCATCAAGACCTGGACCTATGTCATTCAGGGCATTTGCGTGGCGCTTGCCACGATCATCTATGTGCCACGTCTTGGCTCGGCCTCCTCGTCGACCGGTGTGTTGTGGGAGCTGGAAGCGATTGCTGCGGTGATCATTGGCGGTACGGTTCTCAAAGGCGGCTATGGCCGGATTGGCGGCACCATTCTGGGCGCCCTGATCCTGACCACCATCGGCAACATTCTCAATTTCACCGACATGATTTCCAACTATCTGAACGGCACCATGCAAGGCCTGATCATCATCACCGCCGTTTGGCTCCAACGCGGCAATTTTGGCCGCAAAAAGGAGAAAAAGGCCTGACCGGACCACAATGATCGATCCCCGGCATCGACCCCAAATCGATCACGAAAAGACCGCCACCCCGCCCCCTCGCGGGATGGCATTGGGAACGCAACGCCTGCTCTCGAACGAGCCTGCAGGCCAAAGCGCCCCCTGCTCAAGACCTGAACCACTTCATACTGGCGCATTTCTGCAATTCTGGGAGGAAACCATGAAAGCACCAAAAAGCCTATTCGCCGCCGCGCTGACCGGAGCCATGATGCTCGCTGGCACGGCTCTCGCCGCCGACAAGATCAAGATCGGCGTATCTTATCCAACCCCGACCCATGCTTGGGCGGCTGGCATGAACTGGCATGCTGAAAAGGCCGAAGAGCGGCTCGAAGCTCTCTATCCCGACGTTGATCTCATCTTGGTCAACTCGCCGGATCCAAGCCAGCAGGCCTCTGCGATTGAGGATCTGGTCTCGGTCCATCAGATCGACGCTCTGGTCGTCCTGCCCTTTGAATCCGAGCCTCTGACCGACCCGGTGCTCAATGCCAAGAAGTCCGGCGCCATGATCACCGTGGTGGATCGCGGCCTGAGCCAACCGGGCATCGAAGACATTTATGTTGCCGGCAACAACCCTGAAATGGGTCGCGTTTCTGCCGAATATATGAAGTCACGTCTGAAATCCGGCGACAATATCGTTATCCTGCGCGGCATTCCAACCATTATCGACAATGAACGCTTCGACGCTTTCATGGAAGGCATCAAGGATACCGGCATCAATGTGCTCGATCACAAGCATGCCAACTGGAACCGCGATGATGGCTTTGAAGTGATGCAGGACTTCCTGTCCCGCTTCCCGGACATCGACGCTGTATGGGCACAGGATGATGACATTGCCATCGGTGTGGTCGCTGCGCTCAAGCAGGCTGGTCGTGATGGCAATGGCATGTTCGTTGTCGGCGGCGCTGGCATGAAGGAAACCATCAAAGGCGTGATGGAAGGCAATGAGCTGGTACCGGTTGACGTGCTCTATCCACCGGCAATGATTGCCACCGCGATGGATGTCACCGTTGCAGCCTTCAAGTCCAACGGTCCGGTCGCCGGTCGTTACATTCTGGGCGCAACCCTCATCACCAAGGACAATGCCAAGGACTTCTATTTCCCGGATTCTCCGTTCTAAGAAATAGACATCAAACAAACCAGAGCCGGGGCAAGTCATGCTCCGGCTCCGATCCGGCCCGCCACCTTGCCATGGCAAGGATACAGGTGTACGGCATGTAAGGCAGGCGCGCCACCATATGAAGGCGCCAAAGATCTTGGGAGAAAAAGCCATGAAAACCATCAAGGGTCCAGCGCTGTTTCTGGCACAGTTTGCCGGGGACGAAGCACCATTCAACAGCTGGGCTGACATCACCCGCTGGGCGGCGGATTGCGGCTATAAGGGCGTTCAGGTCCCCTCTTGGGATGGTCGCCTGATCGATCTGGAACAGGCTTCCAGCTCGAAAGATTATTGCGATGAGTTCAAGGGCATTGCCGCAGAAGCCGGTGTCGAAGTCACGGAATTGTCGACCCACCTGCAAGGCCAGCTGGTTGCCGTCCATCCCGCCTATGACGAAGCCTTCGATGGCTTTGCCGCCCCAGAAGTGCGGGGCAATCCCAAGGCCCGCCAGCTCTGGGCTGTCGATCAGGTCAAGAAGGCCCTGATGGCCTCTCGCCTGATGGGGATCAAAAATCACGCCACCTTCTCCGGTGCCCTTTGCTGGCCCTATATGTATCCATGGCCGCAGCGCCCGGCTGGCTTGGTGGAAACCGCCTTTGACGAACTGGCAGCCCGCTGGCAACCCCTGCTGGATTTCGCCGATGAGTGCGATGTCAATCTCTGCTATGAAATTCATCCGGGCGAAGACCTGCATGACGGCGTGACCTTCGAGATGTTCCTTGAGCGGGTCAACAACCATTCCCGCGCCAACATGCTCTATGACCCGTCCCACTACATCCTGCAATGCCTCGACTATCTGGACAATATCGACATCTATAAGGACCGGATCAAGATGTTCCATGTCAAGGATGCCGAGTTCAATCCAACCGGCCGTCAGGGCGTTTATGGCGGCTATCAGGGTTGGGTCGATCGGGCTGGCCGCTTCCGCTCCCTTGGGGATGGTCAGGTTGATTTCGGCGCGGTCTTCTCAAAGCTGTCTGCCATGGATTTCGATGGCTGGGCCGTGGTGGAATGGGAATGCTGCCTCAAACATCCCGAAGATGGGGCCCGTGAAGGCGCGCAATTCGTCACGGATCATATCATCCGCGTCACCGAGAAAGCCTTTGACGACTTTGCCGACGGTGGCACCGACGCAGCCATGAACCGCAAAATGCTCGGACTGGAGAATTAAGATGGCCATCACCGGACGCAATGAGAGCCTTGGAGGCCGTATCCGCCTTGGCATGGTGGGCGGCGGCAACGACGCCTTTATCGGCGGTGTGCACCGCATCGCCTCACGCATTGACGACAAATACCAGCTGGTTGCAGGCGCCCTCTCCTCGACCCCGGAAAAGTCGCATGCTTCAGCTGCGGCTTTGGGGCTGGACCCCGAGCGCAGCTATGACAATTTCACCCTCATGGCAGAAATCGAGGCCAATCGTGAGGATGGCATTGAGGCGGTATCGATCGTCACGCCCAACCATATGCACTATGCCGCGGCCATCGAATTCTTGCGCCGAGGCATCCATGTCATTTGCGACAAGCCCCTGACTTCGACGCTGGAAGAGGCCGAGAAGCTCGTCAAGGAAGCCGAACAGTCCGACGCCCTGTTCATCCTGACCCACAATTATACCGGCTACCCGATGATCCGGCAGGCAAACGCGATGATCGCCAATGGCGACATTGGCACCATCCGTGTGGTTCAGGTGGAATATCCGCAGGATTGGCTGACCGAATTTGCCGACTTCAAACAGGCCGCTTGGCGGACCGATCCCGCCCGTTCCGGTGCGGGTGGATCGACCGGCGACATTGGCACCCACGCCTTCAATCTCGCCAGCTTTGTGACCGGATTGGAGCTGGAAAGCCTTGCCGCAGACCTGCAGTCCTTCGTGCCGGGTCGTCAGGTCGATGACAATGGCCATATCATGATGCGTTTCAAGGGCGGGGCTCGTGGCATGCTCTGGTGCAGTCAGGTCGCTCCGGGCTGCGAAAACAGCCTCAAACTGCGCGTCTTTGGCGACAAGGGCGGACTGGAATGGTGTCAGGAAGACCCCAACTATCTCTGGTACACACCGTTTGGCGAACCCAAACGCCTGATCACCCGCAATGGCGCAGGCGCAGGCAATGCCGCGGCCCGCATGAGCCGCACCCCATCAGGTCACCCGGAAGGCTATCTGGAAGGCTTTGCCAACATCTACAGCGAAGCCGCAGGGGCCATTCTGGCCAAACGGGACGGCTCAGCGCCGGATCCGGCGGTAACCTATCCGACCGTTCAGGATGGACTGAAAGGCGTCCAGTTCATCGACGCCTGCGTTCGTTCGTCTGCAGCCAATGCCGCTTGGGTCACCATCGGCTAACATACCAGCCTCTCCACTCCCAAGAGCACTCCCAAGGAATGGAGGCTCTTCACCCCGTCAGTGCCCATCTGGCGGGGTGCTTTTTTGCCCGGTTCCAGGTGTTTGCAGAGTTGACAGCACAGATGGATTTGGCAAATCAGGCCTTGCGGAAAATTTCAGTGACGCCGATCATATTTTCCATTTCCCGGATACGCTTGCTGCTCTTGTCCGGGCTGAGGATCTGGATCTGAGCAATCATCGCTTCCACCAAAAGATTGATGGCGATCGTACTGTCCCAGCTGGACGGCGCTTCCACCATGGCCCGGAAACAATGATCGGCTATGCCCTCGATCGGCGAACCCCACTGATCGGTGAACAGCACGATTTTCGCCCCTTGCGAGGAAGCCAATGAGGCCAGACGCTCCAGCTCCTGCTCATAGCGACGAATGTCAAACAGGATCAGAACAGACCTGTCATCCATATCCAGCAAGGTTTGAGGCCAGACGCTTGGAGACGCCCCCAGCATCGAGACATTGGGGCGAATGATCTGCAGGTGATTGAAGAAATGAAAGGCACTTGCTTGGGAAATCTTGCCGCCACGCAGATAGATCTTGTTGTCGGTGTCTGCCAGCAGCGCAGCAACACGGTCGAACAATTCATAATCAAGCTGGTTCATCGTCCGGTTGACATTCTCCACCACATGCATGGTGAAGCGATTGACAATGTGACGCTCATGCTCCGCACCCAGCTTGGTTTCGAACTTGGCAAGCGGCTGCTTGATCCGCTCGGCCAGCTCGGTCCGGATGGCATTTTGCATATCCGGGAACCCGTCAAATCCCAGCTTACGCGCAAAGCGAATGACGGTCGGCGTGGACACATCCGCAGCTTCGGCCAGCTTGGTGATCGACTTCAATTCAATCGCCAGCGAGTCGTCCTTGATATAGGGCACCAGCCGCCGCTCCGCCGGGGTCAGGTCTGCCTTGTGCGCCTCAATCAGATCACGAACAAGCATGATGTCCTTCTTGGTCTTTTGTTTCATTTCTACATCTTACTCAAATATGTAGAAAAAAATACAGAAAAAAATTGACACTGGTGCCCGGCATGTAGTTTTCTTTACAGAAGTTAACAGGGAGTAAGTAGAATGCCCGAAGCCATTTGGTCGCCAGTTCATCTGCATCGGACAACAGGATCCGCGCCCTTTGTGTTGCTTTGCGAGCATGCCTCCCTGCATATTCCCACTGAATTCAACGGATTAGGAATAGACACCGAAACCGCCACCTCCCATGCTGCATGGGACATCGGTGCGCTGGATGTTGCCACGGCCCTGTCCGACCTGCTCGATGCCCCTTTGGTGGCTGGTGGCGTCTCCCGTCTGGTCTATGATTGCAACCGCCCGCTCGAAGCCCCCGATGCCATGCCCGCCAAGAGTGAAATTTTCGCCGTTCCGGGCAATGAAGATCTGACCGATGGCGAACGCCAAAACCGTTTCGGCCTCATTCACAACCCGTTCCACAACACCGCAGCGGAACTGGTGCGCACCCAGCGCGCGCGTGTCGGCGATGCCCTGACCATTCTGACCATTCACAGCTTCACGCCAATCTATCATGGCGGCCGCCGGGAAGTGGAAATCGGCTTCCTGTTCGACAAGTCCTCCGCCTTCAGCGAAGCGATGCATTCCATCGAAGCCGCCGGGGGGCAATTCATCACCGCCCTCAACCAACCTTATGACGCCACCGACGGCGTCACCTACAGTCTGAGAAAACATGGCGAAGACCATGGGCTGGATTCGACAATGATCGAAATCCGCAACGACTTGATCAATACAAAAGAAAAAGCAATCACAATGGCAAATCACCTCTCCCGTTCCATCCTCCGCTCCCAAGAGGCTCTTGAACGATTAAGGCAGGTGTCCCCATGACACCCATGACACCGCTTCTTCGCTTCGTCGACATCATTGACGGTTTCAACCTCCGCGTTGGCCGTTTCGTGATGTATGGCGTGTTTGTCCTAATGGCGATCCTGCTCTGGTCCTCGATCTCGAAGACCTTCTTTCAACCATCGCTTTGGACGCTGGAAATGGCCCAATTCGCCATGGTCGCCTATTATATGCTGGGCGGACCCTATTCTCTATTGATGGGCTCCAATGTCCGCATGGATCTCTTCTATGGGGACTGGACCATCCGTCGCAAGGCCGCTGTGGATTGCTTCACGGTGATGTTCCTGATCTTCTATCTCGGTGTCCTGCTCTATGGCGCGCTTGGCTCGACAGCCTACTCGCTGGGCTATTGGGGTATGGAGCCGGTTGACTATTTTCTGGGCCTGATCGATGGCAGCGAGAAAATCGGCCGCCTTGAACGCTCCTCCACCGCTTGGCGTCCTTATGCCTGGCCCATCAAGGTCATCATGATCATCGGCATCCTGATGATGCTCCTGCAATCCATTTCCGAGCTCTGCAAAGACATTCTGCGTCTCAACGGGCACATCATTCCGGAGGCTAAAGAATGAGCCAGGAGCATATCGCCCTTTTCATGTTTGCATCAATGATGCTGATGCTCTTTTCCGGTCAGCGCGTTTTTGGCGCGATTGGGGCCATCGCGGCCATTTCCGCCATTGCCCTTTGGGGCACCGGTGGGCAGGACATCCCCTTCTCGGCCGCCATGAAGCTGATGAAATGGTATCCGCTATTGACCCTGCCGATGTTTATTTTCATGGGCTACGTGCTGTCTGAAAGCCGTCTGGCGGACGACCTCTACCGCATGTTCCATGTCTGGTTCGGCAATGTGAATGGCGGTCTCGCCATGGGTACCATCGGCCTGATGGTGCTGATTTCCGCTATGAATGGCCTGTCCGTTGCTGGTATGGCGATTGGGGCCACCATCGCCCTGCCTGAGCTGTTGCGCCGTGGCTATGACAAGATCATGGTCACCGGCGTCATTCAGGCAGGCTCCTCACTTGGTATTTTGGTGCCGCCGTCGGTGGTTCTGGTGCTTTATGCGATGATTGCTCGCCAGCCGGTTGGCCAATTGTGGCTGGCAGGCATCCTGCCCGGCCTGATGATGGCCGCGATGTTCATCCTGTATATCTGGATCCGCTGCCGTCTCCAGCCAGAGCTTGGCCCGGCCTTGAAAGACGCCACCGACGTGCCGCGCGAGGAAAAACTGCGTCTGCTGGGCGCTGGCGTCCTGCCACTGGCGATTTTCGCCGCCATGATGGTGCCGTTCGTCAATGGTTGGACCTCGCTGGTCGAAAGTTCGGCCATCGGTGCCCTCACCGCGCTCGCGGCCTCAATCCTCAAACGCCGCATGACATGGAAAATCTTCCAGACCTGCACCCGTCAGACTCTGGGCATTTCCTGCATGTTCATGTGGATCATCCTTGCAGCCCTCGGTTTTGGGGCGATCTTTGATGGGCTGGGGGCCGTAAAGGCCATCGACAATCTCTTCACCGAACAAATGGGCTTGTCCCCCTGGATGATCCTGATCCTGATGCAGCTGAGCTTCATCCTGATGGGCACCTTCCTTGATGACACGGCAATGCTGGTGATTGTTGCTCCGCTTTATGTGCCGTTGGTCGGTGCACTGGGCTTCGATCTGATCTGGTATGGGGTGCTTTACACCATCACCACCCAGATCGCCTATATGACGCCGCCCTTTGGCTATAACCTATTCCTGATGCGGGCGATGGCGCCACCGGAAATCAGCCTGCGCGACATTTACAAATCCATCCTGCCCTTCGTGGTCGTCATGGTCATTGCCCTGACCATCATCATGGTCTTCCCACAGATTGCCCTGTGGCTGCCAGAAATGGTCTATGGCAAGTAAGGATGCGTTTGAAAGCCAATAACAAGAAAAGACCCTGAAGCAATCTACCGAATAAACCCCAAGAGTTTCTGAAAAAGAAACCGCAATCACCTTAACGGAGACGAACGATGACTACCTCGAGACGTAATTTTTTGAAGACAGCTGCAATCGGTGCGGCCACCGCGCCTCTGGCAGCTCCAGCGATCGCAAGCAGCACCATCAAATGGCGCATGCAGACCTATGCCGGTCCGGCATTGGCAGCACACGTGATTGATCCAGCCATCAAGATGTTCAACCAGATCGCTGGCGACCGCATGCAGATCGAGCTTTTCTATGCCGATCAGCTGGTCCCAACCGGCGAGCTGTTCCGTGCCCTGCAGCGCGGCACCATTGATGCGGTTCAGTCTGACGATGATTCCATGGCATCGCCAACCGACGTGACCGTGTTCGGCGGCTACTTCCCCTTTGCCTCGCGCTATAGCCTCGACGTGCCTGTGCTGTTCAACCAGTATGGCCTGAATGAGATCTGGGACGAGGAATATTCCAAAGTCGGCGTCAAGCACATCTCTGCCGGTTCTTGGGATCCTTGCCACTTCGCCACCAAGGATCCAATCAACTCGCTCGCCGACCTCAAAGGCAAGCGCGTCTTCACCTTCCCGACCGCTGGCCGTTTCCTCAGCCAGTTTGGCGTGGTGCCAGTCACCCTGCCATGGGAAGACATCGAAGTGGCTGTCCAGACCGGCGAGCTTGACGGCATTGCATGGTCCGGCATCACCGAAGATTACACCGTTGGCTGGGCAGACGTGACCAACTACTTCCTGACCAACAACATTTCCGGCGCTTGGGCTGGTTCTTTCTTCGCCAATATGGGCCGCTGGAACGAGTTGCCGGAAGATCTCCAGACCTTGTTCCGCGTCTGCTGTGACCAGTCTCACTATTACCGTCAGTGGTGGTACTGGGGTGGTGAAGCATCCCTGCGCGTTGATGGCACCAAGATGAAACTGACCTCCATTCCCGATGCCGAATGGGCGCAGGTTGAAGAAGCCGCCGTCAAATTCTGGGATGAGATCGCAGCCGAGTCCGAAACCAAGGCCAAGGTTGTTGAAATCATCAAGAAATACAACGCCGACATGCAAAAAGCCGGCCGTCCTTATCGTTACTCCTGATGAGTGTCACCGAAGGCGGCTCGCCGCCTTCGGCTCCCTTATGGAAAGCACGCCATGACTTTTGAAGAACTGAAACAAGCCATTGCTGGCAAAAGCATCGATACCGTTCTGGTTTGCATGGTCGACATGCAGGGCCGCCTTATGGGCAAGCGCTTCCATGCCGAGGCCTTTCTCGACATTGCCGAGGATGAAACCCATTGCTGCAACTATCTGCTCGCCACCGATCTGGCCATGGCGACCCCGGATGGCTATCGCTCGACGAGCTGGCAAAGCGGTTATGGCGACTATGTGATGAAACCCGACCTCAGCACAATCCGCCCGATGCCGTGGCTGGAGGGCACCGCCATGGTGCTGTGTGACGTGATCGACCATCACAGCCACCAACCAGTGGCCCACGCCCCGCGTGAAATGCTCAAAAAGCAGATCGCCCGCGCCAAAGCCCTTGGCTTTGATGCTGTGATGGCGACCGAGCTTGAATTTTTCCTCTTCAACGGCACCCATGACGAGATTGCCCGCAACGGCTTCAAGCTGGAGACGATCTCGAACTATAACGAGGATTACCACATCTTCCAGACCTCGAAGGAAGAGTTTGTGATGCGCCCGATCCGCAATCATCTGCGCGAGATGGGCATCCCGATCGAAGGCTCGAAAGGCGAAGCAGAAGCCGGTCAGGAAGAGCTGAATATCAAATATGCCGAGGCTCTGGCGACCGCCGATCACCACACCATCGCCAAGCATGGCATCAAGGAAATCGCCCATCAGCATGGAGTGGCCGCCAGTTTCCTGCCCAAATGGCATCAGGACCGCGTCGGCAGCGCCTCCCATGTTCACCAGTCGATCTGGAAGGATGGGGACAATGCCTTCTATGACCCCTCAAAGCCTCTCGCCAAGTCCGAATTGATGGATCATTATATGGCCGGGCTGATCAAATATGCCTCCGACTATACCTATTTTCTGGCGCCTTACATCAACAGCTACAAACGCTTTGCCAAAGGCACCTTTGCACCGACCCAAACCGTCTGGTCTGTCGACAACCGCACCGCTGCCTTCCGTCTTTGTGGCGATGGCACCAAGGGGGTGCGGGTTGAATGTCGCACACCGGGCTCTGACATGAACCCCTATCTCGGCCTAGCCGCCATGCTGGCTGCCGGTCTCAAGGGGATCGAGGAAAAGCTTGAATTGCCCGCCGCCTTTGCTGGCGACGCCTATAGCGATGATGAAGCCCATCACATCCCGCGCAGCCTGCGGGACGCCCGCGACAGCCTGATGCAATCAGCGATGCTGCGCGAAGCGATGGGCGACGAAGTGATCGACCATTATGCCCGTGCGGCAGAATGGGAAATCGAAGAATTCAACCGGGTTGTAACCGACTATGAAATCGCGCGCGGTTTTGAAAAAGCCTGACCGCCGCACCAGTCAAGGACGTAAAGAATGAAGATGCTGACCTGTATCTCGCCAATCGACGGATCGGTCTTTGCCGAAAGACCGGCCCTGTCGCTCGAGGCAGCAAAAGAGGCCGTCAACAAGGCCCGCACAGCCCAAACCGCATGGGCCGCGCGCCCATTGAGCGAACGCATCGCGCTTGTCATGGCGGGCGTTGCCAAAGTGGGCGAGATGAATGACACCATCGTGCCAGAACTGGCCAAAATGATGGGTCGCCCGGTCCGTTATGGCGGCGAATTTGGAGGCTTCAACGAGCGCGCCTCGCACATGGCCAAGATTGCCGAAGAGTCGCTGGCCGATATCGAAGTGGGCGAAGATGCCACTTTTAAACGCTTCATCAAGCGCATCCCCCATGGCGTGGTCTTTGTGGTCGCCCCTTGGAACTATCCTTTCATGACGGCCATCAACACCGTTGCTCCGGCGCTGATTGCTGGCAACACAGTGATGCTGAAACATGCCACCCAGACCCTGCTGGTCGGTGAGCGCATGGCCGAAGCCTTCCATGCAGCTGGCGTGCCGGAAGATGTGTTCCAGAATCTCTTCCTTGATCATGGCACCACCTCGGCCCTGATCGCCGACAACAGCTTCGATTTCATCAATTTCACCGGCTCCGTTGGCGGTGGCGTGGCGATGGAACAGGCGGCCGCGGGCACCTTTACCGGTGTTGGCACCGAGCTTGGCGGCAAGGATCCGGGCTATGTGATGGAAGATGCGGATCTGGACGCCGCCGTCGACACCCTGATCGATGGCGCCATGTTCAATTCTGGCCAATGCTGCTGTGGCATCGAGCGCATCTATGTCCATGAGAGCCTCTATGATGCTTTCCTTGAGAAAGCCATTGCCATCGTCAAGGGCTACAAGCTGGGCAACCCGCTCGACGCGGAAACCACCATGGGCCCGATGGCCAATGTTCGCTTTGCCGACGAAGTCCGCGCTCAGATCGCCGAGGCCCTTAAGGCCGGAGCCGTCGCCCATATTGACACCTTCGCCGAGGATGACGGCGGCGCATATTTGACCCCGCAAATCCTGACCAATGTCACCCATGACATGCGAGTGATGCGCGAGGAAAGCTTCGGTCCGGTCGTCGGCATCATGAAGGTCAAGGATGATGCTGAAGCCATCACCCTGATGAATGACAGCGACTTCGGCCTCACCGCCAGTCTCTGGACCAAAGATGTCGACCGCGCCATTGCGGTTGGTGACCAGATCGAAACCGGCACCGTCTTTATGAACCGCGCCGACTATCTCGATCCGGGCCTCTGCTGGACCGGCTGCAAACAAACCGGCCGCGGCGGTGGTCTGTCGGTCATCGGCTTCCACAATCTGACCCGTCCAAAATCTTATCATCTCAAGAAGGTGACCAAATGAATCTCGTAGGAAACTGGAATTACCCAACCGCCATCAAATTCGGTGCGGGTCGCATCGCGGAATTGGGCGCAGCCTGTGCGCAGGCTGGCATCACCAAGCCGCTGCTGGTCACCGACCGGGGCCTTGCCGCTTTGCCTGTCACGCAGTCCACCCTCGATGTGATGGAAGCCGCAGGCCTTGGCCGCGCCATCTTCAGCGAGGTGGACCCGAACCCGAACGAGAACAATCTCGATGCCGGTGTCGCCGCCTATAAAGCCGGTGGCCATGATGGCGTCATCGCTTTTGGCGGTGGCTCTGGCCTTGATCTGGCAAAAATGGTCGCTTTCATGGCTGGCCAAACCCGCCCGATCTGGGATTTTGAAGATATTGGTGACTGGTGGACCCGCGCCGATGCAGACGCCATCGCGCCCATCGTTGCGGTGCCAACCACCGCAGGCACGGGCTCAGAAGTCGGCCGCGCCAGCGTCATCACCAATTCCCAGACCCACGAGAAGAAAATCATCTTCCATCCAAAGGTCCTGCCAAGCATCGTCATCTGTGACCCGGAGCTGACGGTCGGCATGCCGCCAGCCATCACCGCAGGTACAGGCCTTGATGCCTTTGCCCATTGCGTGGAAGCCTTCTCTTCGCCTTTCTATCATCCAATGAGCCAAGGCATTGCGCTTGAAGGCATGCGCTTGGTGGTCGAAAACCTGCCCCGCGCCTATAAGGACGGCTCTGACATCGAGGCCCGCGCCCACATGATGTCCGCCGCCGCCATGGGTGCCACCGCCTTCCAGAAGGGCCTCGGCGCCATCCATGCGCTCAGCCACCCGCTCGGTGCCATGTATCACACCCATCACGGCACCACCAACGCGGTCTGCATGCCCGCAGTGCTGCAATTTAACCGCCCGGCCATTGAAGCCCGCTTCAACATTGTCACCGAATATCTCGGCCTCAGCGGTGGCTTTGATGGCTTCTGCGCCTTTGTCGATGAATTCAACAACAGCTTCAACATTCCAAAGCGCATGTCGGGCTTGGGCGTCACCGATCCAGATCTCGACAAGCTGATTGAAGGCGCGCTGAAGGATCCATCCTGCGGCGGCAACCCGATTGAACTGAATGCGGACAATGTCCGTGGCCTGTTCGAGGCCGTGCTCTGATCCATCCCGGAGAAGAGACTCTGAAAGGCCCGCTCGCAGTGAAAAAATTCTGCGAGCGGATCGCGCGGTCAAGCACAACCGGCCGACAACTCAAAGCCTCTCATCCGCCAAAGATCCCACCATCCCACAGAGCATCAACACACTCCAACGAATTGATATAGCGAAATAATGTGTTGGAAGACGAGGCTCATGATATGATAAGGGCCGAACTCAGCTAGCAACAAAACAAAGCTGATCTTTTCGGCCAATTGCCTGACAAAAGGCAGCATGCCGACCCACCGAAATTCTCAGCATCAGCGTATGAGGACGCCAATGCTGCAGCGGCCCGAATGAAACAAGTTGGAACAGCGATCCCGGCCGGGGCGTGATTGTTCCACAGAGTGGAGGAATAGATGTACAAGAATATTCTGGTTCCCGTCGCCTTTGACGCCGACCATGATCCATCCGCCGCTTTGGCAGCAGCCAAAGTGCTGGCTGATCAGGGCGGCAAGGTCACCCTGATCCATGTGCTTGACGCAGTACCAGCCTATGTGGCAGCCCAGGTCCCCAAGGAAGTGCGCATCGAGGCCCGCGACAAGATCAAGCATGATCTGAAGGAAAAGGCCACCATTTTCCCCGATGCCGAAATCGTCGTCATTGACGGACATGCAGGCACAGCCATCGTCGAATATGCCGACGATCATGACATTGATCTGATCGTGGTCGCCTCTCATCGTCCGGGTCTGCAGGACTATTTCCTCGGCTCCACTGCCGCCCGTGTCGTCCGCCACGCCAACTGCGCGGTCCATGTGACTCGCTAAACGACCCCATCAAGAAAAAGCCCTGCCGACGGATGTTGGCAGGGCTTTTTCGTTGCTTCAGAGGGCTTAGCGCATGTCTTCATGCCGCCAATGAAGCGGGAAACCGGGATCGAACACCGTTACGGTCTCGCTCTGCACTGCCACCGTGCTGGGCAGCTCCAGCGGTGCATCGCTCTTGTAAAGGCGGATGGTCTCTTCATTGACCGGCAAACGATAGAAAGCCGGACCATTGAGCGAGGCAAAGGCTTCGAGCTTGTCGAGCGCGCCCTCTTCCTCAAACACATGGGCCAGACAGCTGATCGTGTTGATCGAGGTATAAATGCCCGCACAGCCACAGGCGCTTTCCTTGGCATGGGTCGGATGTGGTGCAGAATCGGTCCCAAGGAAGAATTTCGCGCTGCCCGAGGTCGCCGCCGCCCGCAAGGCCAGACGATGCTTTTCGCGCTTGGCCACCGGCAGGCAATAATAATGCGGCTTGATGCCCCCAACCAAATAGGCATTGCGGTTGATGATCAGGTGATGGGTGGTGATGGTGGCCGCAATATTGTCGCCCGCCTCATTGACAAACGCCACCCCATCTTCCGTGGTGATATGCTCCATCACAATGCGCAAATCCGGAAAACGATCCCGGATTGGCGACAGGACGCGCTCGATAAACACCGCCTCACGGTCATAAATGTCAATATCCGCGTCCGTCACTTCCCCATGCACGCAGAGCGGCACACCGATCTCGGCCATTTTCTCAAGCACCGGATAGATCTTTTCAATCACCCGCACGCCGCTGTCCGAATTGGTTGTCGCGCCTGCCGGATAAAGCTTCAGAGCTTTGATCAGCCCGGCCTTCACGCCCTGCTCAACATCGACCGGGTCGGTCGCCTCGGTCAGATAGAGGGTCATCAATGGCTCGAACCGGTGCCCTTCTGGCAAAGCCGCCATGATCCGCTCACGATAGGCGCTCGCATCGGCAACGGTGACCACTGGCGGCACCAGATTGGGCATGATGATCGCACGGGCGAAATTGGCGCTGGTATGGGGCAGAACAGCATTCAACATGGCACCATCGCGCAAATGCAGATGCCAGTCGTCTGGGCGGCGGATCACGAACTCAGCTTGGCTCATGGTAAACTCCATCCTCTTGGCAACCATCTGCACAGGCGCGCAGAAGATTGCTGGTCTTTCTAGGGTCTCAGGTCCTTCAGGCTCTGGATCGCGCTGAATTTGGCGCTGTCTCCAAGATGGGACGGACCAACTTTGGCCCCTCTTTACCAGCAATCGAATGAGAAATCTCTAGGCCATGTTGACGAAATGAGGATTCCGCGAGCCTCAGCGATAAATCTGGCTTTCGCTTGGGAAGGTGCGGTTCTTCACCTCTTCTGCATAGCTCTTGACCGCTTGGTCGATCTGCTCACCGAGATTGCCATAGACCTTGACGAATTTCGGCGGCTTGGGATTGAAACCGAGCATGTCTTCGAGCACCAGAATTTGCCCGTCACACACCGCAGACGCCCCGATTCCGATGGTTGGAATGGCCACCCGATGGGTGATTTCTGCGGCCAGCGGCTCGACCATACCCTCAAGCACCAGAGCGAAAGCCCCGGCTTCGCTCACCGCACGGGCATCCTCGAAATGCTGTTCCCATTCCGCTTCCTGCCGCCCTTGGGTCTTAAAGCCACCCATCGTGTGGACCGATTGTGGCGTCAGGCCGATATGGGCCATCACCGGAATGCCGCGCTCTGTCAGGAACCGGATCGTCTCCGCCATTCGCTTGCCACCTTCCAGCTTCACCGCCCCGCACTGGGTTTCCTTCATGATATGGGCCGCATTGCGAAAGGCCACCGACGGGCTTTCCTCATAAGAGCCAAAGGGCATATCGACCACCACAAGGGCCTTTTCAGTACCCCGCACCACTGCCTTGCCATGCATGATCATCAGCTCAAGCGAAACACCGACGGTCGATTCCATCCCATGCATCACCATGCCGAGGCTATCGCCGACCAGAATGAAATCGGCATATTGATCGACAATCGCTGCCGTATGGGCGTGATAGGACGTGAGGGAAACAATCGGCTCGCCACCCTTGCGGGCCGCGATTTGTGGCACAGTGATGCGGCGAACCTGTTTTTGCGCGCTCATGATAGAACCTCTTGGAATTTTGACTGGGTGGACGGGAGCCATCGGCTCAATCCGGGTAAACCACCTGTTGATCGATCAGCAGAACCGAACCGAACTGCACCGCCAACAAAATGACGGCAGCGCCTTTCAGCGCCCCTTGCAATGGGTCAAGCGAGCGGGCATCGCGTATATCGATGCTTATGATCTCCCCATCGGGCGCTTCTGACAAGACGGTGCGGATACGCTGCTCTAACTGTTCGACGCTTGGCTCCTCGGTCATCATGTCGGCAGCTTGGGCAAGCGAACGCGACAAGGCCACAGCCTGCATCCGGTGCGACGGCAACAAACGCACATTGCGCGAGGACATGGCCAGTCCATCATCCTCCCGCACCGTCGGGTGAGCAATGATATCGACCGGCACATCGAGATCTCGCACCATCTGCCGGATCACCGTCAGCTGCTGATAGTCTTTCTCACCAAACACTGCGATGTCTGGGGTGACGATGTTGAACAGCTTGGTGACGACCGTCGTAACACCGCGAAAATGCCCCGGTCGCAATGCACCCTGAAGGATGCTGGACAGACCGGGCACCTCGACCAGACTGTCCCCCATGGTCGAATACATCTCCGCGACATCCGGCATCAGGACCGCATCCACCCCTTTAGCCTCCAGCAAGGCCAAATCACGGGCTTCATCACGGGGATAGCTGTCGAGATCTTCATTCGGGCCAAACTGGGTCGGATTGACAAAGATCGACACCACCACCCGGTTCGCCTTGTCCGCAGCCATCCGCACAAGCGACATATGCCCCTCATGCAAAAAGCCCATGGTCGGCACAAGGCCCACCAGTTGCCCGGCTTGACGCCACTGGCGCACAAGCGCTCTGATCTCGGCCTTGCTACGGCAGATCTGCATATGCTTCCCTCCGGCTCATCGAACCGATTTTTCGACAAGGTCCACTCACCGAACCTGCCAATTGAGTGGCCGCAACATATCGATCAAGGCAAGTGATTTCCAGCCCTAACAACTAGAGCAGGACTGCCCCTTGGTATAAGAGAGAGAAAAGCAAGAGAAAACAATCACTCAAATGTGAAAATATCACACCAGATAGATTGATTACACGTATCATCAGCCCGACTTACGTCAGTTAGACTTACATGCAAAGGGCATTACTTGAACGTAAGAATAACAAATCTACGATCCCACAACCCCGTCAATGAGATTGCATTCAGCCAGATGATTCCAGAACTGCGCTTGTTCACTTGGCACCGCCTTGAAAGCTGCGATGGACTGGGCAAGCTGTTGCTCAAGCAATCGGCGGGCTTTTTCCGCCTGCGCCACCGTGACCGAGGCAAAAGTCAATGCACAGCCCGGCTTCATCCGACCAAGGCGCGGCAGATCGGCGCTTGCGACACAGCCGATTTTCGGATAGCCACCCGTCGTCTGATGATCGGCCAGCAGCACAATCGGCAAGCCATTGCCCGGCACCTGAATGGCTCCGGTGACAATGCCGTCGGAATTGATATCCGCGCCCTTCTCATGCGCCACCGGCGCCCCTTCGAGCCGCGACCCCATGCGGTTGGAATCGCCTGAAATCACATAACTTTCCGAGAAGAAGGTCTTGAGGCCAGCCTTACTGAAATAATCCTTTTGCGGCCCCGGCACCACCCGGATCGGGTCGGTGCTGTCGAGCAAAAGGGGAGCATCACACACCTGCTCGTGTCGATCCGGCACACTTGCAAGTGCAAGCGGCAGGAGATCCCCGACTTGCAGGGCTCGCCCTTCGAACCCGCCAAAACCGCCGGACATGTAGGTTGACTGGCTGGCATAGACGTCCGGTACATCAAAGCCGCCCTCCACCGCCAGATAGGCCACCGCCGTGTCTGCCGTCACACCGACCTTAAACAAAGCGCCTTTTTGCAAGGAGACAGACTGATAGGAAGGCACCCGCTTGGCCACTGGCTCCATCAACTCGATGACGGCTTCGGTACCAGTCAGAGCGATCCGCACGCTATCGGCCAATACCCGGATGGTCGGCCCCATGATGCGGAATTCCAGCGCTCCTTGACCCTCTTCATTGCCAACCAGCCGATTGGCAAGGCGCAAATTGACAAAATCCAGCGCGCCAGAGGTCGGCACTCCCTTGGCCTGATAGCCAAAGCGCCCCAAATCTTGAATGGAGGCCATCATACCCGGATTGACGATTTCCAACATAGCTTTGGTCATCCCGCCAACTTCTCCAGATCGAAGCGACCTTCGGCCACCCGGCCCTCAATATCGGCAAATTCCGCACCATCCACCGCCCGGAACCGCACTCGGTCCCCCGGTGACAACAAAACCGGATCGGCGCGTGCGAGATCAAAAATCGGCACAGGACAGCGCCCCACCACATGCCAGCCAGTCGGATTGGCCGACGGATAGATAACGGTCAGCCCAGTGGCGACCATCACCGAGCCTTTTTCCACCCGCTTGACCGGCACTTTTTTGCGTGGAATATTCAGCGCCTCGGGCAAATCGCCCATATAGGGCATCCCCGGCGCAAAACCGAGCATATAGATGAAATAGTCCGTCTGGGTGATCACCGAGATCACCTCTTCCGGGCTCATTTTGGCAAAGTCGGCGACATGGGTGAGATCGATCGCAAAGTCCCCTTCCCAGCAGAGCGGCAAGGAAAAGGTCCGCGCCTTGTCATTCTTGCCCGAATCCAGCTGGGCAATCATCGGCTTCAAAGCGGCAATCAATTTCGATTGCGAGGTCTCCATAGGGTTGTAATGGACCAGCAGTGAGCGATAGGTCGGAACGGTTTCGATCACACCAGCCAAACCGGCATCATCCACCGCCGCCCGCAAAGCCATGATCTGGGCGCTCAGAGCCCGATCGACATCAAAGCCAAACTGCACCGTCAGCCCGGTATCGCCGGACGCCAGAAA
Source organism: Cohaesibacter sp. CAU 1516 (assembly GCF_005771485.1). Lineage (NCBI taxonomy): Bacteria > Pseudomonadati > Pseudomonadota > Alphaproteobacteria > Hyphomicrobiales > Cohaesibacteraceae > Cohaesibacter > Cohaesibacter sp. CAU 1516. The sequence goes on along the minus strand of NZ_VANT01000001.1, from coordinate 176,572 downwards.
CTGCACCGCCATCAACCAGCCCTCAGGCTTTCAACCATAGGCCGGATGGTGACCCCTGCCGCTTCCAGCGCCGCCCGCACCTTGCGTGCCGTTGCCACCGCATGGGGATTGTCCCCGTGAACGCAAATGGAATCGATGGCCACCGGCATGCGCTTGCCATTGACGCTTTCGACAATGCCGTTGGTAACGAAATCCACCATCCGCCGTGCGGCTTCATCGGTGTCTTCGATCATCGCGCCGGGCAATTTGCGTGACACCAGCATGCCCGTATCCTCATAGGCCCGGTCGGCAAAAATCTCGCGGGCAATGTTAAGGCCCAGCTTTTCGCCGGCCTTTTCCATCTCGCTGCCCGGCATGACCAGATAGATCAGATCCGGATCAACCGACTTCAGCGCCCGTGCGGTCGCCATCGCCAAGTCTGCATCGACGCAGGCCATATTGTTCAGCGCCCCATGCACCTTAAAATGCCCGACGCTCACGCCAACCGCTTTGGCCACCCCAAGGATCGCGCCAAGCTGATAGACCAGTTGTTTTTCGATGTCGGAAGGTTTCTCGCCCTGAATGGGCCGGCGACCAAAGCCCCAGAGATCCTGAAAGCCCGGATGAGCACCAATGGCGACGCCCTTTTCCTTGGCCAAAGCCAGGGTGTCATGCATGACCAGCGCGTCGCCGCCATGAAAGCCGCAAGCCACATTGGCTGAACTGATGATATCAAGCATCGCGCCATCATCGCCGATCGTATAGGCGCCGAAGCTTTCCCCCAGATCCGCATTCAAATCAACAACATGCATGAGCGTCCCTCCATATATCTGACCCGATATTACTACACGCCGATGCCGCCCTCTGACCAGCACAAAGTGCCCCAAACGCTTCGCCTTTGATGCAGATGTCCAAAAACGACTTCGTGAAAGTCCGCCCCTTATGGATCAAGGATCCCAAGACATCCTCATCGGTCAAACACCTAATAGTGCGTCACCGCGAAAAAACACAACCTTTTAAACTAAAGTTGCAAATCGCCCGATTTCCCACATTCATCCACGTTGAAACGATGCAAGAGCACGCAATTAAGGCAATTTTATCGAATTATTGCTCTATTACTTAATAACCGCGCCACGTCATTCAGCTGGCGGAAATCGAACCTGAACCAAGTGTTCCTGCCCAAAGTTCTGGCAAGAAAGACAACGAGAAATGATGAAACATTTCAGGTCCCTGAGTGCAAAGATCATCGCCGCGATCTTCGCACTTGTCGCCTTCGCATTCGTTGCGGACACGCTTCTGACCCGCTCGATAACCCAGAGTGTCTATGATCGCACCGAAGCACTCACTGGCCAGATGCGTGATATTGTCGAGGAGAAGGATCACCAAATTCAGGAACTGATGTCCGGTCTGCTTGCTTCCAAGGAAAATCATCAGGAACTGTCGCAGTCCCTTTCCACCAAGAAATTGACGGCCGAGAGCGAACATAAGGCCGCCTTTCTGGAAGGCACGCGCAATGGCATCTCGCTGTCCATTGCCTCGCTGGTCAGCTCGGCAATGATGTCTGGTGACGCGGAAGCCGCCGTCGACCAGATGGATATCCTGCTGGAAAATGATCAGATCGCCGCCATCAATCTCTGGCGCGCAGATGGCGAACTTGCTTTCCGTGACAACAAGACCATTCAGAAGGTCAATCGCTTCGTCGAGTCAGACGCTTTCGAGCTGCGTGATGAAGAAGGCTCCGTCAAGATCTCGACCGACCGCAAGGCAGTGCTGGATCAGGCGCTGGCCAAGGATTCCAATCATGAGAGTCTTGAATCAAGCCTGAAAAATGATGATGGCGAAGAAATCACGATCACCTATTCCTACTTCATCCTGAAAAATGCCGAAGACTGCCAAAGCTGCCATGATCCGAAGGAAAAGGTTCGGGGGGTTTTGGAAGTCGCCGTCGCCAATGACGAGTTGCTGGCTCTGCGCGCAAAGTCAGAGAAGCTGATCAAGGAACTTGACGAGCGGTTGCATGCCGAGCGGGAAACACTGGTGAAAGCCAGCCAAGCCGAACGCGAGAAGGTCGCCAACCAGACCAAGCAATATACCGCCGAGTTGAACGCCGCCAATACAAGCCTGATCGAGACCCGCGAAGACGCCTCAATGATGAGCATGGGCTCGAAGCTCTTCTTCTTCTTGCTGACCATTGCCGTATTGGCGATTGCGCTGAACAAATTGCTTACCAAGCCCCTGCATCAATTGACCTCCGTGATGCTGCGGCTGGCAAAGAACGACCTGACGGTCGAAGCAACAGGCCGAGATCGCACTGACGAGATCGGCTCCATGAGCCAGGCCATCGCCATTTTCAAGGACAATGCCCTTGAACGGCAAAAACTGGAAAGAGAGAGCGAGCAGCATTTTGAGCAGCAGCGCGAACGGCAAATGCGCATTGACGCACTGCTCAATGACTTCCGCTCGAAAATCCAGCAGTCGCTCGAAACCGTCTCGACCCGCGCGGAACTGATGCACCAGTCGGCGTCAGCCCTCAATGACCAATCAACGGCCACTTCCGAACGCGCCCACTCGGTCAATGAGGCATCTGGCCATTCCGCCGAAAATGTCCAGATGATGGCTGCCGCCAGCACCGAGATGACATCGTCCATCGCCGAGATTGGCGAGCAGGTCCATCGGACCAATGATCTGGTCAGCGCCGCATCCATCGAAGCCAATGAAACCGATGCCAAGGTGGCAGGCCTTGCCAGTGCGGCAGAAAAGATCGGTGAGGTTGTTTCACTCATCCGCGACATTTCCGAACAGACCAATCTGTTGGCACTGAACGCCACCATCGAGGCAGCCCGGGCCGGAGAAGCGGGCCATGGCTTTGCCGTTGTCGCCGCTGAAGTAAAGGATCTGGCGGCCCAGACAGGCAAGGCGACCGAGGACATTGCCAGCCGTATTCAGGCCATCCAGTCCTCGTCTGACGCGTCCGTGGGAGCCATTCGCGCCATTGCCACCAAGATGACGGAAATCAGCGAATATACCACCGCCATCAGCGCAGCGGTGCAGCAGCAGAATGCATCGACCAACGAGATTTCTCACAATATTCAGCAGGCCGCCGAAGGCACCCGCGAGATTGTAACCAACATCTCCGAAGTCGCCCATTCGACCGAAGAAACCCGCCATTCCGCGCTTCAAGTGGAAAATGCCTCCACCACGGTCGCCAATGTCGCCACCGAAATGCGTGATGTGATCGACGATTTCCTCGACAAGGTCGCAGCCGCCTAGAACGGCCCGACAGTTTCCATGGCAGAAAAAGACGAAAACCGCGCCTCGCAATCAGCAAGGCGCGGTTTTCTTATCCATGTCCAGTCATCACGACAAAGGCATCAAGCCTTGTCTTCTGCTGGTTTTTTTGCCCCGGTCATGAAAGCCACCGCATCGGACATGGAATATTCCTTGGGATCGATGACACAAAGCTGCCGCCCCAGACGATGGACGTGAATGCGGTCAGCAACCTCGAAGACGTGAGGCATATTGTGTGAGATCAATATGATCGGCAGGCCGCGTGAGCGTACATCCTGAATGAGCTCCAGCACCTTACGGGATTCTTTCACCCCAAGCGCTGCTGTCGGTTCATCCATGATCACCACACGAGAGCCAAACGCCGCAGCACGGGCCACAGCAACCCCCTGACGCTGACCACCTGACAGGGATTCAACCGACTGGTTGATATTCTGAATGGTCAACAGGCCCAACTCGGTGAGCTTGTCACGCGCGATCTTTTCCATCTTCGCCCGGTCGAGCATTCGGAAATAGGTTCCCAAAGGCCCTTCCTTGCGAATTTCACGCCCCATGAACATGTTGTCGGTGATCGACAAGGCAGGAGACAGAGCGAGATTCTGATACACTGTCTCGATACCCGCATTGCGCGCCGCCATCGGGGAGTTGAACTGTACCTTCTCCCCATAAAGCCGGATTTCCCCGGCATCTGGTATCAAGGCACCGGAAATCGCCTTGATAAGCGTGGATTTGCCTGCGCCATTATCCCCGATCACCGCACGGATCTCGCCCGGATAGAGATCGAAATCCGCACGATCAAGAGCGGTCACCCGACCATAGCGCTTGGTGACACCCCGCGCCGTGAGGATCGGTTCTGCTTCATAGTCAGGTCCGGTCATGACGCCACCTTTCTGATCCATTGGTCGATTGCAACAGCGATGATGATCAACAGGCCAATCAACAGATAGGTCCATTGCGGATCTGTCCCGATCAGCCGCAAGCCGAGCGAGAAGACGCCCACGATCAAAGCACCGAACAACATACCCAGAATGGAGCCACGCCCGCCAAACAGCGAGATCCCGCCAATCACCACAGCCGTGATGGATTCGATATTGGCATTCTGACCAGCAGTCGGCGACACCGACCCCAACCGGCCAATGAGCGCCCAACCGGCCAAGGCACAGATCAAGCCACCGATCACATAGACCGAAATCAGAGTTTTCTGTACCTGAACACCAGACAGCTCTGCTGCATCCGGGTCATCCCCGAGCGCATAGACATGCCGTCCCCATGCGGTGTAATTGAGCACATAGGCCAGAATGAAGACCAGCGCCAACATCATGATCACACCATAGGTGAAGACAGCGCCGCCAATGATGATCTTCTCGCCAAAAAACTGCAAAATGGGGGCTTCTGCGGCGATTTCCTGACTGCGGATGGTTTCGTTTGCCGAATAGAGAAAGTTGGTCGCCAGCACGATCTGCCACATGCCCAGTGTGACAATGAAGGGGGGCAACTTGACCCGAGCCACCAGCACACCATTGATGAAACCGCAAAATCCGCCAACTGCGAATCCGGCCAGCACCGCCAACTCGGGCGGCATGCCATATCGGAAAGCGACCTGCCCCATCACGGTCGAAGACATCACCATCACCGCACCAACCGACAGGTCGATACCGGCGGTGAGAATGATCATCGTCTGCGCGGCACCCAGAATGCCGACAATCGCCACCTGCTGCAGGATCAGCGTCAGCGCAAAGGGTGAAAAGAGCTTCGACCCCAAAATGAACCCGAAGATCAGCAGCGACAGGATCAGCACGATCATCGGCACGAAGGCCGGATTGGAGTGCAGGATCTGCTGAATGCGCTCAACGCCGCTTTTCTTGTTGCTGTCAAAGGAAGCGACGCCCTTTTCGCTGCCTTCCAGCACCCGTTCAAAATCCTGCATCTTGCTGGATTTTGTTTCCGTGTCTGCCATCTATACCTCCCACCGGGCCATACCCGAAAGCCCGGTTCTGTGCGATAAAAAGGGCGGCCTCCAGCACGCGAAAGCCGCCCTGTTTTGTCTCACATTAAAGTGGATGATCCCTCAAAGATCAGCCCCAGCACCGGTCGGTACCTTCTTTGACGTCGATGGATTCAACGCCAGCAGCAGGCTTGTCGGTGACGAGGTTCACGCCGGTATCAAAGAAGTTTTTGCCCGGAGTGTTGGCAGGTTTGGTACCGTCTTTTGCCCATGCAGCAATCGCTTCAATGCCTTTGGAAGCCATAAGCAAAGGATATTGCTGGGAGGTAGCGCCAATGACACCGTCTTTGACGTTGGCAACGCCTGGGCAGCCGCCATCAACAGACACGATCAGGGCATCATTTTCACGACCAAGGGCTTTCAATGCTTCATAAGCACCGGCAGCAGCTGGTTCGTTGATGGTATAGACCACATTGATTTCCGGATCCTGGGTCAGAAGGTTTTCCATTGCCTTACGGCCGCCTTCTTCGTTGCCTGCGGTCACGTCATGGCCAACGATACGCGCGTCGGTTTCATCACCCCATTTGTTTGGATCGCCGAGGTCGATACCGAAGCCTTGCAAGAAGCCCTGATCGCGCAGAACGCCAACGGACGGCTGGGAAACGGCAAGGTCAAGCAATGCGATTTTGGCGTCTTTGGCTTTGTCACCAAGCGTAGCAGCAGCCCATTTGCCGATCAGTTCGCCAGCAAGGAAGTTGTCGGTAGCAAAGGTTGCATCAGCCGCATCAATCGGCTCAAGCGGGGTATCCAGCGCAATCACCAGAAGGCCGGCTTCGCGGGCCATGGTCACGGCAGGCACGATGCCTTTGGTGTCGGAAGCGGTGATCAGGATGCCTTTTGCACCATCAGCGATGCAGGTTTCAATCGCTGCAACCTGGCTTTGGGAATCGCCATCGATCTTGCCAGCATAGCTTTTAAGGGTAATGCCGAGTTCTTTTGCCTTGGCCGTCGCACCTTCCTTCATTTTAACGAAGAATGGGTTGGTGTCGGTCTTGGTAATCAGACAGGCACCAATATCAGCAGCGGATGCATAGGTGACGCTGGCAGCGCTCATTGCCAAGGCAACAAGGGTGGTTTTGACGATGGATTTCATGGTTTCCTCCCAGGATTCAAATCCATTTTGATAATGCTTCTATGCAACCTGTTGCTCTCCCAAACGACATAGCTGCGAAGCTCAATTTCTCAATTGCGAAAAAAGAGTGACATCGAAATTCGACCTTGTCAATAAATAAATCCAATTGATTTATTAATTAGACTGTGAGAAGCTGCCGCTCGGCGCGCACAGACAAAAAGCGCAAAAAAGCGACAGAAAACACACTCAGAACAGGGTGCGCCGGGAGGAATTGTGTTGGGGAAAGACCATGCAGCCAGGTCTTGAGACAAATGACCGCATATCGGATCCATCTGGCGGCTCCAATCAGACGCGCGTGCGGGCCTATAATGAACGGCTCGTGTTATCGCTTGTGCGCCGTCACGGCCATTTGCCAAAATCCGAGATTGCACGCCGCTCCGGCCTCAGTGCCCAGACGGTGTCCGTCATCATGCGCAGTCTGGAGGCTGACGGCTTGCTGCTCCGTGGCGATCCGATCCGTGGCAAGGTGGGCCAGCCTTCGATCCCAATGGCGCTCAATCCCGGCGGTGTCTATTCCTTTGGCTTGAAAATCGGCCGCCGCTCGGCCGATCTGGTGCTGATCAATTTCCTTGGCGCCCCCCTGACATCCCAGCGCATCACCTATGATTATCCGATGCCCGATGCGTTGCTCGACTTCGCCAGCACAGCCATTCTTGACGCGTCAAAAACCTTCAGCGACGAAGACCGCCAGAAGATCGCGGGCATTGGCATCGGTCTACCCTTCCAGCTATGGAACTGGGAAGAACAGGTCGGCGCCCCCAAGGGGACAATGGATGTCTGGAAGCACTTTGACATCGCCGCCGCTCTTGAAGAACGTTGCCGTTTCCCGGTCTTCCAGCTCAATGACGCCACCGTGGCCTGTGGGGCCGAGCTGACCTTTGGCCGCGGCCCGGAATTCGCCGATTTCGTCTATTTCTTTGTCGGCACCTTTGTTGGTGGCGGCATCGTGCTCAATCATTCGGTCTATTCGGGTCGCACAGGCAATGCTGGCGCTTTTGGCCCGATGCCATTGATTTCAGCCGATGGCACATCCACCCAGTTGCTGGCGGAAACCTCACTCTATTCGCTGGAAAAGTCACTCCTCAAGGAAGGGCGCGACCCGACATTCCTGCGGCATGCAGAGGCCAATTGGGATGATCTGGGTGAAATACTCGAAGAATGGCTCGACCATGTGGCCCACTATCTGGCCATGGCGGTCATTTCTGCCTGTGCGGTGATCGACTTCGAAGCCGCCATCATTGACGGCTCCTTCCCGGTAGAAATCCGCAAGCGACTGGTCGAAAAAGTCAGTGCCTCGATCGACACCATCGACTTGCAAGGCATCGTTCTGCCTTCGATTCAAGAAGGCACCATTGGCTCAGGTGCCCGTGCCCTTGGCGCGGCCACCTTGCCATTGCTCAATCGCTATCTGCTGGATCAGAGCGTGCTGTTCAAAGAATTAAGGTAGCTGCCCTGATCTCGCTTGCCAGCAGATCAACCAATCAACCTTTGGAAAAGACATATTGCGTCTGCTGACGATAGGTCTCACCCGGTCGCAACACGGCTTGCGGGAAAGCCGGATGGTTGGGCGCATCTGGCCAGACCTGTGGCTCGAGACAAAAGCCTGCTCGTGGCCCCATCTCACACCCGTCAAGCCCAATCATCCCCGCCTCGATGTAAGAGCCATCATAGGCCTGCACACCCGGCTCAGTGCTCAACACAGCCATACGCACCCCGGATGCGGGGCTTTCAAGACGTGCAATCAGCCGCAGCGCCTGTCGCTCGTCCGTTAGACAGAAATTGTGATCAATCGAATGCTCCGCAAAGGCGTCCCCCAGCCGTTTTGGCGCCCGGAAATCCATCCAAGTTTCTGCCACCGGTGCAACCTCGCCGGTCGGAATGGCTTCCTCATCCACCGGCAGATAGTTTTCGGCCTTCACCTGCAGGACATGATCATCAATGGTCGGACCACCATCAAGATTGAAATAGCTGTGGTGCGCCAGATTGCACAAGGTCGCCTTGTCGCTGGTGGCTTCCATTTGAATGTCAAGGCAGCCACCATCCAGCAACGCATAACGCAGCCGGATCTCCATCGCGCCGGGATAGCCCATATGGCCGTCCTCAAGGTGGCAAACCAGTGTCACAGCATCCGCCTCCAGCGTCTCGATGGACCAGAGCCGCTGCGAGATGCCATCGACACCCCCATGCAAGCAGTGTTTGCCAAGGAAGTTCTGATCCACCTGATGGGTCTCCCCATCCAGCGTGAAACGACCATCGCAAATCCGATTGGCATAGCGTCCCGCCATTGCGCCGAAATAGGGCGACTGGGTGAGATAGGGTGCAAAGCTGTCAAACCCTAGCACCAGCGGTTTGTCATGACCATCAAGGCGCAGATCCTGCACCACGGCCCCAAAGGTCAGGACCGAGGCCGTCAGCCCGCCGCCCTTCAGAACCACCCGTTCTACGGACCGGCCATCCGGCATGGCCCCGAAAATCTCACGAGACATAACGTCCTCCCCCAAATCAGCGTCTTCCAGCCAAGCCGGCTAGGCCTGGCCATCCATATATTCTTCTTCAATCATCTTCTGTACCGAGACAAAATCCACCTTGCCTGTCCCCAGAACGGGCACCGTACGGACGACAATTTCCGCAGGCACCAGCAACTCGGTCGCCCCTTGCGACTTGGCAAAGGCTGCAAAATCCGGACGGTTGGCGTCTGGATTATCGGTGACCATGATCACCCGCTCGCCGCGTTTGGGATCGGGGATGCGAGCTGTAGCGGACAAAAAGCCCGGCCACAACTGATCGGCCAACGTTTCAATCGCAGCCATGGATACCTTCTCACCAGCAATTTCGACAAACCGCTTGGCACGACCAATGATGGTGATATAGCCATCGTCATCGATGGTAACGATGTCACCGGTATCATGCCAGCCCTCTTTGGGCGGCTCCAGCACGCCTGGATTTTCCGCCCGCAGGTAACCGGTCATCACGTTGGCCCCGCGGACAAACAATTGCCCGCCTTCCTTGACCCCCGGCACAGGTTCGAGTCTCGTCTCGATCCCCGGCAAAGCCTTGCCGACCGAGCCAGCCTTGAAGAACATCGGTGTATTGAGCGAAATGACTGGCGAGGCCTCTGTCACCCCGTAACCTTCAAGGATGCGCACACCGAACCGCTCCATGAACAATTCCCGCGTGGACGCCTTCACCGGCTCCGCACCGGCAACGCAATAGCGCACAGAACGGAAATCAAACGGATGCGCCGTGCGGGCATAGCCATTAAGGAACGTATCGGTGCCAAACATGATGGTCGCGTTCGAGCCATAGAGCAATTCCGGGATCACCCGATAATGCAGCGGCGAGGGATAGAAATAGACCGGCATGCCGCGCACCAATGGCAAGATCGTGCAAGCCGTCAGGCCGAAGCAGTGGAAGATCGGCAACACATTGAAGATACTGTCCTGCAGACTGAAATCAATCACGGCCCCGGCTTGTGCGGTGTTCGCCAGAAGATTGCGGTGATTGAGCACCACGCCTTTGGGCACCCCTTCCGAACCGGACGTGAAGAGAATAACCGCCGTGTCATCCGCGCCCCGCTCGACAATCGGCTTGGTTCGATTGAGCAGGCCGGAGATCTTCTCGAAGCTGCCAATCTTGTTGCGCATGTCGTCGACCCAGACAATCTGCACGTCATCCTTCAACCCTTCGATCAGCTCTTCCAGCTTGGCGCCCTCGATGAAGGCATGCGAGGTCAGCAGCACCTTCACTTCTGCCGTCTTCAGAGCGGAACGAATGCTGGCAAGACCGGAGGTGAAGTTGATCATCGCCGCAACCTTGCCTGCCGACATCAGTCCCAGCAGAACGGCCACAGTGCCATTGGCATTGGGCAGCATCACGGCAATCCGCTCGTCATTCGGGAAGTCGTGATAGAAACGGTTGCCCAGCACCCGCGCACCGGTCAGCAGCCGTCCATAGTTAAGACGCCCAGACAGAGGATCCTCCAGAGCATGACGACGCATACCCAGATCACGCCCCACATCGATGATCGATTTTAGCACCGATTGTTCGACATTGGTGGTCCGGTAGACCAGCTCCGACATCAGCCGTTGCAACGCCGCCCCTGCTGCCATCCGACGCTTGCGACCCTTGAAGCGCTCAGGCACTTGCAACCGCACGGGCTCCAGAATGGTGACCTTGACCTTCGGGAAAAACTGCCGCCGCACCTTTTGCGACCCCATCCGTGAGGAATAACTCCGCTCCAGCCCATCGATCCGGATCGGCACCACCATCGAGCCGGTCATATCGGCCGCCATCGCAGCAACATCATAAACCTTCATCAGGCCACCGGTATCGGTGACCCGCGCCTCAGGGAAAATCACCAGTGGCTTGCCGCTCTGGATCGCCTGAATGAGATCCTGAGAGGCCACAGGCAAGGACGGTTCGAGAATGATATAATTGCAAAAACGCAGGAAAGGATGGACCCACCATGCCTTGGCGGTTTTGGCATCAATGGCAAAGACAGGTTCGTCTTCGGTGATCGCCATCGCCAGCGGTCCATCGAGGAAGCTGACATGGTTACAGGCCAGAATCGGTGCTTTGCCAGCCTTCTCGAGATTTTCCCGCCCCTCGACTTCCAGCCGAGAGAAGGTCCGAAACAGAATACTGACCAGATCCCACAAAGGATTGGTCGGCAAATAGCGCAGCATCATCCATGCCACGACCACATTCAGCAGCCCAAGGAAGAAGAGGATCTGCGGGATCGAGACCCCTTGCGCCTGCGCCAGAGCCAAAGCCCCGCCCGACACGAAGATGAAAGCCGCATTCATCACATTGACCGCCGCGATCACCCGCGCCCGCCGGCTTTTCTTGGCCCAGGTCTGCAAGCCGGTGAAGGCAGGCACCACCAACAGCGCCCCCGCAATGGCAAGACCACTGAGATCAATTCCGACGCGGATGGCTGCGGTATGCGTGAAGAAATCAACCAGCCCATCAAAGGCGATCGGTGCTTTGAGATTTGAAAGGTTCCACGCCAGCTGGAAACAGAAAAAAGCGACCAAAGCCGCGCCAAAGGGTGCAGGCAGCAACACCACCCGCCCGGCGCAGAGCCAGGCCGCAATCGCCGAACCAAAGGCCACAGAGATCGCGAAAATAACCGAATAGATCGTCACCACCATCGGTGAGCCACCCATAATCTGGGTGACAAAGGTTGGCACCAGAGCGGTGATCACGCCCCCCAGCAACCAGAACCACGATACGATCAGGCTGGCGCGCCACAGCTTCTTGCTGCCATAAAGTTCCCCCAGCAGCTGGCTGGTCGAGGCGAATATGTTGCGATTGATCACCAGATCCGGCGCGCTGGAGCCCGTATTGGGGATTTTGCGGCTAATCATCCAACAGCCAACCGCAAAGATCAGCATCATCGGCCCGAACAGCGTGATATCAACCCCGCCCGTTGCCGCCAACCCTGCCACGATGGTGCCTGCCAGAATGGCAACAAAGGTCGCCCCTTCCACCCACGCATTGGCCACGGGCAATTCCCGCCGCGGCAGATGATCGGGCAGGATGCCATATTTGATCGGCCCGAAAAGCGCTGACACCACGCCGAACAGGAACAAGGCCACCATAGAAAGCCAGATCGAGCCAAGCCCGATACCAAGCACCGCCACCACGGCGGCCCCGATTTCGGCCAACTTGAGCTTTTCAGCCATCCGCCCCTTGTCATTCTTGTCGGCCAGTTCCCCGCCAAGCGCCGACAGGATCAGAAACGGAAACATGAAAATGGCGCCAGCCATGGTCACCAGTGAGCCAGCCTCTTGCGTCGCCATTTTGGCAAGGATCAGAAAGATCAGCGAATAGCGAAGAAAGTTGTCATTGAAGGCAGACAGAAACTGAGTCCAGAAAAGAGGCGCAAACCGTTTCGATCTCATCATATGCGGGCGCATGAGTGGGCTTTCTTTTTCTTGTTGCTATAGCGTCGGCACCGGCACAACGAAAAAACAGATGGAGCGGCGGCCTGGCAAAATACGAAAACCATGATGGTGCCTCAGCGTCTCAACAGGCCGCAAGGCTCCATGCATGCAATCGGTCAAGCCCGCATGGGCCCGGGAACAATCGGGGATCCACGAAAAGGCGGGCATGAGAACCGAAAAGTAGCCTACTTTCTAGGCGACAAAAACCGAGAAAAAATTGATCAAGAGCAGATTGCAAAAAAGATTCACAGCCAGTTCGACGAAAAAAGCACCGACCGACCCGCAACAGGCGACAGAAACGCCGTTCAAGCCCGTTACAGTTGAATACAATTTGATACCAAACATGACTGGAACTCACCCTGTCCGAGCCAATAATCTGTCCTGCATAAACGGGATCTTGGCCACCGTCAGATCCTGACTCCGATTTCAATCACCCTTGGCTTTCACGAACGGATTTCAGGATATGTCTGCATCCTCTACAATCAAACGCTTTTTCAGCAGCCCTTATGTCTTTTGGCTCCTCATCGCGCTTCCTTCCTTTGGCATGATCGCCGGAGCCCTGCAGGGCAACGACCTGCATCGGCTGCTCCATCCAACCGGGGAATTTGCAGCCCGCTTCATGATCATAACCATGATCCTGACACCCTTGAAAATGCTGTTTCCCAAAACTGGCTGGATCCGTTGGCTGGCCCGCCGCCGTCGCTATCTGGGCGTCGCCGCCTTTGGCTATGCCGCGCTACATACCCTATATTATGTGATTGATCTGGGCACCATGTCCGCCCTGCTGGCAGATTTTGTCAAAACCGGTATCTGGACCGGCTGGCTGGCCTTCGTGATTTTCGTGCCTCTCGCGCTGACGTCCAACGACCTGTCCATCCGCCTGATGGGGCCACGCGGGTGGAAAATTCTCCAGCGCACCGTCTATGGCGCAGCCCTTGCCACTTTCGCCCACTGGGTGTTCCTCGAATATCACTTCGGGCCGGCTCTGGCCCATTTTGTGCCGCTCGCATTGCTGGAAATCTACCGTATCTGGAAGAATGCCACAGCGACACCCAACCCAAGGTCAGGCCATCGTGCGACGGCCTGATTTAACACTGGCAGCAAGCGGCGTCAGTTTTGCAAAGCCGCCTGTGAAGGCAACCAGACATCGGCGGTGGATTTGCCCCGTGTGATCCGGGCATGCTGATTGGCAAACAGACGGATCCACGGGCTCCATTCTCCATCCGGCCATTGAACCCGCGCAACGGCACGTTCCGCCACTCCGATACCGAAATGATGCCATCCGGCCTTGCCCCCCGCATGGCCACCGCCAATGGTGATTTCCCGGCTCTGGGTTCGATCTGCAATTCGCACCTCAAGGAAGGAGCCTATGGCATCCCTGTTGGGACCATCCTGAAGCAGCTGGAGAGCCACCCAATTGCCCATGGGAGCAGCAATCGCCTCGTCCGTCGCGCCGTCCTTCGTTTCAACCTGCCCCATATTGCGCCAGATCTGGGCATTGACCTTACGATTGACCACAACACTGTCGAGCTGACCATCCAGATTGAGGTCAACCAGAGAGCCGCCCCGTCCGCGGGCAAAACTCAACATGTTGGCCTTGTCGGCAGCTTCCTCGAACGAACCATCTGGCATGCCAAGCAACAGGCTGTTTGGATCTTCCATGGCAAAATCCGTCATCGCCTCGACATTGCCCTTGGTCACGAACAGATCAATGAAACTGTCATTGTTGACATCATCAAACTGCGCATGCCACGAGGTCGACGGATTGACATTGTCGCCAACAAAAGGCCGATGGGCGGTGATGCCTCGCTGAAACGCCCCGTCTTCAAAATCCGGCTCTCCACGGCGGGAGGTCAGGATCTGCAACTTGTTGTCGGCCATTGAGGTGATGTAATAGTCGGGCCGACCATCGCCGGTCAGGTCTGTCGAGGCAATTCCCATGCCCCAGACCCGCACCCGACGCCAGCCATCGCCGGAGCGATATTCCTCTGGCTGTTCTCCTGCCCGGACCTTCCACAATTGCTCGTGACCGCCGCGATAATATTGCCGGTCATTGGCGATCCGCAAATCGGGTTTGCCGGAGCGATCCCAGTCGGTAAACATCATCGACAGGGCACAATAGCCCGGCTTCAGACTTTCATGCCGATAGCCGCCCGATCCATCGGAACCGCTGGGACGAAAGAAATCGGTGTCATGACAGGTGCCAAAAGGGGCACCCGGTTGGTCGCGATCCACATAATTGCCAATTGCCAGCGTTGGCAGGCTTTGGCCTTCTTCCCACATGGCCGCAAAGGCCGTCGACCAGGCCTGACCGCCATCAAACGACCAGCGTTTGTTGGCTTCCTCGAACTGGCAATTACCAAGACCGCGAAACAGCTTATTCTCGCCGACACGCAGGACCAGAAGGTCCTGAATGCCGTCGCTATCGATATCAAGGGGATAGGCCCCACTGACCGCTTCTATGGCCAGGGGGCTATCCGACTTTTTTTCAAATGACAGAGCTCCGCCAAGTGTGCTGCGATTGACATAGAGCGCTGCTGGATCAGAGCCCCCCGCCAGATAGAGCTCCGGATAACGGTCGCCATTGCAGTCAAAGGCTGCAACACCGCCGCCAACAAAATATTCCCAGCCGCCATTGTAGCTGTGCTCAACTCCGGATGTCTCCGTCACTTCAACCATATGAGGCGCTTCTACCGCCAGTGCATGGGACGCAAACACGCCGATGACACCGGCAGATATAGCATAGATAATCGCTCTCATTGCTGTATCTCCGTGGCTAGAGTAAGGGTAAGGGATTGTAGATATTGTATTATTTTTCGCTGTTCGAGATCTGACAGCTTTTCGAAGGCCAACCGTGCCTCTTTGGCTTGCCCACCGTGATGTCCGATCACTTCCCTGAGGGTAGAGACGTCACCACGATGACCATAAGGGGCCGTGCTGCCGACACCCCAAAGACGGGGTGTCAGGAATTGGTCATTCGGAATGAACCGCTGAGACAGACGCTCATTGCCAAAATGACTTTTCTCGGCATCGGCGATCACATGGCGCTTGAAGTCTGAAAAGACTGGCACCATCCATTCACCCTTCTCATTTTGCTCCAATCCTGCCGAGGACAATTGGAACGAGAAGACGGCATCAGAGCGATCAGACGCCCTGAGATTGCCCGCTGCGTTATAGGGGCCGGGTTCGACAAATGTCAGCGATTTGAGCGGCAAGGCCTTCACATGGCATTGCGAACAAAGCGCCTGATCGAACAGATCGGCTCCCTCTTTCACCGCATCCTGCAGAACGGGATGCTCGGGCATGGTCTGGACAGGCGTCGGCAAAGCCGCCTGAAACAGAACAACAGCAGTCAGGTCACCGGACAGCAATTCCTGTTTGTGACCATCTTCATCAAAATCGGCGGAATGGGTCCATTGCATACCCCAGCGCTCATCGCTCTGCATCCCATGGTGGGTGTTCATCGCATTGATGCTGAACTGGCGCAGAGAAGTGAAGACCCCTTTCTGGCTGAACGGACGAACGATCAGATCGTGATCAATGCCTTCGATCTGTTCGACATTGACGAACCCGTCCGGCTGCACGGTCAAGGAGCCGAATTCGACCCCCTTGGCAACCAGAGGCACGGTCACCGACTGACCGCTTGCACGCGCCTGATCGACCGCATCACGGCGCAGAGCACGAAGCTCGGCAGTCATTTCGCGCGCCAGCAGCTCCACAAGGCCGGAGCCATGCAAGTGCGGCGTGCCACGCTCATTGGAGAATTGTGCTTCAAGCGTATCAAACTCGGCATCAGACACGCCCACAGAGGTGAAAACATTGGCGACAAACTCACCTGCACCGCCAGACGCTGGCTGATTGTGACAGCCATTGCAAGCATTGGAATCCGGACCCGAAGTGCGGAACAGGGCCGGCACACGACCGGGGCGGCGCTTGACGGGCACTTCCGCCTGTGTTGCAGCAGGGCGCCCAGCTCCATCGAGTGTGGTGAATTTGGCGTCGAACAACATCCGGCCATGGGCGTTGATTGCCTCGACGGACATGGTTGCAAGGTCGGACAGATCAAGATGCTGGCGCACTGCGCGTTCATCACCGATCACCGGAGACGCACCTGTCTCCGCAGCGGCGGAACCGACCGCAGCCACCCCGAAAACGACATAAGACGCAAAGCACAGGGCAGCGCAATGCAAGGGTTGCTTCCAACCTGCTCGCATGGATTTCCTCCCGAAATACACCTTGATCATCCCCCCTCCTCAGGGTTTTTCGACAAAGCCAGCGCCTGATTGTTATCATTGACGTAAACTGGCCGACCAGAGTGTATGTTAACGTAAGCTGCCACAAACGGAAGCTCGACTTAGAGATGGGTTCCCCACCATTGAAAAAGGACCCGATGTGACTACTCAGCATAGCACATCGGGTCCTTGATTGTACTTATAATCTTGGATCTATATGGTTTCGCCCGTATGCGGATGTTTGCCAAGAATAATCATCCCCAGAATGTCATCCTCGGTCACCTCATCGACCTTGACGGTTCCGACAAGCTTGCCATTCTTCATCACCGACGCCCGATCACACAGCGCCTTAACCGCGTGAATATCATGATCGATAAGGAAAATTCCCAATCCTTGCATCTTCAGTTCCTGAATGAGATCGGCCACCATCTTGGTTTCTTCGACACCGAGGGCAGCGGTCGGCTCATCCATGATCAGGATCTTGGCATTGAAGTATACGGCGCGACTAATCGCGACACTTTGACGCTGACCACCGGACAAGGCAGACACCGGGGAAGAGAATCGCTGGAAGCGGGGATTGAGTCGTCCCATGATCTTCCGGGTTTCCGCTTCCATCTGCGCATCATCCACGAGCCCCACACCATTCACCAGCTCACGGCCAAGGAACATGTTGGAGGCGGCATCGAGATTGTCTGCCAGCGCCAAGGTCTGATAGATCGTCTCAATATTATATTCGCGTGCGTCGCGCGGATTGTTGATCTCGACCATCTCGCCATTGACGAAAATGTCGCCACTATTTTTCTTGTAGGCACCCGAGAGCATCTTCATGAGACAGGACTTGCCCGCCCCATTATGTCCCAACACCCCGACCACTTCGCCGGGATAAAGGTCAACCGTCACGTCATCGACCGCATTGATGCCGCCGAAAGACAGGTTCATATTGCGCATTTCAACGAGCGGCGTGCCGCGATCAGCTTGTGCAGAAGTTGGCATCGATCAGTCTCCCGTTCTCTTGCGATAGACAATGTCGACATAGACAGCCAGAACCAGCACGATACCGACGACAATATTCTGATAAGGCGCTTCAACGCCCACCATGGCCATGCCCGATTGCAGCGACTGCATGATCAACGCACCCAGAATGGCACCATAAATGGTTCCGACACCACCAGCCAGAGCCGTACCGCCAATGACCGCGGCGGCAATGACCCGCAATTCGTCAAGCGTCCCGATATCGTTGGAGTGGAAGTTGAGGCGCGCCGAGGCAACCACCGCAGAAATGGCGCAGAGCACGCCAACCATGGCGAAGATCTTGACTGTCAGCAGCCGGGTATTGATGCCCGACAGGGCTGCTGCTTCCGGGTTGCCGCCTGTGGCAAAGATATAGCGACCCAGACGGGTTCGCTGCGCAATCACCGTCATCACAGTCGCCACCAGGATCAGCACCAGCACCGAATATGGCACACCATAGCCTTCGCTATAGCCCTCAGGCATCACTTCTCCGCGCGCTTCGAACAGACGCTTCAAACGACCAATCGGCACATCATAGGCATTGAGCATCCAGACAAATCCGAGGATCGCTCCGACCGCAATACCGCCGATGATCAACTCTGCCCAGACCGGCTTGACCGGGAAATCGTGGGCAATCTTGTTGCGGCGCGCCCCGAACAGCAAATAGACAACAAACACGGCAACCAGCACGCCAAGTACCCAGCTGCCACTTTCCCCGAGTGTTCCCTCAATACCGCCAAGAGACACGAATGCTGTGTCGAGCGGCCCGATGGTCTGGCCATCGGTCAAGTGCCAGGCGACGTTGCGCCATACAAACAATCCACCCAGCGTCACGATAAAGGCCGGGATGGTCAGATAACCAATCAGCCAACCATGGAAGGAGCCAACCAGAGCCCCAACCACAAGGCCGACAACAATGGCGATCGGCGCGATCATGCCAGAGCCGAGCTCCAACCCGAACCAACCGGGCAGGACGGCAGTCTGGATCATGGCCATCACCGCCGAACAGGTCGCGAGCAACGCGCCCACTGACAGATCGATATGCCTTGTGACGATAACAAACACCATGCCGGTCGCCATGATGGCAACGGACACTGTCTGGATCGTGAGATTGAAAATGTTGCGAGGAGTTAGAAAACGACCGCCAGTCCAGAAATCAAAAACGATACAGATAATGACAAACGCACCGATCATGCCGAGCAGTCGGGTGTCAATTTCCATTGTATCGATCAGGGTTTTCCGCGCTTGTTTTGGCAGGCCGCGATTGGTAGTCACGCTATCGCCCATGTGCTGCTCTCCAGCATGCAAGTTATCATTACCTCTGCCGCGCAAGGCAGAAGCTGATGGTCAATGCTTGATTGTTGTAGCTTGTTTGCTCCCGCTTCCAACCCGGTGGCCTGCAGGCCACCGGGTCATTGCGGGTATTTGAAGCAAAGCATTGAACGGCCACCTGAGTGTTGGGGTGACCGCTAGTCGCTTAGTTACAAGGAGCCGGACCGTTGGTAACGCCCTGGCAAAGTGCTTCAACAGAGATCCAGCCACCATCGGTGACAACGGTGAGGTTGTCTTGGGTGATCGGGATCGGAGCCAGGAAACGAGCGGTCATTTTGGTGCCTGATGGGGAAGTCCATGCGCCAGCGCCTTCGACATCCGCCATTTCAGTACCACCAGCCAGAGCAACAGCGATTTCTGCAGCTGATTTGCCGAGGTCACGCGCGTCTTTCCAGACGGACACAGTCTGAGTGCCCTTGGCCACACGGTTCAAGGCGGCATGATCGCCATCCTGACCGGAAACCGGGATACCTTCCATGCCCTGAGCAGTCAGAGCCGCAACAACACCACCGGCGGTGCCGTCGTTGGAAGCCACAACAGCGTCAACCTTGTTGTCGTTGGCCGTCAGGATCTGTTCCATGTTGCGCTGGGCGTTGGCTGGCAGCCAGCCATCGGTGTAGGCTTCGCCAACAATCTTGATGTCGCCGGACTTCACCGCAGCATCAATGATTTCCTGCTGACCACCACGCAGGAAGTCTGCGTTTGGATCAGTTGGAGAGCCCTTGATCATGACATAGTTGCCCTTTGGCTGTTTTGCAAAAACAGCCCGAGCCTGCATACGACCAACTTCCACATTGTCAAAGGTCAGATAGAAGGCGCGATCATCTTCGATGAGACGGTCATAGGCAATCACAGGAATGCCTTCATCGGCAGCATTCTGAACAGCCGGAATGATTGCCTCGGTGTCCTGAGCCAAAACGATCAGCGCATTCACGCCCTGAGCCATCAGCGCTTCAATATCGCTGAGCTGTTTGGACGAAGAAGACTGGGCATCGGCGGAAACATACTTGGCGCCGGCAGCTTCAAGAGCCTTGACGATTGCTGCTTCGTCAGTTTTCCAACGTTCTTCCTGGAAATTCGACCAGCTGACACCAACGACGAGATCTGCGGCGAGCGCAGGCGTGAATACAGACGCGCTCAAAAGAGCCGCCATAAGCAGTGATTTTTTCATATCTGTTCCTCCCAAGAACATAACAGCCAGTTCAGCATGGGCTGCTGCAACTATCAATACCATCATTTATTTTAATGCTCAAATTAAAAATGCAACTCTTTTCTGTTGAGTTAGAAATTCTGCAAGATTTTCCGATCGAGGGGCGTTAGTATGTCGTTTGAAACACATCAAGATTTGCAAAAAGATCCACAAACAAAGCCAGCCAGATGAACAACCGCACAAGAAAGCCGTCACAAATTCCCGAACAACGCAATCAGGGGCGGCATCTGGTCTTCTCTCACATTCGCAACAATCATCAAGTTGCCCGCATCGATATTGCCCGCGAGACCGGTATGAGTCCGGCCACCGTTACGGCCATAACCGCAGAATTGCTCGGCGCTGGGCTGATCGAGGAAGTACAGCGCACGATCGAGCCGGGTCAGTCCCGCAGAGGCCGTCCGCGTGTCGACCTCAAGCTACGCGGCGAAGCCCATTTCGTGGCCGGGATGAAACTCACCAACAAATATGCCACGGCGGTGATTCTCGATCTGGAAGGCAACCAGTTGGGCAACGCCCAGCTACCCATGCCAAGACCGCGCCTGAGCAACAAGGAATTTCAGGATCTGATTGTCGCCATGGTGGATCTGGTCACCCAATCCGCCAAGATCGAGATCAAGGACCTGTCCTGTATCGGCGTCGGCATCCCCGGCACGGTTCAGGCCGAAAACGGCTTCGTCGACTGGTGTCCGCTGATCGAGGAAGAACAATGCAACCTGCAAGAGGTCTTGCAGGAAGTACTGCCCATGCCCGCCTTCATAGAGAATGACGCCAATGCGGTTGCCATGGCGGAGCTGTGGTTCGGGTTTGGCCGCGATGCCCCGGATTTTCTGGTTGTCACCATCGAACAGGGCGTCGGCCTTGGCATCGTGATTGACGGCAGGATCTATCGAGGCACACAGGGCTTCGGCGCGGAATTTGGCCACACCAAGGTCCAACTGGAAGGGGCCTTGTGCCGCTGTGGCCAGCGCGGCTGCCTTGAAGCCTATGTCTCCGACTATGCCTTGCTGCGCGAAGCGGAACTCTTCATTCAGAAACCCGGCAGCGGGGATGAGAACAACCGTCTGGCCGAACTGTTTGAAATGGCCCGCAATGGCGACATGATGGCCAAATCGATCTTCGATCGCGCCAGCCGGATGTTCGCCATGGGGCTGGCCAATCTGGTCAATCTGTTCGACCCGTCTCTGGTGATTTTGGCTGGTGAACAGATGCAGTTCGACTATCTTTATGCCCAGACCGTTCTGGATGCAGTCAAATCCTCGACCATTCAGAAAGGGCACCATGCCCCTGAAATCCGCATCCACAAATGGGGAGACCTGATGTGGGCAAAGGGCGCTGCTGCCTACGCTCTGGAAGAGATTGTCCGCATCACGATCGACCAGCTCAATGCCCCAGACCCGTAACATGCCTTCCTGACCCTTCCTGACCCTTCTTGACCCGCCAGATAGCCCCGAGCCGCGCGCACGTCTCCAGACCTTGTCACGGGACAGTTGGCCCAAACCCGAGGCCCCTCCCCTCGCAATGCCAAGGGCCGCGCACCACGGCAACTGTCCACAAGATCGCAACCGGTGACCACGACCGAAATATCGGTCAATCTCAATCATCTGCCGCATAAGCACAATCGGTTTCGCAGTGCGAACACTCCTTTCGCTTGATTTATTTTACGAACTAAAATAAACTTTTCTGGCGAAATATCTCCGGCCCGTTCACTCCGATCTTGGATGCCACGGACCGGTTGGGAGGAAATCATGTATTTAGGAATTGACCTGGGCACGTCCGGGATCAAACTGCTGGTTATGGACGAACGCCAGCAGATTGTGGCCACCGTCAACCAACCCCTTAGCGTCGAACGCCCAGACACGGGCTGGAGCGAGCAGGATCCGGAAAGCTGGATCAACGCCACCGCAAAGGCCTTCGACGAACTGGCTGCCAATGCCCCGCAGGCCGTCAAGGACATCCGCGCCATTGGCCTTTCAGGCCAGATGCATGGCGCCACCATGCTCGATGCAGACGACAAGCCCGTCGCCCCCTGCATCCTGTGGAACGACACCCGCTCCTACAAGGAAGCAGCCAAACTGGACGCCACCGAAGGCTTCCGCAGCCTGACGGGCAACATTGTCTTTCCCGGCTTCACCGCCCCGAAACTGGTCTGGATGCACAACAACAAGCCAGACCTGTTCGACCGGATCAAGAAAGTTCTGCTGCCAAAGGATTATCTCCGCCTCTGGTTGACCGGCGATTATGTCTCTGATTATTCCGACAGCGCAGGCACCGCCTGGCTTGATGTCGGCAGCCGCACCTGGTCGGACCAGCTGCTTGCCGCAACCGGCCTTGATCAGTCCCACATGCCAGCCCTTGCCGAAAGCATCGAAAGCACCGGCAAGATTCGTCAAGCGCTGGTCGAACGCTGGGGCTTCTCCCCTGACACCATCGTGGCTGGCGGCGCGGGCGACAATGCAGCATCCGCTCTGGCGACCGGCATCGTCGCTGAAGGCGACGCCTTTCTGTCTCTGGGCACCAGTGGCGTGATCTATGCCGCCACCAACAGCTACCGTCCGCTGCCAGACAGCGCCGTGCATACCTTCTGCCATTCGACCGCCAACCACTGGTGCCACATGGCAGTGATTCTGGCAGCAACCGATGCGCTCAACTGGTATGCCAAGCTGGTCGGATCGGATGCGGCCACCCTGACCAAGGCACTGGGCAATGAGGTTCACGCACCGGGGTCAACGCTCTTCTTCCCTTATCTGGGCGGTGAGCGCACCCCGCACAATGACGCCAGCATCCGCGGCGGCTTCATCGGCCTTGCCCATCCGGACGATCGCGACAGCCTGACCCGCACCGTGCTCGAAGGCATTTCCTATGCCTTCATGGATGGCATCAAGGCACTGGAAGCCGCAGGCACCCATCTTGACCGACTGATTGCCGTCGGCGGTGGCTCTTCGTCCGATTATTGGCTTTCTCTGCTCGCCACCATTCTGGGCAAACAAATTGACCGCCCCGCCGCCGGTGATTTCGGCGGTGCCTTCGGTGCGGCCCGCACAGGGCTGGTTGCCGATCTGAAATGCGATCCCGCAGAGGTCTGCACGATGCCGACCATCGACCAGAGCTTCCATCCAAACACTGACCTGCAGCCTGCATTTGCAGACGCTTATGCCCGCTATGCCGCTGCCTATCCATCCCTGAAGGATCTTTGATCATGACTGACTTTTTTGGTTCGCTCTCCAAAATCAAATATGAAGGCCCAGACAGCGACGATCCGCTCGCCTTCCATCACTATAATCCAGACGAGATCGTCATGGGCAAAAGCATGCGCGACCATTTGCGCTTCGCCGTGGCCTATTGGCACAGCTTTGCATGGGAAGGTGGCGATCCCTTTGGCGGCCGCACTTTCGATCGCCCATGGTATGGCGACGGCATGGACCGCGCCAAACTGAAAGCCGACGTCGCTTTCGAGCTGTTCGACATTCTCGACGCGCCTTTCTTCTGCTTCCATGACGCAGACGTTCGCCCCGAAGGCAACAACTTTGCCGAAAGCCTGTCGAACCTCAACGAGATCGTCGACTATTTCGAAGAGAAAATGGCAACCTCCAGCACCAAGTTGCTCTGGGGCACTGCCAACATGTTCTCCCATCGCCGGTTCATGTCCGGCGCCTCCACCAATCCGGACCCGGATGTCTTTGCCTACAGCGCGGCCACGGTTAAAAGCTGCATGGATGCCACCATGCGTCTTGGCGGCGAGAATTATGTGCTCTGGGGTGGCCGCGAAGGCTATGAAACCCTGCTCAACACCGACATCGGTCAGGAACTCGACCATATGGGCCGCTTCCTTGCCATGGTGGTCGACTATAAGCACAAGATCGGCTTCAAAGGCACCATTCTGGTTGAACCAAAGCCGCAGGAACCTTCCAAGCATCAATATGATTATGATGCCGCGACCTGCATCGGCTTCCTGCGCAAATATGGCCTTGAAAATGAGGTCAAGCTGAACCTCGAACAGGGTCATGCCATCCTTGCCGGCCACAGCTTCGAGCATGAAATCGCCGTGGCCTGCGCCGATGGCATGCTTGGCTCCATCGACATGAACCGCAACGACTATCAGTCTGGCTGGGATACTGACCAGTTCCCGAACAATGTGCCGGAAGTGGCCTTGGCCTATTATCACATCCTGAAATCGGGTGGCTTCACCACCGGCGGCACCAACTTTGACGCCAAACTGCGTCGCCAGTCCCTTGACGCCGAAGATCTGGTGGCCGGTCACATTGGTGGCATGGACATCTGTGCCCGTGGCCTGAAGGCGGCGGCTGCCATGATCGAAGATGGTGGTCTGGAAAATGCCCTCAAAGCCCGCTACGCCGGTTGGGAGCAGGATGCGAACAAGGACATGCTGGCCAATGGTACGTTGGAATGCATTTCCGAGCGCGTCCTCAAGGACAACATCAACCCAGAGCCACGCTCTGGTCAGCAGGAAAAACTGGAAAACTGGGTCAACCGCTTCGTTTGACTTTGCTCTCCCCCTCCCCAACTTCCCCAAGAGCGGCTCCGGCCGCTCTTTTTTTGTTCAAAGGCAAGAAACAGCTTCGCCCGGCTTTTGGATCGTTCTAAGTAAAGGTGCGACATATGCGACCTTTGTTGGCAGCCTTTAGAATATTCATCTAATTTACGAACAAAGTTACAAGTCAATTACACGAATCTGATTGCATTTTTCACCCATATATGCAGCCATTGATAGAACGGATACTTTCATCCGCAGCCCGAACCAATCAAAAGAGGGCAAAATGCTGGATATTATCATGTGGGGGTGCGTCAGCATGGCGGCGGCAAGCCTGCTGAAAACCATTATCCCGTTGCAACTGGACGAGCGAGCTTTGCTCTACTATCTGCGGACCGACCCGAAAGCCCAGAAATGGGTATATCGGTTCGGTGAAAAAAAAGCGGCCAGTTTGTCACGCCAAATCTTCATGCCACTTTGCATTGTCACCTCGGTCGCAATCATCGCCTACAGCCTGTGGCTGGTTGCGCTGGCCATGACGACAGGCGCCTGAAGCGGCGTTCGAACTGCAGCACCAGATCGGCCCATCGGCCCTTAGACCCATCTCCTGAGACACAAATAGGGAGCGGAGAACCGTTCCCTATTGTCGAGCAGAATGCTCTTGGGAGATTTTCTGGAAGGGCTACCCATCCTTACGAGCGGGGCAACGCCTGCCCCTCGGCATCGAAGAAATGCAGTTTTTCCGGATCAAAGACCAACCCGACCTTATCGCCAGATCTGACCGCCGTATTGCCATCAACCCGCAAGCCAATAGCCCCGAGTGAGCCGCAGTCAACCAGCAAGTGGGTGTCGGCCCCGAGATATTCGACAATATCGACCACCCCATCGCACTGCCCTTGACCGACATCACCCAAAGTAATGGCTTCAGGTCGCACACCGAGATAGACCGCAATCCCCTTTTGGGTCTGGGCGCCGCCTCTGCCCTCTTCCAGCTGGTAGCGGTCACCATCGGTCTGGCATGGCATGATATTCATCTTCGGAGAGCCGATAAACTGCGCCACAAACAGATTGTCTGGCCGCTCATAAAGGGTGCGGGGCGTGCCGACCTGCTCGATGATGCCATCCCGCAAAACGACAATCCGATCCGCCAATGTCATGGCTTCCACCTGATCATGGGTCACATAGATCATTGTGGTATCCAGCTCGCGATGCAGCTTGGCGATCTCATAACGCATCTCGACCCGCAAAGCCGCATCTAGATTTGACAGTGGCTCATCAAACAGGAACGCGGTTGGGTTGCGCACGATCGACCGCCCAATGGCAACCCTCTGTCGCTGACCACCGGACAATTCTTTCGGACGTCGATCCAGATAGGCCTCAAGCTTCAAGGCCTTTGCTGCGTCATCGACCTTGGACTGGATTTCCGATGTGGGTGCACCGGCGGTTTTCAGGCCAAAGCCCATATTGTCACGCACATTCATATGTGGATAGAGCGCATAAGACTGGAACACCATCGCCAATCCCCGCTCAGCCGGAGGCTTGGCCGTGACGTCTTGGCCTTCAATCAGGATTTCGCCACGTGAGCATTCCTCAAGACCGGCAATGGTCCTGAGCAAGGTGGATTTACCACAGCCCGACGGGCCGACAAAGATGATGAACTCCCCTTCTTCAATATCGAGATCCACCCCCTTAATCACCTGCAGATCGCCAAACCACTTCTCGACGCCATTGAGTTTAATGGATGACATATCACGCCTCCTTTGGATCTTTGGACACCCAGGCAAGCCAGCTGGCTGCCGTCCAGGTGAAGACACCCCCGCCCGCAGGTGTGCCATCTTCCGGGTCAAAATATTCAGCAAAGCCGCCGCCTTCAATCAGCCGCGCACAATCGGAGCGAATCCGCTCGGCCTCTGACCGATAGCCAGCATCCTCAAGCCCGATGCCAATCAGTGTATTGACAATCACCCAGACCGGACCGCGCCAATAGCGCTTGGGATTATAATGTGGGCTGGTCGGATCAAGGCTCGCCACTGCATGGGGGGAAGCGATCAGGAAGCGCTCCAGATGTGGCAGCATGCGCTTGTCATCAATCCCCGCATACCAGCACAGAAACGCCGCCGACGTGACATTGCCCGCAAACAGTCCGGTACGCAGATCCTTGGCATCATAGCAGCCAATATCCTCGTTCCAGAGGCTCTTCACGCCCTCTTCGAGCGCCACGATCCAGCCATCAATCTCGGACACGTCGCGGCCCAGTTGCTCACCCATCCATTTCAAATCGCGGTTGGCCCGCAACAGGGTGAAGGTGAGGGTCGGGTCTGCCACACGGAACAGGCCATCATCCAGAATCCGCTGTTCGTCCCAACCATTGTCACGAGCGAAATAGAGGATCGCCAGATAGACGTCATAATCCCGCTTGGTTGGGCGCATCTCCGGATTGACGTGAGACGTGTCGCGCCGCGTATAGTCACCGACATTGCTGGCATCGACATTGGCCATTGCCGCATCCCAGTCGGCAGCATTGTCGCGCCCCGATTCCCACGGATGGGTTACACAGATTGCCCCGCTTTCGCCGCGATGACGCATGAACCAGCCATGCCATGCAACAAATTTGTCAAACAGAGCCTCAAGCTTCTCCTTGCCAAACGCGATGTCCTTTTCAAACAAGGCCCGCGTGAAGGTCGCTGCCACCGGTGGCTGGCTGATGCCCGACGAGGACACAGCATTGCCCGAACACTTGTCCGTGCCCCAGACGTCGGGACCGGGAAAATAGCCATCGTCTTTCTGGTGAAACAGGATATGAGGCACCATGCCATTCTGCCACTGGCCAGAGAAAAGCGTTTCGATTTCCTGCCATGCACGCGGCAGATCGAATTCGGCAAAGCCATAGGCCGCAAAGGCACTGTCCCAGTTCCATTGATAAGGGTAGAGCCCTTCGGTTGGAACCGTATAGCCGCCGCGATCATTGCCACGCAGAATGGCAATGGCCTGATCGGAGAGGGAAAGTGTCGTCATCATCTTATCCTTTAACAGAGCCTGCGGTCAGGCCTTTGGTCATGAAGCGTTCAAGACCGAGAAACAGCACCATGATGGGGAGCGTGGCGATCACCGCACCTGCCATCAAATGCTGGCGCGGCACTTCTGACGAGTTGAGCATGGAGACGCCCCGCGTCAGAGTGAATTTGGAAGGGTCATCAAGCAGCATGAAGGCGAGCAGAAACTCGTTCCACGCAATCATGAAGACATAAAGCGACACCGAGGCAAGGGCTGGCAGAGACAGAGGCAGAGTGATTTTGAGGATCACCCCAAGACGGCTGAGACCGTCCATCAGGCCTGCCTCCTCCACCTCGGCCGGAAGACCGCGGAAATAGCCTTGCAGCATGTAAAGCGCCACCGGAATGGTCGTCACCGGATAGATTAAAAGCAGACCAAACAACGAATTACGCAGACCGAACATCGAGAAGCCGACATAGATCGGCAGCGCCAGCACGATCATCGGCACCATATAGATCAGCAGGATCGAACGGGACATCATGGCCTGCCCACGAAAGCGCAGCCGCGCCACCGCATAGGCCCCCGGCACACTGAAGAGCAGCGTCACCAGCACCGTCATGATGGAGATCAGTATCGAGGTGAACAGATAGCTGGCGAAATTATAGTCGGTGAACAGCTCGGAATAGGAGCGGAACAGATCCCAGCCCTTGTCCCACTCAATAGAGAAATCGAGCGGATTGAGCAGCAAAGCCTGCTGGCCCTTGAGGGACGTCATCACCATCACATAGAAGGGCACAATCACGACCGCAGTGAAGAAGACATAGCCAAAACCGGTAAGGAAACGAACGATGGCATCCTCGAATTGGTGCCGATTGAGCGCGGCGGCTGGCAGATGCCCCAGCATGACCCGAAGCGGCAAATACAAACCGGCTGCCAGCACCAACAGGCCCAACCCTTGTGCCACCGGGCTCTGATCAAGCGGGATGGCAAAGGGCTGCATCAGGCTCGTTGCCAGAATGACGATCAAAGCAAGCCCGACACCCAGCAGGCGATGCCCGACATAAAGCGCAATGCCACCGATCGCCACCCCTTGCAGCAAGGACACCAGCCAGATAGGCCGCACCGGCAGGCCAGTGGAGAAGGCCAGCAGAATGGTCAGGCAGACAATGATGGTGAGGCTCCACAAGGCGCCCAGCACCGGAGCAACAAACAATCCGTGTTTCATAGTCCTTCCTCCCGGCTCATGAAACGGAAGAAGAAGAAGGAGAAGGCCAACAGACAGGCAAAGATCACCACGGCGACGGCTGCACCCGCGCCAATGTTGGAAATCGCAAAGGCCTGCTCATAGACATTCACCGTCAGGGTTCGCGTCCCCGCATTGCCGCCGGTGAGCAGAAAAATGTCGTCGAACTTGTTGAACGTCCAGATGAAACGCAGCAGGAACAGGACCGACAGAATGCCCATCAATTGCGGCAGGGAGAGATAGTAGAATTTCTGGAAAGGTGAGGCCCCATCCATATCCGCGGCCTCATACATATCCGTATCGATCGATTGCATGCGCGCAAGAATGAACAGGAACGACAGCGGGAAATAGCGCCAGATCTCGAAAATCGTCACCGAAATCAGCGCCAAAGGACGATCGCCAAAGAAGTTGATCGGCGCAGAGATCAGCTCCATCTGCACCAGAAGCGCATTGAAGGACCCGGAGAAAGGATCAAGCAGGGTCACCCAGGTGAAGGCCACCGCAATCACCGGAGCCACATAGGGGAACAGAAACAGACCGCGCAGAATCCCCTGCCCTTGGAAGCTTTTGTTGAGAATAAGCGCCGCCATCATGCCAACGATCAAGGCCCCCACCGTGCCGACCACCGTGTAGAAGGTGGTCACCCACAGCACTTCAACAAATTCGGAGCTGTCAAAGACCGCACGGAAATTCTCGAAGGTGAATTCAAGACTGAACAGATCAGACGAGGCATCCCCTTCCATCACAGGCACACTGTCGCGGATGTTGATGCCACTATCCAGGAAGGCCTGTTCGGCAATCACCTCGATTTGCAGCTTCTCGCGATAGCCCGGCTTCCAGTCGCCGAAATTACAGGACAAGCGCCCTGCAGCGATGGCGCATCGCTCATCAAGCTCTACCGGCACAAGTCCGTCCGGCCAGTCATCCACCATCGTGACATTGGCAATCGGCTTTTCGCGCGAAGAGTTTTTCAGACGGAACTCAACGATCGATGCATCCCCGGTGGCCTTTGGCTTGCCTTTGAGACGCTCATAGACATCGGGTGTCGTGGGGCGCAAATCGCCCAGATTGATCGGCTTGGCGCTGATCCAGAAGATCGCCAGCAAAGGCAGGATAATCACCAGAGCCACGCTGATTAGCGTGGGCAGCAACAATCCCCAGGCAAGGCGCGCTTCGCGCTTGGCCAGTGGCCCGGCGCTGGGTGGCGTGGATACAGGATCCCGCGTCCGGCGTCCGCTGGGACCGGCTTGAGGTTCGGACATCGACATGAGAATGCGCTCCATTGTCATGCCGGGCAGACCGCGCCGCCCGGCATGGAAGGATCAGGATGAGGCTGGCTTACTTGATTTTGGCCAGTTCTTCATTCAGAGCAGCCACCGCTTCGTCAGCCGAGATGGCATCATCGGTGAACTTGCGCACGATCTGGTTAAACACCTGAGCGTTGATCATCTTGGAGGCAAGCGCCAACTGGCCTTCCTTGACGCCCCAACGCTGGGCCACATCCAGACCACCAACGATTTCGCCAATCATCTCGGAAGGATACAGATCACCCAGCGGTTTTTTGCGATCCACACCGACAGGCAACTTGGCCCATGCTTCGGTGAATTTGGTTGGATTGCCCTTGTCACCACGGCGGGTCGGGAATTTGCCTTCCGGCGCGATGCTAAGGGTTTTGGTATAGCCTTCATTCATCGAATAGGAGACGAATTTCTGAGCCGCTTCGATATCCGCATCAGACGTGATGCCGAAATAGCGAGAGTCACCCCAGGCAGCCCCGCCTTTGTTGGATGGTCCGGCAAAGTTGGTGACGATACCGGTTTTTGAAGCCAGTTCCGGGCTGGTTGGATCATCATTGATGGTTGGAGGAGCGGAATCGCGCAGACCCGCCAGCTCGTCAAGAATGAATGGCGACCAGATGATCATCGCAGCCTTGCCAGCGAAATAAAGTTCGCGGGACTGTTTCCAGTAAAGCTCGCCCGGAGGAGAGGCCTTGACGATGGCCTTGTAGAATTCGAGCACTTCCTTGGTTTTCGCCGGATCAAGCGCCTTGAAGCCATTGTCATCCACTGGCGACACACCATTGGCAAGGAAGACATGCTCGAGCACCTGGCTCATGAAATTCTCGTCAACCTTGGTCGCGGCAACGAAGCCGTACATTTCCGGCGGATTATGAAGGGCCTTCAGTGCAGCTTCCACGTCTGCAAAGGTAGACGGGGCCTTGAGGCCCTTGGCATCGAACAGATCCTTGCGATAGACAATCATCTGCGTCCAGCCATCGACCGGCACAGAGGCGTACCCATTGTCGGTCGCTGCCATGCTCAAGGCACCGGGTGCAAAGGTATCTTTGCCCAACTGATCAACCACCTCGGTCGCAGCATCCGAATCCAGAATGCCCGCTTCCACCCATGGCAGCGCATATTGCAGCGGATGATAGATAACGTCAGGCAGATCACCGGCCGCAAAAGCAGCGGTGGCGCGGGTGCCAAGGTCTTTTTCCGTTACCGGAATGACTTCGACCTTGATGCCCGTTTTGGCTTCAAAGTCTTTGGCCATTTCCTGCTGTTTGGCCAGACGAGGGGTCTGTTCTTCGGTGGTCCAGAGCCGGATGCCATCGGCCGACGCAGTGACCATGGAGAAGCCGAGCGCCAGAGCGTACCCGAGCAGCAGGCCTGTCAGTTTTTTGCTGGTGCTAGAAAATTGCATTGTCGAACCTCCCAATTCAACGGTTTTGAAATATCGGAATTTTGGTCCGATGCAAGCTGATGACTGGATTAGCCGACTGCATCGGACCTTGACGAAAAGCGGTTTGCCAATCGCCCGGACCAGCCAGACGACCGCCAAACAGCCAGTTAAGGTGAGACCGGCGGGCCGTCAGAGGCTCGCTCGATCAATTTTGCTTCGCCCAGCTGGCGGAGAGTTTCAGGCGCAGCCCCACGGATGCGCTTGATCAGCAAATCGGCAAGGCGTCTTCCTGCCTCGCGATTGTCAACGGAAAAACTGGTCAGCGGCGGCGAGGCAAACTCGCCTTCCGAAATACCGTCATAGGCCATGACCGACAGGTCCCGTCCAATGTCGAGATTGGCCGCCTTGGCCGCCTGATAAAGCCCAAGGGCGGCAAGATCGACCGCACAGATGATCGCCGTTGGGCGGATGGGTTGCGACAGCAGGGCGATCCCCTCGCGCAACCCGTCTTCCTTGGTGACGGCATTGGACCGCATCAACGCCCGATCCACCGGCAGCCCAACCTTTTCCAGACCAGCCAGATAGCCCTGAAGCCGCAGCCGGGCATACATGTAATAGTCGAGCCCATTGATAAAACCGATGCGTCGATGACCAAGCCCGTAAAGGCGCTCGACGGCCTGCTCCATTGCCAGTTCGCCGCGAATATCAAACCAGCCGCAGTCTTTGTCGTCGCCAGTACGGCCAAACATAATGAAGGGGATATCGTGGGACCGCAGATAATCAACGCGCGGATCATGCTCACGGGTCCGCGGCAGGATGAAGCCATCCACTTTGCGCTCGCCACTCAAACGTTCGATGGTCTCCAGAACGGCTTCGGAATTTTCCGCCGTCGCCACTGTCAGTGTCCAGTTTTCCTCACTGGCCCGCCGCGAAATACCGTCAATGAAATTGGCGAGGAAGGGACGGTGGCTGCCATGCCCCCCCACATTGAGCACCATCCCCAATGACTGGATGAGCCCTGTACGGATCGCCTGTGCCTGCGCCAAGGGCTTGTAACCCAGCTGGGCGGCTGCCTTGGCCACTCTCAGACGGGTGAGCTCGGCAATATCATTATAGCCATTCAAGGCCCGCGACACCGTGCTCTTGGACATACCCAAATGGTCGGCGACGTCATTGATCGTCACGCGCGGCTTGCCCGAGCGCCTGTAGCCGTTCCGCCGAATAGCATCTTGGATATCTTCAACTTTACTCACGATGTCCTCCACGAGAAAATGCTGATTTACGAAACCGGTTTCGGCAACAGCCAGAGTCCAAGAAACCGTCATTTTTGTCCAGTCAAAGAAGATTTATTTCCCAATTGGCGAAATCGGTTTCTGAGACTGGTTGAGAAGGCCTGCATCGCTGGTTTGCAAAATGTTACGAAGAATCAGCTTTTTAACACAGATCTGCCACCTCACCGGTTGCCCATGTAGAACAATCGGATTGCGTGTTTTTATTGACGTCACACGCCCATACCAACCTGTGGACTTTATCGGTTTGAGGGGTCAGTGGTGTCTCAAAAGTGAATATCTGGCGTTGTAGCCATGCTCTCATCGCAACAACTCAGGTCCCTGAAATGACAACCGCATTTGGCATTAGGTGTCATTGGGTCCAACACCACCTCTTGAATAAATTTATACTTGATCATATTTATCAAACTACAATCTATCAAGCACCACCCCACTTTACCATTCCTCGCAAGAGCATCCGATGATCCCGTTGCTTCCCCCTGCTCTGACGGCCCTGCTGACCATCGCACCCCTGTCCCTGCTGGGCCTTTCCGCCCCATCTGGCCTGCAGATAGCCCCCTTTTGGCTTGTCTGGACAGGCGCAGCCTTGTGCATACCGGCCGGACTTCTCATCGCCCTTGCCGGCAAGATACAGTTCCATCGCAATGACAGCGAAATCCACCCTTTCCGTACACCGCGCAATCTGGTCACCGGCGGTTTGTTTCGCATCAGTCGCAACCCGATGTATCTGGGCTTTCTGCTGCATCTCACCGGCATCGCCTTGCTCGTCAATCTCTGGCCCGCCCTGTTGGCACCTCTTGCCTTTTTCGCGGCAGCCAATCTCTGGTACATCCCACACGAAGAACAAGCCGCGATAGACAGTTTCGGCGAGGCCTACATAACCTATTGCAACAATGTCAGGAGGTGGCTCTGATGGCACGCCCACGCATCGACGCCGACCGCGTCAAGGAACAGATCATCGAGATTGCCCGTGAATTGGTCATCGAATCCGGTGGCAAGCGTCTCGTCCTGTCCGACATCGCCGACCGAATGGGGGTCTCCCAACCCTATATCTATACCCACTTCAAGAACAAACAGGCCTTGTTCGCTGTTTTGGCCGAGCGCTGGTTCACCGAGCTGGAAGAAGCGGGCCAAGCCATCTGTGCCACCGAGCGTGCATGGCAATGCAAACTGCGCGACCTGATCCAAACCTTCCTGACCATCAAGAAGGCGGAATATGAAAGAGACCCGGCTTTGTTTGTTGCCTGTCTGGAATTGGCGTCGCCCCATCGTGACATTGTCGAACGCCATGTCGCCCACCTGCACGGTTTGGTGCGGCAAATACTGACCGAGATCGTCCCACCGTCCCAGCTCAACACCATGGCCCATATGGTACTGGATGCCACATCGGCCTTTCGCGTTCCCTATGAAATTGCTCGTGCCCCCGAGCGTGCAACGCCAGAACGGGCCGAAGAGGTGATCGCCGCTCTGATCCACTATCTCGAAAGCTGCTTTGCAGAAAATCTCACCACAAGCGATATCCTGTCCGATCCGTCTAATGCAGACGCGCACCCTGCCTCCAATCAGGCATCCCGGACGCAGAAGACGGATATTCTCCCGGTCTAAGCTTTGCCGCACCAACAAGACCCCCTGTTTAATGGAAATCCCGGCTCGGAAACAGTTTCTTGGCCTGCTCACGCGGATGCCGTGCCCGCGCCACACTGCGCGACCGCGCCAAGGCTTTGGAGGGCTTGACCCGTGGCGCCTCATCAGCCTGAGGATTGGTGATGCCCACCGCATCATCCAGCGGGTGACCAAGCTCGGACAGGCGGTGAGACAAATCCTCCACCCGCTCGGCAATCAAATGAACGACAATGCCTTCCTTCTGCAAATGGCCATGCACCCGCAGCAACCGCCCGGCAATCACCGCCCGGCGGAAGGCTTTGTAGACTTTCGGCCAGACCACCACATTCGACACTCCGGTTTCATCCTCCAAAGTGACAAAAATCACCCCTGACGCCGTCCCCGGCCTTTGCCGTGTCACCACCAGCCCACAGACGCTGACCTTCTTTTGCGTGCAAGTCAGCAAGTCCCCGTGGCAGGTCAAATCCGGCATCGAAGGGCGCAGCAATTCCATCGGATGAGCTCTAAGAGACAGGCGCGTGGCGACATAATCCTCCACCACTTCCTCTCCCAGATGCATTGAGGGCAACTGGACCTTCGGCTCGGTGATGCATTCCCCGTCAATCGGATCATTGAACAAAGGCAACGGCTTGAGGCCCGACAAAGCCTTGACCTGCCAGAGCGCCTCGCGCCGATCCATTTCCATACTAACAAAGGCATCGGCCTCTGCCAGCCGCTCCAAGGCCGCCGAGGACAGACCCGCCCGCTGCCACAAGCTCTGCGGATCGGGATAGCCATTGCCTCGCGCAGCCTCGATCCAGACCGCATCCTCCTGCGAAAACCCCTTGATCTGGCGAAAACCAAGCCGCAAGGCCCATGCCCCGTCGCCGCGCCGCTCCAACCCATTGTCCCAGCCGCTATGATTGACGCAAATGGGCCGCACCTCGATCCCATGCTCGCGCGCATCGCGCACAATCTGCGCCGGAGCATAAAAACCCATCGGCTGGGAATTGAGCAAGGCGCAGGCAAAAATCGCCGGATGATGGCATTTCAACCATGCCGACACATAGGCCAGCATGGCAAAGGCCGCCGCATGGCTTTCGGGAAAGCCATATTCGCCAAAGCCCTCAATCTGCGAAAAACACCGCTCGGCAAAGTCCCGGTCATAGCCCCGCGCCATCATCCCCGCCATGAAACGCTCACGGAAGGTATGGATCGTCCCCATCCGCCGGAAGGTCGCCAGCGAGCGCCGCAGCCGGTCGGCTTCTTCGGCCGAAAAGCCCGCCGCCACAATGGCGATCTGCATCGCCTGTTCCTGAAACAAAGGCACCCCGAGGGTCTTGCCCAGCACCGCTTCCAGCTCGGCTGACGGATAATGCACCGGCTCACGCCCCTGCCGCCGATTGATGTAAGGATGCACCATGCCGCCCTGAATGGGCCCGGGCCGGACAATCGCCACCTCGATCACCAAATCATAAAAGCGCCGCGGACGCATCCGCGGCAGGAAATTCATCTGCGCCCGGCTTTCCACCTGAAACACCCCCACCGCATCGGCAACGCACAGCATGTCATAGGTCGCCTTATCCTCCTGCGGCACGGTGCCGATGACAAAATCCAGCCTCTCATGGCTGCGCAACAGATCAAAGCTCTTGCGGATGCAGGTCAGCATGCCAAGGCTCAGAATATCAACCTTGAGGATACCCAGCGCATCAATGTCATCCTTGTCCCATTCGATGATGGTGCGGTCTTCCATCGCCGCATTCTCGATCGGGCAAAGGTCATCCAGCCGTCCCTTGGTGATGATAAAGCCGCCCACATGCTGGGACAGATGGCGCGGAAAACCGACAATCTCGGCAATCAGCCGCAAGGTCTGCATCAGCCGCCGGTCGCCGGGTTCCAGCCCCAGCTCCCGCATCCGCCCCATATCAACGCCCTCATTTGACCAGCCCCAGATCTGGCCGGACAGGGCCGCCGTCACATCCTGCGACAGCCCCATCACCTTGCCGACCTCACGGATCGCCGAGCGCGAGCGGAAATGAATGACCGTGGCGCAAAGCCCCGCCCGGTGGCGACCATATTTCTGATAAATATGCTGGATCACCTCTTCGCGCCGCTCATGCTCGAAATCGACGTCAATATCCGGCGGCTCGCCGCGATGCTCCGAGACAAAGCGCTCAAACACCATGGTGATGGTTTCCGGCGCCACATCGGTGATGCCCAGCGCATAGCACAAAATGGAATTGGCCGCCGACCCGCGCCCCTGACACAGAATGTCCTGTCCCTTGGCAAAGGCAACAATGTCATGCACCGTCAGAAAATAGGCAGCAAAGCCGAGCTTTTCGACCAGCGCCAGCTCCTTGTCGGCCAGCTTTTGCGATTGCTCTGGCACCCCTTGCGGATAGCGCCGCTTGAGACCTTGCCGGGTCAGGCGTTCAAGCCGCGCCTGCGGCCCCTCGTCCCCCGCCACCTCATCGGGATATTGATAGCTCAATTCGCTGAGACAAAAATTGCAACGCCGGGCAATTTCATTGGCCCGCCTGAGCGCCGCCGGATACCGCCGATAAAGCCGCACCATATCCGCCGCCCCCTTTAACCGTCGCTCCGCATTGGGCAGGGCGCGCGCGCCGATTTCATCGATGGTGATATGCTCGCGCATGCAGGTCAGCACATCGGCCAGTTGCCGCCTTTTGCCGTGATGCATCAACACATCCCCCACCGCCACCATCGGTGCGGCCAGCCGATAGGCAAGGCTTGAGCAAGCATCAAAATAAAGCTGATCCGAGCCATTATAGGCAGGCGCCGCGCCTAAAAAGACCGAGCCGGGAAAGCGCTGCACCGCCGCCTTGATGTGCGCCACCACATCCCCATGGCCAAGCCCTTGCTGCGGCAGGGCAATCAACATCATCCCCGAACAGCCGCCCAGCATGTCCCCATGCAGCAAATGGCACGCGCCCTTGCCCGCCCGCCTTTTGCCAAGGGTCAGCAAGCGGGTCAGCCGCTCGTAAGCGGCCCGATCCGTCGGCAACGCCACCCAGTCAAGACTGCTATCCTCCAGCACCAGCCGCGCCCCGACAATCAGCCGCGGCAGCTTCACGCCTTCGGGTCGGGTCAAAGGCTGCTGATGGGGAGTGTCCAGCACCGCGCGGCTCGAGGGATTGATCCGCTGGCTCGAGCGCACCTTGATCGCTTCATCGCTTTCGCGCTGCAATTCTTTGAGCGCAGAATAAGCCCGCACCACCCCGGCCAGTGAATTGCGGTCGGTGATGGCGATCGCCTCCAATCCCAGTTCAGCGGCCCGTGTCACCAATTCCTCCGGATGCGAAGCGCCCTTGAGGAAGGTGAAATTGGATATCACGCAAAGCTCGGAATAAAGCGGCGGTCGCAATTGCTCGAATTGCTGCGCTGAAACCGCACCGGGCTGAGGTCCGGGATGCGGGCCGCTGGCCGGTGTTCCTTGGGCTGACTTTCCTTGCGCCGCTGTGCCAGCGTTCTTGCTCTGCACCTGATCATCTGGGGCGCTCATGCAAATTCCCCCTGCACGAACCAGCTCGACAAGTGGGACAGCCGGTTCTGTGGCGTATGAAACAGCCACAAGCGCCAGCCCTGCCGGGTTTCCACCCACCAATAGTCCCTCAAACCCGACCGCCAGAGCGGGTCTTCCCACCACCATTCCGGTGCAATCCGTTCCGGCCCACGGGCGCGGCTGACTGCCAGCTGCATCCGCCGCCAACGGAAATGGGCCGGAGGCTCTCGCCGGGCGGTGTGCTCGTCTGATGAAAGGGGCAAGACAATCGGCTCGGGCGGAAACAGCCGCACAGGGCGCGGTAAGCCAGAAACAGGGCCAGAGACTGGGCCAGAGACTGGGCCAGAAACAGGAGCTGCTTTAGATCCAGCTTTGGGCCATTCATCCACCGCCATGCTCCACGCAGCAGGCTGCAGCGAAAAGCTGCGCTCGGGCACATGGCTGTCGGCGGGCAAAAAGCGCAACACATTGTCCAGCCCGATCCGACTACCAAGCCGGGTGATCAGATCATCAAGCGGCTGGGAGACTGCCTTGTTCTTCGCTCCTGCGTCCATCTGAGAAACGAGTGCAGCAGGCACCGTCTGCTCGGCCGCCATCGGCTCGACGGCCAGCGCTTCCAGCCGCACCATGTCGATGCCAAAGCCTGCATCCACCTCGCCAACCCCGCGTTCGAACAAAGGCAGGATCCGCTCGGCCTCCCGCATCGAGCGCGCGAGGCGCAATTCCACCTGACTGGCGGCCAGATCCAGCCGCCGCATGGTCAATTGCAACACCCGCGCGCCAGCGCCGCGCTGGTCCAGCTTGTCGCAGAGCCGGTCCAGCAATTTCCCCGCCACCGCCATCACATCCTCGGTCAGGCCAATCGGCTCGGGCAAACTCATCCGCACCCCATAATGGGCCGGTTCCGTCAGGGGCGAAATTGCTTCCTCCCGATGCCCCAAGGCCTGATCGAGCCGCATCAAAGGCTCAAGACCAAAGCGCCGGGTCAGTGTCGCGCGCGGCAAGGCATAAAGCTCTTCGATGCTGCGCACCCCCAGCCGCAACAGCCCGGTCACCAGCTTGTCCTCAAGCCGCAAGGCCGCCACTGGCAAGGCCCCGAGCGCCGACAAGCTTTGACCCGGCGCCACCAGCCGCTCGGACAACGGCCGGTCTTGCGCATAATGAGCCAGCGCCCACGCCCCGCCGCGTGTCTCCGCCAGCCCCATTTGCACTGACAGGCCCGCATGGCCCAGCCGCTCCTCAAGCCGCTCAAGCAAAGCCAACTCGCCACCAAACAAATGGGTCGATCCGGTGACATCCATCACCAGGCCATCCTCCCCTTCCAGCCCGACCCAAGGGCAATAGCGCCCCGCCCAACGGGCCAGCAACAGAAGAAACTGATGATCGGCGTCCTGATCCGCCGGCATGGTCTGCAAGTTTGGACACAGGGCACGGGCATCGGCCAGTCCCATGCCCCGCTCCAACCCCTCCTGCTCGGCCAGCCCATTGAGGCAATAAAGGCGCTCGGTGTTATTCTGCTGCCACGTGAGCGCAAAAGGCATCATCGCCGGTTGGTGCCGCATAATGCGGTCGCTCGCCAGCCTCGGAAACCACAATGACACGACGCGTCTCTGCATCCCAGATGATATCCCAACTTCCCAATGTTCCTGATTTGTTCTTTATAATCTGCCAGCGTTGTAGAGTCGAGTCACCAGACCGCCCTGCATAGGATGACAGGGAGGAGTCCGCAGGAGTCTGCCGAAAAAGCGGTGCACAATGCCAGCGGCTTTCCGCTGCATTGGTCCCCATCCCCTCGCCAATCAACAGGATACCCGTCGCCCGCCCCTCTTCAGCAGCCAGCTGCAGCCGTCGCCCGGCGGTGAAGGAAACCGGTTGCGCCATTTCCGCCACCACAGCCGCCACCGCACCGGAGCGCAAGGCCTCTTCGGCACAGGCCTGCATCGATTTGTGGTCGGGCACCCGTACCAAAAGCAGATGCTCCGGGTCACAAAAGGCAGCCAGCCCGTGCGGATTGAGCTGATCGCTGCGCCATCCCTCAACCAGCCACAAAACAGCCCGTGCCTGATACCCGGTCTTGCGATCGGGGCAACGGGCCATACCGGCAGCGATCGCCGCAAAAACCACCCCCCCATGGCCGACCACTTCATGCACCCGCCCCTGTTTGAGCGGAAAAGCATCCGCCAAAGACTGGGAAAGAGACTGAGACATGAGAACCCCCTCCTTGATAAGCACCAGTGAAAGCCCGGAGGATGCATCAACAAAAGCGACGCCAAAACCGGGCACAAAAGGAACATAAAGAGAACGTATCACAAAAAGTCAATCCCGTCAGCCTTTTGTATCGTCATAATTATTTTGCATTCCGAAAAATATATCCATGCATTTTATGCATAGGTGTGTCGCACAATCATCTC
The DNA here is from genome assembly GCF_005771485.1 of Cohaesibacter sp. CAU 1516. Classification (NCBI taxonomy): domain Bacteria; kingdom Pseudomonadati; phylum Pseudomonadota; class Alphaproteobacteria; order Hyphomicrobiales; family Cohaesibacteraceae; genus Cohaesibacter; species Cohaesibacter sp. CAU 1516. The sequence continues at coordinate 136,205 of NZ_VANT01000001.1, read as the reverse complement.
TTCCGAAAAATTAGAAAAATGGCAGAATAGAGCCAACAACAGACAGAAAACACACACAGCAACCACAGCATCCGATCCAATCAGCCCCGGAATTTAGACATCAAACCAGCTGAAAAGATCATACAGAATGCAGCGCAAATTCGGGCCAAGGCAGGCTCGAAACAGCATGATGAGGTAAGCCATGTTCGACAAAAACAGCACGCCCTTTTCTTTCGCCCTCAACATCTTCAAAAATGTAGGCAAATCCGAGCCACGCATCCATCCGGACCGCCGCGACTGGGAATCCATGACATTCTATCGCCGTGGCGAAGAGTGACCATCTGACCGCAAGAATGGCGGAAATCTGGGGATCGAGTGGAAAATCTGGGGATTGGACAGGCCTGTTCAAAGGTATAACTTCCCCGGCTAAGACGAAAGTATTAAAGTTACTTTCGTAAGTGAGCCAACGAAGCCTCTCCCCAGAGGCACCGTCATCTGCGACGGGGGGCCGCCGAAACGCATACTGCCTCTCCCCGATAACGTATGCAATCGGACCCGCCCGGATGACCCTCATGCCCTGCACCCGATCACTTGGGAGCAGGGCATTATTTTTTTGTGCCTCACCCAACAATCCACCCATAAACTCTGGCCCTTTGCTGTGGCCACTTCTATAGTCTGCCCAAATTCGATGACAGAAAATCACGCCAAAGGGAGAGAAGCAGATGGCAGAGCAGCAGAAGGACAACCAATCCTTGAGAGATCTGGCTCTGGCGTTATTTCAGGTGGGTGTGGATGCGGCCAATCCGGCCCATGGGCTGGCACGCGCCTTTGAAAAGCACCCTCTGCTACCGCTTGAAACCGGCCGTTACCTGATCATTGCGCTGGGCAAGGCCGCCAACGCCATGGCGGAGACCTGCCTCAAGGCCCTGCCCGACGGCACGCCCTTTGAGGCCTTGGTGGTCACCAATTATGAAAATGCCAAGGCGATTGATGGGGCCTCCTGCTTTGCCGCCGGACACCCGGTCCCAGATGCCAATGGCCTTGCCGCCGGTCAGGCCATCATCGCTCTGCTAGAAGGCGCAACGGCTAAAGATCAGGTGATCGTGCTGATCAGCGGCGGCGGCTCCGCCCTTGTCCCTGCTCCGATTGACGGGATCAGCCTTGAGGACAAGATCGCCGTCAACAAGCTGCTGCTGGCCAATGGCTACGCCATCCATGAAATGAACCTCGTCCGCCAGACCTTGTCGCAGCTCAAAGGTGGCGGTCTCAGCCAATTGGCCCACCCGGCCAAGGTGCAAAGCTATATTCTCTCAGACGTGGTCGGCGATGATCTGAGCACCATCGCCTCCGGCCCGACCAGCCCGCCGCTGGGAACTGCCAAGGACGCCATGGCCCTGTTCGCAGACAAGGGCTTGCTTGATGCCTTGCCCGGCGCGGTACGAACGGCCCTTGAAACCAAGGCCAGCAGCGAGCAAGACAGCCCCCCCGCCGATCTGTCCAACAGCAGCAACAGCCTGATCGGTTCGAACGCCATCAGCCTTGAAGCCATTCTCGAAGCCCTGCCAATGGGCTGGCGTGGACTGATCCTCGATGATTTGCTCGAGGGCGATGTCGAAGAGGTCGCGCCCATGCTGCGTGACGCAGTGGCCGAAGCCCCAAATGGTCACAAGACAGCCTATATCTGGGGCGGAGAGACCACAGTCACCCTGAAAGGCGATGGCAAGGGGGGCCGCAATCAGGAACTGGCAGCCCGCTTTGCTCTGGCCGCAGAGGCCGAACCAATCACCGGGTGTTGGGTGTTCCTGTCCGGTGGCACCGATGGCCGCGATGGCCCGACCGACAGTGCCGGAGGGCTGGTTGATCCGGATAGCCTTGCAAGAATGCGAGATGCAGATACAGACCCTGCGGCTCTGCTGGCCAACAATGACAGCTACAAGGCATTGCAAGCCTCAAGCGATCATATCGAGATCGGCGCGACCGGCACCAACGTCGCTGACATCCAGATCTGTCTCATCGATCGCAGCTAACGGAATCAAGAGGCAAGACAATGACGAGCAAAGACACCAAGCCGCTCGAGATTCTCGTTGATGCGGATGCCTGCCCGGTGAAGGAAGAGATTTACAAGGTTGCCGAGCGGCATCAGGTGCCGGTCACGCTGGTCGCCAACAGCTTCATGCGCATCCCCCGTGACCAGCCGGTCACCTTCATCAAGGTTGAGGATGGCCCGGATGTCGCCGATGATCGCATTGCCGACGCGGCGCACGGCAACAGCGTGGTGATCACCGCCGATATCTTGCTGGCCCAGCGCTGCATAGACAAGGGTGCGCCAGTGATTGGCACCAACGGCAAACCCTTCACCGACAGCAGCATCGGCTCGGCTGTCGCCATGCGCAATTTGATGGCCGATCTGCGCGAGCAGGGAGAAGTGGGGGGAGGCCCGCCGCCTTTTTCCAAAGCCGACCGCTCGCGCTTTCTCTCAAGCCTGCATGAGACGCTGGAGCGCCTCAAGCGCAGCTAAGGGCATTAAAGCACCCTACCAAGCGGCCTTATAGATCGCCAAAGCAGCCACCTCATCCACTGGGCGCGGATTGTTGACCAACAGGCGGGTCTGCTTCATGGCTTCTGACGCCAGATGTGGTAGATCACTGCGCTCGATCCCCACCTGACGCAATTGGGTTTTCAGCCCCAATTCCGAGCAGAGATCGGCCATCCGGGCAACGAACTGGGCCGTCCGGCGATCCGGCGCAACCAGCCGCAGATCCGGGAAGACCAGCGGGGCCAACTTCCCATAGGCTTCATCACAAACGGCTGCATTGAAGGCCATCACATGGGGCAGAACCAGCGCATTCGATAGCCCGTGCGGCACATGATAAAGCCCGCCGATTGGGTAGGCCAGCGCATGCACCGCCGCCACAGGACTGTTGGCAAAGGCCTGACCTGCAATCAGCGACCCCAACAGCATGTTGCTGCGAACCTGGAGATTGCTGCCATCGCGTACCGCTGCCACGATATTGGCCCCGAGCAACTCAAGCGCCCCCTTGGCGAGGCCCTTTGAAATCGGATTGTTGTTGAGAGACTTGGAGCTATAGGCCTCAATGGCATGCACCATGGCATCCACCCCGGTCGCTGCCGTCACTTCAGCAGGCAACCCAAGGGTCAGCTCCGCATCCAGCACCGCCCAATCAGGGATCAGTTGCTGCGTCACCACCCCTTTCTTCTCCCCTTCACCAACGGTGATGATGGAAATCGGCGTGACTTCCGACCCTGTTCCGGCAGTGGTGGGAATGAGGATCAACGGCAGGCGGTTACCCTTGGCCTGATCGACGCCATACAGATCCTCCAGAGCCTCGCCGCCGCCAACCAACAGAGCGACAAGCTTGGCCACATCAAGAGATGAGCCACCACCAAAGCCGATGATCGCCTCCACCTGATGGTCCAGCGCATGGGCTTTTGCCGCTTCCACGACGCAGGCGGGCGGATCCGCCACCACTTCATCGAACACAGCAACCTTGACGCCTGCCTTTTCCAAAGACGCGATAAAGGGGGCAAGCAGCCCGGCTGCCACCAGCCCCTTGTCCGTCACGATCAGGATCGAACGGCCAAACTGGGCGGCAATCTCCGGGCCAAGCTTTGCTGACACCCCAGCCTCAGCACGGATGCAGGGCGTGGTTCGAAAGGTAAAAGCAGACATGATTCCTCCAACTCAAATCTGCGACAGGGATACTCCCACTCTCCCGTCACAAACAAGCCCCGGATAATCACTAAGCCGAAACAGCAGATCCATAAACGCGCTTTGCTGTTCACAACTTGCGCAAGGCAGGCCCACCACGTCCGTTACGGGTGATAGTGATGATCACCACCGCGCGAAACCACCATTTGTCGTGAGATCGCTCGATTGCGTGACAAGCTCATCACAAAGCTGATCACGAACAGGGTGGACATGACCAGCACGATGGTCGGCGCCGAGGCACTATCGAGAAAGAAGCTGAGATAGACCCCAACAATCGAACAGCCCACAGCCACCACCACCGCAACGATCAGCATGGCATTGAAGGTGCGGGTCAGCAAGAAGGCAATCGCTCCGGGTGCAATCAGATAGGCAATCGCCAAAATCAGCCCCACCGACGTCAAAGCGCCCACCACGGTGAGAGAAATCACCGCCAGCAATCCATAATGCAAAAACCGCGTCGGAAGACCTATGGCCATCGCATGTTGCGGATCAAAGGCATAGGCCAACAGGTCAAGCCGCTTGAGCAGGATGAACGCACAGGTCACCAGTCCGACAAGCAACGCAGTCATCAGCTCATGCCACTGCACACCCAACATGTTGCCATAGAGAATGTGATCGAGATGCACCTCTGTCTCAATTTTCAGATAGAGCACAATGCCAAAGGCAAACATGCCGGAAAAGACGATGCCGAGGATCGTGTCTTCCTTCACCCGGCTATTCTCTTTCAGCCAACCGGTAAAAACCGCACAAAACATCCCGGCACAAAAGGCCCCAACAACCAGTGGGATATTCAACAGATAAGCGATCACGACGCCGGGGAAGACGGCGTGGGAAATGGCGTCCCCCATCAGGGACCAGCCCTTCAGCACCACATAACAGGACAAAAGCGCCATCGGCACGGCGACAATCACCGCCACCCAAAAGGCCGACTGCATGAAAGGAAACAGAAAAGGCATCAAGGCCATATCGAGAAAGTCGCTCATACCACCGTCTCCTTGGGCTTCAGTGCCTCGCGCGCCTTGCGGCGGGCGGCCAGCATGCCATGCTTGGGGGCCAGCAGAAAAACCACCAGAAAGATCAGCGTCTGCAGAACCACAATCACGCCGCCCGTCGCCCCATCCAGAAAGTAACTGATATAGGCACCAACAAAACAGGTAAGAGAACCAATCAGCACCGACACCAAAATCAGCCGTGGAAAGCGATCACACAGCAAATAGGCTGTCGCCCCCGGTGTCACCACCATAGCAATGACCAGAAAAGCCCCCACCGTCTGCAAGGCCGCCACCGTCGACGCACTGAGCAAGGTGAAAAACAACACCTTCAGCCAATCGGGATTGAGTCCGATGGACCGGGCATGGCTTTCATCAAAGAAAGCGACCATCAAATCTTTCCATTTGAGCAACAGGATCGTCAGGGTCACCCCGCCAATGATCAACAATTGCAAACTGTCGCTTTTGGTGATCGCCAGAATATTGCCCAGTACGATGGTTTGAATATTCACCGAGGTTGGTGACAGGGACACCATGAACAAGCCAAGCCCGAAAAAGGAGGTAAAGATCAACCCGATGATCGTGTCTTCCTTCAGCTTGGTACGCTGATTGAGAAACAGCATGGTGGTCGCGGCCAACCCGCCGGCAATGAATGCGCCAATCGAGAAAGGCAGTCCAAGCATATAGGCCCCGGCGACACCGGGCACGATGGAGTGGGACAAGGCATCGCCGATCAGCGACCAGCCCTTGAGCATCAGATAGGAAGACAGAAAGGCACAAATGGCTCCGACCAGCGTGCTGATCAACATGGCATTGCGCATATAGTCATAGGCAAAGGGTTCAAGCAGTGTCTCCATGTCTCACCCCTTGCTGCCGGACACATGGCCAGCAGCATCGCCATCGGTCTCTTCGGCCTCGCCATAGAGCACCAGCGGCCGCTCATCATCGGTCAGCACGGTGACTTGACGCGTATCATCATCATCATGCAGCTCTTCGCCACCCAGAATGAAATGGCGCAGAACCCCGCCAAAGGCCTTTTCGAGATTGGCCTGAGTGAAAACATCGCTCGTCAGACCAGAGGCCAGCACCGTGCGATTGACCATGATGGTGCGGTCGCAAAATTCCGGCACCGACCCCAGATTGTGGGTGGAGACCAGCATCACATGGCCTTCATCGCGCAAGGTTCGCAGAAGAGTGATAATCTGCTCTTCTGTCTTCACGTCGACCCCGGTGAACGGCTCGTCAAGCAGAATGACTTTGCCTTCCTGTGCCAGCGCTCGAGCGAGAAAAACCCGCTTCTTCTGACCGCCGGACAGTTCACCGATCTGGCGCTTGCGGAAATCCTGCATACTGACCCGTTCCAGCGCCTGCTGGACCATCGCATGATCATGTTTGGACGGAATGCGCAGCCAATTCATATGGCCATAGCGCCCCATCATCACCACATCCTCGACCAGCACGGGAAAGTTCCAGTCCACGTCTTCGGCCTGCGGTACATAGGCCACAAGATTATGCTTGAGAGCCTCCGCCCCCGGCATACCTAGAATGGTCACAGAGCCTTTGGCCAGTGGCACAAAGCCCATCAGCCCCTTGAACAGGGTGGACTTGCCCGACCCATTGACCCCGACCAGCGCTGCAATCGAGCCACGCGGGACGGTGAAATTGGCGTCATGCAGGGCCGTATGGCCATTGCGATAGGTCACAGTGATATCGCAGGCTTCCAGTCCGATTTCCGACATCTCACCCTGTCGGACAGGCGCATTTTTCATGGTCATCTTCAACAATCAACCAAAACAAAGCTTGTCACATGGAGCCAGGCTCATGCGACAAGACAATGCCTTCTAGCGTTTCAATTGCCCGGCACTTGGGAGCATGCCGGGACAGGTCCTATTGCTTTGCCAGCCCATCCGCGATGGTCTGCGCGGTCACTTTCAACAGATCAAGATAGGTCGGAACCGGTCCGTCGGCTTCGGACAGGGAATCCACATAGAGAACGCCACCATACTTGATCCCGGTTTCCTCGGCCACCTGTTTGGCGGTCTTGTCAGATACCGTGCTTTCGGAAAAGATCACCGGTATGCCCTCGGCCCGGATTGTGTCGATCACCCGCTTCACCTGCTTGGGTGTACCCTGCTGATCCGCATTGATCGGCCAGAGAAACAGTTCCTTGAGCCCAAAGTCCCGTGCCAGATAACTGAAGGCGCCTTCACTGGTCACCAGCCATTTCTTATCGTCCGGAATCGCCGCCAGACTGTCCCGGATCGGATCAGAAATCGCCCGTATCTTGTCCTTGTAGATCTCAGCATTGCGATTGTAGATGTCGCCATGATCAGGATCATACTTAACCAGCGCCTTGCGGATATTCTCCACATAGATCAACGCGTCACTGAGCGACATCCAGGCATGTGGGTTCGGTTTGCCCTCATACGGCCCCGCATTGATTGACATCGGCTCGATACCCTCTGTCAGCACGACACTCGGCACATCGCGTAAATTCTGGAAAAAGCGCTCGAACCAAAGCTCCAGATTGAGACCATTCCACAAAATGAGGTCCGCCCCCTGACCGCGGATCAAGTCACGCGGGGTGGGCTGATAATTGTGGATTTCGGCACCCGGCTTGGTGATCGATTCCACCTCGGCAACATCCCCTGCAATGTTGCGCGCCATATCGGCAAAGACCGTAAAGGTCGTCACCACCTTGAATGTCTTCTCAGCAGCGAAGGCCGCCTGCATTGGCAACAGGGTGATCATCATCACCACCACGGCCAATCTCTTCAAAAGCTTCATCAAACCATCTTTCCATAAGGCAAAGAACTGCAACAGGGACGAGCCTAACAAGCCCTTCCAATAATTACAACTGCTTTTAAGAAGCATTCGCAACTAGTAACAAAAAATCGCCATTTTCAGGACGTTTCCGAGAAACTCCCGATCAACCTTTGTGCCCAAATCGTACAGATGTAGCCCTTGCTAGGCGCATAAGTTGCAGTTTTATGAAAAGAGGCGCATCCTTTTATCAAAAAGCGACCACAAAGCTGACCTAACAGAACAAGCGACCATCCAGAAGCCACCTCAGAAGTGACCCGAACCGATCATGAGCACAACAGACCAGACCTGTTATCCCGACGTGCAAAGACTCAAGCCCGTCAGGCTCCCCACGGTCAGACTGGGGTTGCTAATCCTGCTATTGGGTCTTCTTGGAGCAGATATGGGCAACAGCCTTTATCGAGCCAAACCCCTGTTCAGCAGCTTTTTCACCCTTGTTACCCGTTCCTATGCCAACAGTATCGGGCTGATCGAAACACGCAAAGGCCATCTGTCCAATCATCCCGAGCTGGTCCAAACGGTCACTGACGGCCTAAAACCCTTTGATATTTTGCTGATCGCCGCCCCCTTCAAGGCGACAGCCATGACCACACCGGGCCATTATACCCATGTGGCGATCTGGCTTGGCGACGGAACCGATTGGCACCAACGTCAATGGGACGAAAATCCGCGTTACAAAAAGCTTCTCAACGCTGTTCGGGATGGACGATCCGTCGTCCAGTCGGACCGTTTTGGTGTTCGCATGGGCAGTCTTGATGAGCTACTCAATGCTGATGAAATCATTATTTTCAGGTCGGACAATTTGCAGAAGACCGATTTTTACTTTGACCGCATCGTGGAAAATATGGGAAAAGCCTATGACTACAATTTGGACGGGCTCAACCAGCAACAATTGATCTGCACTGAACTGGTCTCCAGCATCTTCCCTGATCTTCCGGTCGATATGACCAGATGGCTGGGACGCAGTTTCATTGTTCCTGATCAGATCAAGCAGGGTCTTGAGCAGGCAAGCAACTGGCACAGCTGGTTCTATGCCGATGCCCAGACCGAGGAGAGCGCCCGCCTCGACGAGTGAGAGTATCGACCGACATGCAAAGTCTTGGTCTGAACAAGGCGGCTCCCAAAATTGCCTCCAATGCCCCGTTGATTGCCATTATCGCACTGGCTGTCACCCTGCTGACCACCTATTTGATGGTCACACAGACGCGCTTCACCGGTGACATCACCGACAATCTGGCCAATGATAGCGAGAGCTATCGCAGCTTTGTGGCACTGGAAAACCGCTTTCGCGCCTTCTCGCAGGACGAACTGCTGCTGATCAAGAGCGCGGATCTCTCCAACCCCGAGACCTATCAGGCCTTTCAGACTTTCCTGCTCGATCTGCAATTTGCCAGTCAGGTTGAAGCGGCCTTCTCCATCTTTTCCCTGCCGGATGTCACACGGGCAACGCAAACCGCTTCACAGGACAGCGACGAGCTGGCAGAGCCATCCTTTTTCCTCACCAGCCCGCAAATCCGCACCAAACCGATTGCCGAGCGGCTTGACGCCCTCCGACAACAGGTACCGCTCGCAGACAAAATGCTCAGCGAAGACCTGACCGTAACGCTCATTTCCCTGATGACCGGCTCTGCCGAAGAGGGCAAATCCGCCAAACTGACCCCGGAAAGTCTTGCCGAAATCAAGGCACTCGCCGCCCCCTATCAGCAAGCCTTCACCCTGTCCTTTGTCGGCATCCCGGAAATCCAACGCACCATCCGCGACACCCTGCATGGGGACCAGACCAAACTGACCATCGCCTCGATCCTGCTCTGCGTCGTGGTGGCTGGTGCCATTTTCCGGTCTTGGCGCGGCGCGCTGATCTGCTCGGTGCCTCCGGTCACCGGGGTGATCTGGTATTTCGGCTTTCTGGCACTTTTCTCCATTCCGGTTGATTTCCTCACCACCATCGTGCCAACCATGGTCATTGTCGTCGCCTTTGCCGATGGGGTGCATCTCTATATGTCGATCCAGCGCAAAAGGTCTGACGGCCTGCCGCGCAAGGACGCCATCGCCTATGCCATCACCACCACGGGCCCGGCCTGTTTCCTTGCCAGCCTGACCACCTCGCTCGCCTTTATCGGCATTGGCCTTGGCGGCGCAACCACCATGGAGCGCTTGTCCTTCACCGGTGCGGTCGGCATCATGCTGGCCTTCCTGTCCGTCATTCTGATCGTGCCGACCTTGTCTCATTTCCTGCTCAAGAAGGGCAACACGGACACAGTCGCGACGCCTCCCTTTCTGCAAAGTCCCGGACGCCCGGCCATCTGGCTTGCCACCTTCCATCGCAAGACCATCCTCAGCGTCGCTTGTGCCCTGTCGGTCGGCTTGATTGCCATCCACATCATCCTGCCAGCCAGTTTCCGCGTGACAGACTATCTGTCTGAAGACCTGCAAATCCGCAAGGATGAAGTGCTGATCGAAAAAAAGCTCGGAGGCTCCGGCCAGCTCTATGCAATTCTCAAAGACCCAGATGGCCAGAAAGGCCTGAATGCGTCGGACCGGGAGACCTTTGAGGCCATTCTGACCTCTCTCAACAAACGCATCACCAAGCCCATCGACCCGGAACCGATTGTGGCGATGCTGCAACGGTTCGAAGGGGCTGACCTGCCAGAGGACAATGTGCTCCTCTCCCGCTTCATCAGCAAGGATGGGCTGGCCTATCTGGTACCGATTCCCCTTGGCACCATGCTGGCGGCAGAACAGATCAGCGCCTATGCCGATGGCTTGATCAACGGGCTGGAAGCCGATGGTTTGGGAGATCATGTCACGTTGGCCGGGCTATCCCTGTTGACCGCCAAGGAAACGCCGAACCTGATTTCCGACCTTAGAACCGGTCTGATCGGCGCGATCATCATTGTCATTCTGGCCATCATGCTGCTGGTTCGCTCAATCCGCTTCGGCATTGCATTTCTGTTGCCAAACCTCATTCCCATCCTCACGGTCGAAGCCTATTTCTGGATCGTTGACAAACCGCTCAACATGACGGCCGTCATCGCCCTGACCATTGCCTTTGGCATCGCGGTCGACAATTCGATCCACCTGCTCAATCAATATCGCCTCTGCCGCCATACCAATCCGGACGACAGCCACAGTCAGGCCATGGCCCGCGCGATTGGCGCCATCACACCCGCGGTTCTGGCCACCACCATGCTTCTGGTTGCCGGTCTGGGCATGACACAATTGAGCACCCTGCCGTCGGTTGCCCTGTTCGGCCAGCTGGTCATCACCGCCTTATTTGTGGCGCTTTTGGCTGATCTCTATATTCTCCCGAGTTTCCTGCTTGCCCTCGAAAAGCGGGCCGAAAACGGCCCGACTGAAGCGGGCAAAAGCAAAGATTAGGAAGACTGAAAGGAAGATAGAATGAGCCTCAACCGCACCATCCGGTTATTGCCCCTCATGCTTCTTGGCGCGTCCGCCTTTGTCACCGCCAGCCCGGCCTCGGCCAAGACCTTTCTGGAAGAGCTCCATGGCAGCTGGCGCGGCCTTGGCACCATCCACCACAAGGGCAGCAACCCCCATGATGATCCGATCGCCTGCCGTATCAAGGCCAAGTTCCGTGCCAACAGTGACACCCTGTCGCTCAGTGGCCGATGCGGATCGGTCTCTTTGACCTCAAGCTTCAGCTCCACCCTGACCGAAGATGCAAACGGCTATGTGTCTGGCACACCGATACTGCAAACCGGCAGCATGGCCAAGATCGGTCTGGAAGGCAACGCCGAACCCAACCGGTTGCGCCTGAAAGGCACGGATGGCACCAACGAGGTTTTCATCAGCTTTTTCCTCACCGGAGACGGTAAGTTTCAAACCATCTCGGGGCGCAACAAAGGGCCCAAAGAAGTCAACGAGATCGTCATCAACTGGAAAAAGCAATAAGCCGCTTCGCCGCAAAACTTTGATTATGCAAAGGGACAGGGGCTCTCAAAATCCATCCACTCGCCTCTTGCAGGATGGATGAGCCCCAGTCGCTCCGCATGCAGCATCAGCCGATCCGCAGAAGCGAGCGCCTCGCCTTGCGCATAAAAGCGATCTCCCAAAATCACATGCCCCAGACTGAGCATATGGACCCGCAATTGATGTGAGCGTCCCGTATGGGGTATGAGGCGCACCAGACTGCTCGTCGCATCACGACTGAGCAATTGCCAATCGGTTTTGGCAGGCTTGCCTCGCTCAAAACAGACCATCTGTTTGGGTCGGTTCGGCCAATCGCAAATGAGCGGCAAATCTACATTGCCCGCCTCTTCGGCCAGATGCCCCCAGACCCGCGCAACATAGCTTTTCTGAGTTTTGCGTTTCTCGAATTGCCGGCCCAGATTGCGGTGGCTGTCGGCATTCATTGCCAAAACCATGATGCCCGATGTATCCATATCAAGCCGATGGACAATCCGCGCGTCGCCCAACTGCTGCTGGGCGCGATATTCCAGACAATCCCAATGATCCGGATCCTTGCCCGGCACGCTCAACAGCCCGGTCGGCTTGTCGACCAGCGCAATATGGTCGTCCGCATAGAGCACCGACAGGTAAGGCTCCTGTGGTGGCAGATAATTGACCAGCGGCGGGGTCAGACTGGGCGGATGGGCTGTTTCACTCATGGCTGTTCTATGCCCCAAAGCCTGCGGCAGGGCAAGCCAGAACAAAAGCCAAATAGAAACAACAATAGAAAAGGCGACCATCAGGGCCGCCTTCTTTGATCTTGCGCATAGCTCAGATATGCAGCGTATGCCCCAGCGCCCCGAAGGCCGCCTCCTGCAAGGCTTCCCCTTGGGTCGGGTGGGCATGGATGGTGCCAGCAATATCTTCCAGCCGCGCCCCCATTTCCAGCGCCAGCCCGAAGCTTGCGGCCAGCTCAGCCACACCCTTGCCAACCGCCTGAATGCCCAGCACCAGATGATTGTCCTTGCGAGCCACCACCCGGACAAAGCCACTTTCAGCAACGCTCGCCATCGCCTTGCCATTGGCAGCAAAGGGGAATTGCCCGATCACAGTTTCATACCCTGCGGCCTCAGCCTCATTCGGCGACAGACCAGCCGAGACCACTTCCGGGTCCGTGAAGCAAATGGCAGGGATCGCAGCCGGATCAAACCTTCTTGGCTTGCCCGCCAGAATGTCCGCCACCAGCTCCCCTTGGGCAATCGCCCGATGGGCCAGCATCGGCTCGCCGGTGACATCGCCAATCGCATAAATATCGGTCATCGAGGTTTGGCATTTATCATTGATCGCGATGAAACCGCCCCGCATGGTCAGATAAAGGTTATCCGCCCCCCAGCCCTCAAGCCGGGGCTTGCGCCCTACTGTCACCAAAATCTTATCCGCAGGCAGGGTAACCTCGCTGCCATCATTGAGGCCCACCACCAAACCGGAGCCATCCTCGCTCAGTTGCTTGGCCGCAGCCCCTATTGTCACGGTGACACCGAGACTATTGAGCGATTGCAGCACCAGCTTGCCGATTTCCCGGTCATAATGGGGCAGGATATGGTCGGCAAATTCCACCACATGCACCTCTGAGCCGAATTTGGCAAAGGCGGTGCCAAGCTCAAGCCCGATATAGCCGCCACCGACCACCACCAGCTTGTCCGGCACTTGTGTCAGGGCCAAAGCCTCGGTCGAGGAGATCACCTTGCCGCCAAAGGGCAGAGACGGCAAAGCACTCGCCACCGACCCGGTTGCCAGAATGACATGCTCCGCATGGATCAGCACCGGCCCATCCTTGCCGCTCACCTCGCAGGTCTTGCCATCCAGCATCCGACCCCAGCCAATGATATGCTCGACCCCGGCCTTTTTCAGCAAGCCTTCCACGCCCTTGTAGAGGCGTTCCACAATGCCATCTTTCCAGCCAATCGTCTTGGAGAAGTCGATCTCGACAGAGCCGCCTCCAAGGCTAATGCCAAAGACATTCTCCTGTTCGCACCCTTTGACCTTTTGGAACTGCGCCGCCGCATGGATCAGCGCCTTGGATGGAATGCAGCCGACATTGAGGCAAGTGCCGCCGGCTTTTTCGCCCTCGACAATCACCACCTTCAAGCCCGCCTGCCCTGCCCGAATGGCGGCTGTATAGCCCCCCGGCCCGGCCCCCAGCACCAGGACATCGCAGGATTTCGATCCTTTTTTCCGATTCATCCTCTGGCCCTCCTATTCGACAAACAGCAATGCCGGATGTTCCAGCAGGCTCTTGATTTTCTGGATGAAGACCGCCGCATCCCAGCCATCAATGATCCGATGATCAAAGCTGGAAGAGAGATTCATGATCTGTCGCGGCTGGAATTCCCCGTCGATATAGATTGGACGGATCACCACCTTGTTGACGCCGATGATCGCCACCTCCGGGCTGTTGATGACCGGGGTCGAGACGATCCCGCCCATTGCCCCAAGGCTCGAAATGGTGATGGTCGAACCGGTCAGCTCGTCCCTTGTGATCGAACCATCGCGGGCCGCATCCGCCAGACGGCGGATTTCATCGGCCATGTCCCGCACCCCGCGCGCTTCAGCATGACGGACAACGGGCACCATCAGGCCGCCATCGGTCTGGGTCGCCATGCCGATATGCACCGCCTCATATTGGCGCACCAGATTTTGCTCATCGTCATAATGGGACGAGATTTTCGGCACTTCGCGCGCCGCCACGACCATCGCCCGCATCAAAAACGGCAGAATGGTCAGCTTCGGCTGATCGCTCTTGCGGGTCTCATTCATGTGACGACGCAGCTTTTCCAAATCCGTGACGTCAATTTCCTCGACATAGGTGATGTGCGGAATGCGGCTTTTGGAATCCTGCATCCGCTCGGCAATCTTGCGACGAAGACCAATCACCCGCCATTCTTCCACGCCATTTTTGAGCGGCACGGCGGCCTCGCTCACTTGCACTGGCAAGCGCACCCCACCCGCAATATAGGCGTCGAGATCCTCATGCAAAATGCGCCCGGCCGGACCTGTCCCTTGCACAAAGGCCAGACGGACCCCCGCATCCATCGCCCGCCGCCGCACACTTGGGGAGGCCAGCGGCTTCTCGCCCACAGGACGCGGCAGACCGGTCGGAGCCAAAGCCTGAAAGGTCGGTGCCACGGCAGCAACCTCTGGCTGGACGTCCGGTGTTTCGTCCTTGCTGGCGACTTGAGAGACGTCCTGAGCGACATCTGAGGCAGCGTCTGACAGATCTTCGGCTTTGTCGTCTGCGTGTTCTTCCCCGTCACCATCCACTTCCAGCGCGATGATTTCAGCCCCAACGGCAGTGGTCTCACCCAACTCCCCATGCAGCGCCAAAATCGTCCCGGTCACCGGAGACGGGATCTCCACCGTCGCCTTGTCGGTCATGACGGCGGCAAGAATGTCATCTTCTTGCACAAAGTCGCCGACCGACACATTCCATTCCACGATTTCCGCTTCCGTGATGCCTTCGCCGACATCGGGCATCTTGATGCTATACCGGCCCATCAGATTTCCTCCATCATGGCAACAAGCGCCTTGCCGACCCGCTTCGGTCCGGGGAAATAATCCCATTCCTGCGCATGCGGATAAGGCGTATCCCAGCCGGTCACCCGCGCAATCGGCGCTTCGAGATGATAGAAACAGCGTTCCTGCACTTGGGCGGCCAACTCGGCTCCGAAACCACTGGTCAAGGTCGCCTCATGCACGATCATGCAACGACCGGTTTTCTGCACCGACGTGACAATGGTTTCGATATCGAGCGGCAGCAATGTGCGCAGGTCGATGATTTCCGCATCAATCCCTGTTTCGGCAACAGCGGCTTCGGCCACATAGACCATCGTACCATAGGCGAGAATGGTCACCGCCGCCCCTTCACGGCGGATCGCGGCCTTGCCAATCGGCACAATATAATGGCCCTGCGGCACATCCCCCCAAGGGTGCCCCGCCCAGCTTTTCGACGGGCGATCATGATGACCGTCAAACGGGCCATTATAGAGCCGCTTGGGTTCGAAAAAGACCACCGGATCATCATCCTCGATCGCCGCAATCAACAGGCCTTTGGCGTCATAGGGGTTGGACGGAATGATGGTTTTCAGCCCCGAGACATGGGTGAACAAAGCCTCCGGGCTCTGGCTGTGGGTTTGGCCACCAAAGATGCCGCCACCGCATGGGGTGCGAATGGTGATCGGCGCGGTGAAATCCCCCGCCGAGCGATAACGCAGCCGTGCGGCTTCAGAGACAATCTGATCATAGGCCGGATAGATATAATCGGCAAATTGCACCTCGACGCAGGGCCGCAGACCATAGGTCGCCATGCCGATCCCCACCCCGACAATGCCGCTTTCATTGATCGGCGCGTCAAACACCCGGTCCTTGCCATATTTTTCCTGCAAACCGGCAGTGCAGCGAAACACGCCACCGAAATAGCCGACATCCTCGCCAAAAACCACCACATCCCGGTCCTGCGCCATTTTGATGTCCATCGCATCGCGAATGGCTTCCACCATATTCATTTCAGCCATGGCTCACACTCCCAGCTTCTGGCGCTGCTCGCGCAAATGGGGCGGCATGTCTTTATAGACATCGTCGAAAATGTCCCGCGCGGTCGAACCGCCACCCATCACGCCGAAGGATTCGGCCTTTTTGGTCGCCGCTTTCACTTCCTGCGCATATTCAGCCTCGGCCTGCACATGACGGTCCTCGCTCCAGAGACCCCTTTTAATGAGATGATTCTTCAGCCGCAGGACCGGATCTCCCAACGGCCAGGCGTCCGATTCCTTGCGTGGCCGATAGCGGGCCGGATCATCCGAGGTAGAATGCGGAGCAACCCGATAGGTCACCCATTCAATCAGCGTCGGGCCAAGATTGCGCCGCGCCCGTTCAATCGCCCAGCGCGAGACATTGTAAACCGCGATCCAGTCATTGCCATCAACCCGCAGGGACGGAATACCAAAGCCATGGGCCCGCTCGGCAAAGGTCGCCGAATCCCCCCCGGCAATGCCTTGGAAGGAGGAAATCGCCCACTGATTGTTGACCACATTCAGAACCACAGGCGGCTTATAGACCGAAGCATTGACCAAAGCAGCGTGAAAATCGCTCTCTGCCGTCGAGCCATCACCAATCCAGGCGGTGGCGATTTTGGTGTCACCCTTGATGGCCGAGGCCATCGCCCAGCCCACCGCATGCACATATTGAGTGCCCAGATTGCCCGAGATGGAGAAGAAGCCATGTTTCTTCGAACTATACATCACCGGCAACTGACGCCCGCGCAATGGATCATTGGCGTTGGACAGGATCTGGCTGATCATATCGACCAGCGGATAATCCTGACACAGCAACAGCCCCTGCTGGCGATAGGTCGGGAAATTCATGTCCCCCGGCGCAAGAGCCAGTTGTTGCCCGATGGCAATTGCTTCCTCGCCGGTGCATTTCATGTAAAAGGAGGTTTTGCCCTGCCGTTGCAGGGTCATCATCCGTTCATCAAAGGCGCGGGTGCGGATCATGCTGCGCAGAGCATGCAGGATCGTCTCATCCTCGACCGGATCGGCCCATTCGCCAACCGCATCTCCATCCCGGTTCAACACCCGGATCATGGTGCGGGCCAGATCGCGAATATCCTGATGGTCAACATCCACCGGCGGCTTGCGCACGGTGCCCGCCCTTGGCACATCCAGATAGGAAAAGTCCGGCTCGTCACCGGGACGCCCCATCGGTTCAGGCACGTTGAAAGACAGAGGTCCATGTTCGGACATCTTGAAATCCTCCCTCATTGAAACATGGCCGCCCCCTTGCCTCTCCGCGCAGACACCAGAGAAGACAGGAGACCGGGATACGCACCGTCAGACCTCCACCTGAACGGCACTTGCATTGACAGCAACCCCTTGCTTTTTTCTTTTAGGGGCCTTGCATTCATGCCAATGCACTTATGTCAGCACTATTGTCCTATCTTCGCACAAATGGCCAAAACAGACATTCCTATTTCTTCTCAAAACCAAAAGAAACAAAATAAAATTCACCTAACAACGCCAATAATCTGGAACATTAATACCAATAGCATCAATTTTCTAGTTCAAGCATTCCAAATCATCTCAGCGCCAAATTTTCCCCCGACCGCCTCGAACCTCCTCACCCATCCACCGCGTGCGATCAGTGGGTTTTTACCCCTAGAAAGAACAACACTTCTAAAGACCGGGCAATTTAGACAAAGTCAAAACAAGGTATGTGAGTCTCTTTGAAGTCATTTCGCACATGCAGAAAAATACAAAAGGCAATTATACTTTCATAGTAAGACTAGAGACAACTTTTTCTCTAGACCAGCGCCGAATGGACTCAAATCCAGCAAAGAAAAGTCCTTTCGAGACTAAAGGATGATGGAATTATACGAAACATTAATTGAAACCATCTCGCCACTCATTTTACATCGTGACACGCCAGAAGGTGCCTTCACCTGTCTGGTTTCTTTCGCAAACATTGCTCAGGTGCGCGCGATGGCAAAGGATGTGGGAGCAAAAGAGGAATGGCCCCCGACAACAAAACATCCGCCTTCAAACAAACCGAGTTTCCAGGAAAATGGACCGCAAGCCCGGTTCATCACCATGGGGGGAATAAATGGCCGAGAATAATGACTCCGGTGCCTATTGGAAAGCCAACCTCAACCTGATCACGGTCTGCCTGATCATCTGGTTCGTGGTTTCGTTCGGCTTTGGTCTTCTTCTGCGTCCTGCATTGTCTGGCATCTCTGTCGGTGGAACCGATCTGGGATTCTGGTTCGCTCAGCAGGGATCTATCTATGTGTTCCTTGGACTCATCTTCTTCTATGCGGTGCGCATGAATGCCATCGACAAGAAGTTTGGCGTTGAAGAATAAGAACAGGACGTTGGAGCTAGATTATGGATCTTAAAACTCTTACCTACATCGTTGTGGGCGCGTCCTTTGCGCTTTACATCGGCATTGCCTTCTGGGCCCGCGCCAGTTCAACCGGCGAATTCTATGCAGCCGGTCGCGGCATTCACCCTGTTGCCAACGGCATGGCAACCGCCGCCGACTGGATGTCGGCAGCCTCCTTTATTTCCATGGCAGGTCTGATCGCCTTTAACGGCTATGGCGCATCGGTCTTCCTGATGGGCTGGACCGGTGGCTATGTGCTGCTCGCCATGCTGCTGGCCCCATATCTGCGCAAATTCGGCAAATTCACCGTGCCAGAATTCATCGGTGACCGCTTCTATTCATCCACCGCACGCATCGTGGCTGTTATCTGCCTGATCATCTGCTCGATCACCTATGTTATCGGCCAGATGAAGGGCGTTGGTGTTGCCTTCTCGCGCTTCCTGGAAGTGGAAGCCTCCACCGGCCTGATCATCGGCACGGCCATCGTGTTCCTGTATGCAGTGCAGGGCGGCATGAAAGGCATCACCTACACCCAGATCGCTCAATATTGCGTTCTGATCCTTGCCTACACCATTCCCGCCATCTTCATCTCGATGGAACTGACCGGCAACTTCCTGCCACAGCTCGGCCTGTTCGGCGATCACGCCGCCTCTGGCACGCCGCTGCTGACCAAGCTTGATCAGGTGGTCACCGACCTTGGTTTCAAGGAATATACGGCCTATACCAGCAACCCGCTCAACATGTTCATGTATACCATGTCCCTGATGATCGGCACCGCTGGCCTGCCACACGTCATCATCCGCTTCTTCACCGTGCCGAAAGTCTCTGACGCACGCTGGACTGCGGGCTGGTCACTGGTCTTCATTGCGATCCTCTACACCACCGCTCCCGGCGTTGGCGCCATGGCTCGCCTCAATCTGATGGACACCATCCAGACCGGCACCATTGGTGCGGAAGATGGCAACCTTCAGTATGAGAATCGTCCTGACTGGTTCAAGAACTGGGAAACCACTGGTCTGCTGAAGTTCGAAGACAAAAATGGCGACGGCCGCATCCAATATTACAACGACAAATCCGAAACCTTTGCTGCAAAGGCTGAGGAATTTGGCTGGAAGGGCAACGAGCTGAGCGTGGACCGTGACATCATGGTTCTGGCCAACCCGGAAATCGCCAAACTGCCAAACTGGGTGATTGCTCTGGTTGCTGCCGGTGGTCTTGCTGCCGCGCTGTCAACTGCAGCCGGTCTGTTGATGGCTATTTCGTCTGCCGTCTCTCACGACTTGCTCAAAGGCACCTTTACTCCGGATATTTCCGAGAAAAAGGAATTGCTCTATGCACGTATATCCATGGCGGTTGCCATCGTGATTGCTGCCTATCTTGGTCTCAATCCTCCCGGCTTTGCGGCACAGGTTGTGGCACTGGCCTTCGGTCTGGCTGCATCCTCGATCTTCCCGGCTCTGATGATGGGTATCTTCTCCAAACGCGTGAACTCCAAGGGTGCAATCCTTGGCATGGTTGCCGGTATCCTCTCCACCCTGCTCTACATCTTCATGTATAAGGGCTGGTTCTTCATCCCGGGCACCAACATGCTGGCAAACACCACTGCCAACCATTTCCTGGGCATTGCTCCGGAAGCCTTTGGTGCCATCGGCGCGATCATCAACTTCGCCGTCGCTTATGTTGTTTCTTCGGCCACCGAAGAGCCACCACAGGAAATTCAGGAACTGGTGGAAAGCATCCGCGTTCCAAAAGGTGCTGGCGCGGCAATCGACCACTAAGACCATCGTCACGAGGCTCCTTCCAGATCCTCGTGACCTTGATCAAGGACATGTTGAAAGATCCCGCCGACCCTACTATCGGCGGGATCTTTTTTACGTCCCCTGTGGAGACCATTCTGATCAGGGGCAAAATTCGACGGTTCAACGCGTTCGTGGGGAGGCTTGTCATGGCCACGCGTGACTTTGCAGACTTTGCAGCACATCGACATCCATTCGACCTTCTGGAAATGAGCCGATTGGAAGAGATCGGGACTATGACCTCGTTCATTGGCGTCAAGGCTGGCGAGACCATTGTCGATGTCGGCCAGCGCATGACCGGCCTTTATGTCATTCATTCCGGTGCGGTGGACCTGATCACCCCGGAAAACAATCTGCTGCTGCATCTCAATGTCGGCAATTGCTTTGGTGAACGGGCGCTCCTGTCCAACGGAGAGGCCCCCAACAAGGCGGTCGCATCCGAAGACACCACCCTGTTCGTCATTCCCAAGGCCGAATTCAATCGGCTGGTGCAAGGCAACAAAGCCTTTCACGGCTTTTTCGACAGCTCGATCATCAAACGGCAGGCGAAGCCGCAAGGGATGGATCAGACCACCAACCTGATCTCCATCACCGTTGGGGAACTGATGACCCCGGACCCAATCACCATCACGCCAGAGGCCACAGTCACCCAAGCGGCGAAAGCCATGGCGGAACGCCGGATTTCTTGCATATTGGTCACCGAAGAGGACAGATTGATCGGCATTCTCACCTCGGGCGACCTCACCGACCGGGTGGTGGCTGCGGGCAGGCCGCTCGACACACCGGTTCGCGCCGTGATGACCCCGGATCCCTTCACCCTTGGCCCTGACGCGCTCGGTTTTGATGCCATGACCTCGATGATGGAGCGTTCCCACACCCATTTGCCGATTGTCTCGGGCGGCACTTTGGTGGGCATCCTGACCAACACCAATCTGGTGCGCCAGCAGGCGGTCTCCGCCCCCTATCTGATCCGCGACATCCAGCATCAGGACGACTTTGAAGGCCTCAATTCCATTGTCGCCAAAGTGCCGCAAATGCTGGCTCAGTTGGTCGGCAGCGGCGTTGATGCCCACCATATCGGTCGCATCGTCACCAATGTCACCGACACCCTGACCCGCCGCCTCATTCAAATGGCCGAAAACACATTCGGCCCCGCCCCCATCCCCTATCTCTGGCTGGCCTGCGGCTCGCAGGGGCGGCAGGAACAAACCGGCATATCCGATCAGGACAATTGCCTGATGCTCGACGACAGCTATAACGCGACCGAGCACGGACCCTATTTCAAGCACCTCGCCCAATATGTCTCGGACGGCCTTGACGCCTGTGGCTTTTACTATTGCCCCGGTGACATGATGGCCACCAACCCGCGCTGGTGCCAGCCAAGCTCGGTCTGGCGCCGTTACTTTGATCAATGGATCGACAAGCCCGACCCAACGGCCCAGATGCTGGCCAGCGTTATGTTCGATTTGCGCCCGATTGTTGGCCAAGAGGATCTGTTTGCCGGCATGTTTCAGGAGACAATGGAAAAAGCCAAGAAGAACAGCATTTTCCGCGCACACATGATCTCCAATTCCCTGTCCCACACCCCACCGCTCAGCTTTTTCCGCGGCTTTGCGCTGATCAAGAAGGGCGAGCATAAGGATACGGTCGACCTCAAACACAATGGCGTCGTGCCGATTGTCGATCTTGCCCGTGCCTACGCCATTCAGGGTGCCATCACCGCCGCCAATACCCGCGAGCGGCTGATCATTGGCCGCGATCAGGGCACCATCAACAAGACCAGTGCGCAAGACCTGATCGACGCCTATGACCTGATCGCCGACATGCGCCTTGAGCATCAGGCCCGGCAAATCCGCGAGGGCCGCGCCCCGGACAATTATCTGGCCCCGGCCAGCCTCTCCGAACTGGAACGCAATCATCTCAAGGATGCCTTCCTGATCATCAAGACCCTGCAATCAGCTCTTGGACAAAGCCAGAGCGCCTTTTCTTAAGGCAAAGCAAAGGGCGGCAGGCAAAACCGCCCGCCCCGCCCCCGACGAAATGCGGTCTTACCAAGGCCCGTCAACCATTGTATCTGTCAATCAAAGTAGTTTCAGGATCTTAGCGCCTGAAAGAGCAGTCAAATTCGAGTATATCGCACCCTTGTATCGGGTTGCGCGGGAGAGAGTGAAGCCATGTTATTCATCTTGCTTGGAACCTTTGTTGCCGGGGTCGGCGCGGCGGGCTTCATCATCCTGTTCTACAAGATGATCCTCAAGCGCCCGCGCCCGAAGGCAGCCGTGCCATTGGCCGCAGGCACCGCAATGATCCTGCTGCAAATTGTCCTTGATTATGGCTGGTATGCCCGCGCAACGAGCGACTTTGACGACAATGTCGTCATCCTGCGCACCGCCGAGGGCACCAGCTTGCTCCAGCCCCTGTCCTTCATCGTGCCCCGCACCGACCGTTTCCTTGCCATCGACAAGGCAACCATCAAGAAAAATGACGACTATCCCGGCATTCGGCTTGCCACTTTGTTTCAGGCAGAGAAAGACGGCCCGACCACGACCATTCTGCAAATGATCGATTGCATTGGCGGCAAACGCGCCGACTGGTCCGCCAACAAGCCTTTGACAGAGGATGCCATTGGCACGGCCAACTGGTTCGACATCGACGGCACCGATCCGCTTTTTGACGCGGTCTGCAACCAGCCCTGACAAAGGTTCTCTCGCCCGATGGCACCACCTTGCTGAGCAGAAAGGCCAATAGCACGAAAAGGCAAAAACAGACATACTTTCAATGAAAAAGAGAAAGCGGTCAGTCGTCAGTTTTCATACACGATAGCCCCGCTCTAAACTTCATGTCATCTTCGGTCTCTGGGAGGAATACCATTTTGGCTCATTCAGTTTTGGTTGTCGATGATGAACCATCTATGTCCTTCGTGCTTGAACATTTGATGAAAGCGCAAGGCTATCATGTCATGACCGCCCCTGACGGCAGCAGCGCCCTCAGCTCCACGCAAGAACATCATCCAGATCTGGTGTTGCTCGATCTTTCTCAGGATGATCGCAGTGCCTATGAGACCTGCCAGACAATCCGGGCCACGGCTCAGACGAGCGACACCAAGATCATCATGATCAGCGCCCGCAGCCGTGAAATCGAAATCGAAAAAGGTCTCGCGCTTGGAGCCGACACCTATCTCACCAAGCCTTTCGCACTTGAGGCTGTCGTCAAGGCGGTTGATGCCTTGCTGACCGAACCCGGCTCGAAAAATACGCATGACATGGCCTTCGGCTAAGTCAACCGACCCGCAAGCCCGACCGATCAACCTGAATTCAGCTCAAAGACCATTTTGTCAGATCCATAGTGTTTCCATGCCTTTACTCCAGCGGCTCAGCCTGCGCCTACGCATCTTTCTGTTCTTTGCGCTGATCGCCCTTGGCTCCAGCGCGCTGGTCATCATCGATCTTTATCTTGCTCTCCAGCGCATTGGATTTGACGCCCTGCCACATTTGGTTCTGTTCGGCGGACTTACCTGCTTTGGCATTCTGTTCCTCACTGGTTGGGTCTGGCAGAAATTCGATGTGAATGTTGCCAACCCGATTGAGATGATTGTCAAGGATGTCCGATCCCTCGTCCATGCTGGCGCAGGCCAGGGGCTTGATCAGGAAACCGGCAAATATCTCGGCTTTCTCAATCCGGCCATCCGGGAAATATCCGAAGCGCTGGTCGAGGCGCGCAACGAGACCGACCGCCAGATTGCCGTGGCAGTCAACAATGCCAACAAACAGAAACGCCGCCTTGAAAGCGTCCTGAAGGATCTCAGTCAGGGGGTACTGATCTGCAATCTTGACCACAAGATCCTGCTCTATAACCACCGGGCGCTGGAAATTCTCCACGTATCCGGCGATCTCGGCCTTGGTCGCTCACTCTTCAGCGTGGTCTCCGCCGCCCCGTTCCATCATGCCCTCGAGCGCCTCACCCGCCGTTTTTCTGAAGGCCGTCACAAACGCCACAAGGAAGGCCTTGGACAACTGGTCATCTGCGCCACGGCTGATGGACGCCACACCTTGCAAGGGCGCATGTCGCTGCTGCTCAACGAACAGGAAACCAGCGCCACCGGCTTCATGATTACCTTCGACAATGTCACCCGTCAGTTGGCCGAAAATGTCGAGCGCGACCGCCTCTTGCACAATGCGCTGGTGAATTTGCGTGACCCGGCAGCCAATCTGCAAGCCACAGCGGAAATGCTGACTGGCGACTTTCATCTCGACAGCCAAACCCGCCAGGCGCTTGAAAAGATGATCGCCCGCGAAGCCTCAGCTTTGGCCAAACGCATCACCGCCCTTGACGACACCGCCCACGCCATGCTCGCCAATGCATGGCCGATGAGTGATGTCTATTCCTCCTCCCTTTTCAACTCGGTCCTGCGCCGCAACAGTGCCGAAAGCCTCAAGATCACCTGCGAATTCATCGGAGAGCCAATCTGGCTCCACTGCGATTCTGTGACCATTGTTGAACTGGTGGAATTTGTCCTGCGCAAGGTGGCAGAGACCACCGGGCTCAAGGCCTTCCAGCTTCAGGCCACCGAGACCGGACGCAAGGTCTATATCGATCTCCACTGGCATGGAGACGAGGTTCCAAGCGTTGCCCAGATCAATTCCTGGCTCGATGAACCACTGGATCGCGATCTGGGTGAGATAACCGGCCGTGATGTGCTCGACCGCCACAAAACCGACTTCTGGTGCACCCGCGTGCCACAAGGCACCATCCATCTGCGTCTGCCTCTGGCTCCCGCCCGCGATCACCACACCGATGAGGCACGCGAGGAAACGCAAATCCTGCCAGAGCGGCTGGAATTCTATGATTTCGATCTGATGGAGCGCACCAACCTTGGCTCACTAGAGGATACGCCCTTGCGTGAGCTGGACTTTGTCGTCTTTGACACCGAAACGACGGGCCTTGATCCATCCGGTGGCGACGAGATCATCTCGATTGCCGGGGTGCGTATCGTCAATGGTCGCATTCTTTCGGGCGAGTTTTTCGACCAGTATGTCTATCCGGGTCGGACCATTCCACCCGCCACCACCAAGATCCACCACATCACCGACGCCATGGTCGCCAACGCCCCGCGCATTGACGCGGTCTTGCCGAAATTCCAGTCTTTTGCCTCTGATGCCGTTCTGGTGGCCCACAATGCAGCCTTCGACATGAAATTCCTCAGCCTCAAGGAGGAAAGCACGGGGATCAAATTCACCAATCCGGTGCTCGATACGGTGCTGCTCGCCGCCCATCTACAGGGACAAAATGCCAGCCTGACCCTTGATGCTCTGGCAGAACAGTTCGGCATTGAAATCCTGCCCGACATGCGCCACACCGCTTTGGGCGACACCATGGCCACGGCGGAAGTCTTTCTGCGTCTCGTCGATCTGTTGGAAGCCTCCGGTATCACCACCTTGCGACAAGCGGTCGAGGCAGAAAACAAGATCGCCGCAATCCGCCGCCAGCAGGCCCGTTACTGAGCCCGCCGGACAAGGGCCAGCAACCGCCCGTCAATCGCCGCCAACCCGCAACCGATCAAACCCATCCCGACAAAATGCAGCAGCTCCAGCCGTTCACCAAGCACCACAGCGCCCAGCAGAATGGCAGAGACCGGAATGAGGAAGGTAACCAGCAACAAATTGGTTGCCCCCGCCCGTTCCAATATTCCAAAATAGAGGATATAGGCAAAGGCGGTCGACACCAGTGCCAGTGCCACCAGAGCCCCAATCACCCCCATGGAGGGCACCGACAGGCTTTGCGGTGTATCGAACAACCACACCATCGGCAGCAAGATCACACTTGAGGCACTCACCTGCCCCGCAGCGGTCATCACCGGCTCAACACCCAGTGCCTTAAAGCGCCGCCCGAAAACCCCGGCAAAAGCATAGGACAAGGCCGCCCCCAAAACGGCCAGTTGCGCCCAGACTCCTTGACCAAGGCCCCAAAGCGCATCGCCGCCAATCATGATCACCACCCCGACAAAGCCAATCACCACACCAAACCCTTTGCGCAAGGTCATCCGTTCATCGGTGAGCAACAGCCCCGCGACCAGAATGGTAAAAAGGGGTGTTGAGGCATTCAGGATCGACGCCAATCCCGACGCGATGGTCTTCTGTCCCCAGACAATCAGCGCGAAGGGGATGACATTGTTGAGCAGGCCCATCATCAAAAATGCGCGCCAGACGGCAAAGCTGCGCGGCACCGCTCGCCCGGTCAGCAGGATCACACCCCACAGGGCGATTGCGGCCAAGAGAACCCTTGTGAAAACGATGGTCAGTGTCGGCAACTGGGTGACCGCAACCTCGACAAAAAAGAAAGATCCACCCCAGACCAGAGACAACATCAGCAACATGGCCCATTCCCTCGGCCCCATCGACTGTTGAATGTCGCTCGAAGCGCGCATTGTTTGCTTTTTGATGGCCATTATCTATCCCCGTTCCTCACAAGAGACCTCTGAATATCAACCAGATCCTCTTTGCAGCCACCCATTTCTTGCGCAAGACACACGAATCGGCGACGTTCCCCGCCCGACCCCTCCTTATCATCAGAGCAGAAACCGTATGACCGTCAGCATTGATCTCGGAACCATGAAACTGGGCCAGCCTGCCCTTATGGATCTGGAAGAGTTGCTGGCAACCCGTCTGCTGGTTCAGGGCAATTCCGGCTCGGGCAAATCCCACTTGTTGCGCCGCATTCTCGAGCAGAGCGCCCCGTGGGTTCAGCAGGTCGTCATCGATCCGGAAGGGGACTTTGTCACCCTGGCCGAAAAATATGGCCATGCGGTTGTCGATGCCATCGGCACCGAGGATGACTTGTCAATGATCGCCGCCCGCGTGCGCCAGCACCGGATATCGGCGGTTTTGAACCTTGAGGGACTGGATGCCGACCGCCAGATGCGGGCCGCAGCCGCGTTCCTGAATGGCCTGTTCGATATCGAACGGGACTTCTGGTATCCGGTCGTCGTGGTGGTCGATGAGGCCCAGCTCTTTGCTCCCGCCGCTGGTGGTGAGGTGAGCGAAGAGGCCCGCCGCACCTCGCTTTCCGCCATGACCAACCTGATGTGCCGCGGCCGAAAACGCGGTCTTGCGGGGATCATCGCCACCCAGCGTCTGGCCAAGCTGGCCAAAAACGTTGCCGCCGAAGCCTCGAACTTCCTGATGGGCCGCACCTTTCTCGATATCGACATGGCACGCGCTGCCGACCTACTCGGCCTTGAGCGCCGTCAGGCCGAAACCTTCCGCAACCTTGATCGCGGCCAGTTTGTCGCCCTCGGCCCGGCCCTCTATCGCCGCTCGGAAACGGTCAAGATCGGCGCGGTCGAAACCTCGGCCCGTTCCACCAGCCCCAAATTGATGCCGTTGCCTGAAGTGAATCGGGAGGCCATGGACGACCTATTGTTCAAGCCAAGCGGCGAGGATGAGCCGCGCCGCGCGATCGCCCCTCCAACCCAAACCACCGCGCAAGTGCTCCAGCAGTTGGCCCATATGCGCCTTGATCAGCAATTTGAAGGGGAAACCGAACCGCAGCTCGACCTCGACCCCGGCCTCAGCGCCGAGGAGCGCGAGGAGATCCTACACCAGATCCTGACCGATCTGCTGGAAGATCCGGACGCCGCCTATCAGCCGGTCTCGGTGCTTTATCAGGATTTTCAGGTCCGCTGTCGTATCGAAAAGCGTCTCAAGCGTACCCCTGAATTGCAGGAATTCCGACAGCTTCTGGCCGTTGCTCGGGCAGGCGTCGATGACAAGGAAGACACTCTGGATGAGGACCAGTGGAAACAGGCGAGCCTGATCGCAGACCAATTGCCCGAAGACATGCGCGGCGTCTATCTGTTGCTTGCCAAGGCGGCTTTGGGCAAGAAGCCCTGCCCGACCAATCTGGAACTTGCCACCGCCTACGGCACCCGGTCGCCGTCCCGTGCCCGCTTCCTGCTCACCTACATGGAAGAACGCGACTATCTGGTCTGCGCCAACGACCTGCGCGGCAACCGCATTGTCACCCTCAAGGATCTGGGCGTACAGACCGAACCGGGCAATCCGGACTAAAGGGCGCGACCTGTGCGACAGCTTTGTTATGGGATGACGCGCAGGATAACACTCGAGTTTGCACTGGTGATCAGCTCACTTTGACCGATCTTGTCATTGAGTGCCGTCAAGGCTGCCACGTCAGGAACCGCGCATCTGACCAGAGCGTCGATGTCACCTGACAAGGACACCACCTCCTGCACCCCATTCAGAGACGCAATCCAGTTCAGAGCCGGCTCACATGGGCGAACCGCAATTTTGACAAACAAGGCGGCACGGATCAGATCCCCTTCAGCATCGGAAATCACAACGCGGTAGCCACCGATGATACCGGAGGTTTCGAGCTTTGACAGGCGATCCTGCACCGCTGTTCGGGACAACCCGATCCGACGTCCGATTTCAGCGGCACTTGTCCGTGCGTTGCCTTCCAGAACCGCCAGTATCCGTTTATCCGTTTGATCCAACGTCATTTCCCTCCAATAGCAGGCCAATTACGTCGCAACGCAAGTGTTCGTTCGCCCATGTCGGCGGTAATATCCCACCAGTCACGACTTAGATCAACGGCCAGAGCGAGGAGAACCTATGCAGAAAATCACGGCGAATGAATTCACCGGTCAGAAGGCTTGGGAGGCGCTGGATATCGAGCGCATTGAAGACGCCACAATACGGCTTCATTGGACCGACTCCCCCTACAAATGGCACGTGAATGACGGCCCTGAAGTGTTTGTTGTTCTGGATGGAGAGGTCGACATGCATGTACGCGAGAAAGGGATGGAATCCGTTTTGCGCTTGAAGCCCGGAGATATCTTTCATGCCCAGGATGGCGATGAACATGTGGCGCACCCGGACGGGCCTGTTCGGGTGCTGGTGATTGAAAAAGCTGGCAGTGTCTGAAAATCTCCACCGTCAGGGAAGGTACAAAGGGATCCCAGATAAGGATTATCCTGCCATCTCGTCAGCCCTGAAATTGACCTGCCTGTGACAGAGAGAGCTTCCATTTTGGGCAATGTCATCTCGCAGATTTGTACCTATCCATGAACAAAGTTATCCAGATGCACAATGTGCGCATTGTCAATCATGAAGCTTAGAAAGAAAACAGTAATTTCAGGGATTTAATCACCAAAACTTAACTCCGCTTCATCTTGTAAAAATCGGCTGAAAACGGCCAATGAAATCGAATTCATTATTCTATTGAAATCGATTTCATCTGTGTCATTCTAATAACAGCAAAGATGCATAGGGAGAAAGCTGATGAAGTTGAAAAATGCACTTTTGGCCGTTGCTGCGATGGTCGTGACCATTCCGGCGGCCAGCGCGGAGGAATTTGTGATTGGCCTGTCCAATGGATGGGTAGGGTCTGAATGGCGCACTCAAATGATTGAGGAAGCTCAGGCCGCAGCAGAAAAATGGAAAGAGCGTGGCGTTGACGTCAAGGTTGTCGTCCAGAGCGCCAATGTGGATGTGCCTGGTCAGATTGCCCATGTGCGCAATTTCATCAATCAGGGCGTCGATGCCATCATCATCAACCCCAACAGCCCAACAGCCTTTGATCCGGTATTCAGCCAGGCCAAGGAAGAAGGCATTTTGGTGATCTCGACAGACGCCGAAGTCTCCTCTCAGGATGCGATCTATGTGGGGATCGACCAGACCAACTGGGCAGCAATCAGCGCCAAATGGCTGGCTGAAAGCCTCGGTGGCAAAGGTCAGGTTGTGGCCATTAATGGCTTTGCGGGCCATCCGGCCAATGAAATGCGGATTGCTGGCTATCGCAGCGTGTTCGAACAATATCCGGACATCAAGATCGTCAACGAGGTCAATGCCAACTGGGATCAGGCGCAAGGCCAACAGGCCATGCAGAACCTTCTGGCAACCTATCCCGACATTGACGGCGTATGGGTACAGGACGGCATGGCGGCTGGTGCCTGGCGGTCACTGATGGATGCCAAGAAAGCTGGCGAAATCTCGGCAACCGGCGAAATCCGCAAGGACTTCATCGACTTGTGGGTTGGCAACAACTTCAAGTCTGGCGCCTCTGTGAACCCTCCAGGCGTGATGGCCAGTGCGTTGAACGTGTCCGTCTTCATGTTGCAGGGACGTGAACTCAAAGAGCCAGCCACCGCTGGCCAGTATAAGAATGCAATGTATCTGCCTATCCCGTTCATTGGCAGCGACAATGTCGGCGAGATCGCCAAGGAACTGGCTGACAAGCCGGGCTTCTATTCCTATACCAGCTCCCTCACGATCGAGGAAGCAGAGGCTTACTTCAAGTAAAAAGTGAGCCGTTGGCGCCGCAGGTCAGGGGACGGCTTGCGGCGCCGATCTTAGGTATGGAAAGAGGGACACCAAAGCATGTGTCGATTGAAACTCCAGCAGATCGTCAAGCGATATGGAGCCACGACAGCGTTGGCCTGCGGCGATCTTTTGCTGGAACGCGGTGAAATTCACGTCTTGATCGGAGCCAATGGCTCGGGCAAATCCACGCTCTGCAAGGTGATTGCAGGCAGTGTCAAGCCGGACGGCGGCCTGTTCGAGTTGGATGGTCATCCCGTTTCGCTGAACAGCCCACAGGATGCGCGCGCTGCAGGTGTCTGCCTGTTCTATCAGGAGCTGAGCCTGTCCGGCCATCTCTCGGTGGCCGAGAATATTTGCCTTTATGCCCTGCCCAGCAAAGCCGGCATTTTGGTCGATAGCGCCCAGCTGACGCAGAAAGCCTCGCGTTATGTCGAGAAGTTTGCAGCGGTTGCAGGGGACGATTTCTCTGTAGATGTTCCGCTTGCCAAGCTGCGCCCGGATCAGAAGCAGCTGGTCGAGATCATGAAAACGCTGGCGAGTGAAGCCGAGATTCTGATTTTCGATGAGCCGACCTCAGCCTTGGACAGAGCACAGGTCGAGTGCTTCTTCTCCATATTGAGGGATTTGCGTGCTGAAGGACGCTCGATCATTTTCATTTCCCACCGCATGGATGAGATTTTCGAGATTGGCGACCGCATCTCCGTCATCCGGGATGGGACAACGATCTCGTCCCACAAGGTCGATGAGACCGATCAGGCTGCGGTTATCAGGGACATGATCGGTGAGCAGGCGACCCAACCCGCCTCGATGTCAAAGCCCGCAGCAGTAGTAAAAAACAAGGACAAACACGTTCGTCTTTCCGCCAGCGATGTGACGGGCGGCCGTCTCAAGGGCATTTCCTTTGATCTGGCCGAAGGGGAAATTCTCGGCCTTGGGGGATTGCATGGCCAAGGGCAATCACAATTGCTGCGCACGATATTCGGCGCTGAAAAAATGATGTCCGGTCAATTAATATCTGGAGATACAATCTACAAAAACACCACCCCCCGATCTGCCATTCGCAATGGCTTTGCTTATGTGTCAGGCGACAGGGTGCGCGATGGTGTGATCACCGGGCGTTCGATCCGGGAAAATGTCGCGCCGATCCATTTCCTCAAAAGCCGCAAACTGCTGGCCATGCCCTCCTCGCTTGGAGAGGTGGTCGAACCGGCCTTGGCTGCACTGAGCACCAAATATGCCAGCTTGTCCCATTCCATCGGGTCCTTGTCGGGCGGCAATCAGCAAAAGGCAGTGATTGCGCGCTGGCTAACCAATCCCCCGGACATCCTGTTGCTCGATGATCCAACCAAAGGCATCGACCTTGGAGCCAAGAACGAGCTTTTCGCTCTTGTGCGCAGGTTGGCGGATGAGGGTATGGCGATCATTCTCTATTCATCTGAAGATGCAGAGCTCCTCACCCACTCAGACCGCATTCTGGTCTTTAACAATGGTTCTGTGACAAGAGAATTGACCGGGGAAGACCGAACCCGCTTCAATCTCTATCAGGCAGCCTATGCAGGAGCGGAGTGATGCAGACCCAATCCAGTAAGTTTGATGCAGCAGCCATGCTGCGCCGTTTCCCTTTTCTGCCCGCACTGGGCATCCTGCTGCTGTTGATCGTGCTCAATGGCATCGCCGAGCCGAACAGCCTGACAATCCGCGCCATGAAAGGGGTGGTCAGCACCTATCTGGCTCTGGTTTTCCTCTCAGTTGCCCAGACATTCGTGGTCTATGGCTCCGATATCGATCTCTCGGTCGGAGCAATCCTGTCGCTGGTCAATGTCAGCATGATTGTCATCATGAACCAGCTAGGCGGCGGGCCTTTCGCTGTGCTGCTTGCCTGCTTCCTCGGTATCTTCATCGGAGCCCTGTGCGGCCTGTTCAACGGCCTGATGGTGGCCGGGCTACGCCTTCAGCCCATCGTGGCGACCTTTGCGACATCGATTCTGATTTCCGGCATCGCCCTTTGGGTCTTGCCAGTGGCCGGACTGCCCGCACCATCTGCCTTTTGGAAAATCTATGGCGGCCGCAGCTTTGGTATTCCAAATGTCTTTTTCTTTCTGACACTGCTTGTTGGTCTGCTGGTGGTGATTGCCAAAACAAAGCTTGTCACCAAGCTGCTGGCCGTTGGCAATGGTCAATTGTCGGCCTATCAGTCCGGTCTGCCAGTTACCAGAATCCGCATCTCCGGCTATGTGATCTGCGGAATTTTCTCCGCCTTCGCCGCAATGTGCATCACGGGCGATACTGCGAGCGGGGATCCATTGGTCGGCGGCGCCATGACCCTTTCAAGTGTGGCTGCCGTTGTTCTTGGTGGCACAGCCCTGTCCGGCGGGGCAGGCTCGGCGTTCGGCTCGGCCATCGGTGCCCTGATCATTGGCCTGATCAGTTCTCTGGTCTTTTATGCAGGCACCCCGTCCGAATGGCAAAATCTGGTACAAGGGGCCACCATTCTGGCCGTTCTCATGCTGGGTGTTCTGGCCTCAAGGAGGATAAACAAATGAGCATCCTTCAAACCAGCACCTCAAATACGAGCAACAGCATGATCACATTCGTCAAAAACCCGCTGATCGTCGCTTTGATCCTGATCGGCCTATTGCTTGCCATCGGTGAAACCCTGTCGCCCGGATTTGCCTCACCGGAGCAGATCCTGCGCCTGTCCATTGTTGCAGCCCTTCTGGGCATCGTTGCAGCAGGCCAGAATCTGGTTATTCTGGGAGGCCGCGAAGGCATCGATCTGTCGGTCGGCGGCGTTGTGTCTCTGGCTGCAGTTCTGGCCGGCAATGTGATGGATGGCAGCAATGCCAACATTGTGGCCTCGATTCTGGTCTGTCTTGCCGCCGGCGGCTTCATCGGATTGCTCAACGGTGTCGGCGTCACCATTTTCGGCATTCCACCGCTGGTCATGACCCTTGGCATGCTTGGCGTCTTGCAGGGACTGTTGGTCGTGATCCGCAATGGCATCCCCTCCGGCCTTGCCGCTCCTGCTTTGGCCAATTTTGTCTCGCAGCCCTTCCTTCTTGGCTTGCCGGGACTGATCTGGCTTTGGATTGCGGTCGGGATCCTGATGGCCTTCATGCTGATGCGCACAGCCTTTGGCTATCGCATCTATGCCATTGGCTCCAATGAGAATGCGGCCTTTATGGCGGGTGTTCCAGTCAAGGCGATCCGCATCACACTGTTTGTCCTGTCTGGCATGTTCGCAGCCGTGGCCGGGATTTGCATTCTGGGCTATTCGGGTTCTTCCTTTGCCAATGTCGGGGATCGTTATATGCTCTCTTCCATCATTGCTGTCGTGTTGGGCGGCACGGCCCTTGCCGGGGGGACGGGTGCCTATACAGGGACCATGGCCGGGGCGTTTCTTCTGGTCTTGATGCAGTCCATTCTCACCACATTGAATATGGGAGAAGCGGGGCGTCAGATCATCTTCGGTGCAACCTTGCTGATCCTGCTTCTATTCTATGGCCGCAGCAAAGCATTGAGAGGGTGACGTGAGTTCGAAAACAAGGATCAAGGATATCGCGACCGAGGCTGGTGTGTCTCCTGCAACGGTATCCCGCGCCCTCACCGGCTCGGGACTGGTGGCAGAGCCAACCCTGTCTCACATCAAGGCCGTCGCGAATGCCTTGGGATATCGCCCCAATATCAGTGCGCGCAATCTGCGCACACAAAAGACCATGTCGATCCTTGTGGTGGTTCGTGATATCGGCAATCCTTTCTATCTGAATGTTTTCAAGGGTGCAGAGAGCGTTGCCCGTGCAGCCGGTTACTCGTTGCTGATGGGCAATACCGAGAATGATCTCAAGCGGGAGGAAGACTATTTCCAGATGCTGGCAGATGGCCATGCCGATGGCATGATCCTGATGACCGGCAAAATGCCGCAAAATGGCGATCTCTCCGAGGACATCTCGCAAAAAGTCGTGATTGCGTTGGAAATGATCGATGATACCAACCTGTCCCATGTGGTCATCGACAATGAAAAGGCCTCAATGGACGCGGTTGATCATCTCGTCGCACTTGGACATCGGAGAATTGCCCATATCACCGGGCCGATCCCCGCCGAAGGCATGAGCGTGCGCCGCTTGTCTGGCTTCAAGAAGGCCGTGGCGCATCATCAACTGCCCGTCCCCGATGACTATATTCAACGTGGCACCTTCTCCTATCTGAGTGGAGAAGAAGCTGCATACCGATTGCTGGACCTGCCGGTCCCTCCCACAGCGATCTATGCCGCCAACGACGAGATGGCTTTCGGGGTGATCCGCGCGGCAAACAGCCGTGGCCTGACGGTTCCTCAGGACCTGTCCGTCTTTGGCTTTGACGACATTTATTTGGCTGAAGCTTTCGTCCCGGCCCTCACCACCATCAACCAGCCCTGCCTGGAGGTCGGGCGTGCTGCAATGACCCGGCTTCTTGATCATTTGTCCGGGCAATGCAAGGCAATCGATCCGATTGTCGTGCCGACCAGATTGGTCGTGCGGGAATCCACAGCGCCGCCAAAGGACAGCGCCATGACGGCCAGCTAGATCAACCCACCCGTTGCGCAGCTTCGGGTGGGGAAACACCAATCCAAGACTGATCCAACGACGCGCATTCGGCAGTGATTTTCGAGTGACGGCCAAGTGCGTCCAAATTCAAGGGAGAACCATCATGGCAACACCAAAAGAGACCCTCAATATCGGGATTGTCGGCACCGGCTTTATCGCGGAATTTCACCTCAAATCCATGATCGGCGTGCGCAATGTCAAGGTCGCAGGCGTCTATAGCCGCAACGGGGAAAACCGGCAACGCATAGCCGATCTTGCGCAAGAGCTGGCCTTGGGACCTTGCACACCGTTCGAAACGTTGGATGCCATGCTGGAATGCGACAAGATTGATGCCATCTGGATCCTGTCACCCAACCACACCCGCCTCGACATTATGCGTCAAATCCATCTTGCAGTGACCGAAAAACGCAGCAAGGTCTTCGCGGTCGCTTGCGAGAAGCCGCTGGCCCGGACCATTGCCGAGGCGCGCGAAATGCTGCGTCTGGTTGAAGATGCCGGACTGAACCACGGCTATCTGGAAAATCAGGTCTTCTGTACACCTGTCCTGCGCGGCAAGGAAATCATCTGGCGGCGGGCGGCCTCCACCACAGGACGGCCCTATCTGGCGCGCGCCGCAGAGGAGCATTCCGGCCCGCACAATGCCTGGTTCTGGCAGGGCGACAAACAAGGCGGCGGCGTCTTGTCGGACATGATGTGTCACTCTGTCGAAGTGGCCCGCCATCTTCTCACCGACCCGAGCAAACCACGCAGCTCCCTCAAGGTGAAGTCTGTCAACGGCACCGTGGCCAACCTCAAATGGACGCGCCCCAACTATGCCAAGCAGCTTTCGGATCGCTATGCAGGCAAAGTCGATTACATCAATCGTCCTTCGGAAGATTTTGCCCGCGGCACGATCACGCTGGAAGACGAGGATGGCAACGAGTTGATGATCGAGGCGACCACGTCTTGGGCATATGTCGGTGCGGGCTTGCGCATCCAGCTCGAGCTGCTGGGGCCGGAATATTCCATGGAGTTCAACTCCCTCGCAACCGGTCTGAAAATCTTCATGTCGCGGGAAGTCTCCGGTGAAGAAGGGGAGGATCTGGTCGAGAAACAAATGGCAGAGCAGGGTCTGATGCCGGTGCTTGAAGATGAGGCGGGTGTCTATGGATATACCGATGAAAACCGGCACATGGTCGAAGCGTTCCGCAAGGGCGAGCGTCCGTCTGAGACATTCGAAGATGGGCTGGCTGTTGTCCAGATGCTGATCGGTCTTTATCGCTCGGCAGAAATCGGTCAAACCGTTTCCTTCCCTGCCGATGATCTGGAGACCTATGTGCCTATCGTGGCGCGCATTCCATCCTGACCTGTTGCAAAGGAACGTGGCGCCATCTGGCACCGCGTTCCATCAAGGAGAACGCACCCATGACCATCATGGCCCAGGAAATCGCATCCATCCCGGACGTCGTGGCAGAACAAATCAGGCAGACCCTTCCGCTCTATCTTGAACAAGGGGAACAGTTGGCCAGACTGGATCCCCCCTGCTTGATCACATGCGCGCGGGGAAGCTCTGACCATGCCACGCTTTACTTCAAATATCTGGTTGAAAGCCAGTTGGGCGTGCCAGTCTGCTCCATGGGGCCCTCGATCGCCTCAATCTATGATCAGGGTCTTGCCACAAAAAAGGCAGTCTTTCTGGCTGTCTCCCAGTCCGGGGGCAGCAAGGATATTGCTGCGCTTTGCAACAAAGCCACCGAATCCGGTCTGACAACCATCGCGCTGGTCAATGAGAAGCAGTCATTGCTGGGCAGCACTGCAAAGCGCGTTCTGCCCTTGCAGGCAGGCAAGGAACAGGCAGTTGCAGCCACAAAAAGCTTTGTTTGTTCGCTCGTGGCACTGGCGTCAATCTATGCGGGCTGGCGCAAAGACAAGGCATTCATCGATGCGTTGACGGCACTGCCTGACGCGCTCGAACGATCCCTCGCATGTGACTGGCAATCGGGGCTGGAGGCGCTGACCGCCGTGAAGGGCCTATTCGTGATTTCCCGTGGGCCGGGTTACGCCATTGCACAGGAAGCAGCACTCAAATTCAAGGAAACCTGCGGATTGCACGCCGAAGCCTTCAGCGCGGCGGAAGTGCGCCATGGCCCCATTGCACTGGCACAAAGCAACTTTGCGGCCCTTTGTTTCGCCAGTCGGGACAAGGCTGGCCCCGGCATTGAGGAGACGGTCGGACATTTGCGAGATGCAGGCATTCAGACCTTGCAGACCGGTTTTGATCAGGTCGACAATGCCACCTTGCCGGTCGCCTCGGCATCCCATATCCTGCTGGATCCGATCTGCCATATCACCAGCTTCTACAAGGCAGTTGAACAACTGACCGTGCGCCTTGGCACCAACCCCGATGCGCCCGCCCATCTTTCGAAAGTCACGGTGACTCTATGACCAGCCTTCTATGTGATCTGGGTGGCACCAATTGCCGCCTTGCCCTTGTTTCTGCCAATGGCAAGGAACTGGAGAGAATTGACAGCGTCCCCAATGACCGATTTGCCTCTTTTGTGGATCTGGTATCGGCCTATCTGGCCCAGTGGAAGTTGTCCAGCCTAGACACAATGGTGATTGCTCTGGCAGCCCCCATTGAAGGAGACTGCATCTGGCTGACCAATCGGGACTGGAAACTGGACAAGACCGAGCTTGCAGAATGTTTCGATGCCCCTCATATCCATTTCATCAATGATTTTGAAGCATTGGGATATGCCTTGCGTCTCTCTGACCGGCTTCAGTCAAGCCCCATCGTTGTGCCAACAGAACAACGCCATCATGGCCCGAAGCTGGTTCTGGGAGCGGGAACCGGCTTTAATTGTGCGCTTCTGACTGGTGGGGAAGAGGTCGTTTGTTGTGAAGCAGGTCACAGCTCACTGGTCACTGAGACCCCCTTTGACCGGCGCCTTCAGGACACATTCATCTCGCGCTATGGGCGTTGTTCCACCGAGCGTGTTTTATCGGGCAAGGGCATGTTCGAACTCTACACAGCCGTGTGTGAAGACATGGGCTCTCCTGCGCTCTTGACAAATAGTCATGACATCGTCGACGTCGGACTGGCTGGCACCAATTCTGCGGCGACCCGGGCTTGCGAAGAATTTGCCCGTATTCTGGGACGATTGACCGGTGACCTCTCCCTTTTGATGCTTCCCTATTCTGGGGTTTTCCTGACCGGGGGCATCACGCGCGCCTTGGCGCCAATCCTGATGCAGCCGGAGGGGCCGTTTCTTCGGGCCTTCAAAAACAAGGGGCGCATGGCAGAGCATATGGAGAATTTTCCGATTCACCTGCTGCAGGACGACCATGTGGCGCTCTTTGGCTGCCTTTCCTTCCTTCAGTCTGCCACTTTGGGTGTTCGAGCGTGACCGCCATCACTGCCCGCCACACCCGTTCAAGCGCCGAAAATGGCGCTTGACCTTATTCCTGCAACGTCTCGACTGGCCCTGAGAGCAAATCTTCGACGAAGAAGGCCGCCAGCTGCGCCCGATTG
Source organism: Cohaesibacter sp. CAU 1516 (assembly GCF_005771485.1). Lineage (NCBI taxonomy): Bacteria > Pseudomonadati > Pseudomonadota > Alphaproteobacteria > Hyphomicrobiales > Cohaesibacteraceae > Cohaesibacter > Cohaesibacter sp. CAU 1516. Next base: position 97,612 of record NZ_VANT01000001.1, on the reverse strand, counting down.
GAAACCCCGGCCTTGGCATAGATCCGGGTCAATTGTGCGCGAACGGTGCCTTTGGCAGCACTGCGAAGAGTAGCGATTTCCGCAGCATCCAGCCCCTTGAGGGCAAACAAAGCCACTTCCCGCTCCGCAGGCGTCAAGGCCCAAAGCTCGAATTGCCGAGTGACCACGCTGGACAGATGCCCTCGGGCAACGTCGAGGGCACGGTTTGTGTCCGCAAGCTGCGCCATCAGATTGCGCAACAGAAGAATGCCGGAGACAAGCCCAGCAAGCAGCATCAGGGACGCAAAGAACTCCATCGCAGTCTCGACGGTCTCGGCACCTCGAAAGGTATCGCCGATCGCATCGGCCAGATAGAAAATGGCCGCAATCCCCTGCAGAATGATCAACAGGGTCAACGCGGCCGTTTTGCCTTTCGAGGAAATCGTCACAGTCACTTTCTGTCTCCAAGAAGCATGGGTTTGACAAGGTTGCGTCGCATCACGCGCCCTTCCACAAACACCCCTACCACATGCAGAGCAGCAAGGAACATAAGCAGATTGGCGGTCACCTCATGCACAAAGCCTGCAGCATGCTTGATCGCCATGTAGATTTCGCTGTCAACATCCAGAGCATTCTGCGCAAGCAGCGACCAGTCTCCGGCCTCAACAGCCGCCTGCTCCGCCGCAACCTGCATGGGAGAACCGGCATCGGTCATGATCAACCCGGTCGCAATCACGATACCCAATGAGGCCCACAGAGCATAGACCATCAACGCCCCTGCGGGATTATGCGAGGGATAGTCACGCGGCCTAGAACCCTGAACCAAATCAATGACATGCAGAACGGCAGCCCGCGGATCAGGCAGGAACGAGACAAAGCGAGCCTCGGAAGGTCCGATCAGGCCCCACACCAATCGCACGGCAAGGATTCCAAGCACTGCCCAACCAATCCAGACATGGAGCGCCTTGCCGGGATCGCTGATCAGGCCATTGACAATGACACAGGCCGCTATGGCCCAATGGGTCAACCGCACCAGCGGATCCCAAAGAGAGGGCGACACGACGTCGCCCTCATTCTTTTCACGACACGATGACATCAGTCGTCTGCCTTGATTTTGGTGACATTGCCGGATTTTGGATCAATATAGATTTCCCAACGTTTGTTGGAAGCATCATGGCATTTGGCTTCGATCTTGCCCCCTTCTGCTTCGAACTTGCTGACTGTGCAGCCAGCGGAGGCAAGGGCGGTGCGCGCCGCATCAGGGGAGGTGCCGACATGATCACCAACGACAGGCATGGCATGAGCAGCAAATGGAAGAGCGATAGCGGCGGCAGCAAACAGAATGGTTTTCTTCATCAAGGAATGTCCTTCTAAACAGAGTGAGGTTGCCCGGTCCAAACCGGATGACCCCAAAATGAAGCGTCCCCTCCCTCTGGTCGATTGCACAAAAGCTGCTTTGCCGCTCCGTAAGCACCTGCTTATGCCTTTATGAGACATGCGTATGGGCTTTTTAGATGCGTGTCGACCGCTTGCGCGCCGGTCGCATGCGCCCTCACGGCCGGGCCTTCCACATACGGACACGCCGCCCTCTTGCCATCTGTGCTGACCTCCCTCACCGTGCCCTCAGGAGCCGCCTGTCGTTGATTCGGTTGTTTCGCGGCAGGGACCCAGAAGCGAGTGAGGCTCGAAGATGACACAAAGCATGGATGATCTGCTTACCAAAGGCGCGAAAGCGCAGGCCAACGGGCAGTGGCAGGCAGCTGAACAGGCCTTCGCTGAAGTGCTGAACAGCGAGCCGGATCACCCCATCGCCAATCATCATATGGGTAGCCTCGCGGTCGCGGTCGGCAAACCCGCCGAAGCGATCCAGTTTTTTGGCGCTGCGCTCAAACAGCGCCCCGACCTGCCCCAATATTGGATCAGCTATATCGACACGCTGATTGCACTGAGCATGTTCCCCGAGGCAACTGCGGTGCTTGAACAAGCCAAACTGCACGGAGTGATGAACAAGGATCTCGCCAAACTGGAAGCCCTGATCACCAGCGACACAGATCAGTCAGCCACAGCAGACCTGCCACATGCCGCCGCTGTCCAACTGGGCCAATTGCTGGAGCGAAAACAGTTTGCCGAAGCTCTTGAGGCCACTGAAAAACTGTTACCCCATTTTCCCAGCTCGATTTTGTTGCACAATGTGCGCGGCAGCGCCCTTGCCCGCCTAGATCAGCATCAAGCGGCCATTGCAAGCTTTCAGCAATCACTGGCTCTCAATCCTGATGAGGCCTCGACCCATTATAATCGCGCGCTCGCCTTGCTCGAGATGGGTGATCTCGACGCCGCCCGCAGCGGTTTCCATGATACGCTGCAGCACAATCCGCGCCATATCGGCGCCCATCACAAGCTGACCCCGATCAAGACATTCACCGAAGAGGATTGGCAAGTCCAAGCCATGCGCGCCTTGCTTGAGGAAGGCGACCTGTCCGACGAAGGCCGCTTTTGCCTGTCCTTCGCCCTGTCCAAGGCCTATGAAGATCTCGGCCAGCTGGACGTCGCCGTCAGCTATCTGCATCAGGGCAACGACATCCGAAGCCGGATGCTGGACTATTCAATAGAAACGGACCGGGCACTGTTTGCCAATATCAAGCAATACCATACCGATGTCATCAAACAACTGGATCTGCCGACACCTGCGCCCACAAAAACGGTGCCAATCTTCATTGTCGGCATGCCGCGCTCTGGCACCTCTCTGGTTGAGCAGATTGTCTCGTCCCACTCTACGGTCGGTGCGGCAGGCGAGCTCGATCAATTCGGCACGTTGGGCAATGCATTGGTCAGCGAGCGAAGCCTTCTGACATCTGAAACCATCGATGGTTTCCGGAGTATTTTCGATCAAGTTTTGCAGGAACTCACAAAGGGTGAGGCCTTTGTAACCGACAAGATGCCGCAGAATTTCCGCTTTCTCAATCTGATCCGGATCTTCTATCCCGAAGCCAAAATCGTCCATGTCGAGCGCGACCCGATCGCCACCTGCTGGTCGAACTACAAGCACACATTCGGCAATCAAGGCCTTGGCTATTGTTACAACATCAAGGACCTGATCGCCTATTACGGTCTTTATCGCGACCTGATGGAGGTCTGGCACGCGGAATATCCCGGCCAGATTTACCGCCTCAATTATGACCAGCTGGTCGCCGATCAGGAAGCAGAAACCCGCCGGTTGGCGGACTATCTGAACCTCAGCTGGGAAGATGGCCTTTTGTCGCCAGAGGAGAACCAACGTGTCGTACGAACGGCCTCGCAACAACAGGTCCGTCAAAGCGTCTATCAGGACAGCTCACAACAATGGCGCAAGTTCGAACCCTACCTTGAAGGGGCCTTTGACCCCTTGCTGAGCGACAGCCCCTGATCATCACAAGCTCCAAACGAAAAAAGCCGGCTAGTTTGAGCCGGCTTTTCTACACCATCGTAACGTTCTCGATCACTCAGCAGCGCTGATGCCGATCGAAGCAGGAATGGCCACTTCGGTGGTCGTGCTGGCAATCCAGCCGCCGCCCCAAAGCTGGGCTTCCTTCTCAACGCCATTATAGAAGACGCAAGCCTGACCGGGCGCCACCCCTTGCTCACCATCGAGCAATTCGACCTCGAACGAGCCGTCAGCCATTGCAAACAGCAAAGCTTCTTTCGGCGGCCGTGTCGAACGGACCTTGGCAAAGATTTCAAGCCCGGTATCAGGGATTTCGGCAATCGATTGCGGCCCAAGCCAATTGACTTCACGCAACTTCAGGCGACGGGTCACCAGCGCCTCGCGCGGGCCAACAATCACCTGTTTGCGCTCGGCATCAAGCTTGACAACATACAGCGGATCGCTGGACGAAATACCAAGCCCCCGACGCTGACCGACTGTGAAGCGGATGATGCCCTGATGCTCGCCCAGCACGCGGCCATCGATATGCACGATCTGCCCCGGCTCGGCAGCACCGGGATGCAGGCGCTCGATCACATCGGTATATTTGCCCGTCGGCACAAAACAGATATCCTGACTGTCCTGCTTGTCCGCAACCGCCAAACCAAGCTCACGGGCCAGTTCACGGGCCTCCGGCTTTGGCATGCCACCCAGTGGGAAGCGCAAAAAGTCGATCTGGTCCTGTGTTGTAGCAAACAGGAAATAGGTCTGATCCCTGTCTTCATCGGACGGGCGGAACAAGACCCGACGATTGCCCACAATCTTGGAAGAAATATAGTGCCCGGTCGCCATACAATCGGCGCCGAACTCCTTGGCAGTGGCCAACAGATCCTCGAACTTGACCGTCTGGTTGCAGGTCACACAGGGCACGGGTGTCTCCCCTGCCAGATAGCTTTCGGCAAAACGGTCGATCACCGCTTCTTTGAAGCGGCTTTCATAATCCAGCACATAATGCGGAATGCCCAGATGCTCTGCCACCCGGCGCGCATCCTGAATATCCTGCCCGGCACAACAGGCACCGGCCCGGTGCATGGCCTTGCCATGATCATAGAGCTGCAGGGTCACGCCGATGACATCATACCCCTGATGCTTCAACAAAGCTGCGGTAACCGAGGAATCTACTCCGCCGGACATGGCAACGACAACACGGGTGTCTTCTGGGCGACCAGGCAAATCGAGACTGTTTAACATCAATCGATTCCATTCTTTCTTGTCTCCGGCAAACAGCTCTGGTCCTGCATGCATAACTGCCGGTATGTGTTTTGGCTCATATATAGCGTCTTTGGCTGATTTTGGAAGGGAAAAGGAGAAATTTCGTTGTCCATGCCCCCTGCATGACCCGGCAGTTTTTGCCAAGCCCCGGCAGTTTTTGACCTGTCAAGCGCGGAACTCTCACTAAGTAGAAACACAAGCCTTTGAATTAATAGACTAATTTTTCTGAAAATTTCTGGCACAATTCTTGAATACTTAGATCAGACACTGCGCAATGAGGACAGGTATGGTATCTCAGTATTCCGTCATTTCAGACCCGTTCACAGCTCCGACCAATCCGGCTGCGAACAAACAGTCTTCCCCAAAACAGGATGCATCCGCGTCCAGTTTCGAGAGCCATTTGCGCAATCAGGACCGGCGCGAGGCCTCCCGGCAACGCGAAGACCGGCAAGCAATTGAGCGCAATGAACGTGCTCAGGATGCGCGCGCGCAGGATATCCGTGCACAGAATGATCGCGCCCACAATGAGCGGGCCGAGGCACGGCGTGCACGTGCGGATGAAGGGGTCCGGACTGCCGCGCAGGACACACGGCCAGATACCCGTCCAGACACGCGACCAAATAAACAGACCAGCACGGAAGCGCCAGCGCAAGACACCAGAACCGCCAACACGCGTCCAGACGCTTCGGATCAGCCACGGCCAGAGGCCAATGAGGCACGCAAAACGGATGCGGCCCCATCAGGCACGGATCAATCACAGCCGCGCCCGACAGCGCAGTCCGACGAGACGCCCACATCGAATGACAAGCCTGACACTGATGCAGTGGTCAAAGAGCAGGCCGAAGGCTCACAGCCGGACCTCACATTGGCGGCCCAACCGGCAGTTGCTCAGACACCCAATGCTCCCGATGCAGGCCAATCTGCCGATGCACTGGCACAGGCACTGAATGATGCAGCCAACGCCAACATTGCTGCTTCGGAGCAGACAGGGACAGGCGCAACAGGCCAGCAGACCACTGTGGCAAATGCGGCCCAGCCCGCAAGTCAGGATGCGGATCAGGCTTCTACCCAGACGGTGACCCAGAATGCGGCCCTCAACGCGCCCCTGAGTACATCTCAGAATGCGGCCCAAACCCCGACCATCGACCCGGGAACAACGCCGCAGGTCGCCTCTTCGCAGGCCTCCGAAGGGCAAGCACCGTCTGGCCTTGCCGATGGATTGACTGGTAAGAGCACGCCACAGCAACCGGCAAACGAAGAATCTGCAGCGAAAGCCGCCGAACTGGTTGCCACGACTAAAGCCGGTGCCTCTCCGACCACGCAAGAAGCCAGCGCCCAGACAACAGGACAACAACCAGCGACCGAACAGGCTGACACCGAGGGAAAGGCAAATATCCAAGCCCAACCCGTGCTGGACGCAGATGGACAGCAGGTTACCCCAGCGCCAATCGATCCCGTACAGACCGAACTGGCACAGGCCCCTCTATCTGACGCCATCGCAGAACCGGTGAGCCAATCGGTCAGCAGCCATCAGGTCCAGACCGTCACGGGTGAACCCGTTTCGATCGACACTGCCCAGTCTCAACCACAGACGGAGACTGGCGAGGCATCGTCTGATCAATCAGCAGATGCTCTGGCCAAGATGGTGACCACACAGCAGCAAGAAGACAGCCAACAGGTCACCCAGCAACAGACACCATCGTCAACTCAGCCTCAGTCTGCACAGCAGGACGCTCCTGTCTCTGAGCGCACTGATCAGGCTGCCAGCACGACGAAGCAGTCAGCCACGCCGGAGGCTCAGCAAAGCCAGACTCAGGCTGCTCTCAACGCCATGACCCAAGGCCGCAAGGGCGCAGAACAGGTCACCAACGACCCACAGCAAACGACGGCGTCCGATGACACGGCCAACGCCGATGCGGATGCCGGTGACGAACCCGCACGCCCGAAAACGGTCAATCCTCTGACCGTGGCATCGGTGGAAAGCGGCACACTGCGTCAGGCCCCGAAAGCCGATGCCTTCACCAAAATGATGGCAGGAATCGACAATCAGGCAGGTCTCAAGGATATGGCGATGCAGTCTGACCCGACATTGAAGGTCGACGGCATGACCCCGATGCAGGGTGACGGCTCCACCGTGCGCCTGACCGGCATGGAAAGCTTTGCCCGGACCGGTCATGTGCCGCAACAGGCGGCAGCTGCCAACGCACAGGCCATGGCCGCCCAGATTTCCAAATTCGCGCAGCGTGGCGAAACCCGCTTCGAAATCCGCCTTGACCCGGCGGATCTGGGCAAGGTCGATGTCCGCCTGACCATTGGCTCGGATGGTCAGACCCGGGCGCATCTGTTTGTCGAACGGCCCGAGACCCTCGACATGTTCATGCGCGACCAGCGGATGATGGAACGCAGCCTGCTGCAAAGCGGCCTTAATCTCGACAAACAAGGCCTCGAATTTTCGCTAATGGATCAGCAGGATAGTGGCCAGCAGATGGCTCAAGACCAGCAACAAGCCATGGAGCAGGAAAATTTCGGCTCAAGCACCAAGTCAGATGGGTTCGCCGAGGAACAGGCTACACCATCCCTCACCCACCCCACCCATTCAGGCAGCTATGTCGCGTCGACTGGCGTCAATCTGGTAATCTGACCGCGTCTCTGGAGTAACGATCATGACCACCATCGGCAACATCACATCGCAAGCCGTTTCCAACAGTGCGCAGGACAAAACGGGACTCGTACAGAATTACGAGACCTTTCTGACCCTGCTGACCACACAGTTGCAGAATCAGGATCCGATGGAACCGATGGATTCTTCGAAATTCACCGAGCAGTTGGTGCAGTTTTCCGCCATCGAACAGCAGATCAAGTCAAACGAGCAGCTTGAAAATCTGGCGAACATGATGACGTCGTCCAACGCACTGGGCGTCCTCAATTTCGTTGGCACGACCGTTACTGTTGATGGCTCACGTGGCAATCTGTCGAGCTATGGCAGTGTCGATTACAGCTTGGAGTCCGAGAGCGCCGGCTCCGCTGAAATCACCATCCGTAACGATGCGGGCGATATCGTCTACAATGAAGCCGACGTCTCGCTGACAGAAGGCCAACAAACCTTCAAGTGGGACGGCACAGACAGCTCCGGCAACCGGATGGCACCGGGCACCTATTGGATCCAGATCAACGCCAAGGATGCCGAAGGCGCCGCCATCTCGGTCGACACGGATATGACCGGCGTGGTCGACAATGTCGATCTGTCCTCAAGCCAACCCATGCTGATCATCAACGGCAAGTCGGTTCCCACCTCACAAATCAAATCCGTCGCCCGACCCACCGACAGCGGCACTGCCTGATCCGTTTTGCACACGACAAGTGATGCAATTTGCGGCTTGGCCCCAGTCTGGAGGCCTGAGGTAGGATTGTGTTAACCTTCTTTGCAGCCTGCCCCCGTTGGCGCAAAAGGAAAAAAATGTAGGCCAGGCTCTCAATCTGCAACAACTGCCTCAAATTGAAAAAAACTATTACCAAAGTGTATCCAGAGGCTTAGGCTTTTTTTAAAGGCATTGTCCTATGCTCTTCCATGATGAGGTCAGGTTGAGTGTGAGAGTACAATGACCGATCAAGTACGTGCGAGAGTAAAATATGTCATCGGCCCCGATGGGAGTCCTTTGACTGTGGCTGATCTTCCACCAGAAAATACGAGACGGTGGGTGATCAGGCGCAAAGCCGAAGTTGTTGCTGCCGTCCGCGGTGGACTGCTGAGCCTGGAAGAGGCCTGTGATAAATACACTTTGACCGTTGAGGAGTTTCTCAGTTGGCAAAGCTCTATTGATCAACATGGTCTGGCCGGTCTCCGTGCCACACGGATTCAGCAATATCGGTAACAGTTCCAGCCCGGGGCATTTCGGACTGGCAAACCTTGCGAAAAGGTCGAGGGACTTCCCTCGACCTTTTTACGTTTGGCAAGGCATTCATTTCTGCCCCCCTCACCTCCCCCAAAGAAACGCGATGACACCCTGTTATAATTAACAAGGCAGCTGCCCCTCAAAGGCGTTCTAGCCATACATTCCCACAGGGTGACCCAATTCTTTTTCGACTGAATGGAAAAAAAAGACCGCTTTTGAGTCATTTTCATCGGTGCAATCTGCAGCATCAACCACTCGTTAACCAAATCCTTAACATCTTGTTAACCATCTCCTAGGAAAATATTGCCTAGTGATTTGGAGCGAACTCCCGAAATGATAGGGTGAGTGGTGTGAACGGCATTTTGGAATTCATCAAGGCATTGGGCCCGGCAAGACTTGCCGCTATGGCCGTTGTGACCGCTGTGCTGATTGGCTTCTTTGCCTTCATCATGATGCGCGTGACCGAGCCCGTGCTGTCGCCGCTCTATACCGACCTGTCATTCGAGGATTCCATCCAGATCACCAAATTGCTGGAATCCCAGAATGTAAATCACGAAGTGCGCAATGAAGGCGCAGTCATTCTGGCACCAAAGGAGCAGATCCTGCGCCTGCGCATGCAACTGGCTGAGAGCGGCCTGCCAACCGGCGGCAATGTCGGTTATGAAATCTTTGACAAGAGCGAAACTCTGGGCACCACCAGCTTCGTGCAGAATGTAAACCACCTGCGAGCGCTGGAAGGTGAGCTGTCCCGTTCGATCCGCACCATTCGCAATGTCCGCAGTTCCAGGGTCCATCTGGTGTTGCCCAAGCGTGCGCTGTTCAAGCGCGAGCAGAAACCGCCCTCCGCCTCCATTGCCGTCAAGCTGCAGGGCAATCTGAGCCCGGTTCAGATTCAGGCGATCCAGCATCTGGTCGCTTCGGCAGTTGAAGGCCTCAACCCCGAAAATGTCACCATCATCGACGGTCGTGGCCGTCTGTTGGCATCGGGCCGTGGCAATGATGACAATTATCTCTCCACGCGTCTTGAAGAGCGCCGCACCGAAATGGAGAGCCACCTGCGCACTCAGGTCGAGGACATTGTGTCTTCCATCGTCGGTCAGGGCCGGACCCGCATCGAGGTCGCCGCCGAGATGGATTTCAACAAAATCACCCAGACCTCCGACACCTTTGATCCCGATGGACAGGTGGTTCGCTCAACCCAAACCCGCAGCGAAACCGCCAAAAGTCAGGAAAAGGAAGGCAATGAAGGCGTAACCGTCGGCAACGAACTGCCCAACGCCAACGCCAACAATGCCAACGGCCCGGGTCGTCAGGAAGCCACCGACATCACCGAAGAGCTGGTCAATTACGAGATTTCGCGCAAAACCACCACGGAAGTGGTTCAGGGTGGCCGCATCAAGCGCCTGTCGGTCGCGGTTCTGGTGGATGGTGTTTATGAAAAGAATGCCAATGGTGAGCTGGAATATAAGCCGCGCACCCCTGAGCAACTGGAAAAGATTGCGACCCTCGTTCGCTCTGCGGTTGGCTACGACCAGACCCGTGGGGACAAGATCGAAGTCATCAACATGCAGTTCGCCGAAGGGCCGGAGCAAGTTTTCGACGATTCTGGCGACGAATTGTTTGCCTTCACCAAGGATGACTATATCCGCATGGTTGAACTTGGCACATTCTTCCTGATGACCCTGTTGATCTTGTTCTTCGTCCTGCGTCCAATGATGAAGCGGATGTTTGAAAAGCAGCAGGAAGAAGCAAGTCCGGACATTGTGATTGGCGCAGATGGCGTCCCGATGATTGTCGGTGAGAATGGGGAACTTGTCCCGGCCCCTGACGGGGAAGACACTCCGCACCCAACCATGCAGGCAATCGAGAATGCCCAGCTTCAAGGAGCCCTGCAGATGGACACCCTGCTCAAGGTTGGTGAACTGGTCAAAGAAAACCCTGAAGAAGCTGCCAAGATCGTGCGTCTATGGCTTCAGGATGCAGCGTGAGGTAGAAGATCATGTCAGCACTTACCAATGTAACGAAATCCCTTGCCAATGTCTCCTCAAGCAATGAAGAACGCGACCTTGATGGCGCGGAGAAAGCTGCCATTCTGCTGCTGGCGCTTGGAGATGAATTTGGCGGTCCGATCTGGGCGCGTCTTGATGACATCGAGATCAAGCAGGTCTCCATTGCCATGTCCAAGCTGGGCGGCATCACGCCCAACATGCTCGACAATCTGATCGTCGATTTCGTCGCCCGCCTGTCGTCCAAAGGCTCGGTCAACGGCAACTATGATTCCACCGAACGCCTGCTGCTCTCCTTCCTGCCGCATGAACGCGTCAATGTGATCATGGAGGAAATCCGAGGTCCGGCCGGTCGCAACATGTGGGAAAAGCTGTCCAACGTTCAGGAAAACGTGCTCGCCAACTATCTCAAGAACGAATATCCACAGACTGTTGCGGTGGTGCTCTCGAAAATCAAGCCAGACCATGCGGCCCGCGTCCTGTCGATCATGCCGGAGGATTTCGGCCTCGAAGTCATCAACCGCATGCTGTCGATGGAAGCCATTCAGAAGGAAATTCTCGAGAAAGTCGAACAGACCCTGCGTGTCGAATTCATGTCGAACCTGTCGACCACCCAACGCCGCGATGCGCACGAAGTGATGGCAGATATCTTCAACAATTTCGACCGTCAGACCGAAGCCCGCCTGTTGGCCGCTCTCGAAGAGGAAAACCGCGAGTCGGCAGAGAAGATCAAGCAGCTGATGTTCACCTTCGAAGATCTCTCCAAGCTCGACGCCGCTGGTGTTCAGGCTGTGCTGGCCAACATCGAGAAAGACGTTCTCGCTCTCGCCCTCAAGGGTGCCAACGAGACGATCCGCACACTCTTCTTCGACAACATGTCCCAGCGTGCTGGTGCCATGTTGCAGGAAGACATGGACACGATGGGTCCAGTCCGCCTGCGCGATGTCGACGAGGCACAGGGCACCATGGTCAACACGGCCAAGGATCTCGCCGCGCGCGGCGAAATCATGATTTCCAAAGGCAACAACGACGACGAGCTGGTTTACTAGGCCAACCGTCTGACCAAATCCAAACCCGACGATCAAACCGTCGATCCTGACTTGACCCGCCCCCAAAACCAAACAATGGGGCAAACTGGAACCCGCAAGATGCAACAGGCTGCTCGCTATCTGTTTGATCTGGATTTCTCCGCTCCACCGGAGCCGGAAATCGAGGAAGAGATCGAGGAAATCCCGCCCGAACCGATGATCACGGTTGCCGAGCATGAGCGCCTGCTTGCGGAGGCAGTGGCAGCGGCCCGCGCCGAAGGCGAGGCAGCTGCGCTTGAACAGCGCGAGCGTCTGGCAAGCGAGGAGAGCCTCAGCCTGCAGCGAACCATGTTTGACGAGATCGCAATGATCTACACCGAGGTCGGCACCCTGCTGCAACGGCTTGAGAAGGATGCTTCCAACCTTGCCTTCGCCTTTGCCTCGCGCTTTGCAGAACGTCTGGTCGCTCAGGAGCCGAAAACGGAAATTCTGGCTCTGCTGCATCAGGTCCTGGCTCCATTGCGAAAGGTTCCGCACATTTCCATTCGCCTGAATGATGAAATTGCCGGCGAGATCAAGGAACTGGTGGACCAGCAGATGACTGAGCTGGGCTTCAGCGGCAAACTGACCATCATTCCGGATTCCACCATCCTGGCAGGTGACTGCGAAGTGGAATGGGCCGATGGCGGCATTGGTCGCAATCTGCGTTCGGCGATCCGTCAGGTCGATCAGTTGCTCGAAGATCATTTTGCCCACATTCCGGACGCAGAAGATGACATGCAAGGCGACGCAGGCGCCGAAACCGAGACAGCCGCAGACAGTGACATGCCAACGGCGTCAGAGCCTTCAGACCAGAATATCGACCAGAATTCCGAAATGAACGGGGAGGTCAGCCCTGAACCGATGCCGGTCGAAACATCGGGGCAACAGGACCAAGCCGAAGATTTCATCCCAAACCAAGAGCCGATCCCGACTGACGCCCGTTCTGCGGATTCGCTCTCGACCGACCCGGAGTTGAATGATCCGTCCCAGATCAATCAACCAGATCAAGACCCAGAGATACCTGCCTCGACCGGCCAGATGCAGATGGAGATGAACAATGAGTGATAACGATCAAGATGATGGCCTCGCTCTGCAAGAACAGGATGGCCAGTCCCTCGCAGCCAATGGCGCGATGGATGTCGAGAATGTGCAGAAGAATGCAGCGGATCTGGAAGCCGTTTTCGATGTGCCGGTCCGTGTGTCGGCCATTCTAGGCCGGGCAAAAATGCCCGTCAGCGAATTGCTCAACCTTGATGTCGGCAACGTGCTGGAGCTTGATCGCAAGGTCGGGGAAGCCGTCGATATCTATGTGAATGCCCGCCTTGTTGCGCGTGGCGAAGTGGTACTTGTCGAAGACAAACTCGGCGTCACCATGACCGAAATCATCAAATCAGAGAAGTGATTGGGAGAGAACCATGCGCCTTTTGATTGCCGGAACATTGAATGGTCAGCTTTCCCAGGCCACCAAGATTGCCCTTGACCGGGGGGCACAGGTGTCCCATGCCGAAACCACCGCCATGGCGCTCAGCCATTTGCGGGCCGGTCGCGGTGCAGATCTGATGATGGTTGATGTCCGGCTCGACATTGCCAGCCTGATTGCCGATCTGGAAAGCGAACGCATCACCCTGCCCGTCGTCGCCTGTGGCATCGAAAATGACGCTCGCGCCGCGGTCAATGCCATCCGGGCAGGTGCCAAGGAATATATCCCGCTGCCACCGGATCCGGCCATCATCGCTGCTGTTCTGGAAGCTGTCTCGCAGGATCAGGGGGCGCTGATCTATCGCGACCCGGCCATGGGAGCCGTTGTTCAGCTGGCCAACCAGATCGCCCCGAGTGACGCTTCGGTGTTGATCACCGGCGAAAGCGGCACCGGCAAGGAAGTTCTGGCCCGCCACCTGCACACCAACTCCCGCCGGGCTTCCGCTCCATTCGTCTCGGTCAACTGCGCCGCCATTCCTGACAATCTGCTCGAGTCCGAGCTGTTCGGTCACGAAAAAGGCGCCTTCACGGGTGCTGTCGCTCGCCGGATCGGTAAATTCGAGGAAGCCAATGGCGGCACCCTGTTGCTCGACGAGATTTCCGAGATGGATATCCGGCTGCAAGCCAAATTGCTACGTGCCATTCAGGAACGGACCATTGACCGGGTCGGCGGGTCAAAACCGGTATCGGTCGACATCCGCATCATTGCCACCTCCAACCGCAATCTGGCCGACGCAGTGCGTTCGGGCATCTTCCGCGAGGATTTGCTGTTCCGCCTCAATGTCATCAACCTGCAAATCCCTTCCTTGCGTGATCGCCCGCAGGATATCGACCTGTTGGCCGAGCATTTTGCCGACAAATATGCGCAAGCCAATGGCCTGCCACAGCGCCGGATGAGTGCGGAATGCTCTCGCCATCTGCATGCAAACCAGTGGGAAGGCAATGTCCGCGAGCTGGAAAACACCATGCACCGTGCGGTTCTGTTGGCAACCGGCACCGAAATCGGACCCGAAGCCCTGCGTATGCCGGACGGCAGCCGGATGGACCAGACCATCATCGGCATGGCCTCAGGTCCCGCAGCACAGGCCGTGATGGCAGCAGAAGGCGTGACCCGCAATCTCGTTGGTCGCACGGTCGCCGAAGTGGAGCAGGAACTGATCCTTGACACCCTCGACCATTGCCTTGGTAACCGGACCCATGCCGCCAACATTCTGGGCATTTCCATCCGGACCCTGCGTAACAAATTGAAGCAATATTCCGAAGAAGGCGTCTCGATCCCGCAACCGGGTGAAGGGCGCATCGCCAGCTAAACGACAAGGTCGGATCTCACGGGAACGGGTCCGCCCCCCTCAACCAGACCAACAGGTCACTGACAGGACGACATCGGCATGAGCGAAGCAGACGCGACAATGGCTGACGCCCCCATCGCCCCGGCTCCAGCCCCTGATGGTGCTGCCCCGGAAGGGACAGCCCCGGCTGGCCCGTCTGTGCTTGCACAGCTGGGTGGCATTGTCACCTTCCTGCGTCAGGGGGATCTGGGCCTTGCCGTTGGTGTCATGACCATTCTGGTCGTGATGATCCTGCCGATGCCGGCAGCCTTCCTTGATATGTTCCTTGCCATCTCGATCATTTTCTCCGTCCTGATCCTGATGACGTCACTCTTCATTCGCGCGCCGCTGGAATTCTCCGCCTTCCCGACGGTTCTGCTGGTCGCCACCATGTTGCGGCTGTCCTTGAACCTTGCCTCGACCCGACTGATCCTGTCCTATGGCCATGAAGGGGGCGGGGCGGCTGGCAATGTCATCGAGGCCTTTGGCAATTTCGTCACCCGTGGCAACTTCATCATCGGTTTGATCGTCTTTGCGATTCTTGTAACCGTCAACTTCGTCGTCATCACCAAGGGTTCGGGCCGTATCGCCGAAGTCGCCGCCCGCTTCACTCTTGATGCGATGCCCGGCAAGCAGATGGCAATTGATGCCGACCTCTCCGCCGGCCTGATCACCGAAGAGCAAGCCAAGCAGCGCCGTAAGGATCTGTCTGACGAAAGCGCCTTCTTCGGGGCCATGGATGGTGCCTCAAAGTTCGTGCGTGGTGACGCCATTGCTGGACTGGTCATCACTTTCATCAACGTACTGGGTGGCATCATCATCGGCGTGGTGCAGAAGGAAATGGCCTTTGGCGATGCGGCACAGGCCTATACCCTGCTGACCATCGGTGACGGCCTCGTTTCCCAGATTCCGGCCCTGATCGTTTCCACCGCAGCCGGTATTCTCGTCTCCAAGGCTGGCGTCTCCGGCTCCGCTGACGCAGCAGTTATTCGCCAGTTGTCCGGCTATCCCAAGGCCCTTGGCATGTCGTCGGCAATTATGATCATCATGGCCTTCCTGCCCGGCATGCCGTTGATCCCCTTCTTCACACTCGGTGGTGCAGCTGGCTATTTTGCCTATAAGGCCACCAAGAAGCAGCAACGCGAAGCCCTTGAAAAGGTCATTCAGGAGAAGCAGGTAGAACTGGCCGAAGCAGCCCCACCTGCGGAAGAACCGATCAGTTCCGCTCTCAAAATGGACGAGCTGCGCCTTGAGCTGGGCTATGGCCTGATCAGCATGGCCAATGGCTCGGCCTCTCAGGCCCTCACGGACCAGATCAAGGCGTTGCGTCGCCAGCTTGCCTCGGAAATGGGCTTCATCATGCCGGCGGTCCGCATCATGGACAATGTCCAGTTGCAGGCCAATGACTATGTCCTGAAGGTCAAGGAGGTCGAAGTCGGGCGTGGTGTGGTCTATCCGAACCAGTATATGACGATGGATCCAACCGGCCGCGATATTGCCCTGCCCGGCGTGAAGACCACCGAGCCGACCTTTGGCCTGCCTGCCACCTGGATCGATGGATCCCTGCGTGAGGAAGCCGCCATTCTCGGCCTGACGGTCGTCGACCCGGCGACGGTCATCTCCACCCATTTGACCGAAATCATCAAGGCCAACATGGACGAGTTGCTCTCCTACGCGGTCGTACAGGGTCTGCTTGATGAGCTGCCGTCCGAACAGAAGAAGCTGGTCGATGACATCGTTCCGAGCCAGATCACGGTATCCGGCATCCAGCGTGTGCTCCAGACCCTGCTGGCTGAACGCATCTCGATCCGTGATCTGTCCTCGATCCTCGAAGGCATTGCAGATGCCTCTGGCTTCACCCGTTCAATCCAGACCATCAGCGAACATGTGCGCGCCCGTCTGTCGCTGCAAATCTGCGCCAGCCACCAAGCGCCGGGCGGCTATCTGCCGATCCTCAGCCTGTCGCCAGCATGGGAGCAGGAATTTGCCAGCGCGCTCATCGGCGACGGAGACGATCGACAGCTGGCCATGGCACCGACCAAATTGCAGGAATTCGTTGCCAGCGTTCGCGACGGCTTTGAAGATGCCGCCCAGATCGGTGAAATTCCTGTCCTGCTCACCTCTCCGGGCAATCGCCCCTTCGTGCGCTCGATCATAGAACGCTTCCGCGCTCACACCACGGTTCTGAGCCAGAATGAAATCCACACCCGGGTCCGGCTGAAGACTGTCGGCACGATCTAACCTCTGAGAACAAACCCAATCCAGTTTGCGACAGGGCCATCCCACTTCTGCTGCCAAGCCAAAGGGCAGCGGAGGTGGGGCGACCTTGACCAAAAGGCAACGGGATGAAAATCGTCCCATCAACGAAGCGCTTGTATCAAAGCCATTTCATTGGACCAGACTGCACATAATCGATTGACCCTGACGCCTGAAGAATTGTAGCTTCCGGGTAGATGTAAAAGCACAAAGCAACCAATCCGGGCAGATTTCTTCACCGCGCTTTGAAGGCGTGCCCGAGCGAAGCCGGTTAGAGGAAGCGAATGTCCGTTTCGATTATTGGGGGTGGCCTGACCGGATGTCTGATCGCCCTGGAGCTGGCCGAAGCAGGGCACAAGGTCGTGCTGTTTGACAGGGCTTCTGAGTTAATGGCCCGGGCCTCTTTTGCCAATGAAGGGAAAATCCATCTCGGCTTTGTCTATGCCGCAGACACCAGCTTCCAGACAGCCCGCCGCATGATTGATGATGCCTTGCGCTTCAGACCGCTGCTCGAACGTTGGATCCCGTCTCGTGTCTTCGAGGCATTGATCTATGACCGCTTCGACTATTTTGTTCCAGACAGCTCGATGCTGTCCGTTGAGGCGATCAACGCCCATTTTGGCAAAGTGATCCAGTATCTTAACGCCCAAACAAACCGCAATGCTGCCTCCTATCTGGGCCGCAGGGATTTTGCACCGGTTTCTCCCTCAGCCCCGCCACACGACACACTTCAGGCCCTGTTTCACACACCCGAACAGGGCGTATGGCCAGCCTCCATCGCTGAGGAAATACGCTGTTGCGTCCACAGCCACCCAAGGGTTGACATTCGTCTGAACACGACTGTCACCAAAATCCGACCGCAAAAGCAACAATGGCATCTGGACCTCATGCCAGCAAACAAGGCAGAGCAGACCACAGAAGGGCCGTTCGAGACGGTAATCAATTGTGCCTGGGCGGGACGCAGGCACCTCGATGCCGCATCAGGCCATCCGGACCATGCGCAATGGTTCTACCGCTACAAATTCGGTGTCGTGCTGTCCAATGCCCGAGCGGCATTTGGCGGTGCGCTTCCCCGCAACAGCACAGCGATGCTTGGCGCCTATGGCGACAGCGTCTATTGTGCGGCTCAAGACAGTCTTTATTGCAGTTGGTACCCGGTCGGTATGTGTTTCAGTTGCGCAGAACTGGTCAGCGATCAGCCTCCAAGGTTAGACGATCATGAAGCTGCGATCCTGAAGACCTGGCAAGGCTATGCCACCATTGACCCAACCTTCAAGGCCCTGTTGGAAACACAGCCGATCTCCAAGGCCCGGATCGTCGGAGACTATATCGCCGCCAAAGCCAAAACGGACATTCAGGACCCGAACAGCCGCCTGCATGAGCGGCACGGATATGGTGCCAAGCAGTTGGCGCCCGGTTACTGGAGCGTTGAAACCGGAAAATATACCTCTGCGGCCCGCTGTGCCGAGGATTGCGTCCGGGCAATTATGGAGCGGGAACCATGTTCCGGTTTTTAAGGCCTCGCCCCCTCGTCTCGATCTGCATCCCCGCCTATGACGCCCAGCCCTTCATTGCCCGGGTGCTGGAGTCTGCGCTATCCCAGAGCGTGGACGATATCGAAATCATTGTCTCCAATGACGGTGCCCTTCCAACGCCGGATCTGCAGTCCTATCGAAAGCACCCCAAGATCAGGGTGATCAATCAGCGCAAACGGCTGGGCTGGGTGGCCAATACCAACACCGTTCTGTCCAAGGCCAGAGGCCAGTATTTCATGGTCCTGCCCCACGACGACCTGTTGGCACCAACCTATCTGGAAGCATGCCTTTCTTGCCTTGAAAGCGAGCCTGACACCTTTGCAGCCTACAGCGACATCGAGTATCACGGCGGCATTTTGGAGGCGTCCGAACTGCTGGGCACGCTCGATGAGCGGATAAGCCATATGATGGAAAATCTCTATAATGGCTACAGCTTCCGAGCCTTGATGCGCCGACGGCCCGCCGACTGGCCCGCCCTTGCCATGCGTCACAATCCGCCCACAGATTGCTGTGTCGACACCACCTGGATCCTCCAGCAAACCCTGTTGGGCGCGCTGCGTCGCGTGCGGCAACCCCTTTACTTCAAGACTTTACACGAAACCAACACCCACGCCAGTTGGGAGCGGATCCCCCCCGACATGCTGGTATCCGGCTGGTGGCAGCATTGTGAAACCCTCGGCATGTTGGCACGCGAACGAACGAACAATCATACGCTGATCGATAGACTGGTTGCGCATCGGCGCGACCCCCGGCGCGTTATCGAAACCCCTCTCTTTCTCAGAAATGCCTTCGACGCCCTGTATCCGCAGGACCTGCACCTTCTGAACGAGAAAGGCGAGCAGGAACAATCCCGCTCGCCTTCACCCCTGTCATAGAATGCTGCTCTGCGCCGCACCGCTCAATCGCGGATAACCATCACCGTGCAATGGGCGTTGCGCACCACGCGACCCAAATGAGGACCCATTTCAAAATCAGGGAAGTCCCCCTTGGCCGAAGCCATGACGATCATGTCAAAATGGTCAGCATGGGCCAGCTTGAGGATTTCGCGATAGGCGCTGCCTTCCTCGATATGGATGGCGATATCGCTTGTTCCCTGCTCCGCTAAAATGCCTTCGATGACCTTACGCACATGCGCCTTTGCCCCGTCACCATAATTGTCCGGCAGGTTTGGCAGCTTGATGATTTCGGGAATGACCGAAACTACATGAAGCTCGGCCCCGTAGAATTTCGCCTGCTCCTGAGCCATCGGCAGAGCCTTTTTCCAGGACCGGGAGTCGGTGTGATCAATCGGCAGCAGGATTTTTGTGACCATCGGTCTTGTCCTTGCATAAACTGGGATTGGAAAGGAGGAAGGGAGCCGTCAAGCCGGCTCCCCGGATTGCGATCACTCGCCCGAATTTTCTTCCGACGCACCATTGGTTGCGAAATAGTCTCGCGTCAGTTTGAACACAACCGGGCTGAGCAAAGCCAGAGCGATCAGGTTCGGGATGGCCATCATCGCATTGAGCGTATCTGCCAGAAGCCAGATGAAACCAAGATCCGCCGTTGCGCCGAAATAAATCATCACGATCCAGGCAAGACGATAGACGATCAGGATGCGATGGCCCATCAGATAGCCAACGCATTTCTCGCCATAGAAGGACCAGCCCAGAATGGTGGTGAAGGCAAAGATCGAAAGCGACAGCGCAATCACGGTCCCCCCGATGCCCGGTAGCGTGGTTTCAAAAGCCAACGAGGTCAACGCCGCTCCGGATTCACCAGACGTCCACGCACCAGAAGAGATGATGGCAAGACCGGTGATCGAGCAAACAATGATGGTGTCGATGAAGGTGCCCAGCATGGCGACCAGACCTTGGTTGACCGGCCCTTTGGTGGCCGCCGCCGCATGGGCGATCGGGGCAGAGCCAAGACCGGCTTCGTTGGAGAAGACACCACGGGCCACACCAAAGCGGATGGCGGCCCAGACAGCAGCACCCGCAAAGCCACCTTCAGCAGCCGAAGGGGTGAAGGCATGAGCAAAGACCAGACCAAGTGCTTCGCCGATATTACCGATATTGATCAGCAGAACCAGGAAGCCGGCAATGATGTAGGCAACAGCCATGAACGGCACCAGCTTGCCAGCAACGGCCCCAATGCGGGAGATGCCCCCCAGAATAACCATGGCGGTCAGCAGCATCAGCACCACGCCGGTGACGGATGTATTGACACCGAAATTGCTTTCCAGCACCTGCGCCACACCATTGGCCTGCACACCATTGCCAATGCCGAAGGCGGCAATCGCACCGAACAGGGCAAAGGCAAAGCCCAACCAGCGCCAATTCTTGCCCAGACCATTCTTGATGTAATACATCGGGCCGCCGACAAAGTTGCCCAACTCGTCGGTTTCACGATATTTGACGGCGCAAACGGCCTCGGCATATTTGGTTGCCATGCCAATCAGGGCCGTCATCCACATCCAGAACAGAGCGCCGGGACCACCCAGAAAGACAGCCGTAGCCACACCGGCAATGTTGCCCGTGCCTATAGTGGCCGAAAGCGAGGTCATCAGAGCATTGAAAGGACTGATCTGCCCTTCCCCCTGCCCGGCGCGCCCCTTGAACAGCAGACTGAAGCCGGTGCCCAGCTTGAGGATCGGCATAAATTTCAGACCCACTTGCAAAAACAGGCCAACCCCTAGGATAAGAACCAGCATCAACGGTCCCCAGACGACTCCGTTGATGGAACTGACAAGAGCATTCAACGCTTCCATGAATTTGCCTTCCTTTGCAAAAGTGTCATGCCTCTACGCGTCTTGTCCTGACTTTCCAAATCGGAACAGACTCTTGGAGGAAAAAATCAAAAGGGATATAGCGCAGAAAACAACCAAGATGCACCGTATCCAAGCTGCATCGAATCGTCGCATTCGTACAAGCCCCCACTTGCATCCTCAAAATCCGTAACCGTCAGCCTCCGCAGACAATCCCACTGGAATGGCATGTCCCATTGCACGGAGACATGCGCCCCGATCTGGGATTGATTTGACGCCGATCCCCTTCTAGTCTTGGTGCCAGCCTTTCCATGTGCGGCTAGGGTTCCGTTGCCATTGGGCAAGCTGGTCCGAGCGCCGTTATGAGCCGGTGGCAGACACCCGAGGATGAAAAGACCAGAGGGGATGGACAGGGCGTGATGAAACACGTCTATATTTTGTCTGGAGTCTCAAATGTCCATCACTGGCTTTGCCCTCATTCTCACCGCCGCATTCTGTCACGCCACCTGGAATGTCTTGATCAAGCGGATCAATGGCGGGCCAGAATTGATCTGGCTCTTTTCCACGGTAACGGTCATCCTCTATTTTCCGCTTGCCCTCTGGATCCTGCTTGTCGAGCGTCCCCAGCTCGATGCCATGACTTTTTTGCTGATTCTCGGCAGCGCGACCTTTCATCTCGGCTATTTTCTGCTGTTGCAAACCGGGTATCGCAAGGGAGAATTGTCGCTGGTCTATCCAATAGCCCGCGCGACCGGTCCACTGCTCTCCACGACCTTTGCGATTCTGTTGCTGGATGAAAGCATCACTCCGCAAATGGCGGCCGGCGCCATCGCAATCGTGTTTGGCGTTCTTATGTTGACCGGGGGCTTCAGATCCGGTGCCCGCAATGTCAGCACGTCCCTCCTCTTCGGACTGGCTGCAGGGGTGCTGATCGGCAGCTATACCGCATGGGACGCCTATGCGGTGTCGATCCATCTCGTCCCGCCCCTGCTGATCGACTATGGATCCAGCGCCGGGCGAATGGTGGTTCTGGCACCTGTGGCATCGCGCAGTCACGGCCTCATACGCCAGCACTGGCAACAGCACAAATGGGGCGTCATTGCCATCGCGGTCTTCAATCCTTTAGCCTATATTCTCGTACTCTATGCGCTCACCTTCACGCCGGTGGCTCTAGTCGCCCCGTTGCGCGAAATCAGCGTGTTGCTCACCGTGTTGGCGGGCAGCTTGTTGTTGGGAGAAGGCAATCTCAAGCATCGGCTCGTCTGGGCACTGGTGATCCTGATTGGCATGTCCATACTGGTCTCTGCCTGATCTCTTGCCGTTTGGTGCTGCCCTACTTCTTGATCATCACCGACGCGAGAACCGAGGCGGTGGTGGCGGTGCCATAGAACCATAGTCCCGGCAAGGCACTGGCCTCGGCCAACCCGCTGGTCTTGGCGGAAAAGACCACCAGAGCCACCAACAGCACATCCATCATCGACCATTTGCTCGCCAGCCCCAGCAGGATCACCGACCGGGACCGTTTGCCACGAAAGGCGGCAATATGCAGAAGGAGAATTTTGACAGCGGGAAACACCACAGAGAAGGCGCAGACAATCACCGCCAGCAATTTCTCATGGTCGTACCACAGCCCGAATATAATGCTCATCAGCGACGGCGTCTCGGTGAAGAACAGCAATCGGTCGAGGGACACCAGCGGCAGGGTCAGCCCGAGGGCGAAGGAAAAACTGGAAATTGCCAACAAAAGGGGCAAGAGAAAGGACATCTGATCCAACCCGACAAACAGCAAGCGCCCGAAACAGGCGTGGCCAAACAAGGCGCCTGCCCCCTCTAGCGCAGTTTACCGGGCAAGAGCAAGGGCCAACCCGAGGCAAACACATGGCCATAGCCAAACAGGGAGCATCCCCGAAGGCCGCGCCATTGTGCGGAACGGATCGAAATGTCTGAAACAATGCTGCGTTGGCCTCGCGCGGGGTACACAGCTCCCTCGCGAAGATCGGATCATGGGGGGCAGGTCACACCCCATCGTCATACCGCATCAGTCCCGCAGCTTCATACGAAGCGCAGATCTGATGCAGAAGACCAGGAACAATGATCGGCGCTTTGCGCGATGTGCCCATGGATGGGCGAGCATCTTAATTAGCGGCGGCGCCTTCCGATTGTGCTGAAATCATCCAGCTCGTCCTGCTCGGCCTGTTCACGGGCAGCCATTTCACGCTGGTGGTCGCGCTCTTCGAGCTTCTCGACTTTCTTCAGCTCGCCGATTGCCTCGCGCAATTGGTCCTGTGCCCGCTCCAGCTGTTCATTAAGATCAGCAATGGAAACCTGCAGATTTTCCTTGCGCTGCAAGGCTGCCTTGGCAAAGGTCGGATAAGCGAAATGCCCGATATCATCGATGCCCGCTTTTTCTTCCTCAACCGCGATTTGTGCATCCAGATCACGGATCATTCCCTGAAATTCCGTGACCATCAACTCAATCTGTCCGACTTGACGACGCTTTTCATCAACCTGAAAACGTTTCAGACGGATTAGACTCTCGCGCGACTTCATTACTCAATACTCCTTAAAGCCCCGTATTGCCCTGTTCTGACCGCGCCCCAACGATGGCTTCCAGCCTTTGGTATCCCTCTTCCAAGCTGGTCGCCTCTCCCTTTCCTTGAGAGAGAAATGCTTCCAGAGGCTCATGAAGAGCGATGGCCAGATCCACACTTGGATCGCTTCCCTGCCTGTAGGCTCCCAATCGGATCAACTCTTCCATATCCGAATAGGTCGCCATATGCTGCCGGGCCTTCAACACACTGGGCCAGAAGGCCGGATCGGCAGCGTTGGGAAGTGTACGCGAAACAGATTTCAAAATGTTTATCGCCGGGTACCTTCCCCTCTCGGCAATGGCCCGTTCCATGACGATATGTCCATCCAAAATACCCCGGACGGCATCAGCAACGGGTTCATTGTGGTTATCACCTTCCACCAAAACAGTAAAAAGACCTGTAACGGCTCCCTCATTTTTTTCGCCCGGACCGGCTCTTTCCAGAAGTTTTGGCAGTTCTGCGAAGACTGTGGGGGTATAGCCCTTAGAGGTGGGGGGTTCGCCGGCAGCCAAGCCAATCTCCCGCTGCGCCTGAGCAAAACGGGTGACCGAGTCCATCATACAAAGAACCTGTTTACCATCTTCGCGAAAATACTCGGCCAATGCCAAAGTCAGATAGGCAGCCTGCCGCCGCATCAAGGCCATTTCATCCGAAGTGGCCACCACGACGATGGAGCGTTTCAGCCCCTCCTCGCCCAGATCATCCTCGACAAACTCCTGCACCTCGCGCCCGCGTTCCCCGATCAGGCCAATCACATTGACCTCGGAACTGGCGTTGCGCGCCAACATCGAAAGCAGCACCGACTTGCCAACACCGGAGCCAGCAAAGATGCCCATGCGCTGGCCCTGACAAAGAGTAATGAAGGTATTGAGCGCCCTGACCCCCAGATCCATCGGCCCGCCGACCCGGGTCCGCTTATGCGCGGCGGGTGGCTTGCGTCGCAGCGGCACCGCATGGTGGCCGCGGGGCAAGGGGCCCTTGCCATCAATCGGCTCCCCATGGGCATTGATCATCCGTCCCAACCACGCCTTGGTGGGTCGGATCACCGCAGGACCGTTGAGCACGGCTCGGCAGCCAAGACGAATGCCATCAAGCTCAGAGAAAGGCAAACACAGGGCCCGATCGGTCGAAAAGCCAACCACTTCGCACTTGGCAGGCTCCCGTCCATCGGCATGAATTGTCAGCATCGAGCCCACGCTCATTTCGAACAGCGGACCGGCCACCTCGACCAGATGCCCCTGAATCGACGTCACGCGGCCATAGGCGTGTCTGGGCGAGATGTCATCTACCTTACCGATAAGTTCCTGGACCATTGCTAAGCCTTTAATGATTCTACTGCATGGTAATGATTCGTTTACCCGATTGGTTAATTATTATCTCGAGGGATTTTGACCGGCAAATATTTCCCAGCTGGGTAATCGCTTGCGTAGCTGAGTCTCGTGAATCACTTAAGAATGTTTCTTAAAGTAAAACATTAAGAAAGCTGGTAGGAAAAGATTTCCTAGGAATCAACGAGATAGCATTTTTTTTGTAAAGTTACGAGACGAGGCTTGCACGATGGAATCAGGATTTGTTAACCATTATGGACTAGCCTTAACAACTGGGATGAAATTTGGTCCTAAGCAATCGCCAGAAAGGCAGGTTGCTCCGAGCCCAGGAAAGGCAAACAAAGGGGATTGGCATGCGAGTTTTGCTAATTGAGGACGATAGCGCCACAGCACAGAGCATCGAGTTGATGCTCAAGTCCGAGAGTTTCAATGTCTATACCACCGATCTTGGTGAGGAAGGCGTCGACCTCGGCAAATTGTACGACTACGACATTATTCTTCTGGATCTGAACTTGCCAGACATGAGCGGCTATGAAGTGCTCCGCACTTTGCGCGTCTCCAAGGTCAAGACTCCTATTCTCATCCTTTCTGGCCTGGCAGGCATTGAAGACAAGGTTCGTGGCCTTGGATTTGGCGCTGACGACTATATGACCAAGCCATTCCACAAGGATGAGCTGGTGGCACGTATCCATGCGATCGTCCGCCGCTCCAAGGGCCATGCCCAGTCGGTCATCAATACCGGCGAATTGACGGTCAATCTCGACACCAAAACTGTCGAAGTTCAGGGCCAGCGCGTCCACCTGACCGGCAAAGAATATCAGATGCTCGAACTGCTTTCCTTGCGCAAAGGCACCACGCTGACCAAGGAAATGTTCCTCAACCATCTTTATGGTGGCATGGACGAGCCAGAACTGAAAATCATCGACGTATTCATCTGTAAACTGCGCAAGAAGCTCGCAACCGCGACCGGCGGCCGCAACTATATCGAAACGGTATGGGGCCGCGGCTATGTTCTGCGCGAACCAGATGAAGATGGAATGCGAGAAAGCGCCTAACTTCGGACAGTCCCTGTCAGGAAGGGCGACCAAATCCCGCTCCTGACACGGCCCGAAACTGGCAATGCTCCCCTATTCCTTAAAAGCCGCCTTTGCAAAAGGGCGACTTTTTTTTTGCCTAACTCCCCTGGCTCGACCTTATCGGCAGCCGCCATCTTCCCTCCTCGGCATAGATTGCAGCACGCCAAGCAAAAAACCGCTCCCTTGAGGGGAACGGCTTTTTGAATTCTTGTCAGATAGTGGCTTGGGTTACTTCCGACCGCCATTGATGCTTGAAAAGCGTGAGGCGGAAAAAGTCGATGCACCCGCGCCCGGCGCAGCACCCGAAGACTGGGCTGAAAGGCTACCACCGGCAGCAAGCGCCCGCTGACCAAATCCACCGGCAGAGCCAGTCTGCGCACCAGCAGCATTGGTATAAAGGCCACGTTTGCCAGGCACCGACTGGAAAGAGGTCGTCAATCCAACCACGGTTTCAGCAGCACCGAGCAATAGATAGCCATCATTTGGCATCTGCTTGGCGAGACGGTTCATGATATCGGTTTTGGTTGCCTGATCGAAATAGATCAACACGTTACGGCAGAAAATCACGTCAAACTGACCCATCGAGGCAAAGCTTTCGAGCAGATTGAAGTGACGATAGCTGACCATCGAACGGATCTCCGGAGAGATCTGCCACATTTCACCATGCTGCTTGAAATATTTAAGCAACAACTGCACCGGCAGCCCGCGCTGTACCTCAAACTGGGTATAAAAGCCAGCTTTGGCCTTCTCCAGCACTTCATGGGAAATATCGGTACCAATGATCTCGAAGCTCAAACCACCAAGCTTGGCAGCATTTTCCTTCAGGCACATGGCCAGAGAATAAGGCTCCTGCCCGGTTGACGCAGCCGCGCACCAGATCCGCACGCGGCCCCGCTGGCGATTTTGCACCAAATGCGGAATGATCGTTTCGACGAAATGCTCAAAGGGTGTTTTGTCGCGAAAGAAGAAGGACTCGTTGGTGGTCATCGCCTCGACGACCGCCGTCTGCAAGGCGCGATCTCCTGAAGACCGCAGCTTGACGATCAAATCAGCAATGGTCCCAAGCCCGGCTTTGCGCGCGACAGGCATGAGACGGCTTTCAATCAGATATTGCTTGTCTTCAGAGAGCACAAGTCCGGACTTTTGTTTCAAAAAGCCCTGCAAGAAAGCATAGTCTTGTGGTGTCATTATCGCTCCCCTTTGAAAATTCGCAATACTTTGGAGCCAATCTGGTTGAGAGGCAGAACCGCCGCACAGACACCGGCATTCGCGGCCGCACCCGGCATACCCCAAACAACACTGGTCGCCTGATCCTGAGCCAGAACACTGCCACCCGCATCGACAATAAACTGAGCACCTGCAGTGCCATCATGTCCCATACCGGTCAAAATCACTGCCAGAGTAGCCGACCCATAAACGGTGGCGGCGGTCTCGAACAATGGATCAACGGCAGGTTTACAAAAATTGACAGGCGGCTCATCGGTCAATTTGACGACCGCTTGCCCGGCCTGTTTGACAAGTTTCATGTGCTTGCCGCCCGGCGCCACATAGATATGCCCGTTCTGCACCACTTCGCCATCCTTGGCCTCAGCGGAAGGCATGCCGGAAGCACGCGCCAGATGGTCCGCCAAAATAGCGGTGAAAGTGGCGGGCATGTGCTGGGTGATCAGAATAGGGACGGACCGCATTTGCGGGCCAATTTCTTGCAGCAGCTTCTCGAGTGCCTGTGGCCCTCCCGTAGAGCTACCAATCAGCAAGGCACGCGGCCGCGCGGATCCAAGCTTGCGCAAGGCGATGCCATTGGCCCCAGCCACCGGCGCAGCAGCTCGAGGTGTCGCCGCAGCAGCAGACGGTCTTGGGCCTTCACTTGCAAGCGTTTTGCGACTTTGCAGTGCCCGTGCCCCCCCTGCCCTTGCGACAGGTGCGCCACCGCGGGACGCGCGGAAGGTCGGTGCAGTGCCGTCCTCGATGCCGCCAATCGCCTTGATCTTGTCGACCAACTCATTGCGGAAGCTCTTGGACGTTGTAATTTCACTGTTCGATTCCGGCTTGGGCACATAGTCGGTTGCCCCCAGCGACAGAGCGCGCAAGCTGATTTCGGCATTGCGGCGCGTCAATGTCGACGCCATGATGATTTTGGTGGAAGGACAGCCACGCAACAACAGTGGCAGAGCTGTCAGGCCGTCCATATCCGGCATTTCGATATCGAGAACGACGATGTCCGGTTTGCTCTTGGCAATATTTTCAACCGCGAGGCGACCATTGCGGTGCGATCCGACCAGTTCCAGAGCGGGATCTTCCTCGACCCAGCGACTGATCAATCCGCGAATAACCACAGAATCGTCAACAATCATCACCTTGATTTGACGCGATGCAGCCTTGGCAGCCGGAACGGTTGCGGACATCAGACCCATGTTATTCAACTTTCATAAGGGACCAAAAAGCAGGATCAGATCAGTCCGACTTCCTGCAATTTTGCTTCAACGATTTCTCGATCAAACGGCTTCATGATATATTCGTTGGCACCCGCGCGGATGGCTTTGGCAATATGCGCAACGTCATTTTCCGTGGTACAGAAAATCACTTTCGGGTCAGAGCCGCGTTCGAGTTTGCGCAACTCGACCAGAAAATCCATGCCGTCCATGACAGGCATATTCCAATCCAGCAGAACAGCATCAGGCATGTTGCCAGCGCAGCTATCCAGCGCCGCCCTGCCATCTTCTGCTTCCAAAATCTCGAAATCGAGATCTTCGAGAATCCGCCGCGCCACTTTGCGGATAACGCTGGAATCGTCGACAACCAGACACGTCTTCATATTCACTCTCCAGAGACACCTTTATCTCAGCAATTAAGCCGCGACAGTGGTGGTTGTAACCATTTCACCGAGCACCTTATCGACATCCAGAATAACCATCAGGTCATTTTCGAGCCGATGGACCCCGGCAGCGATGCTCGCCCAGCGTTGATCCAGATTGCTGGGAACAGCTTCGCGGCTATTCTCACTCAAATCCAGAACTTCACCGACAGAGTCGATGATCAGACCATAGGATTCTTCCTTGAACTCGATACCGATCGCCATCATGCTGGACTGTTTTTCCAGAGGACGAATCCCCAACCGCCTGCGCATGTCGATGGCCGTAACGATCCGCCCACGCAGGTTCAGAACCCCAGCGATTTCTGTCTGGGACAGCGGAACCCGTGTCACGGATTCCGGCACGAACACATCATGGACCCGGCTGATCGGCAGGCCGAACAATTGTTCGGAAATGTAGATGGTGACATACTGGATGGTTTCATCCATGTTTTCGACTTCAGCGTCGTTTACAAACTGCTCGGTCATGCTGCAGCTCCCAGTTCAATATGCTGTTCTTTCAGAGAAGCAATCAGACCCGGACGATCGAATTTCGCCACATAGTCGTTAAAGCCTGCCTGACGTCCCCGTTCGATCGCAGCTGGCGTGCAGAGCGATGACAGGGCGATGATCGGAATATCACGGGTTGCCGGTTGGCGACGGATAGCCTCGCAAAGCTCGAAGCCATTCATTTCCGGCATTTCGATATCGGAGACGACGATTTCGTAGCTCGGATCCCGTTCAAGTACGGCGAGGGTTTCCTTGCCACTCGCACAAATGGTCACTTCATAACCAGCTGCCTTGAAGACAGGGCCGAGCATATTGCGGAAGAAGCTCGAGTCGTCGACGAAGAGCAGTTTCTTGGCCACCACGTCCTCGATGCCCATTTCCTTGCGATGGAACCAGTCCTCGAAGGCCTGTGGCAGGAAGTGGCCGACATCGATGATCTCGGTCGCCTTGCCCTTGATGACGGCTGTACCCAGGATACCCGGAACTTCGGACGACACCTCAATATTGAGCTGCTCGTCGACAATATCGACGATCTCATCGACCACCAGGCCCATCGAACGACCGGCATCGGAGAAGACCAGCATCGGCTGGGATCCCTCGGTCCGGCGCTGAACGAAGTCGTTGACCTGAACCAGTGGCATCAGGGCACCACGATACTGCACCATGTCGCGACCATTGGAGAATTCGATCTTCTCGATTTCGAATTCCTCCAGACGCGTGACGAGCGACAGCGGAACCGCCTTTGGTTCTGCGGAGCCGGCACGGAAGATCAACAGCGAAACGGTATTCTTCTCTTCCGGCAGGGCTTCCTTCTCAGCCTGTTCTTTGTTGGTTTCCATATCGGTTCCAACATGGCTGCCAAAGGCCTGTGCGACGCCATTCGGATCGAGGATCATGATCACCGACCCGTCACCCAGAATGGTGTTGCCGGAGAACATGGTCAGGTGCCGCAGCATGGAGGCCATCGGCTTGACGACGATTTCCTCGGTATGGAAGACCGCATCGACCACGACGCCGAAGGTCTGTGCCCCGACCTGCATGACAACAATAAAGCCATTGTCATCCAGCTTGAGTTCTTCTTCGGATTTCTCTTCGATCCCGAGCAGATTGCTCAGGTGAATGAGTGGCAGCAGCTTGTTGCGCAAGCGCAGAACAGGCGTGTCCTTGATCCGCTCGATCTTGTGCTCGGAATTGTTCTGGACACGCACCAACTCAACAACGGACAGCTGAGGGATTGCGAACCGGTCGCCGGACGCTTCGACCAGCAAGGTCGAAACAATGGCCAGCGTCAGCGGGATCTTGATCGAGAAGATCGACCCCTTGCCAGGCACCGACTTCAGGTCAACCGAGCCACCGATCACTTCGATATTGTTGCGCACGACATCCATGCCAACGCCGCGACCTGAGACATTGGTCACCTTCTCGGCGGTCGAGAAGCCAGCAGCAAAGATGAATTTGTTGATCTGCTGTTCGGACATCTTGTCGAGCTCGGCTTCGGTCGCCAGCTCGGACTTGAGGATCTTTTCCTTCACCTTCTCGGTGTTGATGCCGCGACCATCATCTTCAATGTCGATGATGATATGGCCACCTTCGTGATAAGCGGACAGCTTGATGGTGCCTTTGACAGGCTTGCCCATCGCGACACGCTCGTCGGAGGTTTCAAGACCATGGTCAGCGGAGTTGCGCACCATGTGGGTGAGCGGATCCTTGATCAGTTCCAGAACTTGACGGTCAAGTTCGGTATCCTGACCGACCATCACCAGATCGATATCCTTGTGCAGGTCGTTGGCCAGATCGCGTACGATACGCGGCAGCTTCTGCCAGGCATTGCCGATCGGCTGCATCCGGGTCTTCATGACCCCTTCCTGCAATTCCACTGTCACATTGGACAGACGCTGCAGAGGCACCTTGAACTCGGAATCTTCGTGGCGACGGACAATTTCCAGCAACTGGTTGCGGGTCAGCACCAGCTCGGACACCATCGTCATCAGATGCTCCAGCGTCTCCACATTGACGCGGATCGACTGATTGGCAACAGACTTGGTTTCCTTGTCAGCAGCCTTCGGCTCTTGCTTCTTCTTGGCAGCAACCGGCTTTTCAGGTGCCTTGGCAGCGGGCATCTTACCATGACGCTTCATCGAAGCGGCATCAGCAACGGCTTCCTCTGCGGCTTCCTTGGCGCTTTGGGCGACGTCAAAACCATCAGGGCCGTCTGCTTCGCGGAAAGCCCGCTCCAAGTCATCCAGCGACACCTCGCCCGCTTTCAACTCGCGCTCAAGCACCTGATAGACTTCAACCGGCGCATTGTCCTTGCCTTCTTCAGCTGCTGACGCTTCAACAGGAGTTGTATCGCTTACGGCGTCTTCCGCTGGCTCAGCGGCATCCACTGCAGTGGACTGGCCGACATATTTGCCAACCCCTGCCAGTCGATCCAACTGATCGATCAGATCCTCATCCGAGCCATCCGGTTCCGCCTCGTTCGCTTCAAGCTCGCTCATGATTTCTTTAATACGATCCAGCGACAACAAGATCACCGACACGGATTCTCCCGTAACCGGCGCGCCGTCCCTGAACTTGCCCATCAACGTCTCTGCGGCATGTGCCAGGCTTTCCAACCGCGGCAGTCCGAGGAACCCGCAGGTTCCCTTGATGGTATGCACAAGTCGGAAAATATTATCGAGAATCTGAGCATTGTTCGGTTCTTGCTCGAACTTCACCAGCTCAACGTCTACGACGTCAAGGCTCTCGTTCGTTTCCTCGATAAATTCGCGTAACAGATCATCCATGGCCTAAAACCCTGATTTTTGGCGGAAACCAGCCCTTAAATACAGCTATTCCGCCTCAGTGTCGGCCTAAACTGTTAATTTAGACTGAAACAAATCACTTAATTTCATAAACTTTAGAGATAAGCCTATAACCTGTTGGTATTTCACCATAAAGCACGGAAAAATAATAAGAAAAAGGGCCAGACTATGCTGACCCTTTAACCATCTTAAGGCGTATTTTACTGCGAAATTCTACCCGCTAACCAATCGTTTCAGATGGCTGGGCCACCCCGATCATTTCATCAGGGCTGGGAATGTGAACGGGTTTGGCCTCAATGGTAATCACGTCATCTTTCCAATCAAATGACAGATCCATTTTGCTTTCGCGGGCGAGCAGGCCGGTATAGTAAGGCTGGATTGAATGGGAATCGATGCCCTGATCATCCGCAGGACGACCACGCAGCAGACGATCCAGCTGCGCGGGAATGCGCGCATGCTTGCCTTCGCACACCAGACGGAAGGTCGGATAGCGAGCATCCCCTTCCAAAGACACGTTAATCACCCCGCCCCGTGGAATGGTGGACCCACCGATCAGGACCAGATTCAGCAAGAGTTTGACCAAATTCTTTGGCATCAGGACACGGGTGCCTTGCCATTCCAGATCTGCTTTCTCGCCTGCCATGAAATTGCGGGCAACGCTTTCCGCATCTCCAGTATCAATTTCGGCCCCGGCGGATCCGGCAGCACCAAAGGCCAGACGGGCAAATTGCAGCTTTGCCGAGGCCGTTCTGGTGCTCTTAACGATTAGTTCCATGGCGAAGGTTCGCATTTCCTCGCCATTGTCTTCCTCAAGCACTTCCAGACCATTGGCGATTGCACCAACCGGATTGATAATATCATGGCAAACGCGGCTACAAAGCAGCGCGGCAAGGTCCATGGAAGAAAGCGTGTCGATACCAGTCATTGCATCCTCGAAAGCTGTCACACCCTTCACCACTTTTGCCGTCTCTGATCATCTGGACAGAAGACAGACCGCAAGCGACTTGCGCTTCAAAGGGCGCGTCGATCCGCAACCGGCGCGAATCAGACCAAAATTCCTTTTATGAGGATTACCTTCAAGCAGGTCCCCTGCCAAGACCGGACTTGCCGCAACCGAGGAGTTTCACGGGAAAGATGGCCGGTCCACAGGCCAGTCGTGCTGCACTGCAGCTTGTCTAGCGCGACAAGGTGCCTTCCAGCACGGTCCAGACCTCGTCAGATTTGCGAATATGGGCCTCAACCGCTTCGGCCCAGGCCGCACGGGATGTGTGGGTGTAGAACAGAAACAGGCGGTCTCCGTAAAGCGCCCAGACCGTGGGATTGCACCCCGCCGCATATCCGCGTGCCATGGCCAGGGCGCCATGTCCCCCATAAGCGGGCGCATACACGTCCGGGTCAGCCTTGAAGACTTCAAGATTGGCGCGCGTTTCGAACAGCCAACTCACCCCATTCCAGACAAATTCATACTCTCGTTTGCCACGCTTGGCTGCATGATCTGTGAAATAGGCCACCGGATCATATCCGTAAATGGCATAGCCGGAGAAGGAGTCTGTCACCACGCGCCGCGATTGCGCCGTGGCCATCGCTTCCGTGACCCAAAACCCTGTCAGCAGGCACAAGCTCATGACGGTCAGGCCAATAAAACCCCTTGCATAGCAGAACATATTCCTAGCGGTCTTCATCGTCCTGTCCATTCTGCCATCACACAAACGGATTTCCCCTCCATCTTTCACCCAAGCCCCATGAGTGGCTTGACTGGTACGGAGCGGGCAAAACCCGAAATGACCATCATTTCTTCACAATCCAGACTAATCTGGTGGCCATAATCATTTCGTTAATAATTAAGCGAGATCCCACCCGTATGGTAAACAAAAGCTTGCCGCGCCTCAGAGCCGACAGGCATAGAAATGATCGCTCCTGCTGCCCGTTCTGGAACCAACACCGGTTTGGCACATTGTTGTGAGGGTCACACTCTTTAGATGCGATGATTCAAAGGAAAAGATGCAATGCCTCATAAGACTTTGCCCCTGATGGCTCATTTCTGGCGCACCACACTGTTGCTGGTCGCCCTTCTCACCGTCTCGATTACGACGCCAATGCAGGCCCGGGCGCAAAGCGCGCCAAACGATAATCATTACTCAGCCGATGAAATCGTCAATGCAGGCCACGTCTTTTTCGGCGGCGTCACCGGTGAGCTGGCCTCGCTGGTCGAGAAGGCCATTTCCCGCTTCGGCCTACCTAACGGCTACATACTGGGTGAAGAAGGCAGCGGCGCGATGATTGTCGGCGGCCGGTTCGGCGAAGGCATGCTGCACACCAAGAATATGGGGGCCCACAAGATCTTCTGGCAAGGTCCCTCGATCGGCTGGGACCTCGGAGCCGATGGCAACCGCACCATGATGCTGGTCTACAACATTCCAAGCGTCGACTATGTCTTTCGTCGTTGGGGTGGCGTGAACGGCTCTGCCTATCTGGTTGGCGGTCTCGGTTTCACGGTGTTGGCAACCGAGAGCAGGAAATATATCCTACCAATCCGCTCTGGTGTCGGCGCCCGTCTGGGGGTCAATGTCGGCTATCTGAAATTCACCCGCAAGCCAACCTGGAACCCGTTCTAAACGGCCTCCCGGATAGCAAGACGACAGGATGCGGCGCATATCGCCTCAACCAGTGAGAGGCAGATTGGCAGGGTTTTGTCGGGCAAATTCGCAAATGTCCGGCAAAATGTACGCGCGTGATGCTTTTTTGTATTTCACTCATCCGGATTGACTGCTAACTGTTGTAGTCTGCCAAAAGCTGGATAGAAGCCGCACAGAAACAAGGAATTGGGCGCCGTGATTGCCATCGCATTGTATATATCGCTAGGAGTGGTTGGCACTCTTTTGCTGGTGTTGCTGGCGCTGCCCATGATCTGGCGACGTGCAGTCCGTTTGACCGAAAAGCGCATCACTGCGGAGATGCCGATCAGTTATGGCGAATTGCAGGCCGAGAAGGACATGCAACGCGCCGAACAGGCGATTGAGTTGCGCCGCCTTGAGGTCTTGGCTGAGACCCGCCATGAGGAGGTATCCAACCAAACCCTGAAGATTGACAATCTCAACCAAAAGCTTGCAAGTCGCGATCAGACCATCACCGAGCGCCTTGCGGAGATTGAAGACCTGCAGACTGCGTTGGCAAACCAGAAACAGGCCACTGCCGACACAGAGGCCAAGCGGCAAGCCACCGCCGAAGAACTGGCAGGCGCACGGACGGACATCGCAACGCTTGAAGAGGCCAAAGCCGACATCGAGCAGGACTTTGCCGACACCAAGGCGGCCCTGCAAGAGACGATCGATGAGCGTGAAAACCATATCAACGAGCAGAAAATCGAACTGGCCGCCCAGATGGCCCGCATCGAATCCGACAAGCAGGAAATCAACGAGCTCAATGCCAAACTGACCAAGGAATCCGATCTTCTGGCCGAGACAAAGGGATTGCTGGCACAGAAAAGCTCCGACTACGAGCATCTCAAGGAACGGCAGGACAAGCAGCAAACAAAGATCGATGCCCTGCAATCAGAGCTGGCCGACAAGGACAGTGAAATCGACACGCTCACGCGCCGTCTGGAACGGGCATTGGAGCAGAGCAACGCAACGGTTGATGATTCCGCTGAACGCCTTGAGGAATCCGAAGCACGCCGGGCGGAAGCAGAAGCCAAGATTGCCAGCCTGTCCGGCCAACTGGAAGACCAGAAAAAGGTTGAGCCCGACACAAGCGCATCTGACGAACAGGACACAATCATCGCCACGCTCAAGCAGGAGAAGGCGGATCTGGAAAGCACATTGAAAGCGGCCCACCAGATCATCGACCGTCTGGACCGCAAAGTGAAGAAGCAAGCAGACAAAGAGGCTGGCAAAGACAGTACCAGACTCAGCGACACTCCCCTGACCTCAGGCGAGATTGCCCTGCGCAACCAGATGAAGTCGATGGCAGCGATCATCACCGAAATGGCAGCCAGACAGGAAGGGGCCAAATCACCCATTCCATCCCTCCTGAAACAGGCCGACGCAAGCATCGAAAAAGCAGCCAAGGGACCTGAGAAGGACATTCCCAAAACGGCACCCTCTGAAAGCGAGATGACAGCCTCCGGGGATGATCATCCGGCGACTGGCCAATCCAACGGCAAGACGACGGGCCAGAGTGACGATCAAAAGGCGGATCAGGCAGAGGCCAAGGCCGATTCCTCCCCTGACGCATCTGCGTCTGCCACCTCCACCGCCAATATCGAGGCGGCGACCCCAGCCCAAAATCCTTGGGAGCAGGTCTTCTCTCTCACCGACCGCATCAAGCAGATGCGCAAACCCGGTGAAGACAAGAAAACCGCCCCCTGACTCCCGCTTCTCTGAACAGCCACTCTGACAGTGTCTGCGCATATCACTGGCGGAAAAAATCTGCTGCGTCCCTTGCAACGACGGCCGAGCCCACAAGGCAGCAAGTGCCTATTGGACTTGTCATTACTTTCCACATTCGGTAAAGGCAGGGTCACCAATTCTGCAGGCATCGCACCCGCGAACAACCAAAAGACAACATCATGGCCCCTCCTCTTCTGCATATTCAGGACATCCACCTCGCCATTGGCGGTCAGGCTCTGCTATCGGGCGCAGAACTTGCGGTGCATGAAGATGATGCCATCGCGCTGGTGGGGCGCAATGGATCGGGCAAATCCACCCTATTGAAGATCGCAGCTGCCCTTGTCGAGCCTGATCACGGCGAGCGTTTCTTCCAGCCCGGCACCACGTTGCGCTATCTGCCGCAGGAGCCGGACCTGTCTGCCTATGCCACGGTGCTGGAATATGTCGAGGAAGGCCTTGCCCCGGGCGACGATCATTATCGCGCCCAGTATCTGCTTGATGAGCTGGGCATGACCGGCAAGGAAAAGCCGTCCGACATTTCCGGCGGGGAAGCCAGACGGGCAGCACTCGCACGCGTGCTGGCTCCGGAGCCGGACATTCTGCTGCTCGATGAGCCCACCAACCATCTTGATCTGCCTGCCATCGAATGGCTCGAAAGCGAGCTGAAACAGATGCGGTCGGCCAAGGTGATCATCAGCCACGATCGGCGCTTTTTGGAAAATCTGACCCGCAACACGGTCTGGATCGATCGCGGCACTGCCCGCCGGTCCTCCCGTGGCTTCGCCCATTTCGAAGCGTGGCGGGACGAAATCTTCGAACAGGAACAGGTCGAGGAGCAGAAGCTCAAGCAAAAGATCCTCGCCGAAGAAGACTGGATCCGCTATGGCGTCACCGCCCGCCGCAAGCGCAATGTCCGCCGTCTTGGAGAGTTGCACAATCTGCGCTCCAAGAAACAGCATATGGCGCAAAACCGCCCCCAAGGCGATGTCAAACTGAACGCCTCCGAGGGCGATAGCTCCGGCAAGTCAGTGATCAAGGCCAAGCAGATCGCCAAACGCTATGGGGACCGCGACATTGTCAAGGATTTCTCCATCGAGATCCTGCGCGGCGACCGGATCGGCATTGTCGGCCCCAACGGAGCAGGCAAGTCGACCCTGATCAATCTGTTGACCGAAGGCCTTCAGCCAGACCGGGGCGAGGTCAAGCTCGGCACCAATTTGCAAATGGTGACCCTCGACCAGAAACGCGAAAGCCTCAACCCAAACTGGACCCTGAAAGAAGCACTGACCACCCATAGCGGTGACATGGTACAGGTGGGGGACACGTCCCGTCACGTGGTTGGCTATATGAAGGACTTCCTGTTCCGTCCCGAACAGGCGCGCAGCCCGATTTCGGTCCTCTCGGGCGGCGAACGGGGTCGCCTGATGCTGGCGCGGGCCCTCGCCAAGCCCTCCAACTTCCTCGTCCTTGACGAACCGACCAACGATCTGGACCTTGAAACCCTCGATCTGCTGCAGGAAGTGCTCAATGACTATTCCGGCACCGTCCTGCTGGTCAGCCATGACCGAGACTTTATCGATCGCATATGCTCAACCACCCTGTTTGCCGAAGGCGATGGCCGCTGGACGGAATATGCCGGCGGCTATAGTGACATGGTCGCCCAGCGTGGCGAAGGGATCGCGGCCCGCAAGTCAGCCAAGAAGGAAAAAGGCGTCAGGGCTGAGGACAAATCCGTTGCCAAGGAAAAGCCCCAGCAGCCCAAACAGCAAAAGGGGCTGACCTTCAAAGACAAACATCTGCTTGAAACTCTGCCTGCCAAGATGGAAGAGATCGAAGCCAAGATCACCCGCCTACGCAGCCGCCTCGAAGACCCAGAGCTTTTCGCCAAAGACCCGGAAACCTTCAACAAGGCCGCCAAAGCCCTAGAAGCACAGGAAGAATTGCTCGCCAAGGCCGAAGAAAAATGGCTTGAGTTGGAAATCCTGCAAGAGGAAATGGGTGATGGCTGAGAGCACAAGCCTCAAGACAAGGGACGGCAAGCTTTTATCACAAATGGCACCAATGGGCGGTATGCGGACCTTGCTGGCGTTCAACTTGCCTCATACAATGACTGCTATCAGTCCGAACCAGACCTTGGTAATGCACCTAACCTAACTGCACAGCAGCCTTGTAGACTTTCCGAGCAATAGAGGCTTGGATCAACTTCGCCAGTCCAGAAGTTTGAGACCTACAGCAAGGAATTCACGCAATGGCGTCACACGAGAAACGGTATCAAGTTTTTATCAGTTCAACGTTCGAAGATTTGAGAGAAGAGCGTCGTGCCGTGCAAGACGTGGTCATCAGCACCGGTGATTTTCCTGTCCAGATGGAGTCCTTTCCGGCTGCGGATTTAGATCAGTTCACGTTCATAAAATCGCTAATTGATCTTTGCGACTACTACGTACTCATTATCGCGGGCCGTTACGGTACAATAGCTGAAGATGGCATGAGCTACACCGAGAAGGAATATCGCTACGCGGTTTCGAAGGGTGTCCCCGTGTTGGTAATGGTCCATAGCGACCGTGGTTCCATAGCTGTAGACAAGAGCGAGAAAACTGAGAAGGGCAAGGCAGATCTGGACCGCTTCATCCACGAAGCCTCAGACGGACGCCTGCGGAAGTCTTGGAATACAATCGATGGACTGAAGTTGGCTGTTCGCGAAGCTCTCGACTATTCCAAAGCGACGCAACCACGCGTAGGTTGGGTTCGTGGGGATCAGATTTCCAGCCGTGAGACACTTGAAGAGTTGAACGAGGTACGCAAGGAGAACGCAAAGTTCCGTGATGCTCTGGGCGAGTTAGAGATAGATCTGCCATTACCGGACCTTCCTGCGCATGATGACGAATTGGACATCGACCTCATTCCGAACATGTCAAATTCTGGCTATGGCGGCTATGCTGGCTACGGGAGCCACGTGACGATCCGGTGTAGCTGGATCGCAGTCTTTCCCCACTTTTTCACCAATCTAGAGTGGAAACAAAGCGATTGGGACGGTCACTATTCCTACTACGTTGACGATGACGATAGCAGTGTGAAGATTGGCTCTGCGTTGGCCGCAGAAACCTCAAACAAGGACACCACAAAGAGCTTCAAGATCAGCCACAATACCCTCGAGAAACTCACCAGTTACTACATTGAGTTGGGGTTCATGCGACAGCTTGGCGCGGAGGAGCCCTTTACAGATCTCGCCAAGAGATTCGCTCGCAGACAGATGGTCACGAACAACCCATCCGCTGGTTTTAAAGTAATTAGGGGCGACGTAGAGGTGACGAAAAAGGAACAAGAAGACCTTGATGACGAAATTCCGTTCTAACGTCTGACAATCAGCCTGACGTAAAGAGACTTAACAAGTTCCATTTTCTTCATATTGCCGCCATCAGTCCATTGTGCAGCATCAGTCACCTTGGGCTCCTTCGAGACATTCTTCGCGAGTGAAGTGAAGAATATGCTGACAGGAGCAAGCAGCATTCCCTGATGCATATATGGGGAGCAATCGCGGCATCTCTGCACTCAGCCAGCCTATTTAGACATGGTTTTTCCTCTGGAAATCCGCATCCATCTCCCCTATGGTCCGCCCAACATAATTTTGCCGCAGATCGCACAATTGCTGATCGCGTCTAAAAGCTGAAAGACGACCATGTCCGCCAATACTGCGCAAGCAAGCCACGACAAACGCCGCACCTTCGCGATCATCTCGCACCCCGATGCCGGTAAGACCACACTGACGGAAAAACTGCTCTATTTCGGCGGCGCCATCCGCATGGCCGGGCAGGTCAAGGCCCGCGGCGAGAAAAGGCGCGCCAAGTCCGACTGGATGAAGATCGAACAGGAACGCGGCATTTCGGTCACCTCGTCGGTCATGACCTTTGAGCATCACGACCTGATCTTCAACTTGCTCGATACACCGGGCCACGAAGACTTTTCCGAAGATACCTACCGAACCCTGACGGCGGTCGACAGCGCCATCATGGTGATCGATGCCTCCAAGGGGATCGAAACTCAGACCCGCAAGCTGTTTGAGGTCTGCCGCCTGCGTGATATCCCGATCATCACCTTGGTCAACAAATGCGACCGGGAGGCCAAGGATCCGTTCGAGCTGATGGACGAGATTCAGGAAACGCTGGCGCTCGATGTATCCCCGATGGTTCTGCCCATCGGCTCAGGCTCCCAATTCCATGGCTGCTTCAACATCACCAATGGCGAATATTACACCGCCAGCACCAAGGGCGATGCCTTTGACAAGGTGGTCGAGACTTCCGGCATCCATGACGAAAAGCTCGACGCGCTGGTCGATGGACAGTTGCTCGAAGAATGCCGCGAAATGATCGAGTTGGCCGAGGTCGGTTATACCGAATTTGATCTGGAGAGCTACCGCGAAGGCCATTTGTCGCCGGTCATCTTTGGCTCGGCGCTGAAGGATTTCGGCCCGACCGCCCTGCTCGATCTGATCGCAGAGATCGCCCCTTCCCCGCGCCCGGCCCCGACCACCGAGCGCATCGTGACGCCAGACGAGAAGAAAGTCTCCGGCTTTGTTTTCAAGGTGCAGGCCAACATGGATTCCAACCACCGCGACCGTGTTGCCTTCATGCGCATTTGCGCTGGCGACTTCAAGCGTGGCATGAAGCTCAAGCAGGTCCGCACCGGCAAGGATGTCATGGTTCACAGCCCGATCATGTTCTTTGCTCAGGACCGCGAAGTGGTGCATGGCGCAGGTCCGGGCGACGTGATCGGCATCCCCAACCATGGCACCATCCGGGTGGGTGACACCTTCACCGAAGGCGAAACCTTCCAGTTTACCGGCCTGCCGGCCTTCGCGCCGGAAATCCTGCGCCGCGTCCGTCTGCCGGATACCTCCAAGGTCAAACAGCTGCGCCGGGCGCTGGAGGATCTGGCCGAAGAAGGCCTGACACAGGTCTTCAAACCCAATATCGGCTCCAACTGGATCATTGGCCTGGTCGGTATCCTGCAGCTGGACGTGATCAAATCCCGCGCCAAGGCCGAATATGGCGTCGATATCGACTTCGAGCCTTTGTCCTACAATATGGCCGTCTGGGTGAAATGCGCTGATGAAGCCAAGATGAAAACCTTCCTCACGGCCAATGCCTCCAACATTGTCCGCGACCGAGAAGGCAGCCCGGTCTTCCTTGCCAAGAGCCAGTGGGAGCTCGACTATACCAAGGAGCGCAACCCGGACATCACCTTCATGAAAACAAGGGAGCTGGTGCAAACCGGCGAATGATCAGCATCAAGCGTGGCCAGTCAGCGCCCCTGCGTGGCGCCCAAAGAGGCTGTCATTGAATGGCAGCCTCAATCAGCCGGGATCTCAAGCCCGGTTGGCAGGCCGTCCATGCTTTCGAGATTCTTTTCCTGCCAATAAGCCTTGATGCCTTCAGGCCCCTTATTCTCGGCCCAGTTGATCAGCGACGGGCGTTCCCCCTGATGGTCGAACAGCGGGACACCATAGCCGCAGGATGTCTGCACCAGGTCGATCGACAGTCTGACAATTTTTCTGGCTCCAAGGGGGACCTCCCCGTCAAAATGCT
This sequence comes from Cohaesibacter sp. CAU 1516, assembly GCF_005771485.1. NCBI lineage: Bacteria > Pseudomonadati > Pseudomonadota > Alphaproteobacteria > Hyphomicrobiales > Cohaesibacteraceae > Cohaesibacter > Cohaesibacter sp. CAU 1516. Next base: position 55,518 of record NZ_VANT01000001.1, on the reverse strand, counting down.
GGTCAATCAGGGCTTTGAACTCATCCTCGTGCCATCCGATCACCTCGCCCTTGCCATAGAGCCGCAAGATATTCGGCGCACCGGAAAAGGCACAGAACATGATCGTCAACCTGCCATCAGCCAGCAGGTGCGCTGAGGTTTCATTGCCGCTTCCGGTTCGATCGAGATAGAGAACGCAAGACTCGTCAACCACCCTGAAAGCCCCGATTTCGCGGGGTGAAACATTGATCCTGCTATCCGCCGTCGCAGATGCGGTGAAGAAGATATGCTGTTTGGAAATAAAATTTGCCAGCTTCTCGTTGAGGGTTTCAAACTGCTTGGCCATCTTGCTCATTCTCCTCGCCCTGATTGAGACGAGGAGTATAAATCGGCCATCCGACAATGCAATCATCAGGCATGCCCTTGTTTTGCCATGGCCCCACTGCAAGCGGCAGAGGAGGCATGAAGCTGCAGTGATTTCAATGAACAGACGTGACATGTCGCTCCACTGCATCCCGCCAGCAGCTTTCATACGTCCCTTCATTCGCCCCTTTGCTGCTGGAATACTACACAAACAGGCTTTGGTTTCGCGCCAGAATCAAATTTAATCTATGGCAACAGCAGCAACGGCAAAGGCTTTGACACATGGAAGTGACGCGCGACCAACTGGAAATCATGAAGTAAGAGGAGCTGCGCAAGGCTCCCTATCAGCTCAATATCTATCATCTGGCATGGGAGCGGGCCGTTCTCGATTCTGTCGAGTTCATCGAGCCACATTTGAACAATGCGCTGCTATATGGTGCCAAAGAGCCACTTTGGAAATATGCCATCAGCAAGCTCGACCGTCAGAGCATGATGGCCATCGAATTTGGTGTCTATAAAGGTGTATCGGTCAATTATATGGCCCAACGCACACCCGATTACATCTGGCACGGCTTTGACAGCTTTGTTGGTCTGAAGGAAGACTGGAAAGGCATGATCGAGGCAGGTCGCCTGTCCATGCAAGGCAATCATCCGACCGTTGAAAGCAATGTGCGCCTGATCGACGGTTGGTTTCAGGATACACTTCCCGGATTCCTTGAAGAAATCGACGCTGTACCGGATCTGATCCATATCGATAGCGACACCTATGAATCGGCCCACTATATTCTGGAAGAAATGGCCTCAGTCATTCGCCCCGGCGCCCTGATCATTCTCGATGAGCATCACGGCTATCCGAACTGGCGCAATGGCGAGTTTCTGGCTCTCAATCAGGCCAGTGAAAAATTCGGTATCGAATTTGAGTATCTGGCCTTCGCTCAGGAGCAGGCGTTGATCAGGATCACCAAGAACGACGCCTATACCGGCATAAGCGATTCCGAATAGGTCGCGGACCACACCAATGCCATTGGATACGCCGACCCTACAGGCAGGGCTGGCGTATCCTCTTCTCACCAGCCACCTCACTGACAGGCCCCGACGCATTCGGGTTGCCACAAAATGACCCTGAAATGACCCAATTCACCTCAGATTTCCCGCCGCAATTGATCGCCAGACTGACAGGCAAGTCAAATGCATGTCTATCTGGAGTGACCCATGGCCCTTTCAGAACAATCCACGCCAAAGCGCATCATCTCGGATCGCATCCCATGCGAACCAGCCATTCCTTTTGGCCCCTTTTCCCTGCCCAACGAGGTCGATGAGGCAGACGCCATTCTCGACAAGATCCTCAATGGTGAATTGCAGGGCGAAGTGGTCACCGCCACCCCCGTGGCTTTGCCTGACGGGGCGAAGCTGGAGGTGCGATTGCTTGACCTCTCGGACATAGACGCGCCGCTCATCATTTTATGCAATGAGAGCATCAGCGACATTCACCGCCTGCCCCACGCTTTCAGCCTCAACTACAATCACCATGCCATCCGGCGTGGCAACATCTATGCGATTTCAGCCACCATTCGCGTGGGTGGCAAATTGCTATTCGGCAATGCTTGTATTCAACTGGTTTTCACCTCAACGACCGAGGCCTTTGTCCGGCTGCAATTGGTGCCAGTGGGATAAGAAAACCCGGCCTCACTGGTGCAAGGCCGGGTCCAAAATGTCGTCACACAAGCAAAATATCTCTAGTCGATCCGCTTGAGATTGGAGATGTCGCGCACAGCGCCCTTGTCGGCCGAGGTGGCCATCAGGCCATAGGCTTCGAGCGAGCGGGACACAATCCGATCCCGTTTCTCAACCGGTTTCCAGCCACCATCAGGCCTTGCATTCATCGCATCGCGACGGGCCTGCAGCTCTGCATCCGAAATGGCGACATTGATGGTGCGGTTCGGAATGTCGATCTCGATCATGTCACCCTGCTCGATCAGGGCAATCGCACCGCCCGATGCCGCCTCAGGCGAGGCGTGACCGATGGACAGGCCGGACGTGCCACCAGAGAAGCGCCCGTCGGTGATCAAGGCGCATGCTTTGCCCAACCCCATGGCTTTCAAATAAGAGGTTGGATAGAGCATTTCCTGCATGCCCGGACCGCCGCTTGGCCCTTCATAACGGATGACAACCACTTCACCGGCCTTCACATGGCCTTTGGTGATGCCTTTCACCGCATCATCCTGACTTTCAAAAATATGGGCCGGGCCAGAGAATTTCAGAATGCTCTCATCAACCCCTGCCGTCTTCACGATGCAGCCATCTTCGGCAATGTTGCCGGACAGGACCGCAAGGCCGCCATCCTGACTATAGGCATGGGCCTTGTTGCGGATACAGCCGCTTTCGCGGTCACGATCCAGCTCTTTGTAACGCTTGGCCTGCGAGAAGGCCTCCGTCGTGCGCACCCCGCCCGGTGCCGCCTTGTAAAGCTGTTCCACCTCGGCCGTCGGCGAACGCATGATGTCATAGGCATCGATCGCATCGCCGAGCGTCGGCAGATGAACGGTCGAGCAATCCCGATGCATCAGTCCAGCACGGTCCAACTCGCCCAGAATGGCCATGATACCGCCCGCCCGGTGACAATCTTCAATATGATAATTCTGGGTCATTGGCGCCAGCTTGCAGACCGATGGCACGGAGCGTGACAGGCGGTCGATGTCGGCCATGGTGAAGTCGATTTCCCCTTCCCGCGCCATGGCGAGAATATGCAACACCGTGTTGGTCGATCCACCCATCGCGATGTCGAGCGTCATCGCATTCTCAAACGCCTTGAAACTGGCGACATTGCGCGGCAGAACGCTTTCATCTTCGTCCTGATAATAGCGCTTGCACAGATCAACCGCCGTGCGGGCGGCTTTCAGGAACAGTTCCTTGCGATCTGCATGGGTTGCGACAATGGTGCCGTTGCCCGGCAGGGCCAGACCAAGGGCTTCGGCCAGACAGTTCATCGAGTTGGCCGTGAACATGCCCGAGCAGGAGCCACAGGTCGGGCAGGCTTCTTCCTCAACCTTCTGGACCATTTCGTCCGACACGGTCGGATCTGTACCCATGACAATCGCGTCAACCAGATCGAGACCATGGTCAATGCCTTCCGCGCGGCCCGCTTCCATCGGACCACCGGAGACAAAGACCGCCGGAATATTGAGGCGCATCGCGGCCATCAGCATGCCCGGGGTGATCTTGTCACAGTTGGAAATGCAAACAAGCGCATCGGCGCAATGGGCATTGGCCATATATTCCACCGAGTCCGCGATGATCTCGCGTGATGGCAGGGAATAGAGCATGCCGTCATGGCCCATGGCGATGCCGTCATCCACCGCGATGGTGTTCATTTCCTTGGCAATGCCACCCGCTGCCTCGATTTCACGCGCTACCATCTGCCCCAGATCTTTCAGATGCACATGACCCGGTACGAACTGGGTGAAGGAGTTGCAGACCGCGATGATCGGCTTGCCGAAATCCGTATTGCCAACACCGGTCGCCCGCCAAAGAGCGCGCGCGCCAGCCATGTTGCGGCCATGGGTCGAAGTCTTGGAACGATAATCTGGCATGGTAGTCTTTCCTTCAGGACGAGTCTCGGAACCGTCCGGATATGTCGGTGAGATGGTCGAGCCTTGCACGGGGATCAGGAAGGCTACGCATTGGTCCAAACCTGTTTAGACCATTCCATGGAGGGGAGACAATAGCGTTTGTTTCAAAAATCAACGCCTATTTGTATTTTTCGCAAAGCGAGCCGGAGAGAGGATCGCAATCACCAAGCGGGCTCAGCTCCCGCACCATAGCCCTCACAGCCACAGAAAACAAAAAACGGCCCTCATGAGGGCCGCTTTCCCAATCACGCAACCGCTCTGGATTATAGCTCAAAATCTTCGCCGAAGCCGAACTTCTCGGTCACATAATCGATGTCCTTGTCGCCACGACCGGACAGATTGACCAGAATGCTCTCCCCGGGCAGATCCGGCGCCATCCGCATGGCATAGGCAACCGCGTGTGAGCTTTCAAGCGCCGGAATGATGCCTTCATATTTGCCCAGAGCGTAGAAAGCACGCAGGGTTTCATCATCACTGGCCGAGCCATATTGGACCTTGCCGATGGTATGCAAATAGGAATGTTCCGGCCCAACACCCGGATAATCAAGACCAGAAGCAATGGAATGAACCGGCGCAGGCTCACCCGCCTCATCGGTCAGCACAAGGCATTTGAACCCATGGATCATGCCCGGTTTGCCATAGGTGATGGTTGCGGCATGTTTGCCAAGCTCGGTACCCGTGCCATGCGGCTCGACCCCGTGCAGCTGAACCTCGTCATTGTCGATGAAACCGGAAAACAGTCCCATGGCGTTTGACCCGCCACCAACACAAGCCATCACATGATCAGGATTATTGCCGGTCATCTCGAAGAATTGGTCCCGTGCCTCAAAGCCGACAACAGACTGGAAGTCTCGCACCATTTTCGGGAAAGGATGTGGCCCGACCACAGATCCGATGGCGTAAATGGCATCTTCCGCCTGTTCCAGATAGGACATGAAGGCACTATCGACCGCTTCTTTCAGCGTTTTACCCCCAAAGCTCACTGGCACCACCTGTGCGCCCAAAAGCTTCATGCGGATCACATTGGGATGCTCCTTGGCGATATCGACTTCACCCATATGGATTTCGCATTCCATACCGAAATAGGCTGCCGCCGTCGCCAGAGCCACCCCATGCTGGCCAGCGCCGGTTTCAGCAATCAGCTTTTTCTTGCCCATAAATTTGGCAAGCAAGGCTTCGCCCATACAGTGATTGAGCTTATGGGCCCCTGTATGGTTCAAGTCTTCACGCTTGAGATAAATTTGTGCCCCGCCCATTTTCTCGGACAGATTCTTGGCATGCTGCACCGGTGTTGGTCGGCCTTGGAAATGCTTGCGAATATAGCGCAGTTCCGCAATATAGGAGCTATCAACAGCGAGGCGCTCATAGGCGGCGGCGATTTCCTTGAAATGCGGTTCCAGCTGTGGCGGAATGAATGAGCCGCCAAAGTCACCAAAATATCCGTCCTTGCTCGGGACTTGCTTCAAATAACCCATGAACACTCTCCAGTCAGTTGATCGTTTTTATCATTGTCTTGATACCGGTAAAATCCGTAGACTCAACCTAACCAAGAAAGACAGGGCTGAACAGTACCGGCAAACACGTGGGGCCGACATAATTGTCGCGCGTCCATAAGACCTTGGAAGGAGACTGGGTGCAAATCCAGTTTTCCCTTGCACTGGCTGACTACTCGCCATATGCAGCAACGAAATGACAAAGTTCCGTGCGAAGCAAGAGGAAACGTCGCACCTTTGGACCGACATCACACCCACAGCATCACTTTCAGATGAGGGATAGGCGATTGAGCATCATGGACGAACAGACCCCCGGAGCCATCTATGGCATCGAACGTTGGGGCAATGGACGCTTTGAAATCCTGGACAATGGCAATATTGGACTGATCACCCACCATGGTCAGGACACCACGAGCACCGATCTGACGTCGATCCTCCACTCGCTGGAGGAACGCGGCATTGCCTCGCCGATCCTGTTGCGTGTGGCCAACAGCCTCAAACAACAAATTGACCGCATCAACAATGGCTTCAAGAATGCCATCAAGGAACTGGACTACAGCACCGCCTATCGCGGCGTCTTCCCGGTCAAGGTCAACCAGCAGGCCCATGTGATCGAAAAGATCGTCGAATATGGCGCGCCGCACGAATTCGGTCTTGAAGTTGGTTCGAAACCCGAACTGATCATTGCCCTGTCCCAGCGCCTGTCCCGCGAAGCCTTGTTGATCTGCAATGGTATCAAGGATAGCGAGTTCATCAATCTGGCACTTCTGTCCCGTAAGCTCGGCTTCAACACCATCATCGTGCTGGAAAGCGCGTCCGAACTGGAGCTGGTTCTCGAGGAAGCCAAGAAGCTGAAAATCCGTCCGGCCCTTGGCATTCGCATCAAGCTGAACAACCGCATCACCGGCAACTGGGCCTCCTCATCGGGCGACCGTTCGGCCTTTGGCCTGTCATCTCCGGACGTGCTGCGCGTTGTCGATCGTCTGCGCGACGAGGGCTATCTCGATTGCCTGCTGCTGCAGCATTTCCATCTCGGCAGTCAGGTACCGGATATTCTCGATGTGCGCCGATCCACCGCCGAAGCCTGCCGCTTCTTTGTCGAGTTGCGCAAGGAAGGCGCGCCGCTCCATTATATCGATCTGGGTGGCGGTCTGGGCATCGACTATACCGGCGAGCACAAATCGACTGAAAACTCCATCAACTACACCACCGATGAATATTGCTACAATATCGTCGAAGCGGTGCGCAACACGATGGATGATGCGGGTGAAAAGCACCCGATCATCGTCACCGAAAGTGGCCGCGCCACGGTTGCCTACAGCTCGATGCTGTTGTTCAACATTCTCGACGTCACCGAATATGACGAAGATGAAGAAGTGGAAGTCACCGAGGAAGACAGCCGTTCCCTGCGCGACATGCGCGACGTGGAAAGCTATCTCACCCCGGCCCGTCTGCAGGAATGTCTCAACGACGTCACCTTCTATCGCGACGAAGTGCGCCGCAATTTCGGTCGCGGTGAATGCGGTCTGCGCGACATGGCCAAGGCAGAGCAGCTCTATCTCCACCTGATTTCCAAGATGCGCAAGGTGGCCCGCACCGACGAGTGGATTTCCGATGATGTTGTCAGTGCGCTGGAAGCCACCGCGGACATCTATCATTCCAACTTCTCGCTGTTCCAGTCTCTGCCGGATGTCTGGGCGATCGATCAGTTGCACCCGATCATCCCGATCCAGCGCCTGAATGAGGAACCAACCCGCCGGGCGATCCTGTCGGACATCACCTGCGACAGCGACGGCAAAGTCGATCAGTTTGTGCTGGCTGACGGCATTTCCCAGTCCCTGCCGGTCCATGCGCTGGCGCAGGGTGAGCATTACTCCCTTGCGGTCTTCTTTGTCGGTGCCTATCAGGAAACGCTGGGTGACTTGCACAATCTGTTCGGCGATACCAATGTGGCGACCATTGAAATCCGCCCTGACGGCGGCTTCGACCTCATTCACGAGGTCGAGGGTGACACAATTGCCGAAGTTCTGCGTTATGTAGAATATGACCCGCTTGCCATGTCCAACTCCTTCAAGATGATGGTTGAGGAAGCGGTGTCCCGCAAGGCCCTGACGCTCAAAGAGCGCAAGGCCATGATGAATGCCTTCAAGGAAAGCCTCAACGGCTACACCTATTTCGAATTTGACCACTAAGCTCGCGCCTGGCGCGCCCCCCATTTGACTGTGGGGATGAAGACTTTGAGAAAGAGGAACTGACATGAACAAGATTCTGGTCATCGGCGCAGGCGGCGTCGGTTCGGTTGTCGTCCACAAAATGGCCCAGCTCAGCGAGATCTTCGGCGAGATCACCCTTGCCTCCCGCCGCATTTTCAAATGCGACGAGATCGCGACCTCGGTGAAGGAACGCACCGGCGTCACCATCAACACCGCAGAAGTCGATGCCGATGATGTGGATGCAACCGCGGCCCTGATCGAAAAACTCGGCGTGTCGCTGGTGGTCAATGTGGCCCTGCCTTATCAGGACCTCAACATCATGGATGCCTGCCTGAAAACCGGCACCAACTATCTCGACACCGCCAACTATGAGCCGCGCGATGTGGCCAAGTTCGAATATAGCTGGCAGTGGGCTTATCAGCAGCGCTTTGAAGAAGCAGGCCTGATGGCTCTGCTCGGCTCAGGCTTTGATCCGGGCGTCACCAACGTCTACACCGCTTATGCCAAGAAGCATCTGCTCGACCGCATCGACACCCTCGACATTCTCGATTGCAATGGCGGCGACCATGGCCAGCATTTCGCCACCAACTTCAACCCGGAAATCAACATCCGCGAAGTGACGGCCCCGGTCCACCACTGGGAAAATGGCGAATGGGTTACCACACCCGCCATGTCCAACAAACAGCCTTATGACTTCCCCGCTGTTGGCGAGAAGAACATGTATCAGATGTATCACGAGGAGCTGGAAAGCCTTGTGAAGCATCTGCCGGAAATCAAGCGCGCCCGCTTCTGGATGACCTTTGGCGATGCCTATATCAAGCATCTCGAAGTGCTGCAAAATGTCGGCATGACCCGCATCGATCCGGTCCTCTATGAAGGCAAGGAAATCATTCCACTGCAGTTCCTAAAGGCCGTGCTGCCAAATCCGGGCGATCTGGGCAAGACCACCAAAGGCAAGACCTGCATCGGTAACATCATGACCGGTGAGAAAGACGGCAACGAGAAAACCGTCTATGTCTACAATATCTGCGACCATGAAGAATGCTTCGCAGAGGTTGGCTCTCAGGCCGTGTCCTACACCACCGGTGTGCCAGCCATGATCGGTGCCGCTCTGATGCTGACCGGTGCATGGTCTGGCAAAGGCGTCTTCAACATGGAACAGATGGATCCGGATCCCTTCATGGACATGCTCAACAAGCATGGCCTGCCATGGCAGACCGTCGACCTCGACAAGCCACTCGATTTTTAAACCCAAGCGTTTGCAAAGCAAACGCGCCAGAAGGTGCAACGCGGCTCTCACGTGCAGCGACAGGTGGTTTGCCAAAACCACTCAAAGCCTTATGTATCGAGAGCCTGTTGCATCGAGAATGAAGCGCAAAGCCCCCCCCATTTCGGGGGGCTTTCCACTCTTGAATGAGCCCTTTTCACGCCCCTTTCCCGGAGCCAGTGTCCAATGACCGACGCCCCAATCATGGAAACCCAGGCCGGCGATGCCGGAGCCTTCAAGGACTTCGACCTTAGCCGTGTGCCCTCCCCCTGCTTTGTCATTGACAAGGCCGCCATCCGCCGCAACCTCTCCCTCCTCTCTGAGGTCGGCGAACAGGCGGACGTCAAGGTGCTGTTGGCGCTGAAGGCCTTTTCCTGCTGGTCGCTGGGCGATCTGATTGGCGACTATCTCGATGGCACTTGCGCCTCGGGCCTGTGGGAAGCCAAACTGGCACGCGAGAAATTCAAGGGTGAGCTGGCCACCTATTCCGCAGGCTTCAAATCAGATGAAATGCCGGAAATCCTTGAGCTGTCCGATCACCTGATCTTCAACAGCCCCGCCCAAATGCAGCGATTTGCACCGCAAATTATCGCAGCGCGCAATTGGGGATACGTGCCGGATTTCGGCCTGCGCATAAACCCGGAACATTCCGAAGGGTCGATTGCCAAATATGATCCCTGTGCTGCCGGGTCGCGCCTCGGAACCCCGATCAGTCAATTGAGTGAAGCCGATCTCGCGCCTTTCTCCGGCATCCATATGCACACTTTGTGCGAGCAGGATTTCCTGCCCCTCAAACGCACCTTCGAGGCGGTCGAAGACACAATCGGCCCATGGCTGCACAAGCTCAAATGGCTGAATTTCGGTGGTGGACATCACATCACCCGCGACGATTATCAGCGCGACGAACTGGTGGCCTTCCTCAAGACGATCCGCGCCAAATATGATGTCGAGATCTATCTCGAACCGGGTGAGGCCGTGGCCCTTGATGCTGGCATTCTGGTCGGTGAAGTGCTCGACGTGACCCATAATGGCGATGTGCGGCTGGCGATCATGGACATTTCCGCCACCTGCCATATGCCCGACGTGATCGAGGCCCCCTATCGGCCCGCCCTGCTGGGCGAAGCAGACAACGGAATGACTTTCCGTCTGGGCGGCCCGTCCTGCCTTGCGGGGGATGTGATCGGCGATTACAGCTTTGCACAGGACCTTGAAATCGGTCAGCGCATCGCCTTTCTCGATCAGGCCCACTATTCGATGGTCAAAACCAACACCTTCAATGGTGTCCGCTTGCCCTCGATTGCCCTTTGGGACTCGGAAACGGACGTTCTGGAAATCATCCGCCGCTTCCCCTATGAAGAATTTCGCGACCGCCTGTCCTGAGGCGCGCAGACGAAAGGATCCTCCCCATGGCCGACCTCAACTATCCCGCTTTTCTCGGCTCTGAGCTCAGCGACGACGAGCGCAACCCGGACACTGCCTTGTTTGAAGTGATCCCTTGCCCGCTGGAGAAAACCGTCTCCTATGGCTCGGGCACCGGTGCGGGTCCGTCAGCTTTGCTCGAAGCCAGCCAGGAGCTGGAACGGTTCGATGGCAAGGGTTTCCCGATTGAAAAAGGCATCATCACTGCCGACCCGATTGATTGCAGTCTGACGATTGAAGAAGTCATGCACAATCTACGTCGCGCCACCCGCAACAGCGTTACCGCAGGCCGCGTGCCCGTCACGCTCGGCGGTGAGCACAGCCTGTCCTATGCCGCCATCATGGGCGTGGTGGATGCGCTTGAACACCCAATCGGCATCATTCAGGTCGATGCCCATGCGGATTTGCGCGTGGCCTATCAGGGCCACAAACATTCCCACGCTTCGGTGATGCATCTCTGTGCCGTCGAGGAACAATTGCCACTGATCCAGTTCGGCATTCGCGCCCTTTGCATCGAAGAGCAGGAAGCCCGCCTTGCCACGCCACATATTCACCATGTGGATGCGGAAGAGCTGGTCACTGGCAACATCAATGCCTTTGATTTGCCGGAAGACTTCCCGCAGGATGTCTATATCACCTTCGATGTGGACGGCCTTGACCCGTCCATCATGCCAGCCACCGGTACACCAGTCCCCGGCGGCCTGAGCTACTATCAGAGTCTCAATCTCGTCGCCCATGCGCTCAAGGGCCGTCGCTGCGTCGGTATGGATGTGGTGGAGCTGGCGCCGATTGAGGGCCAATGGGCGTGGGATTTCACCGCCGCGAACCTGACCTACCGTCTGATGGGCTTGGTCGCAGACGGCAACGCATGAACGACAATATACCGCGGGAACGGCGCAGGGCCGGAGACCTCCGCGCATCATCAACGATGCTGATCAGCTTCCTCTAGCAAGGCCGGAACCACTGCGAGCCAAACGCTCATAAGCCGCCGATCAAGTTGTTATTTCGTGCGTTTCTTGCGCGCCAAAGCCGGTTTTTTGTCGGCTGCGTCCTTTGCGTCGGCGGCCTCTTTTTCGAGCCGCAGCGCCTTCAGGCGTGCGGTATTTTCGCGCTGCTTAAGCACTTTTTCCTGCTCTTCACTGAGCACAGCTTTCTGCTTCTTACGTGTCGCAGCGAACCGTTCTTCCGCGTGATTTCTGGAAATTTTAATCATAGGGACTCCCGTCACAAAAAAGGGCCATCTGAGACAGATGGCCCAAATATCAGGTCAACGCGCGGTTTGTTCAGTCGGACTAGTCATCTCAATGAACACGCGCGTCACCTTTTTTCGCGTAATAGGCAAGAGACATGTCTCTTGCAGACCGCGTATCAGTCAGCAGGCTGCAGGTTCACTGCGGAAGCCCGGCCGTCACGACCACTTTCCAGATCGTAGGAAACTTTCTGACCTTCATTGAGGCTATGCATGCCTGCATTTTCAACAGCAGAAATATGAACGAAAGCATCTTTGCCGCCATCATCTGGTTGAATGAAGCCGAAACCTTTGGTGGTGTTGAAGAATTTTACGGTGCCGATTGTCATGGCGATTACCTTTGTGTAAGAACCCGAAGCCGTAGGCGAACGAGTAGATGTCCCTTGCACGACATGTGAAGGGATGAAAACGTTCGCAAAAATCAGGGGAAGCCAAGCAGTCCAATAAAATTGGAAGATCAGTTTGCCAATGATGGCAGTAAACGTATTTTGCTTACATGGCCCCTTAATGTGACAATTTCAAGGCCAAATCGAAAAAGACTGCAAAACAACTGAAATTGGCATGTATTTTCCATTAATTTCGAACAAAATGGCTTCGAGCCAACAATGAGGCGAAACGCAAATGGCCACCAGCACCCCGGCAACCAAGACACTGGAAAAAGCAGGCATCGCATTCGAGCTGGTGCAGTATGATTATGCACCGGGCAACGACCGCGTGGGTCTGCAAGCCGCCGATGCAATCGGCGCGCCGCCCGGCCAGGTTTTCAAAACGCTGATGGTCGAGTTGGATGGCAAACCGGTCTGTGCCATTCTTCCATCTGACCGTGAACTCAACATGAAAAAATGCGCCAAGGCGCTCAAGGGCAAGTCCGCTGCCATGATGGACCCGCAAAAAGCCGAGCGCCTGACCGGTTACAAGGTCGGCGGCATCAGCCCGCTGGGCAGCCGCAAACGCCTGCCTGCAGCATTGGACGCTTCCGCCAAGCGTTATGACACAATCTTCCTTAATGGCGGCCAACGCGGCCTGCAAGTGAAGCTGAAACCGGGCGATCTGATAAAGCTTCTGGGCTGTCAGGTCGAGGACTTGGTGCGGTAGGGTTCAAAAAAGAACGTATCTTGCCTCACCCAACCTTGAACTGCTTGCACATATTGGTGTCTTCATAACGATAGGTGTGGAAGCCCATGGCTTCGTAAAAGGCCAAAGCTTCTCCATTGTCCGCCCCGATTTGCGCTTCGATGTCCTTCAAGCCAGCCTCTTGCGCCGCCTTCAGCGAAACTGCAAACAGTCGCTTGCCGATGCCCAACCGGGCAGCTGAGGGGCGAATATGCGTACCGATAACGCCCCAGCCCACGGGCGCGTTATAGATATTGCCAGCCCGCACAAGCTTGAGGGATTGAAACCCCAGAACGCAACCGTCATCCGCCTCCATCACTGTGCAGCATACCCGATCCGGATCTTCGATATAAAACTCACGCACCATTGCGGCATCACCGGCGGACGCTCGTTTTCCCACGCGAAAGATTTCATCCAGCACATCGCTGATGGCGTCGGCATCAGCCAAGGTGGCGGGCCTTGTCTTCATTTCGATTTCCCTTCACCCCACCACGGCAAATGCAATACCGCAGTCATTCAGGATCTGTTCGGACCGCGTGGTATCAAAGCGGTTCTGGATGCCCTCATTGTGGCGCCAGACGACCTTAGCCACCTGATGGGCGGCGAGGAATTTGGTGCATTCCTTGCACGGCGGATGGGTGACATAGACGATGCAGCCCTTGGCGGTTTCCTTCATCGCCGCGAGCGCATTCATCTCCGCATGAACAACGCGATCATATTTCTCCTCGCGCTCCTCATACCATTCATCCCGATCTTCCATACCGCGCGGAAAGCCATTATAGCCCACCGCGGCAAAACTCTTGTCGGGCCGCACGATGACGCAGCCCACCTTGGTGGAGGGATCGCGGCTGCGTTTGGAAACAGCCTCGGCGCAGTCGAGCACCCATTCATCAAATCCGGATCGGGACACCATGTCGAACCTCTTTCAACCTGTGGTGCGCCCACCTTAGCGCCCTGATGGCCAGAGCAAAAGCGGGAAATCAACACCGTCAGGCAATAGTCCCGCCCCAAAATGACAAAAGCCCCCGCATCATCCGGATGAAGGGGCTTGTTGTTCATCGGTGTCGATTGATCAGTTGGCCTTCGCCTTCAACCGGCGTTCCAGTTCGGTCAGGTTGACCTCGATGGTCGCCGCCCCGATCAGCTCCTTGGTTGACGGATCAACAAGGCTCTTGTTGATCTGCATCCGCCAAATATGGTTGTCTTCATCCCATTCAGGCTCATCAACAAAGACGGCATCAGGACCTACATCATAAGTCTTCTGGAATTTGGCTTCGTCGCCTTGCCAAAAATCCGAAGTGATCGAAGACTGCCCCACATTGAGGCCCTTCTTGTTCATCACAAAGATCTCGACAAACAGACCCAGATTTTGGCCCTGCATGCGGGTCAGATAGACCGACAGCGGGCTCGACAGGGTGGAGGCAATCAGAGGCTTCATCACCTGCTTGCGCTCGGCACGCCACTGTTTGTCCAGCGCGTCGACCTCGGCCTGCGCGAGATCGCCATAGAGTGCATTGTGAGCGTGAACGCTGACCCGAACAATTTCGTTGTCGAGCCATTTGTCAATCATGGCAAACAGCTCTTTGGAATCCATCTTCTTGAAGTCAGGCGCCTCGGCAGCAACAGCCAGATTGGCCCAGACCATTGCACAGATCACCGTGAAAAATCTCAAAATTCGCATTTTCTTCTCCCTGCTTCGGCCATTCAGAGGGATCCAGTCGAGGGATCCGGCCTCAGGTTTATTCTTTGTCTTGAATGGGGTCCCGTCGGCCTTTAGGCCGCCAACAACCGCTTGATGAAGCCATCAAGCTCATGCTGCAGGGTTTCATTCTGCTGGTTCATTTTCGAGATAAGGTCATTCATCGTCGCAGAGACCTCTCCGGTATTGACCGCACCACCTGCGACCGTGACCATCGATTCATTCACGTGGCTGGTGCCTTGGGCCGCTTCATTGACATTGCGCGCAATATCTGTGGTGGCAACATTCTGCTGATCAGCAGAAATGGCCATTTCACTGACCCGCTCATTGATCGCCTTGACCCGCTCGGTCACATTGCTGGTTGCGGCAATCGACTGACCGGCAACAGACTGCATGTTTGCCACCTGCTGCTCGATCTGCTCGGTTGCTTTCGAGGTCTGGTTGGCCAGATCCTTCACTTCAGCGGCAACCACGGCAAACCCACGCCCTGCTTCCCCGGCACGCGCAGCCTCGATGGTGGCGTTCAGGGCCAGAAGGTTGGTCTGTTCAGCGATATCATTGATCAGGCGGGTCACGTTGCCCACTTCCTGAAGCACATTCTGCAAGGCCACCATGGATTGACTGGAGACGTCAACCTCGGCCATCGCTTCTGCCGAAAGGGAAGCGGAATCTGCAACCTGCTGACTGATCTCACCAATCGAAGCGGCCAGTTCCTCGGTCGCTGAAGCCACCGCCTGCACATTGCTGCTGGCTTCCTGAGAGGCACGCGTCACGGCCTCGGACTTCGAAGCGGTATCTTTGGAGATGCTCGACAATTCGTGCGATTTGTCCTGCAAGCTGCCACAGGTCTGAGCCAGCGTCCGGGCGATGGAGCCAACGGCTTGTTCAAACTCACCGGCAATGCGCTGCATTTCGGCTTTTTTGTCCAGCTCGCTTTGTTCCTGAATGCGCTTGGCCTCTTCCTCCATCTGCCTGTTTTGGGCAAGACTGTTGCGGAACACGGTCAAGGCGCTGTTCATGCGGCCAATTTCATCGGCACGTTTTTCCTGCGGAATTTCAACTTCGAGATGGCCCTGAGACAGGAACTCAGTCGTTTCAGTCAATTGGCGCAATGGTTTAGAGACTGCGATATTGTTGACCACGCCCAGCACCACGGTGGCGATCACCAACAACACCAGACCGATGGCCGCCGAGTTGTAAACCGATTCCAGTTTAGCATTCTGCTTGATGGTCAGCTGGCCCTGCACGCTTTCCAGATCGGCAATCTGTTTGTCGATCAAGGCAACCATTTCTTCGATGCGCTTGTTGCTCTGACCGGACACTTCGATGGCACGCGCCAGATCCACCCGCATCGGATCGCTCATATGATCAATCTGTTTTTTGGCGAACTCATCCGACCAGGTCAGCCAGAGTTTTTCGATTTCCGCGATGCCTTTCTCCGAATTCATTTTCTGGAACTGTTCGGTCAGGACGGCGTCAATCTTTCGCATCACGTCCAGTTCTTTGAGATCACCGGTCAACAGAAAACTCTTGAGAGAAATGGCTTCATTGGCCAGTTCCATTTGCAGCTCATCAAAGGCACCGATCCGTTTATCGATGCTTTGACGCTCTTGCACAGCCACCTTGACCGCACCTGATTGCCAGAAACCTACGGCACCCACGCCGATACCGATCACCGCCAGCAAAATGAAGAACAGCAGGCTCTTGATTGTCAGAGAAACATTTTTAAGCATCGCTTGGTCCTTTTTGTCTTCACGCCTTTTTTTATGACGCCAAAACGATTTAGAACGTCCAAAATGAAGGCTCAGACATTCCTGTTGAAGGCGAGCTCTGATGGCCGCACCTTTGGCTGGTTATTGCTTATTGGAGGATTCTACCCGGAGAACGTCCTGACGGATCACAAACGCCGGTCTTTTCGCCCGTATGCCTTCACCGCAACAGGCTCAAGTGCCGACTTGCGTGCCGCAATGGCACAGGTCATGAGAAGCGACGTGGCGAGGAAAACGAACGTAACCATAAGGGTGCCCACCTATGTTTGAGTTAGCACCAGTTTAAATTTCAAATTTTAAAAATTAGTTTCGAGATTCAATGACCAATACAATTGGTTAGCAAATATTGGGAGAAAAAGACCAAAAACTTCGGAATTCCGTTTAATATCATTAGTATTAGCCCAGCCAAACACGGCAGAAAGCACGCAAAGATTGAATTAAGACCTATCAACACCTTTAATTGATAAGTATTTATGCGCACATCCTTCACCACACCTTTTCAATCAAAAGAAACGTGGAAAATTATTGCAACCTGGTTCCTTTTCCTCATCGCCAGCGGGTTTGAGGTCTTTTTTCCTTCTGACAACATTCCACTGAAGGCGGTTGGCGACACCGACAAGTCACATCATTCTGGATAACTTTGTCTACATGAAGGATTTTCCAATCCGGCTGCCATAGGAATAGGCGAAGTCAGTGGACGTTGCATAAATTGTATGCAATAGAATTCGCTGATAAAAATATAATCACATTCGACTTGTCAAACGGCACAATTTGCTCAAAGCTGCCGGAAACCAACCAGACATTTAGGGATTTGACATGGCCAAAGACACCAACCTCCTGCCTTCGCTTTCACGTCGTCACTTCATGCAGCTTTCTGGCGGCTTCGCCTTGAGCCTTGCGGCCTTTGGCCAGAAGGCATGGGCCGCTGAGCCGATTCCGACCGCTGCCATCTATACCGTGCCGGTTGAACAGCAATGGGTCAGCCGCATCCATGTTGCCGCAGAAGCCGCCAAGGCCCGTGGCGACATCACCTATGTCTATTCCGAGAATGTCTCCAACAGCGATTATGAGCGCGTCATGCGCGAATATTGCGAATCCGGCCACAAGCTGATCATCGGCGAAGCCTTTGCCGTGGAGAAAGCCGCCCGCGCCGTGGCTGCCGACTATCCGGACGTCTCCTTCCTGCTCGGCTCGAGCTTCATGCCGAAAGACGATGCGCCAAACTTCGCCGTCTTCGACAATTACATTCAGGACGCCTCCTACCTGTCCGGCATCATTGCCGGTGCCATGACCAAGTCCAAGAATATCGGCATGGTTGGCGGCTATCCGATCCCGGAAGTCAACCGCCTGATGCATGCCTTCATGGCAGGCGCCAAAGAAATCGCCCCGGACATCACCTTCCAGGTCGCCTTCATCGGCTCTTGGTTCGATCCGCCGAAAGCCAAGGAAACCGCCTTTGCCCAGATCGAAGCCGGTGCTGACCTGCTCTATGCCGAACGCTTTGGCGTGTCCGACGCTGCCAAGGAAAAAGGCCTGCTGGCCGTTGGCAACGTCATCGACACCCAGGCCGATTATCCGGAAACCGTGGTGGCCTCTGCCCTGTGGCATTTCGAGCCAACCCTCGACCATGCCATTGCTCAGCTGAAAGCTGGCAACTTCAAGGCCGAGAATTACGGCATCTATTCCTTCATGAAAGAAGGCGGCTGCTCGCTCGCTCCATTCGGCACCTTTGAAGGCAAAATCCCTGAAGCGGCCCTCAAGCTGGTCGCCGAGAAGGAAGCCGCCATCAAGGACGGATCCTTCGTGGTCGAAATCAACGACACCGAGCCAAAATCAAGCTAATGACAAAAGACAAGATGCAAGAGGCGGAGATTGTTCTCCGCCTCGATGCGATCACCAAACGCTTCGGCCCCCTGATCGCCAACGATTCCGTCAGCTTTGACTTGCGGAAGGGCGAGGTCATTGCCCTATTGGGCGAGAATGGCGCGGGCAAGACCACCCTGATGAATATCCTTTTCGGCCATTATGTCGCCGATGAGGGCCATGTCGAAGCTTTTGGCACACCCCTGACGCCCGGCGACCCCTCAGCCGCGCTTGAGGCAGGCATCGGCATGGTGCACCAGCATTTCACCCTGACCGACAATCTTTCCGTCCTCGACAATATCGCTCTTGGCACCCAGAGCCTCTGGTCTTTGCGCTTTGATCGCAAGGCGGCCCGCAAGCGCATTCTCGAGCTGTCGGACAATTTCGGCCTGACGGTCGACCCGGATGCGATGATTTCCGACCTGACGGTTGGCGAACGTCAGCGGGTCGAAATCCTCAAGGCCCTCTATCGCAATGCCCGCATTCTGATCCTCGATGAACCCACCGCCGTATTGACGCCGCTGGAGACAGACGCGCTGTTCGAAACCCTGCGCCATCTGATCCGCGACGGCCTGTCCGTGGTCTTCATCTCCCACAAATTGAACGAAGTGATGCAGATCAGCGACCGCGTGCTGGTCCTGCGCTCCGGCAAATTGTCCGGTGAGCGCATCACCTCCGAGACCGACCGCCACGAGCTGGCCGAATTGATGGTCGGCGAAGAAATCCCGCTGCCCGTGGTCGAAAGCAAAGAGCCCGGCGCGCCAGTGCTTGAATTGATGGCGGTGACCACCCCGCAAATCGGCACAGCCACCCGCCTTGATGACATCACCCTCACCCTGCATGAAGGCGAAATCACCGGCCTTGCGGGCGTGTCCGGCAATGGGCAGGTCGCCATGTCGGCCTTGCTGTCCGGCATGCTGGCACCCGAAAGTGGCGACATGCTCTTTTGCGGTTCCTACATCGAAGACTGGTCGCCACAAAAGGCTTTGGCCGCAGGCATTGGCCGCATCCCCGAAGATCGCCACAGCACCGGCACCATCGGCGACATGTCGATCTTGGAAAACACAATTCTGGAAAATTACCGAAACGTCCCCTATTCCCAGCTCGGCTGGATGAACAAAGCCAAGGCCCGCGCCTTCACCGAGCAGGCCATCGCCGATTATGATGTCAAATGCCCCTCGCCAGATGCTCCCATTCGGCTGCTATCGGGCGGCAATATGCAAAAACTCATTCTCGCCCGCGCCCTCGATAATCATCCCAAGCTGATCATCGCCGCCCAGCCGACCCGTGGCCTTGATGTTGGCGCGGTCAATTATGTCCACCAAAAGCTGCTCGAAGCCCGCAGCAACGGCGCGGCCATCCTGCTGATTTCCGAGGATCTCGACGAAATCCGCCTGCTGTCCGACAAGATCGTTGTCATCAGTCAGGGCAAATTGTCCGCCCCATCGGCGCGCGGCGAACGCAGCATCAAGGAGCTCGGCATTTTGATGGCTGGCCACAAGAAGGGGGCCGATGCATGAGACTGGAACCCAAAGACACGAAATCACTCGCTGCCTCCATCCTCTATCCGGCTGGCGCGATCCTCGCGACGCTCATTTTCTCCTCCATCCTCGTGTTGATGGCAGGAGCGTCCCCCTTTTCGGTCTTCTATCTGGTGGCCAAAGGCGCGGCTGGCTCGCAATTTGCCTTTTTCGAAACCCTGACCCGCGCCACCCCGCTGATCTTCACCGGCCTTGCGGTCGCTGTCGCCTTCCGGGCCAAGCTGTGGAATATCGGGGCCGAAGCCCAGCTTTATATCGGCGCTGTGGTCACCATCCTGATGGGCACCGGCGCCTTGCCTTTGCCGTCCTATTTGCTGATCCCCGCCATCATGGCCGCGTCCATGCTGGCCGGTGCGGTGATGCTGCTGGGACCCGCTTTCCTCAAAATCCGCTTCGGCGTCGATGAAGTCGTCACCACGCTTTTGCTCAATTTCGTCATTCTGCTGTTTGTATCGATGCTGCTCGAAGGTCCGCTGAAAGACCCGATGGGCCTTGGCTGGCCACAATCCGAAGCAGTTGAAGATGCCGCCACCCTGTCCCGCGTGGTCAAAGGCAAGCGCCTGCATTATGGCTTTGTCATCGCGGTCGGCGCGGCGATCCTTCTCTGGGTGATCATGAAGAAAACCACCCTTGGCTTTGAAATGCGCGCTGTCGGCCACAACCCCAATGCTTCGGGCTTTGCGGGCATCAGCGTCAATGGCGTCCTGATGAAAACCGCGCTTCTGTCCGGTGGCATCGCCGCACTGGCTGGTTTTTCCGAAGTGGCGGGCCTCAAAGGCAGTCTCAGCCTCGATCTGTCGCCGGGCTATGGCTATACCGGCATCGTTGTTGCCATGCTGGCCATGCTCAACCCGCTTGGGGTCATCCTGTCGGCCATTTTCGTCTCGGGCATCTTTGTCGGGGCGGACGCCATGAGCCGCACCGCAGGCGTGCCGAGTTACATTGCCGATGTGATGGTCGCCACGGCCCTTCTGACCATGGTCACGGCCATCATGCTGACCCGTTACCGGATCCGGTGGAGATAGATCATGCTTGAGGCTTTAGACATCCTGCTGACCAGCTCTTTCTGGGTCGCCGTCATCCGCATCGCATCGCCACTGATTTTCGCCACCATGGGCGAATTGGTCTGCGAACGGGCGGGTATTCTCAATCTCGGCATTGAAGGCATCATGACCGCCGGGGCCTTTGCCGGCTGGGTCACCGTCTATCTGGGTGGCGATCTCTGGCTTGGAATCTTTGTTGCCGCCACCGTCGGGATGGCCATTGGTGCGTTGCATGGCCTTCTGACCGTGCCCCTTGCCCTGTCCCAGCATGTGACGGGCATCGGCATCACCTTGCTCGCGACCTCGCTCACTTATTACACCTACCGCTTGGTGCTGCCCAAGGTCACCTCGCCCCCCAAAATCGAGGCCTTCGAGCCCTATGCCATTCCGGGGCTGTCGTCTCTGCCGGTGATTGGCGAAGCCCTGTTCGCCCAGACACCGCTCACCTATCTCAGCTTTGTCTGCGTGGCGCTTGTTGCCTATATTCTCTATCGCACCCCGCTCGGCCTTGCGGTCCGCGCGGTCGGTGAAAATCCAGAATCCGTCGAAGCGCAGGGCATTTCTGTCGTCGCCATCCGCATGGGCGCGGTCATGTGCGGCAGCGCCATGATGGCCGTTGGCGGCGCGTTCCTCACCATGTCGGCCTTCAACTCCTTCTTCTTTGAGATGGTCAATGGCCGTGGCTGGGTCTGCATCGCTTTGGTGGTGTTCGGCTCTTGGCGTCCAGGCAAGGCCCTGTTGGGGGCCATTCTCTTTGCCGCCTTTGATGCCTATCAGATCCGCCTGCAACAGGTCACCGGCGGTGTTCTGCCCTATCAGCTGTTCCTGATGATGCCCTATCTTCTGTCCATTCTTGCCTTGATCGTCATGGCCCGTCGTGCCACCTATCCAAAGGCACTGATGATCCCATATCTCAAGGGGGAACGATAATGTTTGATCTCATCGTCAAGGGCGGCACGCTGCCCAGCAAAGTCCGAGAGGACGGCTCGATAAAAGAAGGCACCATCGCCGACATCGCCATCAAGGACGGCAAAATCGCGGCCATCGAGCCAACGATCACGGCTGAGGCAGGCGAGATCATCGACGCGTCAGGCACCCTTGTCGCCCCGCCCCTCGTCGACCCGCATTTCCATATGGACGCCACCCTGTCCTATGGCACCCCGCGCATCAATGCCTCTGGCACCCTGCTCGAAGGCATCAATCTGTGGGGCGAGCTGAAACCGATCCAGACCGAAGAAGACATCGAGACAAGGGCGCTTGCCTATTGCGACTGGGCCGCATCCATGGGCTTATTGGCCATCCGCACCCATGTCGACACATCCGACGAAGATGGCCTCAAAGGCGTCCGCGCCCTTCTGTCCGTCCGCGACAAGGTCAAGGATTATATCGATCTGCAGTTGGTGGCCTTCCCACAGGATGGCTATTTCCGTTCCCCCACCGCCAAGGATTGCACCTTGCGGGCGCTCGATCTGGGCGTCGACATTGTCGGCGGCATCCCGCATTTTGAGCGCACCATGGAGGATGGCCGCCGTTCCGTGACCGAGCTCTGCGAAGTGGCAGCCGAACGCGGCCTGATGGTCGACATGCATTGCGATGAAAGCGACGATCCCCTGTCACGCCATATTGAGCAGTTGGCCTTGGAGACCCAGCGATTGGGCCTGCAAGGCCGGGTCGCAGGCTCGCACCTGACCTCGATGCACTCGATGGACAATTATTATGTCTCGAAATTGCTGCCGCTGATCGCCGAGGCCGAGGTCTCCGCCATCCCCAATCCGCTGATCAACATCGTCCTGCAAGGTCGCCACGATACCTATCCCAAGCGCCGCGGCCAGACCCGCGTGCCGGAAATGCTCAAACAGGGAATCCGCGTCGGCTTTGGTCAGGATTGCGTGCTTGACCCTTGGTATTCGCTCGGCACCGCTGACATGCTCGACGTCGCCTTCATGGGCCTGCATGTGGCGCAAATGACCAGCCCGGCAGACATGCGCAAATGCTTCGACATGGTCACCGTCGACAGCGCCGCAATCATGGGCCTTGAGGATTACGGCCTCGCGGTGGGCAAGAAGGCGAGCCTCGTCCTTCTCGACGCCAATGACCCGATCGACGCCATCCGCCTGCGGGCAACCCGACTGACGGTCATCGCCAAGGGCAAGGTCATTTCCCAAAAGCCCCGCGATATGCCCAAGCTCTCTCTGCCCGGCCGACCGGACACTGTCACACGCCGCGCACCCAAGCGCTAGGATTGCTGACGGGCCGCTCCGGCACAAGCGGCCTGCTCACCATCCAGACCTCTTCCCGACATCGACCATACCACTGATCAGCAGGCCATAATTCGCCTGATGATCTCACGCTTTTTATAAAGCCCGTCAGGCCCGCAAATAGTCCTCAACACAGAGCCTTGGCACATTGATGGACAGGCGATGGATCTGGGTGACCAGACGGCCTCCTTGCTCTATCGCCGACCGCATGGCATGAGGGCTAATGTCCATCAAGGCCTGACTTTCCCTTCGATGCAAAGCGGCGGGATTGGCCACCACCAGAAAGCCCATCCTTTGCAGGAAAAGGTCCGACGGACAGCCCGGCTGCGCAAAATTGGAAACCGCATCAAAGGCCTGCATCAGCGACGCATCATCCTCTCCACGCAGAATGATCAGCACTCCGGCGACACCGCTTAATTGACAAAGGACAGACATCAAACTCAGCTGATCAATTGGACTGATCCCCGCCACCGGCTGACCAAGCTGTGACAAGGCGAGCGCCATTTGCCTTTGATCGCCTTCCCCATATGCCTGCCAGTAGGAGAGAAGGCGGTGAGACAAATGGCGTCCACCAGTCAACGGTCGCAAGACCTCCAGCCGTTTTCGGATTATGGCATGCTCATCACCCCTGTGGCGATTGGCTTGCGCTCTCACCCCAGCAAAGAAGCGATCCAGCAACGCTGCCATGGCTTTGAGCCCTTGATGCCCGCCTTGCGCCAGACCGGTAGCAAAATCAGGGTCGAGACCCCAGCCATAGCCGTCTTGCGGCACAACTGACACAGTCAGAACCGCGGCCTGTTTGGCGCAAACCGTATGGCGAGCAAGGTCGAGCAACATCGAGCGGCCAAAGCCGTCCTCCCCCACCAGCAACCGTACCGGTCGTGAGCCCTCAAGCAGACGATTGGCGAAGAAGACAATCTCTTCTATTGCCGTCGATTGATCAAACTGGGTGGCTTGTGACCAGTTGCTCATGACCCTTACTCCTGTTCCTCCACCAGCCAGTCACGACCGCACGGCGGCCTCGCGCGCCAGATTTTGAAACCGCTTGAACAGGTCATAGCGTGTGTCGTGATAGGCCCGGATCGCCCCATCGGCGGGCGGATAGTCCGCCGCAATCGACGACATCGCGGCCATGGCATCGGCCACCGTGCCAAAGGCACCGCCAGCCACCGCGCCCAGAATGGCCGAACCAAGCAGGACCGGCTCTTGCGTTGCAGGGGCTGCTACCCGAACCCCGGTCGCATCCGCCAGCAATTGCCGCACAAGGTCACTGCGCCCCGCACCGCCACTGATGACGATCGACTGGATCTTGGCACCTGCTTCCGCCTGCGCTTCGATGATCTGTCGCAAGCCATAACCAAGGCTGCAGACGCCTGCCACATAGAGCGCCACCAGATTGTCGATATCGGCTTCCATGCCAAGGCCCGCAATCACCGCGCGGGTATGCGGGTCGCCATAAGGGGCGCGGTTGCCGATAAATTCCGGCACCACATGCATCCCGTCCGCCAAGGAAGCCACCGCCTTGTCAGCCCCAGCCATGGCCACGGCACGAACCGCCAGCCAATCGGGCAGCGAACATCCGTCTGCCTTGGCCAATCGACCCGCTTCACCGGCGGCGGGATGATAGGTCAGCAATTGCGCAATGGCAGCGCCCGCCGCCGACTGCCCCCCTTCATTCAGCCACAGCCCCGGCACCATGGCCGAGAAATAAGGACCCCAGACACCGGGCACAAAGACCGGCTCGTCGGTCGAGGTCATGGTGCAGGAGCTGGTGCCAAAGACATAACCCAGATTGTCCTGCGGTTTGCCCGCGCCCGTAGCCCCCACCGTGCCAATGCCACCCGCATGGGCGTCAATCAGACCAGCCCCGACAGCGGTTCCCGCCACAAGTCCCAGATCGGCTGCGGCCTCTGCGCTCAACCCAGTACCAAGCGGCGTCCCGGCATCAACCACCTGCGTGCCGATCCGCTCAAAGCCTTCTTCAGCCAATATCCCAAGGCCGATCTTGGTGAAATAATCCGCGTCCCAACTGGCTTCATGGCCCATATAGGTCCATTTGCAGGTCACAGTGCAAATGGAGCGCGCGTCGCTCCCCGTTGCCCGCCAAGTGAGATAATCCGTCAAGTCAAAGAAGCGCCATGCCTTGGCGAAAATTTCAGGCTTGTGTTCCTTCAGCCAAAGCAATTTGGGCGTTTCCATTTCCGGCGAGATGATGCCGCCGACATAATCCAGAACCCTGTGGCCCATTTTGTTGATCCGCTCAGCCTGTTCAATCGAGCGATGATCCATCCAGACGATGATGTCACGATCCCCGTTGGCATCATCACCAATCGGCAAAGGCGTGCCCCCCTCGCCCAAGACCACCAGCGAGCAGGTCGCATCAAAGCCGACACCAACCACATCGGCCGGATCAATTCCGGCTTGCACCAAGGCGCCCTTACTGGAAGTGGCAACAGCCTGCCAGATCTCGCTAGAAGACTGCTCCACCCGCGAGCCCGGCTCATGAAAAACCGTGATGTCGCATTTGGCCGTGCTGAGCATGCGGCCAGCTTGATCAAAAATCCCGGCGCGTGCGCTGCCCGTACCGACGTCAATACCCATGAAACAAGTTGCCATGATGCGGATCCTTTAAAAGCAATTGGAGATAAGAGGCGGCACCAGCACGCCGCCTCTCAAGTCGGGCAAAGCATCGGGGGCCGTCTCTGACCAGACCGACTGGGTGGCGGTTGATCAGATCCGTTGGAGCCACCCGGCCCCGCGCCTGCCTTGCCTTTGGGGGTTGCCCCCCAAAATCCGAGGAGCCTCAGAGACGATCAAAGTTGGTTGGCAGAACCAGCATGTCGCGAATGGTGACATTGCGGTCGCGGGTCAGGATATACATCACCGCATCGGCCACTTCCGTTGCCTCGATAAGGCTGCCGGATTCCTTGGCTTTGCGTAGATTTTCTTCGGGCCAGTCGGCCAGCAGAGCCGAAATGACCGGCCCCGGAGACACCTGCGAGACGCGGATGCCATGCGGGATCATCTGCCGACGCATGGTCTGGACAAAACAGGTGATCGCCCATTTTGATCCCGCATAAACCGGCTCCCAATGCGTGGGGAAGTGACCGGCAATCGAGCAGGTGACCATGATGTCGCCGACCCCACGCTCAATCATGTGTGGCGCCATATCGCGGACATTCTTCATCACCGCATTGACGTTGAGGTTGAGCATCCGGTCGATGGAATCCGTATCGGTGTCGATCAGGTCCCCGCCGATATAGATCCCTGCATTGCAATAGAGAATGTCGACATGGTCAACTTTTTCAAGGATTTCCGGAACCATGTTCGCACAGCTCTCTCGATCAAGCAGATCGGTCACTTGAGCAATCGCCTTGTCGCCCAGCTCGGCGGTCAGCCGTGCAAGGGCCTCTTCGTCGCGGTCGACCATGACCACGGTCGCCCCGGCATCGAGAAGGGCCTTGGTTGATGCCAAACCGATACCAGAAGCGGCACCGGTGATTGCTGCGATTTTGCCTTCCATGGACACTGCCATTGTCTTGCTCCTTACTTGGATGAAATCGTGAAGTTGATGTGTCAGACCGCCAGAAACCCGCCATCGACAGACAGGACAGAACCGGTCACCATCGCGGCGTCATCGCTCAAGACCATCGCGATGCTGCGGGCCACATCCTCCGGCTCGGCGAAGCGGTTCATCGGATGACGCACCATCATTGGCTGGCTGTTGACCGGATCGCTCCAGGCCTCGATCGCCAGATCGGTCAAGGTGATGGTCGGGGCGACGGCCACCACGCGGATGCCATGGGGTCCAAGCTCCTTGGCCATCACCCGCGTCGCGCCTTCGAGCCCGGCTTTCGAGGCGGCGTAGCAGACATGGGCCTCAAAGCCCCGATGCCCGGCAATGCTGGTGATATTGGCGATCACCCCGCCACCGCCTGCGGCCACCCGTGCCTTGGCGAACTCCTGCGCTGCAATCAGCGCGGCCCGCAAGTTGAGATTGAGCACCGCCTCGCAGCCCTCGTCTGTCATGTCGAGGACGCTTTCAAGAATGTTGGTACCGGCACAATTGACCAGATAATCGCAAGGGGCCTCACCGCCCATTGCCTCCTGCATGGCCCGGCGCACATCGCTTGCCTTGCTGAAATCCGCCGCGATGGAGTGGGCACCTGTTTCCGCTGCCAGTTTGGCCAACCCATCCTCTGAGCGGGCGATGCCGACAATCTTGGCCCCGCGTTTCGCCATCAGGCAGGCGGTGGCATAGCCAATGCCCTTGCTGGCGCCGGTGATCACCACCGATTTTCCCTTGAAATCCATTTTGAACCTCTCATCTTTCCGCGTCCCACCCGCGCAGTTCGTGGGGCAAGAACAGCTCAGACATCTGCCAATCAGCCTGAAAAAAGCGCGACTTCCCCCGTCTCCCGGAGAGAGCCCTCACCGAAAGGTCACTTGTCGTTGCAAGTGGGTTTTGAAATTTCTGTTGCTCAGTCAGTCATCGGCGTCTCAAGTCAGACCTCGAGACGCCTTTAAGCCTGGGACCATCAGCGCCATTCGCGACCGATATAGATGGCCAGCAGAATGATGCAGCCCTTGATGACATCTTGCAGATACGGATTGATGCCCATCAGATTGAGACCATTATTGAGGATTCCCAACAGGATTGCGCCGATCAGGGTGCCAAGGATCAGACCACGCCCCCCGGCAATCGACGTGCCACCCAGCACCACAGCCGCGATGGCATCAAGCTCAAAGCCGACCCCGGCATTGGGCTGACCACTCATCAGCCGACCAGTCAGAACGATGGCGGCCAGCGACGAGGTGAAGCCGGAAATGGTGTAGATGGCCAACTTGATCCATTGGGTCTTGACGCCCGACAGACGGGCAGCCGTCTCATTGCCACCGATGGAATAGACATGGCGACCAAAGGGCGTGCGCTGCAACAGCACCCAAGCGCAGAAATAGATCACCACCATCAGGATCACCGGCACCGGAATATCGCCAATCCTGCCAATGCCGAACCACGAAATCCAACTTGGCAACCCGCTGATCGGATAGCCACCCGAATAGATCAGCCCCAGACCTCGGGCGATGCCCATCGTCGCGAGCGTCACAATGATCGCGGGCATGCGCCCCCACGCCACCATCGCCCCGTTAATCAGGCCAAAGCCGATCCCGACCGCTGTGCCGCCCAAAAGCCCAATGCCCCCAGACATGTCGCCATGGACAATCAACCCGGCACAAATCGTCCCAGACAGGGCCATCACGGCACCGACCGAGAGGTCAATCCCGCCCGTAAGAATGACAAAGGTCATGCCAACCGCCAGAATGCCAATGATCGACACCTGTCTTAGCACATTGAAAATGTTGGACATGCTGAAGAAATTCTCACTCGCAATGCCCATCATGATGGAGACCACGATCAAACCGGCCAACGGCAGGACCAGCGGCGAATGCAGATAGTCACGGAAATTGAAACTCTGGTTCATGCCTGGTGCCTTCCCGGCCTCGCTGATAATTTCATTATGCGACATTGTCTTGTCTCCCGGTCGTTGCGAGCGTCATGATTTTTTCCGAATTGATGTTCTCGCCTTCGACCGTGTCGACAATACCGCCGTCACGGAAGACGCAAACCCGGTCGGACATGCCGAGAATTTCCGGCAGCTCCGAGGAAATCATGATGATGGAACACCCCTGCTCGGTCAGTTCGCGCATCAGCTGATAGATTTCAGCCTTTGCCCCGACATCAATGCCGCGGGTGGGTTCGTCAAAAATGAGGACATTCATGGTGTGGTTCAGCCAGCGGGCCACCACCACCTTTTGCTGGTTGCCCCCCGAAAGGGTATCGAGCGGATCGCTGGGGCCATTGGCCTTGACCCGCACCTGTGCCATCACCTCTTTGGTGCACAGCACTTCCTTTTTGAGGTCGATAAAGACCCCATTCTTGCGATATTTGCCGTAATTGTTGATCGAGACATTGCGCAGGATCGAGAAGCTGGTCACCAGCCCCTGTTCCTTACGGCTTTCGGGCAACAGCCCGATGCCATGGGCCAGCGCATCAGCAGGCTCGGAAAAGCGCACCTCCTTGCCATTATGCTTGACCTTGCAGGTGACGGACGGATGCGCCCCGATCATCGCCAAGGCGGTCTCGGTGCGCCCGGACCCAACCAAACCGGCAA
Organism: Cohaesibacter sp. CAU 1516; assembly: GCF_005771485.1. Lineage (NCBI taxonomy): Bacteria > Pseudomonadati > Pseudomonadota > Alphaproteobacteria > Hyphomicrobiales > Cohaesibacteraceae > Cohaesibacter > Cohaesibacter sp. CAU 1516. Next base: position 26,447 of record NZ_VANT01000001.1, on the reverse strand, counting down.
AGCCGAGAATTTCGCCTTGATGCAGTTGGAAGGACGAAACCGGACTTGTTTTTGACAATTGCAGCTCACTCACATCAAGGACAGGTACTCCGCTCATGTCGATATCCGGCTTGGGCGGGAAGCTCTGCTCGATCCGGCGGCCAACCATCAGCTCTACCAAACGGTCTACATCCACCTCGGCGACATCGTGCGTGGCAATATAATGCCCGTCGCGCAGCACGGTGATGCGGTCGCAAATCTCGAAAATCTCTTCCATGTGATGGGAAATGAAGACAATCGCCACCCCGTCCCGGCGCAATTCGCGGATCACCTTGAAGAGATGCTCCACTTCGGATGGCGTCAGGGTCGCGGTTGGTTCATCCAGCACCAGAATGCGCGCTTCCAGCGACAAGGCCTTGGCGATCTCGACAAATTGCTGTTCGGCGACGGACAGATTGGCAACCGGCACATTGAGCGGCAGGTCCACATCAAGCCGAGCGAGGATTTCGCGCGCCCGATTGCGCATGGCCTTGCGATCCAGAAGCCCGAGCCGAGTGGTCATCTCTCTGGCCAGAAACATATTTTCGATGGCCGTCAGATAAGGAATGAGACTGAATTCCTGAAACACGATGCCGACGCCAGCCGCAATGGCCGCGTCATAATTGGCAAAGGAGTGAAGCTCATCATTGATCCTGATGGTGCCTTCGCTCTCCTTGATAATACCACACAGGACTTTCATCAAAGTCGATTTGCCAGCACCATTCTCGCCCAGAAGCGCATGCACTTCCCCCGCGCGCACCTCAAGATCAACGCCATGCAAGACTTCGATAGAGCCGAAGCGTTTTTTGATCCCGTTCATTTGCAGCATAGGACAGTCCAATAGGTTGGAGTGAGAGAACCACCCCCACCAAAGAAGCGGCGGGAGTGGTCTTGGGAGGTCCAGATTACCAGCTGAAGCCTTTGGCATTCTTGGCGTCGATCACACGAACGTCGATCGGCACTTCAGACGGTACAACGCGAGCACCCCAGAGCTGGGCCAAAGCCATGCCCAAACCGACGCGGATCTGATCGCGTGGGAACTGAGCGGTGGTTTCGATGAATGGCGTGCCATTGTTGATGGCGTCAATGGCTTCAGGCGCACCGTCAACCGAGGTCAGCTTGATGTCGCGACCCGATCCCTGAATGGCAGCCAGCGCACCCATGGCACCACCGTCATTGACGGAAAAGATCCCTGCCAGTTTCGGATGGGACTGGATCATATTCTCGACAACACCAAGGGCAACCGAACGGTCCTGGCGGCCATTCTGTGTATCGACCAGTTTGATATCGGCAAATTCACCCAGTGCGGCTTTGCAGCCTTCGACGCGTTGCAGGATCGGCACCACCGGGATACCATCCAGAATGGCCACTTCCCCTTTGCCACCCAGAGCCTCAGCCATATATTTGCAGGACATGTAGCCTGCATCGCGGTTTTTGGACCCAACGAAGGTGTCAACCGGACCATTGGCGTTGGCATCCACTGCCACGACGATGGCACCCGCTTCCTTGGCCATGGTCACAGCGGCTTCGATGCCGGCGCTGTCGGTCGGGTTCAAAAGGAGGATATCAATATCCTGCTGCAACATGTCTTCCACATCGGAAAGCTGTTTGGCGACATCATGACCCGCATCGGTGACAACCAGATCAGCATTCAGCGAAGCCGCAGCTTCTTTCAGCGCTTCATGCATGGAAACGAAATAAGGGTTGTTCATTTCCTGAAATGTCATGCCGATTTTCAATTTGCCGTCAGCGGCAGCAGACATCATGGTCGAAGCCATCAGGCCAAGAGCGGCGACCGATACGGTTTTCAGTAGTTTCTTCATCTGGGTTCCTCCCGTTTGTGAAGTGGGCAATACTTACCCGTTTGCGCAGAGTGTTATTCTGCGACATGGTTGAAATCAAAAGCGTTTTTAAAAAATCTACCCTGTCATACGGACCACATTATTCGCCGCAAAAGAGGTTCGGAATTCCGACGGGGACATCCCCTTGAGCTTTTGGAAGTGTCGGTTGAAGTTGGACAGGTTGGCAAAGCCGACATCGTAACAAATGTCAGCGATGCGAGCGTCGACGTCCGACAGCAGCATGTGACAGGCCAGATCGATCCTGAGCTGGTTCTTGTAGCGCACCAGCGTCATGCCCGTATGGCGCTTGAAGGACCGCGAGAAGGAGCTTTGGCTCTGCCCGGTCAGGTCCGCAAGATCCGCTTCGGTGATCGGCTTGGTCAGATTTTCCCGCAGGAAATGGATCGCCCGATTGATGCCCGTATCATCAGCCCCGCCCATTTCCAGCTGGAAGTTGAGGCTGGCAAGAACTTGCGGCTCCGGCGCCCGAAGCAGTGTGTCGACGATCTCGCAAAACAGGGCAATCCGCTTGATCCCCGTTGCATCCACCAATTGGCTGAGCACAGGCTCGATCGAATTGCCGGTCTCGTTGTCGAACAAAAGGCCACGTTGGCTCCGCTCAAGCATCGGACGGAAAGAGGCCATTTCAGGAATGGCATCCATGGCATCTTCGATGAAGGGTTCGGAGAACTGGATGACCTGACTGCGGCGATGGTGAAAGCTGCCTTCGGGAATCTCGCTGATCCAGTTTTGCGGCAGATAGGGACCGGTCATGACGAGCTGGCCAGGCTTGAACTGGCCGATATGATCGCCGACATAATATTTGCCGGACGTCGAAACAACGAGATGAATTTCATATTCCGGGTGATAATGCCAGCGGACAGTGCGGAATGGATATCCGTGCTGCCAGGCGGCAAAAGACTCACCTTTTCGAATATGCACCAACTCAAGATCTGGCTGCATCCTATCCTCCCATTAACGCCAATCCACCCCCTCCCAAGGGTGCAAACGATCGTCGTCTTGTCAGCGAGTATAGGTCAGATATTTCCAATAACTCCACATCACTACGGAGTTTTATATAATACTTTTTTGACCAGCCATTGTGAATATTGGCATAGGCGATCCGCGCAAGCCATTATAAAACATGAACTTTTCAAGAATAATTAACCATTGAAAATCAGAAACTGTCGTCAAAAACGGGAGATTTTGGCCAAATCAGACCGAGGCTGAGGTTAAACCCTGCCCAGAAAAGAGCTTGGGCGCTCTTTGATATGCAAATTTACCGTACGCAGTTTCCGACATGCGTTCGATACTATTTTAACATTCCAAGATGCATCTTATCCAATTTTTCGTTGCATTGAGGATATTATGTCGCAGCTGAATTTGGAAATAGCTGTTCAAAACCAAACGTGCTTGAAAAACATGGCGGACAAGTGATCCACCTCAATGGGTTGGGCCCCATCACAATAGGGATATGAGCTCCTCTATCCGATGCGGCGGACGTCTTTCGTCGACACAAGTTCGAGCCTGGACGAGCCGATAGTCCCTACTGACAATCATGGATAGTATCATCCCATCTAATGCCAACCTTTTGACACCAAGTGTCAAAAAACCATCAGGCCGAAGGGTAATCGGGCTATAGACGCCCCGAAATGAAGGAGGAAAAGGCGGAGAAACCACCGCGATCTTGTTGATCGCGCCTGTCCAGTGAAAAGATGAACCATCTTTCTGCCTGACTGGCCGACAAGATCCCAAGGCGCGTCTGTGTTTTTTGCGCCTTGGGAAAGGGCGTGGAACTATCGCTGGCTGGTCTGCCAATCTGGATGGATCCAGGCTTGGCTTTCATCGCGCGGCAACATCTGGCCAAGGATATGATCGGCCGCTTTCTCGCCGACCATGATGGACGGGGCGTTGAGATTGCCATTGGTGATTTGCGGGAAGATGGAGCTGTCTGCCACCCGCAATCCATCAACCCCAATGACCTTGAGATCCGGGTCGACAACCGCCATCGGATCGTCTTTCGCTCCCATCTTGCAGGTACCGCAAGGATGGAAGGCACTCTCTACATGCTCACGGATAAAGTCATTGAGCGCCTCTTCAGACGTGACCTCTGCACCGGGCTGGATTTCCTTGCCGCGATAGGGTGCAAAGGCCTCCTGCCCGAACAGTTCGCGGGTCAACTCAATGCAGGTGCGGAAATCGCGCCAATCCTCTTCATGCGACATGTAGTTGAACAGAATTTTCGGATCCTGTCGCGGATCTGCAGAACGCAAGGTGACTTCGCCGCGGGATTTTGACCGCATCGGCCCGACATGGGCCTGAAAACCATGGCCTTCGGCAGCCACCTGCCCGTCATAGCGCACAGCGATGGGCAGGAAGTGGAATTGAATGTCGGGATATTTCACCCCGGCGGCCGTGCGGACAAAAGCCCCGCTTTCAAACTGGTTCGACGCGCCCAGTCCGGTTTTGGTGAACAGCCATTGCGCACCGATCAGCGCCTTGCCAATCAGGTTCCAGTATTTGAACAGGGTGATCGGCTGGATACAGGCCTGCTGGATATAAAGCTCCAGATGATCCTGAAGATTCTTGCCGACACCGGGCCGGTCCGCAACGATGTCGATATCATGCGCCGCCAGCTCCGCCGCAGGGCCAATGCCGGACAGCATCAACAGCTTGGGCGAGTTGATGGAGGATGCAGCGACGATAACCTCGCAATTGGCATGGATCACTTCGGTCTGGCCGCGCCGGTGGACTTCGACGCCCGTCGCCTTGCCATCCTCAATCACAATTTTCTGGGCAAAAGCCTTGACCAGTTCGCATTTACCGCCTTGAAGCGCAGGCTTGAGATAGGCCTTGACGCAAGACCAACGGGTGCCTTTCCAGATATTGGCCTCAAGCGGGCCAAAGCCCTCCTGCTTCTCGCCATTGTAATCCGCGGTCATTTGATAGCCAGCCTGACGACCGGCTTCTTCAAAGGCGGAAACCAGCGGATTGTCGCGCGGCCCCCGCGAAACATGCAGCGGGCCGTCCTTGCCACGCCAGTCGGCATCCCCCCCATGGCCACCGGAATGCCATTGCTCCATGCGTTTGAAATAGGGCAGCACATCCGCATAGGACCAACCAGACGCGCCATTCTCGTTCCAATCGTCATAATCACAGGCATGACCGCGCACATAAACCATGCCGTTGATCGACGATGTGCCACCAATGATTTTGCCCCGAGGCGTCACAAGCGACCGGCCACCCAGATGGGGCTCAGGCTCGCTTTTGAAGCCCCAATCGTAAATGGGCATGTTCATGGGATAGGACAGAGCAGCTGGCATCTGGATAAAGGGACCAATATCCGTGCCACCCTGTTCGATGACGATCACCGATTTGCCTGCTTCGGCAAGCCGATAGGCCGTCGCACTACCGGCAGAACCGGACCCGATAATTACATAATCCGCGCGCATCAAAAGGGAGCCTCCGTATCACCAAGACAGACATAAACCGACTTCAACTGGCTATAATGCTCAATCGCGGCCTTGGAATTTTCACGCCCGACACCCGACATCTTGACGCCACCAAACGGCGCCTCGACCGGGGTCAGATTAAAAGTGTTGATGTAACAAGTCCCGGCTTCAAACCGCTCGACAACGCGGTGAGCCCGGGTCAGATCACTGGTAAAGACGCCTGCCGCCAGACCGAATGCGGTCGCATTCGCCCGATCGACAACCTCCTGTTCATCCCGGAAGGACAGAACAGACATGACGGGTCCGAAAATTTCTTCCCGCGCGATGGTCATCTCATCGGTCACGTCAGCGAACACCGTCGGCTCGATATAATAACCGGCCCCGTCAATGGCCTTGCCACCGGCGACCAAGGTTGCACCTTCTTCAAGGCCTCTGTCGATATAGCCCAGAGTGATCGCGCGTTGACGCTCTGAGACCATCGGCCCGATGGTGGTTGCCTCATCCATCGGATCGCCGATGATGGCCAATTCCATCCGTTTGGACAGGCGAGCCAGAAACACATCCTTGATGGACTCGTGCACGAAGACACGGGTCGAATTGGAACAAATCTGACCGGTCGAATAGAAATTGCCATTGATCGCAGCGGACACCGCATTGTCCAGATTGGCATCATCGAAAATGATCAGCGGCGATTTGCCGCCCAGCTCCATCGTGGCATGTTTGAGCCCCGAAGCCGCGCTGGCATAGACCTTCTGCCCCGTGGGCACAGATCCGGTCAGCGACACCTTGGCAATGCGCGGATCTGCCACCAAGGCCGCGCCGACATCCCCATAGCCTTGCACCACATTGAACAGGCCAGCAGGGGCACCGGCCTCGATCAGGATCTCGGCCAACTTCAAGGCAGAAAGCGGGGTCACTTCGGACGGCTTGAAGATCATCGCATTGCCGCAAGCCAAAGCCGGTGCGGCTTTCCAGCAGGCAATCTGAATCGGATAGTTCCAGGCACCGATCCCGACACAGACCCCAAGCGCTTCGCGGCGCGTATAGACAAAGTCACCCCCGGCAACCGGAATATGCTCGCCGGTCAACGTGCCTGCGAGGCCACCGAAATATTCAAGCGCATCCGCACCGGACGCTGCATCGGCAACAAGGGTCTCCGACAAAGGCTTGCCCGTGTCATGGGTCTCGATTTCCGACAGCTCACGATTGCGCTCACGCAGGATCTGTGCGGCACGGGTCAGAACCCGGCCCCGCTCTGTGCCAGACAGTTTTGCCCACATTTTCTGAGCGGCCTCAGCGGCAACAATGGCCTGTTCGACAATCGCGGTGGAGGCGCTGTGAACCTGCGCAATGGTCTCGCCGGTGGCCGGATAGACCACCTCGATGGCAGCTCCGGTGGAGTCTTCACAATATTGCCCATCCACAAAGTGGCTGGCTCTGGGCTGATAAGCCAATGTCATATAAGTCTACTCCTGTCCCCCGACCAACGGGGGCTTGGCAATGGGAGCCATCGGGCTTGGGTCGGCCTCATCGATGGATATTTCCTCATTTTCGTGAATCTCGGTGCACTCGGCCGCGATGGCCCGCAAGACATGCTCAGACGCCGCCTGATTGTCGTCTGATGACGTATCCAGCGCATAGCGCAAATAGAGACCATCAATCAGACCGCCAATGCGTCGGGCGACATCCGGTGCAGTCTCGCCGATCAGGGGGCGCAAATTGTAAACCAGATTGCTGTGCAGCCGCCTTTGATAGATATAGAGCAACCGCCGCGCGGCCGGGGATCGCAAAGCCAGCGAATAAAAGATCAACCAGGCATGGATGGCTTCCTTGGTAAAATTGCGATTGTTGAAACTGGCCCGCGCAATAGACGCAAGGCGCTCTTGCGGCGTGCGGGCTTCAGCCAGTCCCCGTCGCACATCCTGACCATAGCGCGTCAGAATGTGCGCCATGGCTGCCAGAAACAGGCTGTTTTTGTCCTTGAAATAATGAAAAGCCAGACCTGATGACACACCTGCGCTTTTGGCAATCTGACTGGTGGTCACATCCAGCGACCCAACGGCGGCGACCTCTCGTATGGTCGCAGCAATCAGCTCTGCCCGTCGTTCCTGTTCGCTTTTTCTCGCCAATGCCATTATCCTGCAAAGTGGGTTGCAAATTTCTTCTAGCCTGTTATTTATTAACCAGTCAATCAATAACTATCAATAGTCACCATCCACACAATTGAAAGCGAGACCTTCCATGAAACTGGCTGTCGCCGCCTCCATCTTTGCCCTTTCCACTGCTTCAGCTTTTGCCGATTGTTCCACAGTGACATTCTCAGATGTTGGCTGGACGGACATCACGGCAACCACTGCAGCCACGTCCACGGTTCTCAATGCAATGGGTTACAAGACCGACACCCGCGTCCTGTCGGTGCCAGTGACCTATGTTTCTTTGCAGGAGGGAGACGTTGATATTTTCCTCGGCAACTGGATGCCGACCATGGAAGCCGACATCAAGCCCTACCGCGAGAAGGGAACGGTTGAGACCGTTCGTGCCAACCTTGAAGGCGCGAAATACACCCTCGCGACCAATGCGGCAGGCGCCAAGCTTGGCATCACGGATTTTGCCTCTATCGCCAAATTCTCCGATGAACTGAAGGGTGCCATCTACGGCATCGAGCCGGGCAATGACGGCAACCGCCTGATCATGGACATGATCGAAAAAGATGCCTTTGGCCTCAAGGATTTTAAGGTGCGTGAAAGCTCCGAGCAGGGCATGCTCAGCCAGGTTGGCCGTCTGAGCAAACGCGACAAGCCGATTGTCTTTCTGGGCTGGGAACCGCATCCGATGAATGCCAACTTCGATCTCACCTATCTGTCTGGTGGCGACGACTATTTCGGCCCGAATTTTGGTGGCGCGACCGTCTATACCAACGTCCGCGCAGGCTATGTTGCGGAATGCCCCAATGTTGGTAAACTGCTGACCAATCTGGAATTCTCCCTTGCCATGGAAAACGAGATCATGGGTGCAATCCTCAATGATGGCGAAAAAGCCGAAGACGCGGCAGCAAAATGGCTCAAAGCCAATCCAGCCGTTCTCGATGGCTGGTTGGATGGTGTTAAGACCATCGATGGCAAGGAAGCCCTGCCCGCCGTCAAATCGGCTCTGGGCCTCTGATACCAAATCATCACCAAGCCCCGCTTCGTGCGGGGCTTGTCATATCCGGCCGGAGATCTGCAACAGCGCACTTGCCACAGCAAGAAATCGCATCATTGCAGTCAATCAATCCTCCCGCTGAAAGAAGGAACCCCTATTGTGGACTGGCTCTATGAGCATAAAATACCCGTCGGCGATGTCGCGAGCGCAATCTTTGAATGGGTGCGCACCCATGCCGAAGAGGGACTAGATCTCCTTTCTATCTTCCTCGAAACCATCATTGACACCATCCTCTGGCTGCTGAACGCCCCCCACCCCCTTATCGTGATAGCCATTTTTGTCGCTCTGACATGGCTTTTCCAACGCAACTGGAAGACCTGCCTGTTGGTCGGTCTTGGCTTTCTCTTCATTCTCAATCAGGGATACTGGCAGGAAACGACCGAGAGTCTGACCCTTGTCCTGACATCGTGCAGCGTCTGCATGGCCATCGGCGTTCCCATTGGCATCATGGCCGCCCACAGGCCGCATTTCTACGCCATCCTGCGCCCCATTCTTGACTTGATGCAGACCTTGCCGACCTTCGTCTATCTGATCCCGGCGATTGTCTTTTTCGGCATCGGCATGGTGCCCGGCCTGATCTCGACGGTGGTCTTCGTCCTGCCCGCCCCCATTCGCCTGACCCAACTGGGTATTTCCTCAACCCCGGACAGTCTGGTCGAGGCCGTGCGCGCCTTTGGTGGCTCGAACCGGGATGTCCTGTTCAAGGCCGAAATTCCCCATGCCATGCCGCAGATCATGGCGGGCCTCAACCAGACCATCATGCTCGCCCTCTCCATGGTCGTCATTGCTGCGCTGGTCGGTGCGGACGGACTGGGCGTGCCGGTGGTCCGCGCCCTCAATCAGGTCAATACCAGCCTTGGCTTTGAAAGCGGCTTCATCATCGTCGTTGTCGCCATCATTCTCGATCGCATGCTGCATAGGAAAAGTGACCAATGACGCCCGCAATAAAATTCGACAATGTGTCGATCGTGTTTGGCGACCATCCCGAGCAGGCCCTGCCCTTGATGGACGAAGGCTTGGATCGCAACAGTATTCAGGAACAGACCGATCAGGTCATGGGCGTCCATGATTGCTCCTTTGAGGTTCATCAGGGTGAAATTTTTGTCCTGATGGGCCTGTCCGGCTCGGGCAAATCGACCTTACTGCGCGCAGTGAATGGATTGAATCCTGTGGTGCGCGGTGCGGTGCATGTGGATGACGGAGGCTCCATCATCAATGTCACCGCAGCTTCGCCAAGGGAACTGCGTCATATCCGTAGCAACCGCATTGCGATGGTATTCCAGCAATTCGGCCTGCTGCCATGGCGGAGCGTGGTGGAAAATGTCGCACTGGGGCTGGAACTGTCCGGCATTCCGAAGAAACAGCGCCGAGAAAAGGCAATCGAGCAACTGGCGCTGGTCGGACTTGAAGACTGGGCCGACAGTCAGGTCGCCGAATTGTCCGGCGGGATGCAACAGCGCGTTGGCCTTGCCCGCGCCTTTGCCACCGACGCGCCTATTCTGCTGATGGATGAGCCTTTTTCGGCGCTTGATCCCCTGATCCGCAACAGACTGCAGGATGAATTGCTCGACCTGCAAGAAACTCTCAAGCGCACCATTCTGTTCGTCAGTCACGATCTCGACGAAGCCTTCAAACTGGGCAACCGCATCGCCATTCTGGAAGGCGGACACATCGCCCAGATCGGGACGCCGCGCGAGATCTTCTCAAGACCGGCCGATAATTATGTGTCGGACTTCGTCGCGCACATGAATCCGCTCGCCATTTTGCGTGCCAGTGACGCCATGAAGAAACCGCAAGCCGAAAGCTACGAAGAAACCGTCCCGGCAGAAACCCTGCTGGCCGACATGCTCGACACGCTGGCAAACAATGACAACCCGATCGGTGTCGTCAAACATGGCAACATCGTTGGTGAGCTGACGGCAACCAAGGTGTTGAGATTCCTAGCCGGTCATCTGAGCGACGAAGGGTAACGCCCCGACCTCCCATCAGATGCGGATGGCGGGATCAGACATGGCCCTGACAACCAATAAACCCCGCACCCTTTATCATGAAGGGTGCGGGGTTTTTCAATCATTTACCCAAGCGACAGCAAAGAATGTCCTGTGGATCAACCATGCTCCAGCGCAACCATGATGCCACGCAACTCGGCAAGGCCTTTCAAGCGACCGATCGCCGGATAGCCCGGCTGGGCCTGACGCTTGAGATCATCGAGAATATCGAGCCCGTGATCTGGACGGAACGGAATGGACCAGTCCTTGCGCCCCTGCGCCCGCCGTCTTTCTTCCTCGGCCAGAGCAGCCTTCATCAAGGCAACCATATCCACATGCCCCCCCAGATGCTCGGCCTCGTAGAAGGAACCTTTGATATCACTGCTTTCCAGCACCACATTGCGCAGATGTAAGAAATGCACCCTGTCGCCTAGGCGTTCCATCATGCCCGGCAGATCATTATCCGGCCGCGCGCCCAGAGACCCGGAGCATAGCGTGATACCGTTGGCGGGAATATCGACTGCATCCATCAGATATTTGTAATCCGCTTCCTTCGACATGACCCGAGGCAACCCCAACAAGCCAAAAGGCGGATCGTCCGGATGACATCCAAACCGCATGCCAAGGCTCTGGGCAAGTGGCGCGATTTCTTCAAGAAAGTCGACAAAGTTGGAGCGCAGTCGCTCTTCCGAGATCCCGTCATATTCAGCCAGATTCGCCCGGACCTTTTCCATCGACGGGGCTTCTGCATCGCCGGGCAAGCCAAAGATAATGGATTCGGCCAATTCGACCTTTGCCGCATCATCCAGCTTGGCAAACCGCTCTTTCGCTGCTTCGATCACGTCTTCGGGAAAATCGTCCTTCGCACCTTTGCGCTCCAGAATAAACAGATCAAACGCCGCGAAATCGATGAAGTCAAACCGCATGCATGTCGCACCGGTTGGCAAGCGGTAGGCCAGATTTGTTCGCGTCCAATCCAGCACCGGCATAAAATTGTAGCAGATGATCTCGATGCCGGCGTCAGCCAGATGCTTCATGCTCTGCTTGTAATTGGCAATATGGGTGCGCCAGTCGCCTTTCTGCTTCTTGATATCCTCGGAAACCGGCAGGCTTTCCACCACGTCCCAAGCAAGACCGGAGGCCGAGCCATCCGAGCAACGGGCGATCAATTGCTGGCGCTTGGCGATTTCCTCGGGTGTCCAGACATCGCCGTTCGGGACGTGGTGTAACGCGCTGACAACGCCCTCTACGCCTGCCTGCAGCATATCCTCGATCATTACTCGGTCCTGCGGACCAAACCAACGCCACGTCTGACGCATTTATGCCTCCTGCTCTGTCTTGTTGGCACCCTCAAAAGTCAAAATTCCTTTCAAGCTTTTTGAGGGGGCAAGTGCATTCGAAACGGGCTAGAAAGGCAGAGATGCAAAAAGGAGCCACGCCGGGCTTCGAATGAATACAAGATTCGTAACACAGCCAACGCCGGTTGACAAGTATGGTGGTATACCGGTATGGTGGTTAGCAATTGGAGGACCTAATGACATCGATGGATATGCTCGAACAGACAGAGATTGACCTGCGCTTGCCCGTGGCACCGCAGATCCATCAGATTCTGCGACAGCAGATTATCTGCAATCAACTGTCACCGGGGAGCCGCATGTCGGAAGCCGAACTGGCAACCGGATTTGCCGTCTCCAGACAACCTGTTCGCGAGGCCTTCATCAAGCTTGCCAATGACGGCCTCTTGAATGTCTTGCCAAACCGCGGATCCTTTGTGCGCAAGATCTCCATCAATGCTGTGATGGATGCGCGCTTCGTGCGTGAAGCGATTGAAGCTGACATCGTTAAACTTGTTGCTCAAGAGCATGAAGCCAGCCTCGACCGCACGCTTGGTCGACAGATTGCCCAACAACAAAAGGCAGTCGAACAAGGTGATCCTGACGCCTTCATCGAACTCGATGAACTGTTCCATCAAACCCTCGCCGAAGCCGCCAAAAAGGCTGGAGCCTGGGCCGTTATTCAAAGCCAGAAGGCACAGATGGATCGTGTTCGATATCTCAGTCTTGGCCAGCAAAATATAGCAAAGCTGGTCGAGCAACATCGTGCAATCACGGTCGCTATTGCCGATCGTGATAGCGCAACTGCAGAGCAGGCCATGCGCACTCACCTACGGCGGATCATCAATGATCTACCAACAATTGCGCAACAAAAGCCTGAACTATTTGAGCCTGGGGGCAACTGACCCCCGATTACCAATCAACAGGGAGGGAAACCTGATGAAACAGAAAACACTTGGCACACTCATTCTCGCAGGTGCAATGGCCAGCTTGCTTGGCTCGACAGCCATGGCTGCAGATTACACGCTGAGCATCAATACGGCGCTTGCCACGTCTGATCCTCTCTACAAAGGTCTGGAAGCCTTCCAGAGCAACATGAAGGAAGCCTCTGAGGGTCGTCTGGAAGTCAAACTCTTCCCGAACTCCCAGTTGGGTCCTGATGAAGACGTGCTCGAACAGGCCCGCGCTGGCGCTCCTGTTGCCGTGATTGTTGATGGTGGCCGTCTTGCGGTCTTCCAGAAAGAACTCGGCGTGCTTGGCGCGCCTTTCCTCGCATCCGGCTATGATGGCATCCGCAAGGTCGTCACCTCTGACTTGTTTGAAGAATGGGTCAAGAAACTGCATGACAATTCCGGCCATCAGATTCTCAGCTTCAACTGGTGGCAGGGCGAACGCCACTTGCTGACCAACAAGGAAGTCAATGTACCAGCGGACCTCAACGGCATCCGCATGCGCACGCCAGGTGCCCCTGTCTGGACCGGCACCATTGCTGCCATGGGCGCAACGCCAACCCCGATGCCTTGGGGTGAAGTCTATTCTGCTCTTTCCGCCAACGTGATCGATGGCGCAGAAGCCCAGTTCCCGGCCATCGTCGGCGCGAAACTCGACGAAGTCATCACCCACGTCACCAAAACCGGTCATATCAACCTGATCACCGGCATGGTCACCTCGGCTGACTGGTATGACAGCCTGCCAGCAGATCTGCAGAAAATCCTGCGCGACGAAGCCTTGAAGGCAGGTGATATCGCCTCTTATGGCACCCAGGATGCCCTTGCTGGCATCGAAGAAGCCCTCACAGCCAAAGGCATCTCCGTCCGCGCCGTCGACGTGACCCCATTCAAGGACGCCACTGCCAAGGTTTATGACGATCTGGGTTATGGCGACCTGCGTGACACGCTTCGCGCCATGGCGTCAAAATAATCCTCCCGCAGACTTGAACCAGCGGCCGCCGCGAAGTTTTCCTTCGCGGCGGTTAGAGTATCGCCATCCTGTCGAGCCCGATAACGTGGCCATAGGGAGCGCGTTCAAAACACCATCCGGGATTGCGTGCCAAATCAGCGAAGACACCGATCCCGTAGAAAGGCGAGGCAGTCATGCCGGGTTTTCTGGGAAAAATAGAATTTGCCGTGGGAGCAATCCTGTTGGCCATCATCACGGTGCTGGTCTTCATCGCGGCAGTCATGCGCTTTTTCGGCCATCCGTTGATCTGGTCGGTGGATCTGGCCCAATTGCTGTTCATTTGGCTGTGTTTTATTGGCGCGACGCGTGCCATGCGCGAGCGTGTTCATCTGGGTGTTGACTATCTGGTCCGCCTCTTCCCGTTTGGTCCACGCAGGCTGATTGAAACGGCGTTGGCTCTGGTCTTTATCGGCTTTTTGCTGCTGTTGGCCAAAGAGGGATATCGCTTGACCATGCTCAACTGGCAGCGGATTTTCGGGGATTCCGGCCTTTCCTATGCCTGGGTGACCATTGCCGTCCCCGTTGGCTCGATCCTGCTCTCCATTTCAATCCTGTCCAATCTGATCATCTCCTGGCGATCGGGGCCTGAAAATCAGCAGCTTATCTTCATTCGCAAATCCTCCGCCCAAGACGCTGCGACAGACAAGACATCAACGGAGCTCTGAGCCATGGCCTTGATTGCATTTATCTTCTTTCTGTTGATGATCCTCGGCGCCCCGGTGGCTTTCGCCATTGGCATTTCCGGCTTTGTCTTCTTCCTCACCTCCGATGTGATGCCTGTATCCATTGGTGTTCAGAAAATCGCCACGGTATCCCAGAGCTTCCCTCTTCTCGCGGTGCCTTTCTTCGTGCTGGCGGGTCACCTGATGAATGAGAGTGACATCACCGAACGGTTGTTCCGCTTTTCCAAGGTCGCCCTTGGCTGGATGTCCGGTGGCCTGGCTTTGGTGTCGATCTTTCTCTCCACACTGATGGGCGGTGTGTCCGGCTCAGCGGTGGCCGATGCAGCCATGGAGGCCCGTATTCTTGGGCCTCAGATGCTCGCCAACCGCTACACCAAGGGATACACGGCCTCCGTGATCGCACTCAGTTCGCTGATCACCGCAACCATCCCGCCATCCATCGGACTTATCCTGTATGGCTATGTCGGGCAGGTCTCCATTGGTCGTCTGTTCCTTGCGGGCGTGGTTCCCGGCCTCTTGATGATGTTGTTCCTGATGGTTGCTGCCTTTCTGATCGCCAAGAAACGCAACTATGTCATCGATGCCGCGGAGAAACCCACCGCGCGCGACGTCGGCGTGGCAGCATGGGACGCCAAATGGGCCCTGCTCTTTCCGGTCCTGCTGATCATTTCCATCCGCGGCGGCATTTTCACCCCGTCCGAAGTCGGGGCCTTCGCGGTGGTTTATGCCATTGCTATCGGCCGTTTCGCCCATGGCATCATGACCTTTGAGGCCGCCAAACGGGCCTTTGGCCATGCACTCAGCGACATTGGCATGATCATGTTGATCATTCTGATGAGTGGCATGATCGGCTTTGCCATCATCTTCATGCAGGTGCCTCAGTCGGTTGCTGGCTTCCTGCTCAGCTCGATTTCCGAGCCGCATCTAATCGTTGGTGTCATTCTGATCTTTCTGCTGATCTCGGGCCTGTTCTTCGAGAGCACCATTCTTGTGCTGTTGTTGACCCCGATCTTCGTGCCGGTGATCAAGAGTGCCGGGGTCGATCCGGTCCATTTCGGCATTCTGATGATGACCATCGTCACGCTTGGCTCCATGACACCGCCCGTCGGGGTGGCCATGTTCACGGTCTGCAGTCTGCTCGACACGCCAATTGATGAATATGTCAAGGAAAGCCTGCCCTTCCTGCTGGCAATCCTGTGTCTGGTCCTGCTGTTGCTGTTCGTTCCAGAAATCGTGCTTTTCCTACCCAATTGGGCCTTTGGCTAGAGCCCCATTGAGAACCCTCCCTTAAGGTGAGGAGCAGATTTCCCGTTTGATGTGTCTACAGGCATCACAAACGAGTTGGCTCCTCGCCCCCTTTTTTTTGCGAGCCTCACCCCATGACAAGCCTCCCCTTCCCCCAAAATCCAAATCCTGATGTTGCATTGCCAGACTACGACCGATCTTCCTTGGCCGTTCGCATGTGTCATATCGGCTTCGGCGCCTTCCATCGCGCCCATCAGGCCGTCTATACCGACCAGTTGATCGGGATGGGCGCCACCAACTGGGCCTATCGGGAAATCGAACTGATGGGACCGACCGCACCACTCAATGCCCTGAAGAGCCGCGACTATCTCTATAGCGTCGTTGAGAATGGCGCAGACAACCGCAAAGCCCGGGTCATCGGATCTGTCATCGATCATCGCCACATGGCCGATTGCGGCCCCGAAGCCATCATCGAGGCCATTAGCGAAGACCCGATCGAGATCGTCTCGATCACCGTGACGGAAAAAGGCTATACGCTGGCTTCCGACGGCGGTCTGGATGTCGACAATGCCATGGTCAAGGCCGATCTGGCCGACCCTGAAAATCCCAAAACCGTAATCGGCGTTCTGACTGCCGGTCTTGCCTGCCGCCGCAAGGCAGGCAAAAAGCCTTTCACCATCCTGTCCTGTGATAATCTCCCGTCCAATGGTCACATGGTAAAACGTGCCGTGCTTGACTTCGCCGCCGCCATTGATGCGGATCTGGCGACATGGATTGAAGCCGAAGCCCGCTTCCCCTCCACCATGGTCGACCGGATCGTGCCTGCCATGACACCGGAAAGCCACAGCATGCTCGCAGATGTGCTAGGCTATGAGGATCCGGCTGGCATTTTGTGCGAGCCATTCCGCCAATGGGTCATCGAGGACGATTTCGTCTCCGGTCGCCCGGATTGGGACAAGGCGGGCGCAACCTTCACCAAGGATGTGCTACCCTTTGAGAATATGAAGCTGCGGATGCTCAACGGCTCCCACTCTTTCCTCGCCTATCTGGGTTATCTGGCAGGCCATGAGACCATCGCGGACACGATGGGAGATCCGGTCTTCAAAAAAGCCGCCCGTGATCTAATGGTGCTGGAACAGGCACCAACACTCGAGGCTCCGGGTGACGTCAATCTGGAAGATTATGCGGATATCCTGATCGCTCGTTATTGCAACCCGTCGATCCGACACCGGACCTGGCAGATCGCCATGGATGGTAGCCAGAAACTGCCTCAGCGCGCGCTTGAATCCATCGCCCACCATCTCGATCACGGCACCCCCTTCCCACGACTGGCAATGCTCGTGGCAGGCTGGATGCTCTATGTCAGCGGCACCGATCTGAACGGTCAGCCAATCGAGGTATCAGACCCGATGGCCGACAAGCTCAAGATCCTTGCCAAGGGAGACGGAGTCGAAGCAATTGTCAGCGATCTGATGCAGAAGACCGGCATCTTCCCCCAAAAGCTGGCGGACAATGCAGCATTGAAGTCCAGCCTGATCGACGCCTATGAAGCGATCCGGCAACAGGGCGTCAAGGCAGCGATTGCCGCGCTTGGATAAAGGCAAGCAGAAGCCGCCAATCCTGTTGCTCCCCAAAAACAAAAAACCGCCGCGAGCCAAAGTTCGCGGCGGAAGTTGGGAGGGGTGCAGATCCATGCAGCCCATGGCTTTCTGCTGAGCCAATTCCGGTCACCGCCCTTCACCAACCGCATCGACGATGCATGGCGGCTCTCTTGCCAACCGCATGCGCCTGCTTCTGAAAAACATCGAGACAGTTCGCAGCGCAGTTGGCAGTCGCTTCCCCGTCGCCCTCAAACTCAATTCCAGCGACCAACTCGAGGGCGGCCTTTCAGAGCAAGAGGCCGTGACGACAGCGCCTATGAAGACATTTGGCAGGCCATCAAGGCTTACGATGAACGCGACGATGAGCGCACCAGAATATGGTTGAAGCATTTCTGCCAAGGACAATAACTGGCGCGGGTGTTGGACGATACCCAGCCCATCAGCAAGGTCCCAAGCATGCCCCAGCAAAACCACTTAAAACACCCTTTATACTCCAGCCAGATCCCTTAATGGACATGATGAAAAATATGCCTTTTTTTTCATCATTTCTGAATCTAAGATGATTAATTTTTGATCACCAGTAAAAGGCTATGCGCAGGATTTGCCAGACAGATTTCACAGACTGAAGCATGATCTTCAGTGCAACAGGCAAAGAAAGCTTGAAGCTGGAAAAACGCATCCCGCAACGCGCTTTGAAAATTTGGAAATCATCGATCAACAAATCCAAATAAATGGAAAAATTGTTAGCGCTTATCGCAACAATCAGAATTTTTGACCGTTTTCTGTCAGCCGTGACCGCCTTTCGAAAAATGCAGGTGAACGCAACTTGCAACCCGCCGAAATAGGTTACGCCCTATTTTTGTACGAAATAACTGAAAAAATCAGATCGCCAAGTCTGCCCATAATTTCAGCAAAAATTGCACCTCTTATACTATTTTACTAGAGATCATAGAGGTCTGATTTTTCAAAGTAATTCGGAAATAACCAGAGCCAAGAGGATTTTTGATTAGCTCACATTAACAAAAATCAATTTTCGCAGTTGGGGCTGGTGGTATGGCTCGCAACGGGAGGACCGGCCCGTATGCAGGACCAAATCAGCAAAAGAGCTTTCTTTCGCGGAAAGCTCAAGGCCGCAATATCGTTGCGACCACCCGGAGCGGTGGAGCAATTTGCCGAGCTTTGCACGCGATGCGATGCATGCCTCGCGGTCTGTCCGACCGGGATCATTGGCCGTGATCCAGAGGGATTACCCAAAGTCGACCTGAGCAATGGTGCCTGCCTGTTCTGTGGGGAATGCGCCGAGGCGTGCGAGCCGCAAGCGATCTTGCCCGCAACCAGTTGGGCAATCCGCGCCAAGGTGAATGCCACCTGCCTTTCCTTCAATGGCGTCATGTGCCGCACCTGTGAGGATCATTGCGATCATCAGGCCATCCACTTTCATCTCATGACCAGAGGACGGTCCGTCCCGACCATCGATCCCGACAGGTGCACCGGCTGCGGCGAATGCGCTGCCCCGTGCCCATCCCAGTCCATTCAATTTTACGAACAACCAAGCCAGCGAGGATAGTCCATGTTTAACATTTGCGGATGCCTCGTCCATGTCATGCCCGCTGAGGCCGATCGGGTGATCGGCGCAATCGAGGCTATGGCTGGATGTGAGGTCCATGCCCATGAAGACGGACGCCTCGTCGTCACGGTCGAAGACATCGGGGACCAGAAGGCCTCGGACACGATCATGGCCATGCACCAAATTCCAGGCGTGCTGACCATCACTCTCACCTATCACCATTTCGAACCGCTCGGCCCACAAGAGGCTGCGGCTTCTGCACTCTGAGGAGGCACAGACATGACACTTGACACCACCCGTCGTAATCTTCTGAAAGCAACTGCTGCCACCGCGACTGCGTCAGCCGCTGGCATCGCTTTGCCACAGGCCGCAAGCGCCCAGATTGGCCGTCCGGACATCCGCTGGGACAAAGCGGTCTGCCGCTTCTGTGGCACCGGCTGCTCGGTTTTGGTCGGCACCAAAGAGGGCCGCGTGGTCGCAACGCAAGGGGACCCGGACGCACCGGTCAACCGGGGCCTGAACTGCATCAAAGGCTACTTCCTGTCCAAGATCATGTATGGCAAGGACCGCCTGACCACCCCGATGCTGCGCAAGAGCAACGGCGTCTATGACAAGAATGGTGAATTCACCCCGGTTTCGTGGGATGAAGCCTTTGATATCATGGCCGAGAAATGGAAAGCAGCCCTGAAAGACAAGGGCCCGGATGGTGTGGGCATGTTCGGCTCTGGCCAGTGGACCGTCTGGGAGGGCTATGCCGCATCGAAATTGATGAAAGGCGGCTTCCGTTCCAACAATATCGACCCCAACGCCCGTCACTGCATGGCGTCCGCCGTCGCTGGCTTCATCCGCACCTTCGGCATCGATGAGCCAATGGGCTGCTATGACGACCTTGAGCATGCAGACACCTTCGTGCTCTGGGGATCCAACATGGCCGAGATGCATCCCATTCTCTGGTCACGCCTCACCGACACCCGTCTGACCAAGCCGGGTGCCGAGGTGCATGTGCTGTCCACCTTCGAACACCGCTCTTTCGAGCTGGCCGACAATGGCATGATCTTTGTGCCACAGACGGATCTGGCGATCCTCAATTACATCGCCAACTATATCATCCAGAACAATGCGGTGAACTGGGACTTCGTCAACGCCAACGTCAACTTCACCAAGACCAACACTGACATCGGCTATGGCCTGCGCCCCGAGCATGCCTTGGAACAGGCCGCTACCAACCCGGCTCACGAAGGCAAGCACGGCAAACTCGAGAAGATCTCGTTCGAGGAATACAAGGAATATGTCTCCGAATATACCTTGGAGAAAGCGGCAGAACTGTCCGGTGTGCCGGCTGCCAAGCTGGAACGGCTGGCCCAGCAATATGCTGATCCGAACCGCAAGGTGATGTCGCTCTGGACGATGGGCTTCAACCAGCATACCCGTGGCTCTTGGGTCAATTCCCTGATGTATAACGTCCATCTTTTGGTCGGAAAAATCGCCGAGCCCGGCAACTCGCCTTTCTCCCTGACCGGCCAGCCTTCTGCCTGTGGCACGGCGCGTGAAGTCGGCACCTTTGCCCACCGTTTGCCCGCTGATCTTGTGGTGGCCAATGAAAAGCACCGCACCTATTCAGAAGAAAAATGGAAGCTGCCAAAAGGCCTGCTCAATGGCAAGGTCGGCGCTCATGCCGTGCTTCAGCATCGCCTGCTGAAAGACGGCAAGATCAACGCCTATTGGGTGCAATGCACCAACAATATGCAGGCCGCGCCGAACATGAATGAGGAAGGCTATCCCGGCTATCGCAATCCGGACAATTTCATTGTCGTCTCGGACCCTTATCCGACAGTTACCGCCTTGGCCGCCGACCTGATCCTGCCAACCGCCATGTGGGTCGAGAAGGAAGGGGCCTATGGCAATGCCGAGCGCCGCACCCAATTCTGGCGCCAGCAGGTCAAGGCTCCCGGCGAGGCACGCTCCGACGTCTGGCAGGTGATTGAGTTTTCCAAGCGCTTCACCGCTGAAGAAGTCTGGCCTGCCGAGATTCTCGATGCCAACCCCGATTACAAGGGCAAGACCCTGTATGAGATTTTGTTTACCAACGGACAGGTCGACAAATATCCGCTGACTGAAACCGCGGAAGGGTTCGACAATGACGAAAGCGAGTATTTCGGTTTCTATGTCCAGAAAGGCCTGTTTGAGGAATATGCCGCCTTTGGTCGCGGCAAGGCCCACGATCTGGCACCATTTGACACCTATCACAAGGCCCGTGGTCTGCGTTGGCCGGTGGTTGATGGCAAAGAGACGCTCTACCGTTTCCGCGAAGGCTATGACCCTTATGTGAAAGAAGGCGAAGGGGTCAAATTCTACGGCAAGCCCGATGGCAAGGCGAACATCATTTTCGCTCCGTTTGAGCCAGCCGCCGAGGAACCGGATGAGGATTATAACCTCTGGCTGGTAACGGGCCGCGTGCTCGAGCACTGGCATTCAGGTTCCATGACCCGGCGCGTGCCAGAGCTGCATCGCTCCTTCCCGAGTGCGGTTGTCTTCATGCATCCCGAAGATGCCAAGGAGCGGGGCTTGCGGCGCGGACAGGAGATCACCATCACAACCCGCCGCGGCGAAGTGAACAGCCGTCTGGAAACCCGTGGTCGCAACAAGATGCCGCGCGGCCTTGTCTTCTTCCCTTGGTTCGATGAAGGCCAGTTGGTCAACAAGCTGACGCTGGATGCAACCTGCCCGATTTCCAAGGAAACAGACTTCAAGAAATGCGCCTGCAAAGTCGATCGCGCCTGATCCCTTGACGCCAGATCTTTTGACCTAAGAGAAACACCATGTCCACCAACGCGAAAAAATCTGCCAACCCGGACCGCCGTCGCTTCCTGACCGAAGTGGCCCGCGGCTCGGCAGGCTGTGCGCTGGCGGGCATGGGACTGGCCTGGTTGACAAAAGAAGCCCAAGCTTTGCCCACCACAGCCATCCGACCGCCCGGCGCTCTGGCGGAAGAGGCGTTCCTTGCCGCTTGCGTCCGGTGTGGTCTGTGTGTTCGTGACTGCCCGTATGACACGCTGACACTGGCCGAGCTTGGCCGCGATGCAGCAGCAACGGGCACGCCCTTTTTCACGGCAAGGACCATTCCTTGCGAGATGTGCGATGACATTCCCTGTGTCGTGGCCTGCCCGACCGGAGCACTGGATCCGGCTCTCGACGTGATTGATGACGCGGATATGGGCGTTGCCGTACTGATTGATGAGGAGCATTGCCTCAACGCCTTGGGATTGCGTTGCGATGTCTGCTATCGCGTTTGCCCGCTGATTGATGAAGCCATCACGCTCGAACAATCCCACAATGCCCGCTCCGGCCATCATGCGATCTTCATGCCCACGGTTCATGCTGACAAATGCACCGGCTGTGGCAAATGCGAGAAATCCTGCGTCCTACCCGGAGAATCCGCAATCCGGGTGCTGCCGACCAGACTGGCACGGGTGGAACCGGCCGAGCATTATCGTCTTGGCTGGGAAAATCGCGAGAAAATCGTCGATGAACTGATCGATCTGCCAGATCGACTGCCCGGTCCGGGAACCGACAATCTCAAGGCGCCCGGCGGCTTTGAACAGGAATTCAAGCCGACCTTCTCCTTGCCACAGGGGAGTAAGGGGCAATGAGCGCAAAAACCCAAAGCCCGGTCGGATCCGAAGCCATCGAATTGAAGGGCTGGCTCGCCGCCCACAAATATCTGCTTCTGCGTCGCACCACCCAGTTGCTTTTCCTAGCCCTGTTCCTGATCGGTCCATGGTTCGGCATCTGGTGGGTCAAGGGCAACCTTGCTGCATCGATGACGCTCGACATCCTGCCATTGGCTGACCCCCTGATGCTTCTGCAGTCCGCACTGGCTGGCCATTGGCCGGAACAAACCGCCCTTGTCGGGGCGCTGATCGTGGCTGTGACCTATGCACTGATTGGCGGGCGCGTCTATTGCAGCTGGGTATGCCCGATCAATATTGTGACCGACGCATCCCATTGGCTGCATGACTGGCTGGGCTTGCCCAAAGGCTGGCAGCCAAAGGCCAACACGCGCTATTTCATGCTGACCGCGATCCTCATTGCCTCGGCCATGGCCGGAACGCTGGCCTTCGAACTCGTCAACCCCATCACCATGCTCCATCGTGGACTGGTTTTCGGGCTTGGCTTTGCATGGACCTTCGTGATTGGCATTTTCCTGTTCGATGTCCTGCTGGCCCGGCGGGGCTGGTGCAGTCATCTGTGTCCAGTCGGGGCCTTTTACGGCTTGCTTGGCAGCAAGGCCCTGCTACGCGTGTCCGCCACCGACCGCGCCGCCTGCGACGATTGTATGGATTGTTTCGCGGTTTGCCCGGAAATGCATGTCATCACGCCCGCCCTGCGTGGCAGAAGCGAAGACACACCCATCATCCTATCCCGCGATTGCACCAATTGCGGGCGCTGCATCGACGTCTGTTCGGTGTCTGTTTTCCAGTTTACCCATCGATTTGACCAACGCCCCAGCCCGGGGCGGACCTCAGGAAAATCCAAACTTGCGCATAAGGCGACAGAAGCTGCCTAACCAGGCGAAGGAGGAAGAGAAATGAAACAACATAGCCTTATCGGCATTCTTACAGTGTCTATTTCGCTCGCACTGGGCAGCTTTTCCATTGCACAGCAGATGAACAAACCAGGCAAGGTGGAAAGCTTGCGCGGTGCAGCGCTTGACGAGCAACCGCCAGCGGAACAGGTCTTCCATCAAGATGAAAACCGATTTGTTCGCAACTATCGCCAGCAGCCACCGCTGATCCCGCACACCATCGCCCAATATCAGATTGATCTGGCGGCCAATGAGTGCCTGTCCTGCCACGACTGGACCAACGCCGGCGACCGTGGCGCCCCAACCCTGTCCATGACCCATTATCTGGACCGGGAAGGCAACCAGCTGGACACCATCGCCGGCACCCGCTGGTTCTGCAACCAATGCCATGTGCCACAGGCCAATGCCCCAGAACTGGTTGAAAATACCTTCGGGAAATCCAACTGACGCACCGCTTGTAAGGAACATTGAACATGGCTGATCAAGATAACCATGCCCAAGATAACCAGGCCGGGAAAGCGGGCTTCCTCAAACGCCTCTGGCGGTTCGTCTCCAAACCCTCGGTCTCCTATTCACTTGGCTTTTTGACCATTGGCGGCTTCATTGTCGGGATTCTGTTCTGGGGGGGCTTTCACTGGGCACTGGAACTCTCCAACACCGAGAGCTTCTGCATCTCTTGCCATGAGATGGAAGACAATGTTTATGCCGAATATCAGGGCACCATCCACCAGAATAACCGCTCCGGCGTCCGTGCCACCTGCCCGGACTGCCACGTTCCCAAGGAATGGGGAGCAAAGATGATCCGCAAGATTCAGGCCTCCAAGGAGCTCTATGGCCACTTCATCACGCGCTCTATCTGGACAGAGGAGAAGTTCAAGGCGGAGCGCATCAATCTGGCCACCCATGAATGGGCACGCATGAAGAAGAATGACAGTCAAGAATGTCGGAACTGTCACGCCTTTGATTTTATGGACTTCACCATGCAGGAAAATCGGGCAGCCGATAACCACCAGAAGGCGCTTGATGACGGCATGACCTGCATCGATTGCCATCAGGGCATTGCCCATGATCTGCCGCCCGACTATCTCGACGCCTATCGCAAGCTTGTTGCTGATATGGTCAAGAATGGCGACATCGAGCCACAGAAGCGCGACATCGAAGACGCCAAGGCTGCCATGAAGAAGTGATTTGAAGCCGATCGATCAACCAATGCCGGGGCGCTGGGGAACCCACTCTGCGCACCGGACCCGCCTGACCGCCCTTCACGCCCCAGCAATCGCCCAAGAGATCCCCTTCGATGACCATCGCCTATATTCGCAGCCTGCAACGCGGCGGCACCAATGAGCTGTTTGATCTTTTCGCCCATCACCTGCTGGCGCAAGGGTTTCGCGTTGTTGGCACCATCCAGACCAACACCCCGCGCCCCAAAAGCCATAAATGCGATATGGATGTGCGCATTCTGCCCGACGGTGACATCATCCGGATTTCGCAAGATCTCGGACCAAACTCGCGGGGCTGCCACCTCGATCCATCGGCGCTGGAAGAGGCTGTGATGCAAACCACGGCCCGCCTCGATCAGGCCGATCTGCTGATCCTCAACAAATTCGGCAAACAGGAAGCCCAGGGACGCGGCTTTCGTGACGTGATCGCACAGGCTGTCATGCAGGACATTCCCGTGCTGGTCGGTGTTAATGACCTCAATCTGGCGGATTTTCTGACCTTTTGCGGTGATGAAGCTGTTGAGCTGCCAACGGATCGCGAGCATCTGTTCAAGTGGGGCGACGCATTAAAGCTTCCCCAGAACAGCTGATTGACTTCACAAGGATACGCAAAAACCAACAAGGCCACAAAGACGCCAAAACAATCAATAGTCAGCCAATATCGGCTCACCCTCTAGCCCTTGAAGCCATCAAGGAGAAGGAACAAAAACCAGCAATGGATTGACCTTCTACCCGGACCACTCAAAGGGATCTGATCAAAATAGAAGCGCCAATTCAACAAGTTAAACGTCATGCCCGAGTTTTCGTTGAAGCCGTTTGACGCGCTTCATGACCGAGCGCTTCATTCTTTGAGGCAGTGTTTTTGCCCGAATTGGCTGTTCAGGGTCATCAACATGCTGGCCATCGCCGATGTGGTAACATGAACCCGGATCCAGAAACGCCACCATGAGACCATCTCGTTTCATTACAATGCTTATGCGCTCTTCCGTTACATATTCTGCATAGGGGCCATACTTTTTCCAAAGACTGAGGCGGGTGAGGCTAGGGTTAAAGGAAAAACTGAGCCATTCAGGATGGATATCCAAGGGCATCAATGCATAGGAGACGCCATCAACTTCCTTTCGGAGGCAGTTGTCCTGAAAGCGCTGCTGAAGATCTGAGATTTTCCGAACACATACAACGCTGACATCCGGTTCAGCCTCGAGCACCTTCATGCAGGACGGAATCGTATCTTCTCCACCGAAAAGCCAATCATCCTCACCATGAAAAATAAATTCAGTATCAACGCCCTGATACAGCTTGTCGATCGACTTCATTTGCCCCAGTTGCGTATCGTTTAGAATAACCTCGATATCAGGATAGTTTTCTTCCACCCAAAGCTTCACTTCCAAACTATTCGCGTCATCTATAACAAGCATTCTGCTTAAGTTATTTGTATGGGATGGGACAAAACTATCCAGTGTTCTTGCCAAAAGATCCTTACGCCCACAGCTTGTAACGCACAGCGTAATTTTTCCTTTAGCTTCACCTTGCTTCATCTTACTAAGCTCCTGAATTATATACCATCTACCGAATGAAGCGGTTGATGCGGTTGTGTTTCTGTTCTATACCACATTCAAACAAATTACTAAGAGCCAGATTTAAAAGTAGTTGAGCGATATCAATAGGTTGTGATTCAACCGTCTTTGATGAGAAGATGGAGGGTCATATGCCTTGGGATGATATCGCTCGGGTTCAATATAACCGGGATAAG